>CAVZMC010000079.1:0-122271 GCA_963776125.1 uncultured Acidobacteriaceae bacterium | reverse complement strand
AATGGAAGCCGTCGGGCTGCTGGCGGGCGGAGTGGCGCACGACTTCAACAACGCCCTCAGCGTGATCACGGGATATAGCGACCTTCTACAAATGCGCTTGCCCGCCGGCGATCCCCTATGTCGCTACACGCAGGAAATTGCCAAAGCCGCTCATCGCGCAGCGGCATTGACGCGCCAACTTCTAGCCTTTAGTCGTAAGCAGGTGATTCAGCCGGTCATCCTGGACTTGAACTCCGTGATCAGTGAAATGGAAAAGATGCTGCGCCGGTTGATCGGAGAAAACATCGACATCGTGATCATGCGTGACTCCAGCCCAGCGCGGATCAAGGCGGATCCGAGTCAAATCGAGCAAATTCTGATGAACCTTGCGGTCAACGCGCGGGATGCCATGCCTCAGGGCGGCAGGCTGCTGATCAAGACGACGAACAATTATTTCGATGAATCCCACGCGCGTCGCCATGCGTACTTCAAGCCTGGCCGCTATGTCATGCTCAGTTTCGGCGATAACGGTTCCGGGATGAACAGGGAAACGCAGGCGCGCATCTTTGAACCCTTCTTCACCACGAAAGAAGCCGGCAAAGGAACCGGGCTGGGGCTCTCCACGGTGTACGGAATTGTCAAGCAGAATGGTGGCTACATCAGCGTGCACAGCGAGTTGGGCCGGGGCTCAACCTTCCACATCTATCTGCCGCAAGCCGAAGGCACGGCCCAGGCCGCCAAAGCCGCGGAGAAGGAAGGAGGTCTTCCGCGCGGCTCGGAGACCATCCTGCTGGTGGAAGACGAAGAGGCGCTGCGAACCCTGGCGCGAAACTGCCTGGAGAGCCACGGCTACCGAGTGCTGGAGGCGCCCGACGGCCATATGGCGATGGCGACAGCCGGCGAGCACCCCGGACCCATTCAGCTACTGTTGACCGATGTCATCATGCCCGGCATGAACGGGCGTGAACTGGCCAATCGGGTGACGGCTCTGCGTCCCGAGACCAAAGTGGTGTATATGTCGGGATATTCCAACGACCTGATTGCCCAATACGGCGTGCTGGACACGGAGACTCTGCTTCTGGAAAAGCCGTTCACGCTCTCCGCGCTGCTGACCAAAGTGAATCAGGCCCTGCGAACGCTGTCGAAAGCGAGCGCCGTTGGTAGCTCCGACTGATTGGCCGCTTTCTACGGATCGCGCAGCGACAGAGCTGGCAGATAGCTTCCTTTCAACTCCCGGCGCCACCAGTCTCCCGAAGCTCGCCGTTCGTCCGACGTCGTAAAGCGATACTCGTAGAGCTGGGCCCGGACAAAATGAGGCGGCGCACCGGGGAACGGGTTCTTCGCGAATAGCCGCAACACCTCGGGCGATCCCTCCAGCAGACGGGCTACCAGCTGCACGGTCCAGGGATCGCTACGATAGTCGCCCAGAGCCGCAAACCACATTTGCCAATCGAGCCGAGGTTGGTGAGGCTGCACCCAAACCGGCGGCCGTCCAAGGTCGTCGGGCTTGTACTTGAACCCATAGGGCAGCCAGTTGGCGCCATCGTTAGAGCCTTCCAGCACGATTTCCAGACGCGAAGTGGTCACGACCGCGAACAAGCCGTAGGTGTTGACAATTTCGAATGGGGAGACAGCATGGATAACGGTCTCCGCCGGCAACCAGTGGAATCGTAGGAATATTCCCATCAGTTGGAAGCCGCTGATGAAGAGCACCAGGGCGAGCAGAACCTGGCAGATGGCATGGTGGAAAACCGGCCACCGCAGCCGGCTTCCAATCGCGGCGATTCTTTCAGTTGGCCGCTGGGGGATGATTCGGCGCAGCAGTTGGTCGTCCAGAAGAAAAAGACAGAGCGCGACGGTCAGCAGATTGAAGAACGCGTAGTTGCCGGTCACGAAGATTAACGCTTGCAACGCAGTGATGGCGAAAGCGGCAAAAAAACGGACGCGGCGCGGCGCGAAAATTAGGAAAGGAACGAACAGTTCCACGAAAAAAACGAATCCCACCGAAAAGCGCTGGAACCAGGCCGGTAGCTGAAAGAAATACCACGCCAGCACCGTCGGCAGGGGCTGGGTTTGGTAGTGCATCGGAAGCGCACTGAAATTTCGCCAGGAAGGGTCGCCGCTGAGGAGCTTCACTGCGCCGGAAAGAAACATGAGTCGAAAGAGCAGCCAGCGAAAAAGCCAGGGAACGAGGGAGGAGGAGCCGAGAAAAATTGCCAGGAAGCCGGTTTCAAGCAGCAAAGCGTCCCATTGGAAGCTTAAGAAGACCTGGCTGGCAGTCACCAGAGAGAGATAGAGAAGGAACAGGCCAATCCGCACGGCGCGCCAATTCAAACCGAGCAGGAGAAGAATCGAGAAACAGACTCCGATGATCCAGATGGTCTTGATGGCGGCATCGCCCGAGCTGAACCACAGAAAGCTGGGGGCGTTCCAATAAGCGCTTGTTCCCAAGTATTGGCGAACCTCGGCGAAAAACTCCGTGACCGGAAGAATTCCGCGCGAGCCGATGAGTCCTGCCGCCTGCACACCGAAAGACGCAAAGGCGATGAGGTAGATGGCGCCCAACAACCGGAGAAAAAGCCAACTCGACAGCCGGTAGGCCGCCGGTTCGAGAGGAACTCCCCAAAACAGCTTCATCACGCGGTAGGCGAAGGAGCGATGACCGGCGACGACGCGGTAAGTGGCCTCTGAGACGGCTGCGCCGCCGGGGATGAGCCGATAAGACTTCAGCAACCACTGTTTGCCAGGAACCTTTTCAAGTGCGCTGAATACCGCGTGCGCGCCACTGCGGACTTCCCCGTCGGGCAGGATGAGCTTCACCGCCGAAGCGAAGTCTTCGCGAGCAAGATGTGGGAACTGCGGACCGACTTGCTGATAAGGAGCGAACTTCACTCGATCCCCAGTCAGCTGTTTTGCATACTCAACCCACGCTTTGCAAAAGGAACAATCGCCATCGAAGACGAGAAGAGGCCGATCAAGAGGAACATCTTCCATATTGGTTTTTGAACCGTCGTCTCTCTTCTCTGGAACCGGCAGATTCTAGCATGGGCGATGGCAGGGAACTGGTGGCGGCGAGTGGACTCGAACCACTGACCTACGGATTATGAGACCGTCGCTCTAACCACCTGAGCTACGCCGCCACGGTGCACTGACTTGAGGGAAAACGCAAGTGGGACCGGCCCTCTTCGACCTGGTAAGTTTCCCGAGGCCAGGGAAACGTGGCAGAGGGCCGCGCACCAAGCCGATTCTTGATTCTATGAGCCGTCTTAAACTGGTGTCAAACATCCGCTGCGCAGCCGACGGTCCCTGCTCGCTATTGCAACTCTGAAGCGAAAACTCGAAACTGTAGGTCCATGAGGGCGATTGCCGTCATACCGGCCCGGCTGGCCTCCACGCGGCTGCCGCGCAAGATGTTGCGCGAGATCGGCGGGCAAACTTTGATCGCCCGCGTGTACAGCGCGGTGCGTTCCTCGCCCCTGCTCGACGACGTGATCGTGGCCACCGACTCGGAAGAAATCATGCAGGTCTGCCGCCAGCATGGATGGAAGGCGCAGATGACCTCCGCGATGCATCGCAGCGGAACCGAGCGCGTGCAGCAAGTGGCGAACTCCGTGGCGGCCGATATCTACCTGAACGTGCAGGGGGATGAGCCCCTGACCCGTGCCGAACACATTGCCGCGCTGCTCGAAGTGATGGAAAATCCCGGCGTCGAGGTGGGAACGCTGAAAACTCCCTGCGGCGCCGCGGACATCCACAATCCGAATGCGGTGAAGGTCGTGACTGACCTCGCCGGGCGCGCGCTCTACTTTTCGCGAGCGACCATTCCCTGCGATCGTGACGGCTCGGGCCCGCGCTACTTCAAGCATCTCGGGTTCTACGCTTACCGCAAGCCGATGCTCGATCGCTTTGTCGCCTTGCCCGAGTCGTCGCTCGAACGAAGCGAGCGTCTGGAGCAGCTGCGTTTTTTGGAAAATGGAATCCCCATTTATGTTGGAGAAACCCCTCACGACACAGTCGGTGTGGACACGGAAGAAGATTTGCGAAGAGTGGAAGAAATACTGCGCGATAGCTGAGTCGCCGGCTGCGCCTGGTTAGATAGCCGAGGCGCCGTTCGACGTGAGAAGCCCCCCGCCTAGCCTTTCGCCCAAGTTTTGGCCGCCTCCACGCGGCGGGAAATGGCGGGATGGGAGTGGAAAAACCACTCCACGAATTTGGAAGGCGTACGCTCGGCCAGATTCTGGCCTGCCAGTTTGTTCATGGCGGAAACGAACGGACCGACGCTGGCGATGGAACGGAACGCGTAACGATCGGCCTGCCGCTCATTGAAGCGGGAGAACGCGTTCGACGCGGGCATCAGCAGGAATGACAGGAGAGCCGCGACTAGCACCAGCAGCGGCAGGTTAGCGAAGTCTGACAGTGTGTCGAACATGTGCAGGCGATCGACGGCGTAGTGGAGAACCCAGTTGGCCGCCCAGAATCCCACGAATGTCGTGGCCGCCTGCACCAGAATGCTCTTCGCAATATGGCGGTGGACATGGTGCCCCAGTTCGTGGGCCAGCACCGCTTCGATCTCATCCGGGGAGTAATTGTCGAGCAAAGTGTCTGCCAGAATAATGCGCCGAGTATGGCCAAGCCCGGTCAGAGCGGCGTTCGCCTTCTTGCTCTTTTCGGAAAGCTTCCATTTGTAGACGCCGCGTACGCGAGTGCCCGCGCGCTCGCCCAGCCGCACCAGGCGGGCTTTCAATTCGTCGTTCTCCAGCGGTTCAAACTTATAGAAGATGGGAAATAGGACCACCGGAGCCAGTTGCGCCATCAGGACAAACAGCCCGAGGACGACTACCCAGGTGATCAACCACCAGTATTGCGGGAAATGGCGAATGATGAAGTACACCAACTCGGCCAAGATTGCGGCGAGGACGGCGCCGACCAGCAGCTCTTTGGTTTCATCCCATACCCACGCGCGCAGCCTCTGATTGGAAAGATTAAAACGATGTTCGAGTCGGAAGCCGTAATAGTCCAGGCCCGCACTCAGCATTTTGCCGATCAAGAGAAGCATCAGCACGTAGAGAACAACCGCCACGGCGTAGTTTTGTAGAGCGACCCGATACGCGAGGTCGCGAAGAACACGGGTCCAACCCGTTGCCAGCAGCACGCCGAGGAACGTCAAGCCGAAGACAAAATCGGCAATGCCCAACCAGCGCCGGATGCGGTTATAGCGCCGGGCTTCCGGCGAATCCGCGGGGACGGTGAGTGGGGCTGACGTGGAACTCATCTGTGGCGATCATTATCGTATGTAACGATACGAAATGCGAAGCTCTAAACGGACACTGGCCGGTGGGAGTGTTACCCGTTACGCGCCGTTTCCCACAAATGCTTCTCCGTTGGCGAGAATTTCATCGACCAATTCTTGCGACGCGGCTTCCGCATAGACCCGCAGCAATCGTTCAGTGCCTGACGCGCGAAACAGGATCCAGGCATCAGCGCCGTTTCCGTGCGTGGGAGCGCCCAGGAAGAACTTCACCCCGTCAAGGTTCTCTTTTTTCAGAATTGGGTAAGGGCCGAGGTGCTTCGTTCCCTCCGAACTCGCCCGCTGGATGGCACTTTGTTTCACCTCGTCAGAAATGTGCAAATCGCGCCGGCCGTAGTAATGCGGCCCATACTCCCGCTGCAAGTCGGCGACCAGTTGGCCGAGCGGTTTGCCTTCCTCCGCCATCACGTTGGCCAGCAGCAGCGAGTTGAGAATACCATCGCGCTCCGGCAAAAAGCGGGAATAGCCGATCCCACCCGACTCCTCGCCGCCGATTAAAATGTCGCGCTCCATCATAAGGTCGGCAATGTACTTGAATCCGATGGGGCACTCATTGACCTTGCGCCCATAGCGAGTGGCGATGCGGTCCACCATACGCGTGGTGTTGAAGGCTCGCACCACCTCGCCCGGCCATTTCTTGCGCTCCAGAAGCCAACGCAGCAGCACGCAAAAAATCTTGTGCGAGTCCACGAAGCTGCCGTCTTCCGCCACGGCGCCGATGCGATCTGCGTCGCCATCGGTGGCAAACCCCGCATGGCAGCCCTCCTTCAGGACGGTCTTCTGCAACTCGGCGATGTGCGGTTCGATAGGCTCGGGATTGATGCCGGGAAACAGCGGGTTCAATTCCTGGCGGATGGCAACGTGTCGAATACCGTGTTGGCTGAAAATCTGCGCCAGTACGCCCCGCCCCGAGCCGTACATGGAATCGATAGCAAGGTTGAAGTTGGTCCTGGCTATGAGTTTCAAGTCCGCGAACCCGCAAATCGCCGCGATGTAGGCTTGCTTCAGATCGGTTTCGTGGATCGCCATGTCCTTGCCCATGGGCATGGCGCCGAGTTCCTGCTCGATGAGCTTCATGATGGCTGGAGGGGCGGAAGCGCCGAATTTGGCCTTGAACTTCACGCCATTCCAGTTGAATGGATTATGACTGGAAGTCACGACCACGCCACCCGCTGCCCCACGGTCTCGGGTGGCCAACGAAATGGCGGGAGTTGGGGTGTAATCGTTGGCGAGTGTAACTGGGATTCCGGCGCCCGCAAGCACTTCCGCCACGGCGCGGGCCGCGCGTTGCGAAGCATAGCGAGTGTCGTAGCCGACGACGACGCCGCGTGCTGGATCTTCGTGCTTCAACGCGTAAGAGGCAATTGCCCCCGCGACGAGCCGGACGTTATCGAACGTAAAATCGTCGGCGATAACGCCGCGCCAGCCGTCGGTGCCGAATTTGATTGCCCGCCCGTTCATCGTTGTTCCGAGGGCTTAGACCAGCCTGCGCAATTTCTTTTCATCCAAATACTTCACCACGTTGCCTACGTCTTGCGCACGCGCACGCGTCGTAATCAGCAATGCGTCTTCGGTTTCCACCACGACTAAATCGTTCACGCCGATGGCGGCCACGAACTTCTTCGGAGCATGGAAGTAGTTGCCGGCGGCATCCACGGTGAAGACGCCTTCGCTCAGAATAAGGTTGCCGTTTTCGGGCTGGGTCTTGCCGACGCTGTGTTCGTGCAGCGAAGTCCACGAACCAAGATCGTTCCAAGCGCAATCGGCGGGAAGGCAGTAGATATTGGAAGCGCGCTCCCCTTTGCCAGAACGCGGTTCGAGAACGGCATAGTCAATGCTGATGTTCTGGCATTTGGCATAGAGCCGCCGCAAAGTTGTGGCAAAGCGTGGCGTGCCAAATGTGGCGGCTATTCGTTCGAGCACAGGCGCTGTTTTAGGCAAGTGCTCGCGTAACGCATTGCAGAGCGTGCGCGCGCTCCAGAGAAACATTCCGCTGTTCCAGAAATAATTACCCGCGCGCACAAATTCGGCGGCGCGGGCGGCGTCCGGCTTCTCGGTAAAGCGGCGCACCCGCAAGACGCCGGGGTCGAAGGCTGAGCCTGTTTCAATATAGCCGTAGCCGGTTTCGGCGCGGGTGGGGCGAATTCCCAGCACGACAATGTTCTCGCCAGCCGCCGCGATCCGAACGCCTTGCTCGAGTAATCGCTGGTATTCTTTCGTGTCTCCGATCACATGATCGGAAGGAAACAATCCGATGACGGCACTGGGATCGCTGCGCAACAGAATGAAAGCGGCCAGGCCGATAGCGGGCGCCGTATTTCTTCCCACGGGTTCAGCGACAATCTGACGGCTTTTCAGGCGCGGAAGCTGCCGTCCGATTTCCTTGCGCAGGTCTTTGTTCGTGATCACCCAGAAGCGTGCAGCCGGGGCCAGTGGTAGCAGCCGAGAAACGGTCTGTTGGATCATGGTCTGCTTGCCATCGAGCGCGAGCAGTTGCTTGGCACGGCGCTTTCGGCTGAGCGGCCAAAATCGCGTGCCGCGGCCGCCTGCGAGAATCACTGGATAGAAATTGGGAATGTTCTTGGGCACGGTTTGCGCAATCAACGTCACATTCTAGTCGCTGGCTCGGGCATCGGCTGGCCGGGGACAGACGCGCACAGGAACTCCACTTGCCATTGCGGACGAACACGAAACTTGCCCAGGCTGGCAGGGACTACGATCGCATCGCCCTTGCCTAATGTAACAGGTTGCATTCCTGCAACTTCGACCAAGCCACAACCTTCCACGGCCACTATGATCTGCGCGGAGGTCCGGCCAGAACTATCGCGCGTCGCAAAGTCGTGAGGCTCTTTGAGTTCGAACAGCTCGACCACGAAGTACGGAGCGGCGATGAGCGCGGAATGCAGGTTCGCGGTTCCAGGTAACACAACCGGCGCCGGCCGCAACACCTTGCCGGATGCGCCGGTTTCTCTCACCACTGCCAGCCCTTCCTGGAGATGCAATTCTCGCGGGCGGCCATAGTCGTACAAGCGATAAGTAATATCCGACTGCTGTTGCGTTTCGACGATGATCGAGCCCGGGCCCAGAGTGTGCACGGTGCCGCCGGCGAGGTAGATCATTTCGCCTTGAAAAACATTGATCCAATTCAGCAATTCCTCAGCGCGCTGTTGGTGAATCGATTCCTCGAATTGGGCTCGCGTAACGCCAGGCTTCAGTCCGAGCGCAACCTGCGCGCCGGGTCGCGCGTGGGCCACGTACCAACATTCCGTCTTGCCCCAGGGCTGCCCCAAGCGGAGCGCCGCTTCATCATCGGGGTGAACCTGCACGGAAAGCTTTTCGTGAGGAAACAGGAATTTCAACAGCAGCGGAAAACGAAGCGGATCCCGCGCGGACTCACCAACCAGAGCCCGCGCGAACTGAGAACTCAGTTCAGCCAAGGACTTGCCCCGCAGCGGGCCATTCGCAACTTTACACGCGTCTCCCGTCAGCCACGCTTCGCCGATCTTCTCGTCGAAGCGATGGTTGGGATAAATCGGCGACAGGTCGAGCGTGCCCCACGGACGCGGGTCAAAGGCCGGGGACATCAACAATGGGTACAGTTCGCTCATGCGATCGAGAGCTAGAGCGACGCGACAAACGTCCGGATGCGCTCCAGTCCGCGATCCAAGTCCTTGACGGAAGTCGCATAGGACACGCGAATATGTTCGTCGGTGCCGAAACCCTCACCGGGCACAGTGGCCACATGCGTCTCCCGCAGCAGCTTTCCGGCAAAGTCCGCCGGCGAGTTCACACCGCCCCGCCCGAAGAATGCCGCCACATTGGGATAAACGTAGAAAGCGCCCTCCGGCAAGTTGCACTTTACGCCGGGAATCGCTTGCAGTCCGCTGACGATGTGATCGCGCAGTTTGATGTACTCCAGCCGCATGTCGTCGACGCACTGTTGGGGCCCGTTCAACGCGGCCACTGCGGCCTTTTGCACAATCGAGGTCGGGTTCGAAGTGGATTGACTTTGCAGTTTTGCCATCGCGTTGGTAACCGCAGCCGGGGCCAGGGCAAAACCCAAGCGCCAGCCGGTCATCGCGTAAGTTTTAGACAGCGAGCCGGCAATCACGATGCGCTCCCGCTGCTCGCGCAGGGATCCGACCGAGAATTCTCTTCCCGTGTAATTCAGGTAAACATAACATTCGTCGGAAAGCACCCAGATCCCGCGCTGGGCGGCAAGGCGCACGACTTCCGTCTGGTCTTCAGGAGACATTACCGCGCCGGATGGGTTCGACGGCGAATTAAGAATGATCAGCTTGGTGCGCGGGGTGACCAGGCGTTCGATCATCTGCGCCGTCACCCGGAAACCTTGCGCTTCGTCGGTTTCCAAGAACACGCACTTGCCGCCGGCGTAGTTCACAATATCTTTGAACGACACCCAGTACGGCACCGGAAGAATGACTTCGTCGCCATGGTCGACCAGCACCTGAATGGCGTTGAACAGCACATGCTTGCCGCCGACCGAGGCGATTGCCTCCTCGCGGCGATAGCCGGAGCCAAAATCCGCGGTATGGCGATTCACGATGGCATCGCGCAACTCCGCCGTGCCGGCCGCCGCCGTGTACCTGGTGAAATTGGCGTTGATAGCGGCGATGGCGGCATCCTTGATATGCTGCGGCGTCGAAAAGTGAGGTTCGCCCACGCTCAGGTCGACCACATCCACGCCCTGCTGGCGCAGCTTGTCGGCTTCCGCAACCACCGCCATGGTGGCGGAAGGCTGGATGCGGTTGATGCGTTCGGTAAGTTTCAACGGTGCAATTGCTTCGCTGACTGGAGTCATACTCGTTTTCCCACCTTCCGTTTCCCAGCGTGTTGTAGTTCGGTTGCCGGGCCCAATTTTTGTTTGAGCTTTCTTTCTACCATCTCCGGCACCAGATCCTTGATAGAACCGCCCAATTGCGCGACTTCGCGGACCAGGCGCGAACTCAAGTAGGAATACTTGCCCGCGGGCATCATGAACACGGTTTCGAGCTCAGGATGCAGCTTGCGGTTCATCAGCGCCATCTGCAGTTCGTACTCGTAGTCGCTGATGGCGCGAATGCCGCGCAACACCGCCTTGGCTTTTACCCGCGTGGCGTATTCCACCGTCAAGCCACCGAAGGTGTCGACCCGAACGTTAGCGAACGGCCGGGTAAGTTCCTCGAGCATCCGGCGCCGTTCCGCCAGGCTGAACAACGGCTTCTTTTCCGCATTGCGCAGGATCGCAACAATCAACTCATCGAAAATCTGGCTTCCCCGCTCGATCAAATCCAGATGTCCGTTCGTCGGAGGATCGAACGAACCGGGATAGATGGCGATGACTCTGTTCAAAATTCCTCGCTGAAACCAAGCGCGGCAGGGCGAAAGAAGATTCTAGTCGGCGGGGGAGAGGTATGGCAAACCGGGAGCACTCTGCTTGGGACCGGTTCGCGTCAATCGTGAGACCCCGGCAATCCGTCCTCGCCTGACTCGCGAGGACAGATTGTTCGAGTCCCAGGATCGTGGAAGGCTATCGCCGGGCCGCCGGGAGCTTAGCCGCCTCCGAAGTGCTGGGCATGGTGGTCACGCGCGCGCCTTGCGGCGCACCTTGAGTTCCCGTTGCCGCTTGCGCTGCCGCTTGCGGGCTGGCCGCCAATCCCAGGGCTTTACGAACTTCGGCTTCCAACTTTACGAAAATGTCTTTGTTGTCCTTTAGGAACTGGCGCGCGTTTTCTCGACCCTGTCCGATGCGTTCTCCTTTATAGCTAAACCAGGAGCCCGACTTCTCCAGGATATTTTGATTCACCGCCAAATCCAGCAGATCGCCTTCGCGAGAGATGCCCTCGCCGTACATGATGTCGAATTCGGCTTCGCGGAAAGGCGCAGCCACTTTGTTCTTCACGACTTTGATTTTGGTTCTTGAGCCGGTGACCACGTCCCCTTCTTTGATGGCGGCGATGCGGCGGATGTCGATGCGCACCGAGGAATAGAACTTCAACGCGCGTCCGCCGGTGGTGGTCTCGGGATTGCCGAACATCACCCCGATCTTCTCGCGGATCTGGTTGATGAAGATGAGGCAAGTTCGCGATTTGGAGACAGTCCCGGTCAGCTTGCGCAGGGCTTGCGACATCAGCCGGGCCTGCAGGCCCATATGGCTATCGCCCATTTCACCATCGAGTTCTGCTTTGGGGACGAGGGCGGCCACCGAGTCCACAACCAGCACGTCGATCGCGCCGGAGCGCACCAAAGCCTCGGTAATTTCCAGCGCCTGCTCGCCGTAGTCGGGCTGCGAGACGAGAAGGTTGTCCACGTCCACTCCCAACTTTTTGGCGTAGCCGGGATCGAGCGCATGCTCGGCGTCCACGAAGGCGGCCATGCCTCCCATTTTTTGTGCCTCGGCAATTACCTGTAGGGTAATGGTGGTCTTGCCGGAAGATTCCGGGCCGAACACTTCGACGACACGCCCGCGCGGGAAGCCGCCCACTCCGAGGGCTGCGTCGAAGGAAATGGCGCCGGTGGGAATCACTGCAATGGGGACGATCGCTTCCTTCGACCCCAAGCGCATGATCGAGCCTTTACCAAACTGCTTTTCGATCTGCGCGAAAGCCAGATCAATCGCCTTTGCCCGTTCGTCGGCCATAAGTGGTTGCTCCTCTGGAAGAAATGTTTAAGAACTCACGTAGCCTACACGTTGAAATCGTGGGAGGTAAGGTCATATGTCACAAAACCTGTGGAAAGATTAACAGAATAGCGAATAAAAGGCGAATCACATTACCAGGCCGGACTTTCTCAATAAACCCGATTCGGGAAGGGCAGCCGATGACCGTCAACTTTTTCTTGTTTCCGGCCTTTCAACCCGTAGTACAATCCGCAAATTCTTGCCCATGACGGCAGGAAGCGTGACGCCAGTTGCGCCACGATGTCCGCGGACTAGGAGGTCTGCATGGATCATCGGGCCCTAGAGAATTCCTCAGTTTCTGCAAACCCATCGCAAGCTTGTGAAACCCACAAAGAAGGCCGTGGCACCTGGGTCCTGACCATTTACGGGATCTCGGGTTTGGCGTTGTTGGGAGTACTGGCCTACTATTTCTCGGCCTACGTTACTCATTAGCAGGGAAGCCCGACGAAGTTCAGCGGCGCGCGTCTGCTTTTTCGCGCGAGCAGGGGTTTGTGCGTCTTCTCCTGGTGCAAGTGCGGAAAGGCCTCGCATGCGCGCCCTAGGCAGTTCTGCGGACATGCTACAATGTGCCCCGCTGAACGTTTCTTCCGTAGTCTGACGATCGCCCAGCGGGTTCCCCACACTTCGTAGAAAATGGACTGATCCCTTTGGCCCAAGACCCTTCCAAGACTGCCACCGTGACTTACGCCGATGCCGGCGTCGACATCGAACGTGGCAACCGCACCAAGAAGCGGATCAAGTACCTGGCTCACAAAACCTTTACCCGAGGTGTGCTGGGCGAGGTTGGGGGCTTCGGCGCGTTGTTCGCCTTGGATAAGCAGAAGTATCTGGATCCCGTGCTGGTTTCGAGCGTGGATGGCGTGGGTACCAAGCTAAAAATCGCTTTTGGCATGAACGTGCACACCACCGTCGGTGCGGATCTCGTCAATCATTGCGTCAACGACATTGTGGTGCAGGGCGCCACGCCACTCTTCTTTATGGATTACTTGGCCACCGGCAAGCTGCAGCCGGAAATTGCCGAGCAGGTGGTCGAGGGCGTTTCGGTAGCTTGTAAACAGAACGGCTGCGCCCTGATCGGGGGCGAAACCGCCGAGATGCCCGGATTCTACCCGGAAGGGGAATACGATCTGGCTGGATTCATCGTGGGCGTGGTCGAGCGCGACCGCATTCTCACAGGAAAAACGGTTGAGCCCGGCGATGTGATCCTCGGCCTGCCTTCGAACGGCCTGCACACCAACGGCTACTCGCTCGCCCGCAAGCTGCTCTTCGAAGTCGCCCGCTACACCGCCGACAGCTATGTGAATGAACTCAAGGGCAAAGTTGGCAATGAGCTGTTGCGCACGCACAAGAGCTATTGGCCGGTGGTGCGAAAGCTGATCGCCGGAGAATGCGTTTCCGCGCTGGCGCACATCACCGGCGGGGGCATCACGGAAAACCTTCCACGCGTGCTTCCTCGCGGCGTGGCCGCAGTCATTGAAACCAGTTCCTGGCAAGTGCCGCCCATCTTCGAGCATCTGCAAAAGCTCGGCAACATTCCTCAGGAGGAGATGTTCCGCACCTTCAACATGGGGCTAGGGATGCTGGTTGTGGTGCCGTCCAAGAAATTCAAGAAAGCGCAAACCGTGCTGGAGCGAGCTGGGGAAAAGGCCTACACCGTTGGTAGGATTGTGAAGGGCGAGCGCAAGGTGATGTACACGTAGGGTTTTGCGTTTCCCGGCGCCCTGCGCGGTTTATGGGCTTAGCCGCGGCCCAAGAATGAAGGGGCGCGAAGGTATACGAGGTTGCCCAGACAGTTTCCAGTTAGCGCGTCAGCAAATCCACCAGCTCCCGCACATCCGTCACCCGCAAATACTTCGCCAGCGCCGGATGCTTCTTCGCCACCGCTTCATACATCGCATAAGCCACATTGCGATAAGAGAAATGTCCCGCTGGCCCGCTTCGCAGCTCGGAAATGTAGACCACTTCGGCGAAATCCATCTTGAACAGCGTCCGCTTGCGGAAGCCTAGCGGAATCGCGTACTGCGAGTTTTCCTCCGCTTCCGGGCTGCCGCAACGTGCCAGTTTTTCAACCGCGGCTGCCGTGTGCGACATGACTGCGTCGTATTCCGCTCGCGCGCCCGCGGGTTCCAGTTCTTGCGGCGTGTCGTAACCGTGCTTGGTAGTGAAGTCCTGCCCGATCTGAATGCAGCGGCGATGGCGGTGCATGTCGCGGAAGCCGCCGATATCCATCAGGATGTCGAAGCGGAACTGCTGGCCGGCGCGGAAGGCGCGCAGCAGTTCGTCGTGGCGTCCGCGATGGCGCAGGCCCATGTCGATAATCTCCCGGCGAATCGCGTCGCCCACCGCGTGAATGGCCATGCGAATCTGGCGATAGGGATAATGGCAATGCTCGTAGACAAGAGTCGCAGCCAGTTCCACTTCCAAAGGCTCATCATCGTCCAGCAAATCAACAACCGGAGCCGGAGCGATGGGCAAATCTCCCATCAACTCGGATGCCACATGGCGCAATTCGCGGCGAGTTTCAATTTCGTAGGGATTCGGGTCCGCATACTTCACGAGCGTGGGGGCGACCCGCACTTCGCGCAGCAATTCTTGCTCGGCGCGGTCGCCTAGCTCCGGCGAAACAGTGCGAATCTGGTTCACTAACTCTTGCAACGAATCCTGATTCACGTTGTACGCGGGCGATGTCGCCGCATTTTTCAGGAGCTCTCCCAAATGACGGAGTTCCCGGTGGGTATGCGAAAGAAGATGACTCACCTGCATTTCCAGCGTGCGCGCGTTGACGATTTCACCCAGCGAAGTGTTGACCGCGAGCGGAAGCAGATAGCGCGAATAGTCGAATGCCCGCGCCCGCAAAGTACGGTCGTAGGCCTCCTGTTTCATTTCATCGGGCTTGGGAGTGATGTCGCACAGGTAGCGAAACATCCGCTGGGAGACAGTTTCGTATTGCGCGAAAAGGTCCTCGATCGTTTCGCGGTACAGATCCCGCGCCAGGGCGGCGGGCGGGTCGCCTGCCTCCACACGGGCTTCGCCGAATTCGGGCGTGAAGTAGCGGGCCTGCTTGAAATCCTGATAGCGTGTGGAGCGCTCCTGGCCATCCCAGCGCGACTCATCGGCCACCGTGATCGCTGCCAGAATCGAGAGCCGCTCAATCGCCAGCGCGATGTGCGCCAGGTCGGCGATGGATCGGTGTCCGTACTGAAAATAAAAGGTGTTGAGAAACTTCTCCGCTTTCTGCTGACTGATCTCCTTGAGCGATTCTTTCATCGAGAGCGCCGAGCGCGAATACTTGGCCATGGCATAGGCCTGAATCTCCGGCTCTACGCCGTAGACGGCATAAACCTCGACTGCAGGGTCGGAGGGCGCGATTGTGTCCGCGGGATTCGTATCGGCGGGAACGGAGGCTTCGGCGGTTTCAGGCATGGCGACGGAGCACCTCGAAGTGAGGAAGGTCAAATCTTACTGGCAGGATGGAGGAATGCGCAACGACGCATCACCCACATTCGACAACCAGCGACGAAAACGGGACAATTGCGACCGTGCATCCGGCTCTGCAATCGCTTTCCCACCGGCCCTGGCCGCCGCCTGCGGGCCCGTGGGTGATGGCTCAGACCTGGCATGATTTGCTGTTCGCCCATTGGCCAGTGGAGCCTTCGTCTTTGCGTGATCTGGTGCCGGCGCAGCTGCCCCTTGATATTTTCGATGGCCAAGCTTGGGTGGGCGTCATCCCGTTTCACATGAGCGGAATCCGCGCTCGCGGACTACCTCCACTGCCTGGCCTGTCTCGCTTTCCGGAATTGAATGTCCGCACTTACGTGACTTTCGACGGCAGGCCAGGGGTCTATTTCTTCAGCCTTGACGCCGCCAACCTGGCCGCGGTGTGGACCGCGCGCAGGTTTTATCGCCTGCCTTATTTCCATGCACGCATGTCGAGTCAGGCCCAGCAGGAGAAGATCGTTTACGATTCAACTCGTCTGAAGGGCAGCGCCCGGTTCCGTGGAAGTTACCAGCCCACCGGCGCAATTCATTTTCGAGACAAGGGCAGCCTGGAACACTGGCTCACCGCCCGCTACTGCCTCTACACCACGAAAGGCGCTGACGTCTACCGCGCGGAGATTCATCACCTGCCTTGGCCGCTCCAGGATGCAGCGGCTGAAATCGAGGTCAACACCATGGCCGCGGCCGCCGGAATCACGCTTCCGCAAATTCCTCCCATCCTGCATTTCGCCGAGAGGCTGGAGGTGCTTATCTGGCCGCTGCGCCGGGCGCAATGAACCAGGACGACCTCCCGGGGTAGTGGTGCAGTTTGGTAAGGAAGCGAGCCAGACACGCGATTATTGCGTCGCACAAAAGCGCGACGCTAGGATGACTCCCAAACAGCACCACTGCCCCCCTCCGAGTTTTCTTGCTCAAGCCCCAGCCTTGCCCTATGCTGCCTTGGAGCTTCGAACGGGGCTGACGGTGATCAAGCGTTTACCACTCTTGCTGCGCCACGTGATGTACAACCTGCGGGGCGGCTTTCTGGTTCGCCCGCTGGCCATCGCGCTGGCGCTGGGCTCCGCGGGAGCGTTGCTCTCTGCGGCAGAAGAATCCTTCCCTGGGATCAGCGCGTGGGTGCCCAAGCTGCTTTTCCCGTCCCACTCCGACCCCCAGGTAGCGCAAGTCATTCTCAGCGATATCGCCACCTCGACCATGACGGTCGTGTCCATCGTGTTCGCCATCCTGCTAATGACGCTGACTCTGGCTTCCATGCAGTTTTCGCCGCGCATCCTGGTGAGCTTTGCGCGCGACCGGGTCACGCAGCGCACCCTGGGGTTGTTCTTGGGTACTTTTTCCTACTGCATGGCGGCGCTCCCAGCAGCGCGGTCGTTTCCTTCCCCATTCTCGCCCGTGGCCACGGTGCTGGGCGCGATGGTGCTTGCTTTCGCCTGCGTATGCGGGCTGTTGTATTTCATCCACCACATTTCGCAAGCCATCAGCGTGAACCACATCGTGGACCGGATCGCTTCCGAGACCGAGGCGGTGATCGACGATCTGATGCCCTGGCCCCACCGGTTTCCTCGCGCCAAAGACACGAATCCGTTCGATCCGAACGCATGGCCCGTAGGCGTGACGAACGAGGTCTCCGGCTATATCCGCTTTGTGGATACCGGGCGGCTGGTGAACCTGGCCAAGAACTATCGCGTGCAAGTGCACTCGCCGCGGCGGGTTGGCCACTTCGTTCCCGCGGGAATTCCGCTTCTGCTGGCATCGAAGCCGGAGCGGCTCACGCCGGATGCCGTGGCCGAGTTTCGCAGCGCCTTCGACATGGGTCCGGTGAGGACTTTGCAGCAGGATGTGGAGTTTGGCGTCCTGCAGATCGTTGACATTGCGCTGAAGGCGATCTCGCCCGCCGTCAATGACCCAACCAGCGCGATCACTTGCGTGGACCAACTGAGCCGCGTCATGATTCGCTTTGCTTCGCGGGAACCACCCGATTCGCTGCTGTTCGATCCACCCGGGGTGGTGCGGGTGAGCATCCCTTGGATCGGTTTCGATCGCCTGTTGGATTCGGCCTTCGAGCAGATAAGGCTTTATGCAAAAGGGGATGCGGCGGTTAGCCTGCGGCTGCTGCGCGCTTTGGGTGACGTGGCTGGCACCACGCAAGATCCCGCGTACCGAACGATTTTGGTCGAAAGAGGACGACGCGTGCTGGCGGGCTGCGCGGAAAACCTCAATGCGCAGGAGTTGGAAGCATTGCAGGAGCGCGCGGCGAGGTTGGAGAAACTGGGCGCGACGCCTGGTGCGGTCCATACGAAAGCGACTCTTTCTTCCCCCTCCTCACAGGGCTGACTTTGTCGAATCCGTGGTCGCCACGCAATGGCAGCTATAATGCAAGGTTTCTAGAGCTAAGGAGAAACAAGCATGCCGCTCTCCGGCCGTGTCGCGCTGGTCACCGGAGCCTCCCAGGGCATTGGCCGCGCCTGCGCTCTGAAGTTTGCCGCCAAAGGGGCCGCGGTCGCCGTCGCCGCGCGCAATCGGGAAAAGCTAAATGAGCTGGTGCAAGAAATCAGCGCCTGCGGCGGTAACGCCGCGGCGATTGCCATGGACGTTTCCGATGAAGACCAAATCAAGGCTGCCTTCAAAACGGCGCTCGCGCAATTCGGCAAGATCGACATTCTGGTGAACAACGCCGGCATCACCCGCGATCAACTGGTCATGCGCATGAAACGCGCCGACTGGGACGCGGTGCTCAACACCAATCTTACTTCGGCGTATCTATGCATCCAGCAGGTCATCGGTTCTATGCTGAAACAGCGCTGGGGACGCATCGTCAACATCGCCAGCATTTTCGGGCAGACCGGGCAAGCGGGTCAGGCGAACTACGCCGCCTCGAAGGCGGGCTTGATCGGGTTGACCATGGCCATCGCACGCGAAGTCGGGTCGCGCAACATCACCTGCAACGCGGTCGCGCCGGGATTCATCGACACCGCCATGACCTTGGCTCTGAGCGACGAGTTCAAGCAGAACGCGGTGAAAATGATTCCGCTCGGCCGCGTGGGCACGCCGGAAGATGTCGCCAATAGCGTCGCGTTTCTGGCGTCCGACGAAGCGGCTTATATTACCGGGCACGTATTGAACGTGAATGGCGGCATGCTCATGGGGTAACGCTAATCAACCACAGCGGGACGTAGAGGACACAGAGGAAATCGAACATGAAGGCATTGGATGAGGTTCAGAGGATTTTCGAATCGATTACAGCCGAAGGAGCGTGCATCCCCGGCACCCTGCTCTACAACGAAGGTTGGCTTCTGAGGCTCGTGCTCGCAGCGGGATCGAAAGGTGCCGATTTTTTGCCGTTTCGTTTCGAGCCGACTGCACGGTGGTTTTCCGAGGCGCTCCTGTATTCTGCATTTCTGCCTCGCGTCCGGGGCGACCAACTGGCCGAATCTTGGACCCACGCCGACGGCGTCGTCGGCCAATTTCAGTTCGACGCTTCGACGAAAGCCGGGCTAGTTTTGGAGCCGGAATGTTCGCAGTTTGTGGTGTGTGAGGCAAAAATGTTCAGCGGTCTGAGCGCTGGGACGAAGCGGGCACCGGCTTTCGATCAAGCTGCGAGGAACGTGGGTTGCATGGCCGAAACGCTTCGCAGGGCTGGACGGCCCATGTCGCTCTACAAGTCGCTCGGTTTCTTTGTTTTGGCTCCGGCGCTGCAGATTGATGCCGGGGCGTTTTCCCGCCAAATGAGCAAGGAGGGAATCCGAAGTCGCCTCATCCAGCGTGTTGCAATGTATGACACCCAGTCCAACCGCACTGAATTGCAGAAGTGGCTGGACGAATGGGCGTTGCCGCTGGCCGACCGCATGGAACTGTCTTGCTGTTCCTGGGAGTCGGTCATTGACCGAGTCTCGGCGACCCACCATGAATACGGCGCATCGCTGGACGAGTTCTACCAGTTATGCTTGAAATATAATGCCGGAGTTGGGACAGCAGCGGCTGGGTCTGGCAGCTAGCGCTCGCAGGTGAGGCCTCTTCTGTTTATCGCGTGCCCTCTATGGTTAAAGGTTTGACGCTGGCGCAAGCGCAATCTCCCACGCAAATCGCCCAGGTCCGCGAGCTATTCCTCGAATACGCCAAGTCCCTCAACTTCAGCTTGTGCTTCCAGAGTTTCGACCAGGAATTGGCGAGCCTGCCGGGCGACTACGCGCCTCCTGACGGTTGTCTTCTTCTCGCCGAATACAACGGCAGCTTGGCAGGATGCGTGGCTCTGCACCGGCTGGATGCGGAGACTTGCGAGATGAAACGCCTCTACCTGCGCTCTGCATTTCGCGGAAAAGGTTTGGGCCGCGCCTTGGCGGAAACGGTGATCGCTCGGGCCCGGGAGTTGGGCTATAAGCGGATGCGGCTCGATACCGTCGAGCCGGTCATGCAAGATGCGGTGCGCCTGTATCGAGGGCTAGGCTTCACGGAAACTGCACCTTATCGGCCGAATCCCATTGCCGGCGCGCTGTACATGGAATTGCCGCTCTAAAGGGACCGGCGGCACTCGGCCCAGGATTCTCCGGCGGGCCGAGTTCCAGAGAGGGTTTCATGGAAATAAATTTCCACTTGCCAGACGGTACTACTCTGGTTACTATGCACCCATCCTGCGGGATGCCTCGGTGACCGCTTTCTCTATGAACATCGGCGAGACGATCAGGAATTTCCGCTTAGATAAAGGAATGTCCCAGGGCGACATTGAAAAGCGCACCGGGTTGCTGCGTTGTTATCTGTCGCGCGTCGAAAACGGCCATACCATCCCCTCGTTGGACACGCTGGCTAAGATCGCCGGCGCCATGGAACTTCCTCTGTCGCACTTTTTCGCCGATTCCGGGCACAGCAATGGCTCCAAGGGATTGCCCCAGCTTTCCGACGACGAAGTCCGCTTCCTGAGCCAAATCCGCCGCTACGCCGTCAGCCTGAACGACAGCGACCGCAAGCTGGTGCTTGCCATGGTGAAAAAGATGGCGGCCGGCGCGGGGAAGTGAGCTATTAGCTTCTAGCTTCTGGCTGTTAGCTCAAACCATGGAACCCTTGAATCCTGGACAACCGCAAAGCCCTGCGGAGGTCTTGATTCATGGGTGGGTTGAGGCTAAGAGCTTAGGAGCTAACAGCTAGAAGCTGCTCCTGATTACTTTCGTTCCGACCCTTCCGTGGCCGTTAGAAACCTCCTATCCTGCCCCCGCAACCCCTAAACTCTACGGTGGGGATATCCTTTGACCATCGATGAGGAATTGACTCTTTTGGAGTCGCAGCTGCGCCGGCTGAAAATCGAGTACGAGGTCTATTTCAGCAATCCCACCAAGAAGCCCCCCACCGACATCGAGTGGAAGGTGCTCAGTTTGCTGCGCAAGTTCAGCGACGGGGTGCGGTTGAGTTTTGCCCAGCGTTTCCGCTACAACGAAATGGCGCAGCGCTACGCCATCTACAGCGACCTGTGGCGCAAGAAGAGCCGCATTCGTGAGGAGGGCTACCGGCGTCCGCAGGATGCGCTGCTCTCGATCCAAGGTGTACGCGAGGAGGAGCACGAAGAGCGCAAGGTCTACGGGGTCAGCCATGCCGCGCTTGCCGCCGCCGCCGGGGCCAGCGCGGACGAAAACATCACGGTGCAGTGTTCCGACGCCCGCCTTGAGCACGACAGCGTGGTCAAGCTTTACCATGCCCTGACCGAAGCCAAGAAGAAGGCCGGAGAATCGGTCTCTGGCAACCTCGACAGTTTCACTTCCTTCGTGCAGAAGAAGACCGACCAGATCCGCAAAGAGTATGGCTGCCCCAGCGTCGAATACACTGTCGAGATGGAGAATGGCCACGTCCGCCTGAAGGCCCGCGCCAAGGTCTAAACAAACTTCGGTTGCAATGCGCCAGCCTTAAGTAGTCCGAAAAACCTCCACAGGCCTCTTGCTGATAGAATTTCTCGCTGCCACAAATCGCAGCCGAGGCCTGTCATGTCTGAGACCCAAGCCCGGACTGAAGCGAAGATTCAGCGCGCCATCCTCAGCGTCACCGATAAGACGGGACTGGTCGAATTCTCCCGCAAACTATCCGGCCTGGGAGTGGAACTGATTTCGACCGGCGGCACCGCCAAACTGTTGCGCGAATCGGGTGTTCCGGTGAAAGACATCTCCGAGCTGACGGGATTCCCGGAAATGCTCGATGGCCGGGTGAAGACGCTGCATCCCAAGGTGCACGGCGGCATTCTGCACCGTCGCGAAAATCCGCTGCACCGCAACGCGGTCGCCGAACACGGCATTCAGCCGATCGACATGGTCGTGGTGAACCTTTACGCCTTCGAGAAAACCGCGGCCAAGCCGGGCGTCCCTTTTGACGAATTGATCGAAAACATCGACATCGGCGGGCCTTCGATGATTCGTTCCGCCGCCAAGAATTTTCAGGATGTGGCCGTCGTCACTTCGCCCATTGATTACAACGACGTAGTAGAGGAGATGGCCGCTTCCGGCGGAGCGCTTTCCGCGGCTACGAAATGGCGTCTGGCGCAAAAAGCGTTTGCGACCACGGCCGCTTACGATTCCGCAATCGCTTCCACGCTCGAGCGCATCAGCGCCAACGGCCATTTTGAGTTTCATCCCGAAGCGGGCTTCCCGCAGACGCTGCGCTTGTCATTCAACAAAATCATGGACCTGCGCTACGGCGAAAACCCGCATCAGAAAGCGGCCATGTATTCCGATGGCTCAGCCGCCGGGGTGGCGAACGCACGTCAGCTGCAAGGCAAGGAGCTTTCCTATAACAACATCGTCGATCTGCAAGCAGCCTGGGATCTGGCGCAGGAATTTGACGAGCCCATGTGCGCCATCATCAAGCACACCAACCCTTGCGGGGCCGCAACCGGCAAAAACCTGTCCGAGGCTTACAAAAAAGCTCTGGAAGCCGATCCCGTTTCCGCGTATGGCGGTGTGATCGGCGTGAACCGCCCAGTGGACGCCGCGGCTGCCGCCGAAATGGCGAAGCTCTTCGTGGAAGCGATCGCCGCACCCGCATTCGACGATGCCGCGAAAACGGCGTTTGCCTCCAGGAAGAATCTTCGGCTCCTGGAAATCGTTCCTGCCCCGGAGAAATGGGTGTTGAAGAATGTCTCGGGCGGAATCCTGGTGCAAGACGCAGACATCCGTCCGCTAACCGAAAGCGATTTGAAAGCGGTCACCAAGCGCCCGCCCACGGCGGAAGAAAAGCGCGCCCTGTTGTTTGCCTGGAAAGTCTGCAAGCACGTGAAGTCCAACGCGATTCTGTACGCTCGCGACGGCCAGACGGTAGGCGTGGGTGCGGGCCAAATGAGCCGCGTAGACTCCTGCAAGATTGGCGCCATGAAAGCCATTTTGCCGCTCCAAGGCACGGTGGCCGCTTCCGACGCCTATTTTCCATTCCCCGACGGCGTCGAGGAGATCGCCAAGGCCGGTGCTACGGCCATCATCCAGCCGGGCGGGTCCGTCCGTGATCCGGAAGTGATTGCCGCCGCCGATCGGCTGGGATTGGCCATGATCGTCACCGGCGTCCGGCACTTTCGGCATTAGAATTCTTGATTTGCCGGAACCGGATGCCAGCCTCGAATCGGCCGGGTTTCCCCACTCCGATAACAGTTCTTTACACTTCGTCAATGCGAAAACCGCTTTTTCGGCAATTCTAGTAGTCGTTGTACCTCCGATCACGAATCAACCCCTTTTCATAGGGGCCTTTTTGCCTTCGCGGCCACGGTCAGGGTTTACAATACTTTGAGCACCCGCACTTGGCGGTTTAGCATCCAACCCGTATGACTTTGGGGATCCGAAGGTTTGGAATGAAAAGTATTCATCAGCCCATGCTCGTACTTTTATTGGCGGCCGGCGTTTTCGCGCAGCAGACTCCAGCCGCTTCCAGCTCCAATACCGCGAGCCCCCGCAAAGTCGATCGCGCAGCGGCCTACTACCACTACGCGCTGGCTCATATGTACGAGGAGCAGTTGGGATATGGCCGCAGCGATATGGCAACCAAGGCCATTGACGAATACCGCCAGGCCATCGACGCCGACCCGACATCTGAGTATCTGACCTCGGCCTTGGCCGAGATGTACGTAAAGACGGGCCGCATCCGCGATGCCGTGCTGCAAGCGCAGGACATCCTCAAGCGCGATCCCAACAACCTGGAAGCGCATAAGCTGCTCGGCCGCATTTATCTCAAGTCGCTCGGCGACATGCAAGAGGGCAGCGGTTCCGACAACGTACTCAAACTCGCTATCGAACAATACGAGCAGGTTGTCAAAATCGAGCCCGACAGCGTGGATGACCATCTGCTCCTCGGCCGTTTGTACAAGGTGAATCACGACCAGCTCAAAGCGGAGAGCGAATTCAAGACAGCGATCCAACTGGAGCCCGATTCCGAGGAGGCCGTCACCATGCTGGCCTACCTCTACAACGACGAAGGCGACACCACGCGCGCGGCCAAGGTGCTGAGTTCGATTCCGGATTCCGCTCGTTCCGCGCGCTTGTATTCTGCGCTGGGCTACACCTACGAACAGCAGAAGCAATACAAGCAGGCCATTGATGCCTACCGGCATGCCATCGACCTGGATCGCGACAATCTCGACGCCATCCGCGGACTGGCGCAAAACTTGATGAACGACGGCCAGACGGACGCCGCTCTCGAGCAGTACAAGATCATCGCCGACGCCAACCCCGAAGACGCCGAAACCTACGTGAGCATGGGCGAGATTTACCTGAGAAACGGCCAATTCGATTTAGCGCTGGAGAACCTCAAAAAAGCCGAATCTCTGGTGCCTTATTCGGACAAAGTGTCCTACTACATCGCCAGCGTTTACCACGCGCAGGGCCAGTACGACCAAGCTATCCAGGTATTGCAGGACTTGCTAAAACGCACGGAAAAAGCAGATGACAGCTATACCCAGGAGGAAAAAGACAACCGCAGCGTTTTCCTGGAGCGGCTGGGCACGATCTATCGGGACAGCGGCAATGATCAAATGGCGCTCGATACCTTCCACAAGATGCTGACGCTGGGTGACGACAATGCGGAGCGCGGTTACGAGGCGATTGTCGACACCTACCGCGAAGCCAAACAGTGGCCCCAGGCGACCGATGCCGCTAAGGAAGCGACGCAAAAGCTGCCCAATGACCGCGGCCTGAAGATGGTCTACGCGGCGCAACTGGCCGATATGGGCCAGCCGGATGAGGGTCTGCGCCAGGTCCGCGCCCTGCTCAAAGGCACGCCTGACGATCGTGAGGTCTACATCGCGCTGTCGCAAATGTACAGCCGTCTCAAGCGCTGGCCCGAGGCCGACGAGGCTCTCGGCAAAGCCGACCAGCTTTCCACCAAGCCCGAGGACAAAGAAGGGATCGCTTATTTGCGCGGAGCGGACTTCGAGCGCCAGAAGAAGTACGACCAGGCTGAGGATACGTTCCGCAAAATACTGACGGCCGATCCGCAAAGCGCACCCACGCTCAACTACCTCGGATACATGCTCGCCGATCGCGGAATGAAACTGGATGAGGCGCTGGGCATGATTCAGAAAGCGGTGAATCTTGATCCCGCCAACGGCGCCTATCTCGACTCGCTCGGCTGGGCCTACTTCCGCCTGGGAAAATATGACTTGGCGGAAGAAAACCTGATCAAAGCTTCGCAGCACAACATGGGAAGCGACCCCACCGTGCAGGATCACCTGGGGGACCTCTACCAAAAAACCGGACGCCTCAAGCTGGCGGCTTCGCACTGGGAACGCGCGCTCGAAGAGTGGAACAAGACCATCGCCGCGGAAGTGGACACCGACGACATGGCCCAGGTCCAGAAGAAACTCGAATCCGCGAAGATCAAGCTGGCCAAGGAAGATCCGGGCAGCAAGTAGGCGCTAGACCGCCGACTGAGTGCTGAGTGCTGTGCTCATTCTTCTCCCATGCTGGCCGACTACGCCGTCCGAGTGGAACAATCCCGCGGACGCCGCTGTCCCGAGCCCTCACACCCCTATCGCAACGACTTCCAGCGCGACCGCGACCGGGTCATCCATTCGCGCGCTTTTCGCCGTCTTGAAGCCAAGACGCAGGTCTTCACCCGCCGCTATTCCGACCACTTCCGCAATCGCCTGACCCACACCATCGAAGTGGCGCAGATCGCCCGCACTATCGCGGCGCAGCTTCGGCTGAATGTGGATTTGGTCGAAGCCCTCGCCCTGGTTCACGATGTGGGCCATCCCCCCTTTGGTCATGCTGGTGAAAAGGCGCTGGATGCTGCGATGCGCCGGCACGGTTTTTCTTTCGACCACAATCTGCACGCGCTGCGCATTGTCGAAGATTTCGAATTGCGCTATGCGGCATTTCGCGGGCTTAATCTCACGTTCGAGGTGCGCGAAGGGATCATCAAGCACTCGCACGACTACCGTGCCGACGAGTTCCCTGAGTTGGCCGAGTATCTGCTCGATCAGCGTCCGCCGCTAGAGGCCCAACTCATCGATCTGGCCGATGAAATCGCCTACGTTACCGCCGACCTCGACGACGGTTACGAGGCACGCCTGCTCACGCTGAATGAGATTCGAAATGGGGTTCCGGTCTTCGAGCGCTTCTACCGCGAGGCCGACCAGCTCTACCCTGACGCCATGGAGAAACTGAAATTCAACGAAGCGCTCAAGCGCATGTTGGATCGCCTGGTGGGCGATCTGATCCGCAACACCGAAGATCAAATTCGGAGAGCGGGCGCCGGAACCCTGGCCGCCGTCCGCGCCTGTCCCCATCGGCTAGCCGCTTTGAGCCCGGAGGTTGAGCAGGAGCGCGCCGCGGCAAAGAACTTCCTGCACCAAAATCTCTACTTCAGTGCGGCGCTTGAGCCCGAGAAAAACGACGCCGAACGAGTGATCAGGGAATTGTTCAACTTCTGGATGACTGAGCCGGGAGAACTACCGTCTGCCTATCAGGAAAAGGCCAAATACGAAGCGCTGCCGCGAATTGTGTGTGACTACATTGCGGGCATGACCGACAATTTCATCCACCAGCAGTATGAAAAATGTTGCGGATAGCGAGCCCTCCCGACCAAGCCCGCCCCGAATTCCTGCAACCGATCGTTGCGCGGGACCAGCCGGCCACCCACGCATTTTTTATATTCGGCCTTTGCCAAAATTACCCGGAGCGGAGTTTTTTGTGTTGCAAACCGCAGTTTGGCGCTACAATGTTATTGCAAAATAAAGACTTAGCGACCGGGCAGTTTGGCATTCGACATGTAACACATGGGGCAGGCCCTATTTGTTAGGACCGAAGGTTCTGGCCATTCGCTGCGTCGGCTTGGCCGTAGTGGTTTTGAGGACGCAAATAAAAAATATGCCCGTATGGGCTGGAGTGGAGCCCCAACGCTCCCCACTCGGAAGGAAGTCGATTATGAAGACACGAATGCTTGTCATCTTCTCGCTGGCGATTGTGCTCGCTCTCCCGGCCTTTGCCCAGCAGTCCAGTTCGACCACACAACCGGCGGCCGCCGCTGACCAGACCGCTCCCGCTTCCCAGCCACAGACCGTGGGCGCCACCGGCAAAGAGCCGTTGCAGCCCATGACCCACGAGGGTTTCTGGGGCCGGGTGAATCCGTTTGCCCGCAAGAAGTACGTGCAGCGCCAGGTTCAGCCTATTCAGGATCGGGTCAACGAACTCGATGAGCTGACCGCGGCCAACACCAAGATGATCAAGGACGTGGATGCCCGCGCCCAGCAAGGCATTCAGCTGGCTTCGAACAAAGCCGACGAAGCCGACCAGCATGCCATCGATGCCGGCAACAAGGCGCAAATGGCGCAGCAGACCGCGACCGCAGCCACCACGCGCCTCACCACGGTTGAGACTGTAGTTGGCAATATCGACCAGTACAAGGCCGCCACGCAGACCGAGATTCGCTTCCGTCCCGGCCAGAGCGTGCTGAGCAAGAAAGCCAAGGACGCGCTTGACGAAATGGCCACCCCGCTGAAGGATCAGCGTGGCTACATCGTGGAAGTGCAAGGCTTCTCCTCCGGCCGCGGCCAGGCCGCGATCGCCACCTCGCAAAAAATGGCAGATTCGGTGGTAAGATACCTCGTGCTTAACCATGAGATTCCGGTTTACCGGATCTATGAAGTAGGCATGGGCAACGCACCCGTAGCTGCGGACGATGGCAGCGCCAAGCGCACCAGCGGCGGGCGGGTTGAAATCAGCCTGTTGAAGAACGATCTTGAGCAGTTGGCTGCGACCACGAGCGCTCCAACCAGCGCTCCGGCCCCGGCGACGCAACCGGCTCCTGCGCCGCAGCAATAACAAGCTAGGACGACGGGCTCACGCCCGGCGCCCTCCCCCAGAAGGCCTCCCGTTTTCGGCGGGAGGCTTTTTGTTTGCCCGTCTTACTGTTTCGGGACAAGGCACCCGTTGGTCCTTTGTCACAAAAGGAAGCCATGCCCGGCGTGTAGAATCGGCCCTGAATGCAGAATTTCACCGCTCATCCTGAAGCCGCTCCCGCGCCAGCGGACCGCCGCAGTTTCGCCAGCCGCTTCCTGCGCCTGCTCAACCCGGCGCATCAGCACACCGCTTTTTCCGCGACCGTGCTGGTGATGGGCGCAGTCATGCTCTCGCGGGTCTTCGGCTTCCTGCGCGAGGCTTATATTGCCTGGGCCTTCGGCGCGACCTCCCTGACCGATGCCTACAACGCCGGCTTCACCATCCCCGACTGGCTGAACTACATTGTGGCCGGGGGCACGGTTTCCATCACCTTCATCGCCATCTATACCCGCTTTTTGGCCGAAGGGAAAGACGACGAGGCCCACAAAACCTTCTCCGTAATCATCACCGTCATGACGGCCGTCCTGATAGTAGGGATTATTTTGGCTGCGATCTTCGCGCCCCAGCTCGACGGCTGGTTTTTTGGAGGGAAGGACGGATTCGACGCCGAGAAACTCGCCATCTGCATTCACTTGACACGAATTCTTCTTCCGGCTCAGCTGTTTTTTTATGTGGGCGGCGTGGTTTCGGCGGTGCTGTATTCCCGGCGGCTGTTTTTTCTGCCTGCGTTCGGGCCGCTGATTTACAACCTCGCGATTATTCTCGGCGGCGTGTTCTTCCGGCACCGATTCGGCATCGCATCGTTGGCCTACGGCGCCGTGGGCGGCAGTTTCATTGGAATTTTTCTGATCAATGCCATCGGAGCGGCCCGGGTGGGCGCGCGCTACCGGGTGTCCTTCGATATTCACAATGCCGCGTTTCGCGAATGGGTGCGGCTCTCCATTCCGCTGATGCTGGGCGTGTCGCTGGTCAGCGCGGACGACTGGATCCTGCGCTACTTCGCCAAGCACTTTGTGGGCGACATCACTCGCCTCACTTACGCCAAACGCTTGTTCGCCGTGCCCATCTCCGTGCTCGGGCAAGCGGCGGGGCAAGCTTCCTTGCCGTTTTTCGCGCGTCTGATCGGCGAAAGACGCATGCGAGAATTCTCCGATACCGTGAACGGATCGGTATACCGGATCACGGCGACTTCGTTGCTCGCCAGCAGTTTCATGATGAGTGCCGCTCTGCCGCTGGTCGACCTGCTCTACCGTCGCGGCCGGCTCACCTTCTTCGATTCCCGCGAAATTGCGATCTACTTCTTTCTGTTTTCGCTGTCGTTGGCCTTCTGGTCGGCGCAAGCGCTCTACGCGCGCGGCTTCTATGCCGCCGGCGACACGCTTACGCCCATGCTGGCCAGCACGCTGATCACGGTCGCCTCGATCCCCATGTACGCTGCTCTGTTCCGCACGTTGTCGACCGCGGGGCTGGCCATGGCCTCCGATCTGGGGATTGCGGTGAACTGCCTGGCCATGGCCTTGCTCCTGCACCGCCGCAAGCTGGTTTCATTCACTCAATTGCGGTGGGGAGAGATTGGCAAGGCAGCAGTGACCGCGGTGTTCGCCGGCTTCGTGAGCTACGAGATGGTGCGTGCGGTGATGGTGAATGGCAGTAAGGTGGGCGACGTAAAGGCGCTTGCGCTCGGCGGATTTACGTGGCTGGGAGCCATCGCCGCCGGCCTGTGGCTCACTCGCTCGTCTTTGCCGGGGGATTTGCGGCGCCGCAAAGCTCCAGCTTTTCCCCGCATAGCCGAGAGCGAGGCAGAGGTATTGCCCAAGAGCCTCGATCCCTAAGTTCGCTACAATTCACGATGCCTTGGAGAGGGCGCCTTTGGGAAGGGCACGCGGGTGATGTTGGCTCCCCGCGCGCTGCTACAACGCCTCGACTCGCTGCTGCAGGTCGCGCGCAATTCGCTCCGGATCTTCGTCTATCGCGAATCGAACCGGTGCTCCGATCTTGACTTGAATCTTTCCAGCGGGCGCGTGTTTCTTCCCCGCTTGCTTCAACTCGAATAAGCCGTCAATCCGCATGGGCACGACCGGCAGCGAGAGATTATTCGCCAGCAGACCGATACCGGCGCGAAACGGATTCATCTTTCCATCCTGGGTGTGCCGCCCTTCGGGGAACACCAGCACACTATAGCCGCGGTCCGCGCATTCCCCGGCGTAAGCAAAGCTTCCCCGGAAACCAGCCTCTTGCGGCAATGGAAAGAGATTGAGCAAAGCCACGCCCAGAGCCCACTTCAGCCGGTCGTAAACGCGGGCGAAAATATTGCGCGTGGCGGGAGGCGTTCGCAAGGCTTCCAGCGCCTCGCCCCGCGTGGCCGTGGCCAGCTTGCGGCCAAGACGCGCCGGCAAGGCGGTCTTGATGAATCCGAAATCCACATCGCTGACGTGATTGCAAACCACCAGCACCGGTCCTTGCACCGAACGGAGATTCCTGCGTCCTTCCACATGGGGCCGTCCCAGCAGAAAGACGGCGGGACGCAGCAACAAATAGTGTGCGGCGAGCCGAATCCAAGTGGCCGGCCAGCGTTGTACCCATCGCGGATAGTGGTATTCGGCGCGCCCCGGCGTTTTGCCTTGCAACATCTTTTCCAAATCCCCGACCGTGTTCACGGCGGAGAAGCGGGCATCGCTAAGATCCAGCTGGTAGCGATCTTCGAGGGCGCTTAGCAACTCCACCCGGTCGAGCGAACTGAGGTTGAGGTCGGCTTCGAGATTGGCCGCTGAAGACAACACCAAAGAACTTCTTCCAGAAATCTTCTTGATCAATTCGGCCAGCGGCCCCGCAGGCATTTCCGCGGAAGGCGTTGCCGACAGCTTGTTTTGAACCACTTCCTGAATCAGATTGCTGCGCGGTTTTTGCGTGGACGTGCGGGGGAAATCTTCCTCCGGCCAGACGAACCACACTCGCATGCGTTGGTATTCGGCTAACGATTCGTTAGCGCGCTTCACCACCGCTTCGGCGTCTGAATTGTGGTCACGCAGAATCATTACAGCACAAGCATCGGCGTTCCCGCCGCGGGGCAGCGCGATGACCACGCAATCTTTCACCTGGGGCTGGCGGCGCAGCGCTGCCTCCAGGTCTTCGGGGTAAACATTCATGCCCGCCGGAGTGACAATGACATTCTTCCTCCGTCCCTTGAAATACAGGTTGCCGTCGGCGTCGAGTTCGCCGATATCTCCCGTGCCATACCAGCCTTCCTCGCTAGCGACCGGCTGCAGTTCCTTGCCATCCCAATATCCCGCCGCCACGCCGCCGCCGCGCACCAGGATTTCTCCATCCGGCGACAGCCTCACCTCGCGCCCCGCCAGCACCTTTCCAATCGAGCCTTGCCCCAAATGAAAGGGATGGTTCACGCTGATGATGGAGGTGGTTTCGGTGAGGCCGTAGCCTTGAATGACGGCATAACCCAGGCGATCCCAGAATTTCTCCGTGTCCCGGTCCAGCGCTGCGCCGCCCGAGATGAACGCCCAAAACTTCCAACCGAATTGACCGCGCACCCGCCGGAAAATCCACCAGCGCCGCAGAAAATGCTTGCCTTCGGACTGTTGAAAACGGCGCTGAAATCTTTCCAAGCGGTTCTGGTCCGCGAGATCGCGCTCGATTTTTTCTTTCAAAGACTGCAGCAGACGCGGCACCGCAACCAGCACGGAAACCCGCTCGCGGTGAACCGTGGCAATTACTTCAGAGGGCTTAAGAGTGTCTTGAAAGACCACGGTTCCACCCAAAAGCTGCGGGAGAAAAATTCCCAGGAATTGTCCGAACACGTGGCTGAGCGGCAACAGATTGAGAAAGCGGATGGGATGAACGAAGCGCTCGTATTTCAGATACTTGCTAATCTCAGTTTCAAGGGGAGCGACGTTGGCCAAAACATTTCCATGCGTGATGACCACACCCTTCGGTTCTGCGGTTGTCCCGGAGGTAAAAACAATCTCCAACGCATCCTGCGGCGTAACCGGCGCCGTGGAATACTGTGAAGGGGAATGCCGGGCTAAGCTTTCCTTTAAATCGTCGAGAATCAAAGCGGGCATGCTGCCAATTTGGCAGGCATGTGATCGCGAACACACCATCAGTTTCGCGCCGGCTTGCCCGGAAACGCGCAGGGCGAAATCCGTGGTGGCGGCGTCGTCCATGGGAACTACGATCGCGCCCAGAACAGCGCAGCCGAAGAATACCGAAACCCATTCCGCGGAGTTCGGCCCCCAGAGCAGGACCCGGTCGCCCTTGCAAATTTTTCGCGCGCGCAGTTCGCGGGCAAAGCGGAATGCAGTCTCCGCCACTTCCCGGTAGGACCAGCGCATGGCGCGATAGCCATGGCGCTGCACGTAGGCAGGTTCGTTCCCTTTCTTTAGGAAATCGTCCAGGTACTCGACGAGGGAGGTTCGTGCCATGCTAGGTTCGCAGCCGTGCCTGCTTAGGAGAGAAGTTCGACAAAAGCTGGAGAAACTCCACTAAATGCGGGGGCGCCGGCTGATTTCGTAACGTAACCGCGTGCCACTGCCGGCGGACTTCGCGATTGCTCAGGTGGCGGACCGCGACTTTGCCTGCCTCGGCGTACGGTCCAACCGCCCAATGCGCCAACAGCGCAACCCCGGTTCCGGCGGCGGCCAGCTCAATGATGGCTTCGGTCAATGGAACCTCGATAATCCGCTCCGGCTCAACGCCCGCTGGCCGCATGACTTTGGTGAGCAATGTGCTCTCCTCGCGCGGCGGGTAGCACAACACTGTCTCTCCGGCCAGATCGCGGGCCTGCACGGAACTGGAGGACGCCAGCCGATGTGCGTGAGCCATCACCAGGACCATTTCATCCTCAAACATGGGAGTCAACCGGAGACACTTGTTGCGCGGCGGATCGCTCAGAATCGCCACGTCCAGCTTGCCCTCAAGTAGCGCCTTGGACGGATTGAAAGTGGCCTGGGCATCGATGCTAATCTCAATGCGCCGGAATTTGTGGTGGAACTTCTGCAGCACCGACGGCAGCCAGTGATAGCAGGTGTAGCACTCCGTGCTCAAGCGGATGACGCCCCGCGTGGCGCCATTGAGCCCGTCGATCTGCGATTCCACGCTTGCCATTTCCTCCAGCACGCGCTGCGCTGAGACGACCAGCTTTTCCCCCGCCGGAGTCAGCACCATTTTCTTTCCCAGACGCAGAAAAAGTGCGGTGCCCAGCTTTTCCTCCGCGTCGCGCAGTTGGTGGCTTAGCGCGGATTGTGTCAAATGCAGGCGTTTGCCGGCCTCGGTCACGCTGCCGGTTTCGGCGATCGCCTGCAGCAGTTTCAGATGGCGAACTTCCAGTTTCACTCCCATACACATGAGCATAGTTCATTCATGTGATGAAAACAAACAATAATTCTAATGGATGAGAAATGCGTCTAACTGTTAGCGGCGTGAAAAAGAAGTTCGAACGCAAGGAGCGGATGGCGCCGGCCTTAGTTTCACGGCACAGTCGTTTCCAGCGCGCGTAAAGACTTTCGCCGCACCACAAGATGCAGCTTGACCTGTCCATTGGCAGAGGGCTCATCGTGAAATCTAAGGGTGGCGACTGAATTGAAGGAGAGATCATGAAACCAATTGCACGGACGATCACTAAACTTCTATTGACTGTTATGTTGTTCGCAGGATTGGCGCAAGCGCAATACGCAGCTCAGGTGGCCAACGTGGATATTCCGTTTGAGTTCAACGTGGGCAAGAAGACGCTCCCCGCCGGGAACTACTCGGTCACTCGCACGGCTACGGGTCGGCTCGTCCTGCGCGACGCACAGGCAGGCGTGGTGGCCATCGTATTTACGCACAGCGTGCAGGCGGCGGCTTCACGTGCCGAACCCACGCTGGTCTTTCGCACCGACGGCGGGCAGCACGTCCTCGCCCAGGTCTGGTTCAGCAACAGCAAGTACGGCAATGAATTGGCGCCAACCAAACCGCGACTTGCCATGGCGAAGGTCCAAGCTGGGAAGAGCCAAGCGGCGAGCCAGCCCTAGAGGCTCGACGTACGATCGAGCTTGGCGGAACCGGCTGCTTGCGAGCCGGGAGGCACTATGAACTCGAGCACAAACGGAAACGGCGGATTACAACCCGGGGCGGACGCCCACGTGCGCGAGGTGGTCCGTTCCGCCCAAACTGAGCTGCATCAGCTCTTGCGGCAGCGCGCCGAAATCATGAAACGCATCGGCACCATCAAGCAAACGCTGAGCGGCTTGGCGAATCTATTTGGCGACTGGCTGCTCGACGACGAGTTGCTGGTGCTGCTGGATCGCAAGACCACGCGTCACTCTGGGTTCACTCGCGCCTGCCGCCTAGAATTGATGAACTCGGCAACGCCACTGAGTGCGCGGCAGATCTGCGAGCAGCTCCAAAGCAAGCATCCCGAGCTACGCCAGCGCCACAAGAACCTGTATGCCTCGGTCACAACCGTCCTCGGGCGCCTGGTCGAGTACGCCGAGGCGCGAACTTTTCTGCCGGCGGATGAACAACGCCTCTGGCAGTGGGTCGCGGAGTCGAACAACGCTGGAGAAGGGGTTCGTGAGCCTGATGAGGCCGGTACCCCCTCGGAGCTAGACGCGTGACGCGGTTTTGCCCCGCCATTTTGCTCTCAACGCCTTTCCCCCTGACTCGTTGTGCCGCCTCCGGTTAGCCCGCTGGTTCCCTCGGTAACTCTTTCGTACACTCACTCCTGGTAACCCTTAGTAACCATACGAATGCCGCTGCCCAGCCGTACAATGGGCCTTGTCCGAAGGACCATCCTCCCGCATGACCAGATATTGCCGATTGCGACGTCAGGCAGTCGGAGAATCTTTTCGCGGAGGACTGGACCCTCGGAACGCACGGCTTCCGGAGTAGCACTCTATGGCGTTTGGTTTTGGCTTCAACAAGCAGAAGGTTCTCAACTCGGCGGAGAAGTTCGTCCAGCAGGGGAAGCTGCAGAACGCCATCACGGAATACGAAAAGATCCTCAAGGCGGACCCGAAAGATCTGACCGTCCAGAATACTGTCGGAGACCTTTACTCGCGGCTGGGCGAAAGCGAAAAGGCGGTCGAGTGCTTCAAGAGCGTAGGCGACGCCTACGCGGCGCAGGGCTTCACCGTCAAAGCCATCGCCATGTACAAGAAACTGAGCAAACTGAAGTCCTCGCTGGACTCGGTACTCAGGCTGGCCGAACTCTATACCCAGCAAGGCCTATTCAACGACGCTCGTGCGCAGTACAAGCAGGTGGCGGAGGAATTCCTCCGCACCGGCGAAATGGACCAGGCCGCCCGTATTTTCCAGAAGATCCTGGAAATGGATCCGGACAATGTCGCCATGCGGACGAAACTCGCCGAAGTTTACCTGCGCCTGGGAAAGAAGACGGAGGCATGGCAGATATTCTCCACCGCCGCCGAAAGCCTGCGGGCGCGCGGGGCCACCGGCGCCGCCGAGGAAGTCGTGCAGCGCATGCTTACTCTTGAACCCGGCAACAGCGAAGCGCTTCTGCTACGTGGCAGTATGGCCTTCGATGCGGGCGACATCCCCGGCGCCATCCAGTACCTGGAAAGAGTTGCCGACCTCGATTCCCATGCCGATGGATTACGCACGCTGTTGCAAGCCTATGCGCAGGCCGGTCGCTTGCCGGAAGCGGCAAACCTGGCCGCCAAACTGGTTTCGGTGCACAACGATATTGAAGCGATTATTCGTTACTCGGACGCGCTCATGGCGGGCGGCCGGTTCGACAGTGTGTTGCAAATTTACGCGCAATACTCCGATCAACTGCTGGCGGCCAATCAGCCCAAAATGGTGGAAACGCTGCACGCCCTCATTGGGCATTTCCGGGGGAATACAGCCGCTCTGGAGCGCCTTCTCGCGCTCCTCAATAAGGCTGGCGAGAGCACCCATCTCACCGAAATCTACGAGCTTCTCGCCCACGCCTGTGTGCAGTCGGGCGAGTTGGAAAAGGCCCGCGACTACTACCTGAAACTTACCCAGCTGGAACCGCAAAATAGTTTGCACTCGCGCAACTACCAGCAGGTGTGCGAACGCTTGGGAGGAAGTGAGGCCGGTCCCGCGCTCATCAGCGTGGAAGAAGGGGCGTCGCTGGTGGATGAACTCGAGGCCACCGCGCCCTTCATCGATCAGCGTTATTCCGACGAGGTCGCCCTCGCGGTTCGCGCCGCCCTCACCGACGCTGAGCTGTTCACCTCTTACAATATCCCGTCCAAAGCACTGGCGCCGTTGCTCGCCGCTCTGCCCAAGGCGCCGCAAGACTTGCGCCTGAATCAGCGCTTGGCGGCGCTGTACACACGCACCGGCCGCTTTGCCGAAGCGGCGACCTGCTGCCGCAACCTGGAAGTCCTCTACCACGACGCCGGCCATCCCGACGAAGCCACGCGCTACGGCGAACTGGCCGGCAAGTACGAGGCTCGCGCGACCGCCCCGGCATCCTTCGACGCCCAGGAATTGCCATCGGCGCCCACGCCTGAGCCGCATGCCACGCCAGAGCCGCAAGCGAGCGTTTCCGCTGCACACCGGCCCGAGGCGCCGCAGGCGGTCGAAATTCATCCCGAACCTCCAGCCCAGCCCGCAACCGCTTCCCGGCCATCCGGGCTCTTCTGGCATGCTCCGGCTGCACCCCCGGCGGTGGCCACGCCGGTAGCGTCGGCCAGCCCCGAACTCTCGAAGGCGGCAGCGCCAGAGCGCGAAATCGACCTCTCCGAAGAGTGGGAAGGTACTCTTTCTGAAACAGTGGCGTCCGCAGTCCCTGCCGCCGACCACTTGGCCGACGCGCCTTCGATCGCCGCCGAGGAAAGCCTGGCTCCGGCGCCGCTCGATCCAGCTGAAGTCGCTGAGACGATTGCCGCCACCGTCCAGGAAATCCGCTTTTACCTGACCCACGCCATGCTAGATCAGGCGCGCGCCGGTCTAGCCAAGCTGGTGCAACTCCACCCCGATCCAGGAATGCTTTCGGCGATGGAAGACGAGGTCGCCGCGGCAGTCACGCAATCCCTCCTGACCCAGCCGGGCGAGGAGGTTTCCGTCGAAGTGGAAACCGAGCCCGAACTGGAGCACTTTGGGGGGGCTTCCGTCTCCGAGTCCGCGGATGCGCCCGGGGGCGAACTGCCAACCCAGCTTGGACCCTGGGGAAGCCGGCCCAGTTTTGCCGAAGTTGAACCGGTCGTTTCCCAGCCCGAGCCGGCGGTGGCCGAACATTTTGAGGGACCGGTTCCCCATTCTCATCCAGAACCGGCCGGGGCCGCTCCCCCGCAGCCGGTAGCGACCCTGAGCGACTTCGTCGCCGACTTGGAAAGCTCTCTCGGGGACAGTTTTCTGGCTCCGGCCGCTCCAGTCGAGCCTTCAGTGCGGGTATCGGCTGCGCCGCAAGCTGCGGCTCATCCAGTCCAACCTGAAATCAGCTACGCCACTTCGGCTCCCGCCTCTGCGGCTTCGTCGACCATGGCGGCAGCCGCCGCCGGCGGGGAGTCTTCCGCTCCCTCGGTGCCTCCCATGTTTACCTATCAGCCCAGGCCGTTGGCTCCAGCCGCCAAGCACGCTCCCGAATCCAGTCTCGCTGCGGGCGTGGATGTCGCCGGAATGTTCGGGGAGCTGAAGCAGGAACTCGAAGCAGGTGGCACCACCGACGGCGAAGACTTCGAAACCCACTACAATCTGGGTGTCGCCTTCCGCGAAATGGGTCTGCTGGATGAAGCCATTGGCGAGTTCCAGAAGGTATGCCAGGCCGCCGACCGCGGGCTTGCCTTCCCGCAACTCATGCAGGCTTACACTTGGCTGGCACAATGCTTCCTCGATAAGGGCGTTCCTGAGGCCGCCATCCGCTGGTATGAAAAGGCGCTTCTGCTTCCCAATCTGGACGGTGAAACCTACATCGCTCTGCACTACGAACTGGCCGGTTCCTACGAAGCCGCCCACGACAAGCCCGCGGCCCTGAAACATTTCCTCGAGGTGTACGGCAACAACATCGACTATCGCGACGTGGCCGAGCGCATCCGAGCGCTAAAGTCGTAGAATGCTGGGATGAGTATTGGCCGCGTCCATCCAACCTGCGGGGAGAGCAGTCGCTTCGCCCGGCCGGAAGTCCGGGAGAGCGATTTGTGACCAACGAACCTCGAACCCCGCTGCAGCAGATTCCTCCTGTTGCGGTCGAAGCGACGCACACTTCCAGCGGTGGAAATCACAATTCTGCGGGTGGCGTTCCGCCGCCCCGGAAAGAGGAAAGGAAATCCGTTTCGCGGACGGAGCTTTGGTTTCGTCGCATTGCCGTCTTGCTGTTTGTGATCCTCTGCGCGGCCATGGGCGTACTGCTGGTAGTCGTGCCCTGGAGCCTGCAATGGACCGACAATCGGCTACTATGGGGTTATCCGGGACTGAAGGCTTTGCTGGCCAATGGGTTTGTTCGGGGTCTATGCAGCGGCCTGGGAATCCTGGATATCTGGATCGGCTTCCGCGAAGCCGCGCATTATCACGAAGGGCCACATGCGGCTGGTTAACGGCGTTATCTGCAACTGCGGAAAGTATAGGTGGCAGGACGCTTTTTCGTTCTAATTTCCTTTGCGGCCGCTGCACTGAGAGCCTCGACAATTCCCTTGATGCGATAGAAAGATAGCCCCACTATGAGCGAACGCACCCTCAAATCCGCGCCACTGGCCTACAAGAACGAGCCTTTTCTCAACAGCTCCGACGGCCGCCTGCTGCGCATCCTCTCCGAGTACATGGAGCCGCTCTCCCGCTTTCGCCGGGAACAGATTCAGGACACGGTTGTGTTCTTCGGCTCGGCCCGCTTTCATGGCATGGAAACGGCGCGCAAGAACCTAGCCGCGTTGGAGCAGGCCCACCTTTCCGCGGAACAGAAGGAAACCGAACAGAAGCGCGCCCTGGCTGCGGTGGACACGGCTCGCTACTACGAAGACGCCCGCCGCCTGGCTGGCATGCTGACCAAATGGTCGAGTGAGATTCCCGCCCGCCGCCGCCGCTTCGTGGTCACCACCGGCGGAGGCCCAGGCATCATGGAAGCGGCGAACCTCGGCGCCCATGAAGCTGGGGGCAAAACCATCGGCCTCAACATCAATCTTCCTTTCGAGCAACTGCCGAATCCCTACATCACTCCTGCATTAAATTTCGAGTTCCACTATTTCTTCATGCGCAAGTTCTGGTTCGCGTATCTCGCCAAGGCGCTGGTCATCTTTCCCGGCGGATTCGGCACCTTCGATGAACTTTTTGAGATTCTTACCCTGGCCCAGACCGAGAAGCTAGCGAAAAAAATCCTGGTCGTCATTTATGGCAGCGAGTACTGGAACCGCTTGATCAACTTCCAAACCATGATCGACGCCGGTACCATCTCAGCGGAAGACTTAGATTTGTTCAAAATGGTGGATACTCCCGAAGAGGGTTTCGAATTTCTGCGCGACGGCTTAACCAATTACCACCTGGGCCCACAGCCCAAGCGCCCGGAGGCGGTGCCCGAGATCGCCAAGACAAACCCATGAGGCCCGTGGGTCGTACCGGCCAGAGTTTCCGCAAAGAGTCGTCATCCGGACCGAAGCGTGGCGAAGCGAGCGGAGTGGAGGGACCTGCTTTCTCGACGGCTGCTGACGGTCTAGATCACATTCCGGCAGAAAACCTTGCTGCTCTACTACATCACCGATCGCACCCAATTCCGCGGCAATGAAGCCCAGCGCCGACGCCGTCTTCTGCAGAAAATCGCCGAAGCCGCCCGCGCCGGCGTGGACTACATCCAACTGCGCGAGAAAGACCTGCCCACCCGCGAACTGGAAGCCTTGGCGCGCCAAGTGGTTCAAACCATCGCGGAGAACCCAAACCCAAACCCAAACCCAAACCCAAACCCAAACCCAAACCCAAACCCAAACCATCCCACGCGTTTGCTGATCAATTCCCGCACCGACGTGGCCCTGGCCGTCGGCGCGGATGGAGTTCATCTCCGCTCGAATGACATTTCTCCGTCCGAAGTCCGCAAGATTTGGGCCCAATCTGGCGTGAGCGCGCCCGCCCGCGAAACGCCGGCAGCTCCGTTGATCTTCGTGTCATGCCACTCGCACGATCAGATAGCCCGCGCAACCCAAGAAGAAGCAGATTTCGCGGTCGTCGCTCCCGTCTTCGAGAAACGCCAATCCCCTGGTGCATCCGCGCTCGGCTTGGAGGGCCTCCGCCAAGCCTGCCACCACCAGATTCCCATCCTCGCCCTCGGAGGCGTCACGCTGCAGAATGCTTCCGCTTGCATCGACGCAGGCGCAGCCGGCATCGCCGGTGTTCGCTTATTCCAGGAAAATGAGATCGCGGAAGTGGTGCGTAGGCTGCAACGCTAGCAGGGTATTGCCAGTCGGCGCAGCTTTTGCCTCGCGATGCCTCGGTGAACGCCAGGCCTCAGAAAAGCAAAAGCCGGGCTGGTTCGCCCGGCTTCTTCTCCCTCACAACGTTCGGGAGCAACTTGGTTCCGAAGCTCCCGATCCTGCAAAGTCAAATCGTTATGTTTCTCCCAGCCACCTCGTGGTTTCGGACTCCGCCAACCGTCACCGCGACTATGTCTTTTCTACACACTGCACTGCCATGCTTGCCTTACATCACCAGGGCAAGGTTCTCTAACTCGTGTTGCAGGACGGGCAACGAGCAGCCAGCCATCTCCACCCGGCTGGCGGCGTCGCGAGCGCGCTGCGGCGACACGCCAAAGCCGCGCCCCATCAGGAACACCTGCAGCAACTCGGCAGCCTCGTGGGAATCGGCCAAGCCACCCTGCAGCAGATCGTTCCGCAAAGCCGTCAATTCCGTGGTCGTAAACGTCTCTCTTATGTACATGGCCGTCATCACCTCCGACTCCGACCTTCCTCACTTGCCTATTAGACTCACAAGCACCTTCGTACGTTGCATGCAATTTTGCTGCCGTGCTCTGAGCCCTGCTTCTTATACGTACGAGCAAGCCATCTAGTTTGTTCAACCCCTTACAAGAGCGGAAGTTGCCCAGCAATCGTCAGCTTTGTGGCCAACCCGTATGGCACAACTGGGCCATCTCCGGGTTGACACTCTGTGTCGTTGTGGGACGAATCGTGTCTGGCACCGCAGTGGGGTAATGCGGAGGCCTTAGGCGGGGTCGATCGCGGCCTCATCGATTAACAGAATGGGAATGCTGTCCCTTATGGGATAAACGCGCCGGCATTCGCCGCACTTCAGGCTCTTGCCCTCGGCTCTTGCCACTAACGGCTTCTTGCACTGCGGGCAAACCAGAATATCCAGCAGGTCTTTGGAAGTCATGCCCAGAATTCTACGCCCCTTCGACCTTCTCCGCGAACGCGACGGTTGCTTTCGTGTTCAGCGCTCTAAGATCTTGATTGAGCCCGGTGAACCAAAAATCTCATATTGCGCCGGCCGGAGTGCTTGCGGACTGCGTGGCTGAGACAAAGGCGCCGATTCACGGGAGGTCGCTATCCCGCGGCATGATTTACGATAAGATTTCTAGCGGCTCCGGAAAGCGAGGCCCCATGTCCGCCATCGTCTTGGACGGCAACAGAATCGCCGCCGAAATCCGCGCGGAAGTCGCCACTGATATCGAGACCATGAAGCAGTCCGGCATTCGCCCTGGTCTGGCTGTCGTCCTGGTGGGTCACAACGACGCCTCGGAACGATACGTGCGCGGCAAGGTCAAAAGCTGTGAGGAGCTGGGCATCTACAGCGAACAGCTGACTCCGCCCGACACCGTTTCCACCCAAGAGCTGGTGGCGTTGGTCGATAAGCTGAACCGGCGCGACGAAATCGACGGCATTTTGGTGCAACTGCCGTTGCCGCCGCAAGTCGATTCCAAGGAAGTGCTGATGGCGGTAGACCCGGCCAAAGACGTGGACGGTTTTCATCCCGTCAACGTCGGCTTCCTCTCGACTCAACGTCCGGGGCTCGTCCCCTGCACCCCAGCCGGAGTGATCGAGATCCTGCAGCGCAGCCGTGTTGGGATCGCCGGCCAGGAGGTGGTCGTCGTCGGCCGCAGCGACATCGTCGGCAAGCCCGTGGCCATGCTCCTGCTCAACCACAACGCCACAGTGACAGTCTGCCACTCCAAAACCCGCGATCTCGCGGCGGTCTGCCGCCGCGCCGACATTCTGGTCGCGGCCATCGGCCGGGCTGGCATGATCACCCGCGATTTCGTAAAACCCGGCGCGACCGTGATTGACGTCGGCATGAACAAAGTCACGGACCGCGCCGAATTCGAGCGCCTGTTCGCGGGCAACGCCAAGCGGGAGGAAATTTTCCGCAGCAAAGGTTCCACCCTGGTGGGCGACGTTCATCCGCAAGTGGCGGAAGTCGCTGGAAGGATTACGCCGGTGCCGGGGGGCGTAGGCCCGCTGACCATCGCCATGCTGATGTCGAACACTGTCAAAGCGGCGCAGCTGCGGCGGGGAAACCGTATGCGTGAGTTATCGCGGGCATGAAACCGCATCAAAGAGTTTCTCACCATGGACACACTGAGGCGCAGCGTGAACCATTCCGCTCTCTGTGCCTCCGTGTCCGTGTGCTTAGAGGCTCCTGGGCAGGGCATAGATGATCCGCGTCGGCCTAACCGGCGGGATCGCCTCGGGAAAATCCACCGTGGGTGAGATGTTCGTAGCCCTCGGCGCCCACCTTCTCCAGGCCGATACCGTCGCACATCAATTGATGCAGCCGGGAGAAGCCGTCTATGAGGAGGTGGTCCGCCACTTCGGCACCGCAATCCTCGATCCCGATGGCAGGGTGAACCGCCCCCGGCTCGCGGAAGCGGCCTTCGGTCCGTCTGGGGCCAATCCCGCCAGTCGACCCTCGCGCATCCAGGAGTTGAACCAAATTGTTCATCCGGCCGTAGTGAAGAGACAGGAGGAGTGGATGGACGAAATCGGCCGCCGCTACCCGCGCTCCGTCGCCATGGTGGAAGCCGCCCTGATCCTGGAAGCCGGCGCCGCGCATCAGTTTGCCCGGCTGGTCGTCGTGACCTGCCAGCCCGAGCAGCGCGTCGAGCGCTGGGCGCAACGTGTCAAAGTGGACTTGGAGACGGCCCGGCAGGAGGTGATGCGCCGCATGGCGGCGCAGTTGCCGGATGAACAAAAGATCAAGGCCGCCGATTTCGTGATCGATAACTCCCGGTCGCTCGATCAGACATCCAAGCAAGTGCAAGCCGCGTTCGCCGAATTGAAGCGGGAAGCGTCGACGACCCCATGACCTCGCCATGCCTAACCAGGTTGTCATTGCGAACGAAGTGAGGAATCTGTTTTGCCGCTTGAGTAGCAGGAACTCAAGTAAAAAGAATACGAGAAGATCCATCGTGAAGGTTCTACAAGCATGAAACTGCTACGACCCATCATCCTTGCCCTCATCATCGCGGGCGCGTTTTTCCACTTCACCACCTATCGCCCGGGACGCCCCCCCATTCACTCCACCGATTGGCTCAGCAATCCCGGCCAAGTGGATATCACCGAAGCCGCCGGCAACGAACCTCTGGATGCCGAAGAACAGAACAACATCAGTGTCTATCGCAAGAATATTCAGTCGGTGGTCAACATCACATCGCGCGCCGTGGCATTCGATTTCTTCTACGGCATGGTGCCGCAGGAGGGCCAAGGATCAGGCTTCATCCTCGACAAAGCCGGCCACATCCTCACCAATTATCACGTCATTGAAGACGCCCGCCAGCTCGAAGTGACCCTGCACAACCGAAAGAAGTATCCCGCCAAGGTAGTCGGCACGGATCGCTCGCATGACCTAGCCATCATCCAAATCAAAGCCGCCGTCGATCTCACGCCCATGACCCTTGGCGACTCGCGCAACCTGCAAGTCGGCCAGAAAGTTTACGCCATCGGCAATCCCTTTGGCCTTTCCGGAACCATGACGCGCGGCATCGTCAGCTCGATTCGCTCCGTGCAAGAGCCCGACGGCCTGACCATCGATGAAGCCATCCAGACCGACGCCGCCATCAACCCCGGAAACTCTGGCGGTCCGCTGCTCAACTGGCACGGCGAGGTCATCGGCATCAACACCATGATCGCCTCCAACGTCGGCCAAAGCGCCGGCATCGGCTTCGCCATCCCCATCAACACCGCCAAAGCCGTGTTGAACGACTTGCTCACTCTGGGCCGCGTCCGCCGTCCCGCCCTCGGCATGCGTACCATCCCCATCAGCCCCGAATTGGCCGGGCAAATGGGCCTGGCCGCCGACTACGGCCTGCTGATCGTGGACGTGATCCCCGGTGGCGCCGCCGAGCACGCCGGTCTGCACGGCGGCACCGAGCGCGCTTTCCTCGGCAACACTCCAATTAAGCTGGGCGGAGACTTAATCGTCGCCATCGACGATCAGAAAGTGGAAGACCAGCAGGACCTGGCGCAAGTCATGAACAACCACCGCGCCGGCGACACCGTCCGCGTCACCATCTACCGCGGAAAAGAGAAGATGGAAGTCAAGGTGACTTTAGGCGAAGCAAGGGTCGAGGCGTAGGTCTGGCCGAGAGACAGGCTCCGATTTTGGGTGGCGCAGCGCTTCCAGCGCTGCGATATCCGGCCAGAAATAGACAAGGCTTCAGCCACTGGCGGCCTAAGCCGCGATGCTCGCCAAGGAATTTTCGATCTCCCCCACATCTTCTTTCGTCAGTATCAGCTCTCCCGCCCGCATCACTCCCTCCGCCTGCCGCGCATTGCGAGCCCCCACAATCGCGCCGGTCACCGCTGGATTGAGCAGCGTCCACGCGACCGCGACCTCACCAGGAGACCGTCCATGCCGCTGGCCAATCTCCCGCAACACTTCCACCAGCGCCAGATGGCGCGAAAGCTTCGGCTCGTTGAAATCGGAATTCTTGTGTCTCCAGTCGTCCTTCGGCAGCGCCGCCGCGCGTTCCCGCGTCATCGCGCCCGTCAGTAACCCCGACGCCATCGGCGAATACGCGATCACGCCAGTCCCCTGTTGCAGACAATAGGGCAGAATCTCATCCTCGACTTCGCGATGAATCAGCGAATAAGGCGGTTGCAGCGAAGTCACCGGCGCAATCGCCTGCGCCCGCTTGATCTGATCCACTTTGAAATTCGAAACCCCAATCCAACGCACCTTGCCTTCACGCTTCAAATCCGCAAGCTTCGACCAGCCCTCCTCCAACTCCGGCGAATCCGGGTTCGGAGGCCAGTGAATCTGATACAGGTCGATCACATCCACCTTCAGTCGGCGCAGGCTGGCCTCCAGTTCGCGCTGAATCGACTCTGCCCGCAGATTCCCATGCAGCATCCCCTGCTCATCCCAAAGCCGGCTGCACTTGGTTAAGACGTAAGGCTTAGGTCCATGCCAGTCCTTCAGCGCCGCAGCTACAATCTCCTCGGAATGCCCCAGCCCATAAGCCGCGGCCGTATCGATCCAGTTGACTCCTAGCTCCAGAGAGCGATGGATGGCCGCGATCGAGTCCGCGTCGTTCTGCATACCCCAGGCAAACTGCCAGCCCGAACCTCCAATCGCCCATGCGCCATAGCCCACCGCCGTGATCTTCAGATCCGAATTCCCCAACTGCCTGGTCCGCATGCTGTCCTCCGGAGCTTTCAATTTCTAAATCCCGCTCTCAATTCTAATGATACAAACTAAATCATGCAGGTCGAGGCCATCCGCCGCTTTTGTCTCTCATTCCCTCACGCCACCGAAAAGCTGCAATGGGGCGACGCCCTCTGCTTCAAAGTCGCCGGCAAGCTTTTCACCGTAATGAATCTGGACGCGGTTCCGCAGAACATCTGCTTCAAATGCTCCCCAGAAACGTTCCAGGAACTGTTGGAACTCGAAGACATCCGCCCAGCGCCTTACTTGGGCCGCCACAAATGGATCATGCTCGACCGGCTAGACGCGTTGCCGTCCGAAGAGTTGCGGGAGCTGATCGCGGAATCGTATGCCATGGTCGCGGCCAAGTTGAAAACCGCAAAACGCCCCCGGCCGAGTCCAACCAGAAAACCCAAAACACGCTGCGCGCCTGCCTTCGACCCTTCTCGCCACGAAAAGTAACTTTCGGACCCTGCACGTTCGTGCTGCAAATTCTGTGCAGATTTCTCCAGTCAAGGTAGGATGGTAAAACACTCAAGAACGGAATTGTTAGGAACGGCAATGCAGAAAGCGATGTCCACTTATGTCCACGTAAAAGAGCGCCTGCATCCCGGCCTGCTGGACGGCCTGGTGCGAGGCGGCGCGCAAGCCATTGAGATTTTTGCCGCGCGCCAGCATCTTGATTACGCCAACCGCAAGCAGCACCTGCGCGAAATCGCCGACTGGTTCCGCGCCAGCAACGTTCCGCTCAACTCCGTTCACTCCCCGCTCTACTCCGACTTCGAGTGGGGAGGCTCCGGCGCCCCGCCAGTGAACGTCGCTGCCGCCGACCGCGCGCACCGCGTGGAAGCCATGGACGAAATCAAGCGCGCCCTCGAAATCGCCGAGCAAATCCCGTTTCGTTTCCTGATCCAGCACGTCGGCATCAGCAATGAATATTTCGACGAACACAAATTTGAGGCCGCCATGACCTCCATCGAGCACCTGCGAGCCTTCGCCAAGCCGCTGGGTGTGCGCATTCTGCTTGAGAACACGCCCAACGAGCTGTCCACTCCGGAAAAGCTAGTCGAGCTGATCCACGACGCGCACTTTGAGGACGTCGGCATCTGTTTCGATTTTGGCCACGCCCACATCATGAGCAGCATCCCGGAAGCCTTCGAGACCCTGAAGCCGCTAATCCGCTCCACCCACGTCCACGACAACGCCAAAGACAAGGACACCCATCTCTGGCCCGGCCAGGGCTCCATAGACTGGAAGCAAGCAATGGAGCTGCTGAAAGCCGCCCCGCACACTCCGCCGCTGTTGCTGGAGATCGAAGGGGATGACAAGGTGAACCCGGCGGACAAAATGTCGGAGACGTACAAAATGCTGGACGCCGCCTAGCAATATAGCGGTAAACCGTTTCGAGAGACAGCAGCATTGAAAGGAGTTACCTCGATGCGATGGAAATGGCTGGCGCGGATTGCCGTTATCATGCTCTGCTCAGCCGTCATCTGCCCAGCGCAGGAACTCACGGTGGCCGCGGCTTCGGACCTGCAGTTTGCATTTCAAGATGTTGCCGCGCGTTTTCAGAAGGATACCGGCCACACCGTCAAGTTGATCTTCGGCTCGTCGGGCAACTTCTTCGCCCAAATCCAGAATGGCGCGCCCTTCGACATTTTTTTCTCGGCCGACATTGACTACCCAAAAAGGCTGGAAGCAGCCGGCCTAACCGAACCCGGAACTCTGTATCCCTATGCCACGGGAAGAATCGTGCTTTGGGCGCCGCGCGAGACGAAGCTCGATCTCAGCCGCGGCTTGCTGGTTCTGCTCGATCCGAGCATCAAGAAGATCGCCATCGCCAATCCCGAGCACGCACCTTATGGACGCGCCGCCGTGGCCGCCTTGCAGCATGAAGGGATTTACTCGCAAGTTGCGGGCAAGTTCGTGCTCGGTGAAAACATTTCGCAAACCGCATCCTTCGTGATGTCGGGCGGCGCAGATGTCGGCATTGTGGCGTTCTCCCTGGCTTTGTCGCCTTCCATGAAGGAGAAAGGAAAATACCAGGAAATACCGGCAAGCGACTATCCCGCGCTGCGGCAGGCGGCGGTTGTCTTGAAAACGTCTCAGCAAAAGGATCTCGCCGGCCTGTTTCTCAACTACTTAAAGACTCCGCCGATTTTGCAGCTGCTGCAAAGCTACGGTTTCGCCGTTCCCAGTCTTCCGGCCCCTCCCCGAATTCCGTAACCGCCTTCTCATTTGGGTTCGGCCAAAGGCAAGAATGGTGTTTCTGTGCCTCCGACACTGACGAACCCCCTCCGGTCGCGACTGAGGACTTAGCCTCGCCCCCCCGCCAGCCCCTATAATGCCCCGGCGATTCTTGCCGATAGCTCTTACGTGACCGCCTCCGCTCCCGAAACCGCCCCGGACCGCGCCGCGCCCGACCCCAACCTACGGTTTATCGCCCGCCAGCCTATCCTCACCCGCGAAGAGCAGGTCTTTGGCTACGAATTGCTGTTTCGCGATGGCGTGGAAAACTATTTTCGCGCCGCCGATCCCGAAGCCGCATCGCGCAGTACCCTCGACAGTTCCATTTTGATGGGACTGGAGGTGCTTTGCGGGAAAAGCCGCGCCTTCGTCAATTGCACCCGCGAAATCCTGCTAAAGGATTACATCACTTTGCTGCCCTCGAGCCATACCGTCATCGAGATTTTGGAAACCGTTCCGCCCGACGACCAAGTGGTGGCCGCGTGCCAGCGCGCGAAGGAGGCCGGCTACGCCATCGCCCTCGACGATTTTGCCGTCCATGACCCGCGCACGCCGTTGGTCGAAATGGCCGACATCATAAAGGTCGACGTGCAACACACCACTGCCGAGCAGCGCGCCGAGCTGGTCCAGCGCCATGGCTCTTGGCGCTGCCGCATGCTCGCGGAAAAAGTGGAAACGCGGGAGGAGTTCTTCGCCGCCCGCAAGGCCGGATTCCTGTACTTCCAAGGCTATTTCTTTCGCAGGCCGGAGGTCCTGTCCACGCGGGAGATTCCCGGCAACCAGATTCACTACATGCGCATGTTGCAAGCGGTTTCCCGCGTCGAACTCGACGATGAGGAGATCGAGAACCTCATTAAAAGCGAAGCTTCGGTTTGCTACCGTCTGTTGCGCTACATGAACTCCGCCGGATTCGGATTCTCCAACGAAATCCGCTCGGTGCGGCACGCTCTTTCTTTGTTGGGGGAACGCGAAGTGCGCCGCTGGGTCCGCCTGATTGCGGCGTTGGGAGCGGGCCGGCAGAAGTCCAGTGAACTGGTTCTGGCCGCCCTGGTACGCGCAAACTTCTGCGAACTGCTCTCGGCGAAAATCGAACAAGGGGGTTCCGAGCTGTTCCTGATGGGCCTGTTTTCCCTGATGGACACGATCCTGGAGACGAACATGTCCAATTTACTGGCCAGCGTTCCGGTGGACCGTGAAACCAAGGAAGTCCTGCTGAACGGTGGCGGCCGCCTCCGCCCGCTTTATCAGTTGATGCTGGCCCGTGAGTCCGGCGACTGGCCCAGCATCCGTGAACTTGCCCCTCAGCTCCAACTTAACGAGAGTGAGATTAACCAAGCCTATTGGCAAGCCATGCAGTGGGCTCGCGTGGTCACCTCGGAGTGAGGGCTCCCAGCCGATCCGCCCGCGATCAAACTGGATCGAACGCTTGCTCCCGCGCCCAATACGAGTAAACTTCTCGATGCGTCCATCGCGTCGTTCCCATGAAGACACCTTTTACTCGCAGACAATTTCTGCAAACCACCACCGTTGCCGGCACCGCCGCGGCGCTCACGCAATTTTCTCCCGGCTTGCTTGCGACAGCGGAGACCTCAAAAACCTCGCCGCCCTCCTGGGCCACGAAAGCCACGCGCTGGGCACAGCTCACGCTGGTCGAAGATGACCCCGGAAAGTTCGACCTTGCTTTCTGGCTCGACTATTTCAAACGCACACACTCGGACGGCGCGTGCCTGAGCGGCGGAGGATGCGTCGCATACTACCCGACGCAGATTCCGTTTCACCATCGCAGCGCGTGGTTGGCCGACCAAGACGTGCTGGGTGAACTGGTTACGGGATGCCGCAAACTCAACATGGTGTTGCTGGTGCGGACCGACCCGCACGCCACCTACGACGATGTTCAGGCGGCGCATCCCGATTGGATCGCGGTGGACGCGCAGGGCAATCCCCGCCGCCACTGGGCGTCTCCGGAAATGTGGGTGACTTGTGGACTGGGCCCCTACAATTTCGAGTTCATGACCGCGGTGCACAAAGAAATCATGCTTCGCTACCGCCCGGAGGGTATTTTCCTCAACCGTTGGGATGGCTCGGGAGATTGCTATTGCGAACATTGCCGGGCGAACTTCAAAACCGCGTCCGGCTTCGATCTGCCGCGCAACGACGACCCTCTCGATCCTGCCCGCCGCGCCTACATCCTCTGGCGTCAACAGAGGCTGGTTAGCTTGCTGCAGCTTTGGAACGCTGCGATCCAAGAGATCAATCCAAACGCTTGCATGATCCCCAACAACGGGAGCGGCGCGCTGACTTCGCTGGACTCGCTGCAAATCAGCGCGATGGCGCCGATGTTGGTGGCGGACCGCCAGGCGCGCCACGGGCTTATTCCTCCCTGGGTGGTGGGAAAAACCGCTAAGGAATATCGCGCCACCTTAGACCGCAAACCCGTTGCCGGCCTGTTCGGCGTTGGCCTGGAAGAACCCTATCGCTGGAAGGATAGCGTGCAGAGCGACGCGGAAATTCGCATTTGGGTCCTGGACGCGATTGCCAACGGCATGCGCCCCTGGTTCTGCAAATTCAGCGGCACGCTCCACGACCGGCGCTGGCTGAAGGGTGTCGAGGAGATCTACCTTTGGGCGGACAAGGCCGAACCGTATTTGCGCCACCAGGCGTCGCTGGCTCGCGTAGCCCTCGTCTATTCACAGCAGAGCGCGTGGTTCTATGGGGGAAGCCGAGCCCAAGCCAAGCTGGAGGATCACAGCCTCGGCTGGTATCAGGCCCTGGTCGAAGCCCGTATTCCGTTCGAGATGGTGCATGATCGCCGCCTGGATGCCGCGCACGTCAGCCAATACAAAACGCTGATTCTTCCCAATATCGCTGCCCTAAGCGATGCGCAATGCGATCAATTGCGCGCCTTCGTGGGAAACGGAGGCAGCCTCATCGCCACTTACGAAACCAGCCTTTATGACCAGTGGGGCGTGCGCCGCAAGGATTTCGGCCTTGCCGACCTTTTCGCCGTGAGCTGGAACGGCCGCATCGAGTCGCCGATGCAAAACTCCTACCTCAGGTTGGAACACGAAGCCGTGCCGCACCATCCTCTATTTAAGGGTTTGGAAGATGCGCCAAGAATCGTGAATGGCGTATCGCGCTTAGAAGTCGAACCGCGAGAAAAAGTTGCGCCGGCGCCGCTCACGCTGATTCCGAGCTACCCCGACCTGCCCATGGAAAAAGTGTATCCCCGCCAAGCCAAGACCGACATCGCCGGAGTCTATCTTCGCGAACTGCCAAGCGCGTCTTCGCAATCCGCTGGCCGCGTCGCCTACTATCCGTGGGACATTGACCGCACCTTCTGGGAAATCCTTTGCGTGGACCACTTCAAACTTCTGCGCAATACCGTCGCATGGGCAACCAACGAAGACCCGATGGTCAAAGTGTCCGGCCGGGGATTGCTCGACGTAACCGCCTGGCGCGACAAGCACGCGATCGTCATCCATCTGGTGAATCTGACCAATCCTATGATGATGAAAGGACCTTACCGCGAATTCTTTCCGATTGGTGAGCAAAAAGTGAAACTCCGCCTACCGGCTGGGCTTCATGCTAAGGCGGCGCATCTCTTGGTTGCCGGAAATGCCGCGGAACTCCACCGCGGAGCGTCTGGAGTGACGATCACCGTGCCCTCGATCCTCGATCATGAGGTCCTGGCCATAGACCTTTGACTCTTCGCCGCGAGCCAAGACCCGACGGACCGCGACAGGTGGGAGCCCAGCACTGAGCGTTCTTCCACCCCAGGTTGGCCTCCAAAAAGCGGATGCCAACCCTGGGGCACGAGGCCGAGAGCCCTTGATCCGAACCTGTTCTAAACCTCGCCTACGGATTCGCCGGTTTCTTAAGGGCGCCCGCCGCCAGCGCCACAGCCGCGACTACCAGAACAATGAGCAAAATGCTCCAGGAGAACGGACTGGGCACGCCCATTTGTGCCAATTGGCCGAAGGACTTGCTTTCGTTCATGTAGATCGCGATGAAGGCGATCACGATGTAGGCGAGCGGCGCAGCGTTCAGGTATTTCGACCACGCCGCGCGAATGAACGGGGCGACGAAAGGCGCGGCAATGCAGAGCAGCCCGAGAAATGCAAACGCCCCATGGTTTCCGCCGACGCCCAACATGAACCCGGGATTGTTGAAGTCGATTCCAAGAAGGTTCCAGAAGGTGAAGGACGTGGTTCCAGCTCCTATGCCCGCAACGCTGGCTGCGGGCAGAAAGAACCACGCGATCCAGAGCAGAACCGCGGCGCCCAGCTCCATCTTGCCCATGCGCGCGGCCATCGCGCCGATCCCCTGTTCCGCCAACTTGGCCGCTTCTTTGCCTCGCTCCTGGGCTACTCCGCCGAGTTGATTTAACTTCTCCTTGGCGGCCTGATGCGAATCGACCACCGTAATGGCCGAGATGGAGCCCGTGTTGTCGAGCTCCACATCCACACTCATATTGACGGCTGGCGCCACCGGCGACTTCCAGACGCCTTCAAGAATGAATGGCTTCTGTTGGCCGTTGATGAAAAGCAGTCCCGGATTCGCATCCGGCACCTTAACGATGGTACTGCGCACTCTTGGGCTGGGCATGGCGCTCATGTCGTTTCTCCTTGTTGCGGAATTGGTTGGGCTTCCGTGCTTGCAAAACACTCCAGAGCCGGTCACCCTTATACGCCCTTGGCCGTCCGCAGCCAAGCCCGATGTTCCGCGCCGCGGACCGACCCTTCACTTCAGCATTGCGTCAAAGCGGCGCAAGAACCGTCAGGGGGATTGGCTTTTGTTGAATTCCGGGCGCTTCCGAATTTGGGTCGCCCAACGCCCATCGCGAGCCTGCCAACGTTGCGCTGGAACTCAACTGGGAAGCTCAGCCTTTTATTATCAGTAAGGTATGTAAGCGGAGGAACTCGAATTTGCGCGGGCAGCGGTGGATCGGCCCCGCTTTCACCGCCTGCCTTTAGTCCACGTGCTCGCCCACCTCGAATCCCTCTTCCGCTGGGGGAAGCACATCCCGCTCGCCGGCAATCCACACATACAAGGTCGGAAGCAGGAAAACGCTCATGATGAGGGCTGCGATGAGACCTCCGACGATCACGATCGCGAACGGACGCTGAGAATCAGAACCGATCGCGTGCGACAGGGCAGCCGGCAGCAGCCCCAAAGTCGCCACCAGCATAGTCATCATGATGGGCCGCAGCCGCAACACCGCGCCCTCAACGGCGGCATCCTCAACGGAATAGCGCCGCGCTCTGAGCTGATTGATGTATTCCAGCATGATGACTCCGGTTTGCACGGACACGCCAAACAGCGCCAGAAAGCCCACGCCCGAGGAAACACTGAAATTAGTGCCGGTGATCCAAAGAGCCACTAGCCCGCCGATGGGTGCGACGGCAATATTGGCCATAATCAACAGCGCCCATTTGAAAGATTTGAACATGGTGTAAAGGATAATGAAAATAATGAGGATGGTGATTGGGAGTACGATAAGCAGTCGCGCGTCGGCTCTCTTCTGGCTCGCGTACTCACCTTCCCAATCGATGCTGTATCCAGTGGGCAATTTGACCTGTTCATTCACTTTCTTGATCGCCTCTTGCACCGTGCTGCCGAGATCACGACCGCGGACGCTGTACTTAATGGCAACATAACGCCGATTGCCCTCGCGGTAGACCTCTGAGGCGCCATCGGTCACGCTGATCTTGCAGAGTTGCGCCAACGACACCCGTTCTCCGGAGGGCGATAATAGCCGAACCTTCTGGATCGCTTCCTCGGTATTCCGGTATTCCGGGAGGTAACGCAGCGTAAGGTCATATCGCGCTTCGCCCTTGAGGACCTGGGTGAGCGCGTTGCCGCCCACCGCGGTCTGAACTGAGTCTTGCACATCTGCGACATTGATTTGGTAACGGGCGGCGGCATCGCGGTCCACGATCACGTTCAGGTTGGGCTGGCCGAGGACGCGAAACACTCCAAGATCCTCAATGCCTTTGATTTTTCGCATAATGCCGACGATTTCGTCGCTCTTCTGCTCGAGAGTTTTCAAATCGTCGCCGTAGATTTTGGTGGCCAGGGCGCCTTTGACTCCGCTGACGGCTTCTTCCATGTTGTCTTCGATAGGCTGAGAAAAACCCCAAACCACGCCGGGGATTTTGTCGAGTTCCCGATTCATGGCGGCGATCAGCTCGTCTTTGTTTTGGTGAAAGACAGGCCGCCATTGTTCTTTCGGCTTCAGGTCCACGAAGTACTCGGTGTTAAAGAATCCGGTATTGTCGGTGCCGTCATCGGGACGTCCTACCTGGCTGGTGCATTGCGGGACTTCGGGAAAAGAGCACAGCAGAATTCGCGCCTGGTTCGCGACGCGGATGCCCTCGTCAGGGCCAGTGCTGGGCGCAAGTGTACCGCGCACCCAAAGCGCGCCTTCATCCAGGTGGGGCAGAAATTCGGAACCGATGGTGCCGCTGAAGGCGAGATAGTTGCCGAAGGCTGCCAGGAGCAGACACACCCCGACGGTGATGGCACGATGACCGATGGTCCACCGAACTGCGGTGCGATACCACTCCGTCAGGAAGTGCATGACGGGATTACGCCATTCGTGTGCCCCCTTTTGGAAGGCGAAACTGGCTAGCACGGGCGCGACCAGGATCGAGAAGAGCAATGCTCCCAGCAACGCAAAGGCTACCGTCCAAGCCATGGGATGGAAAAGCCGGCCCTCGACGCGTTGCAGCGTAAAAATCGGCAGGAAAGCGGTAATGGTGATGACGATGGCGTAGAACACCGGTCGCTGTACTTCATGCGAGGCAAAGCCGATGCGTTCGGCGGGGGTCTTGACTCCATCGGCATGGCTCATATGGCGCACGATGTTTTCGATCAACACGATGGCGCCTTCCACGATCACGCCAAAGTCCAAAGCGCCCAGGGACAGCAGGTTGGCGGGAATGTGCATCAAGTTCAGACAAATAGCCGCAAATAGCAATGCAAACGGAATGGTCGCGGCAACGATCAGGGCGCCTCGGACGTTCCCCAGAAACAAAAGGAGAATCACCGACACCAGGATCATGCCTTCGGTGAGATTGTGAAGTACGGTGTGGGTCGTATAGTGAACCAGATCACTGCGGTCGAGAAAGGGAACGATCTTAACTCCCGGAGGCAAGATGTGGTCGTTCAGCTCTTCTACTTTCTTATGAATATCCGCGAGCGCCGTCTCGCCGGTCGCGCCCTTGCGCAACAACACAATGCCCGATACCACATCGTCGTTATCGACGATCTTTCCGTCCTCATGGTGAATGGCTCGAGCAAACTGGCCGAGACGAATCTTTGGACCTTGTGAAACCACCGCAATGTCCTTAACCCGGAGCGGCGTGCCATTCTTGGTGGTGATGACCGTCCGTGCAATGTCCTGGATTCGGTCCACCAACCCCACCGAACGCACGTTGATCTGCTGGAGGCCTTCCTGGATGAAGCTTCCGCCGGCGTTCTGATTGTTATTGGTGAGCTGCTGCTCGACCTGGGCCAAACTGAGGCCGTAGTCGACCAGCTTGTTTGGGTCCACGCGAACCTGATATTCCCGGGTGGGGCCACCGAAACTGGAAACGTCGACAATATTGGGTACAGATTTGAGGCTTTTTTCGACGACCCAATCTTCCAGAGACTTGAGCTCCATCGGGTCATAGGCAGGATTGGTGCTGTGCAGCGTGAAGAAATAGATCTGGCCGACTGGGCTCCAGTCCGTGCCCATTTGTGGCACCACGCCCGGGGGCAGGGTGACTTGGCTCAGCCGTTCCAGAACCCGCTCCCGGTTCCAGTCGTTGTCCGATTCGTCGTCGAAGATTAGCTTCAGATCCGAGAGTCCAAAGAGCGAGAACGAACGCAAGTGCACCACGTGCGGGATGCCGTTCATCACGATTTCGAGCGGAATCGTGACTTGCTGCTCGATTTGTTCCGCTGAAATGCCCGGCCATTGGGTAATGATCTCGACGTAATTGTCGGCCACGTCGGGGTAGGCCTCGATGGGCAGATCGCGGAACGCAACGATGCCCGCGGCAAAAAGCAGCAACGCCAAGCCCAAGACCAGAAGGCGATTGTTGAGCGCAAAATCAACGACCCGCCGAATCATTTATTGTTCCACCGTGGTCTGCAGCAGGAGGGCATTCGACACCACCTGATCGCCGGGTTTGATCCCGGAAACGACCTCCTGCAGGTTGCCGGGAAGCATGTCTCCGCTGACGACTTCAAGACGCTTGAAGTGTCCGCCGCCTAACGGCGCGTAAACCCAATCCCGATCATGCAGGTGAAGAATGGCGGTGGCTGGAACCGCGGTCCGCGTTTCCGCCTGCTTGCCATAGAACGTTGCGTTGACGAACATGCCGACGCGCATGACGCCGGGATTGGCGACTTCGAGACGAACCTTCGCGGTGCGGATGTTGGGATCGAGAACCGGCAGGATGTTATCGATCCGGCCTTTCAAGACCCGGTTGGGGTAGGCGCTCAGGCGAATATCGGCGTACTCCCCAACGTGCACGGCATCGAGATCGTTTTCGTAAACGTCACAGATGATCCAGACGTAGGAAAGATCGGAGATGGTGAACGGGTTCGGCCCGGAAAGTCCTTGCACGCCGGCCGCGTTGGTGACCTCCTGGTCGGTAATCACGCCGGATATGGGCGCAACCACATCTACGATCCCTGACGGATGGTCCTTGTCCACGCCCAGCAGCCGCAGCTGTTCGGTTGCGGTATCCAGATCGACTTTGGCGTCTTTTTCCGTATCTTCGGCTTGTTCCAGCGCGCTCTTTGCGATGGCGCCTTTGTCGTAGAGAGTTTGTTCCCGTTCCAGCTGTTGCCGCGCCAGGCGTTCGTCGTTCACGGATTTCAGATATGTCTGGTAGGCTCCGGAAACATCGCTGCTGCGCACCCGCAGTAGGAGCTGGCCCTTCTTGACGACGTCGCCTAGCCGGGCATTAATCTCCACGACTCGGCCGGAGGCCAGCGAGACCACCGGCACGGCGCGCGCGATATCCGGCTGCACCACGCCGGTCACATTCAGGGCGGGCGCCGCTTTGTGCTCAGTCGCCGTGACCAGGGGAAACTGTTCTGGATGATCAACCTTGAAGTTGTTGGCATCCAGGTCAGGCTCGACGGTGGCCGGGGGTGGGGCCTCCGCATTGGGGTCCCCGTTGCCTTGGTTGCAGCCTGCAAGCATCAACCCGAAGCTCAGGCACCAACCTGCCAACAGGATCTGGCAAGCAACCTTCTTCACGGGACCACCTCCCGACCCACCGCCATATTCAATTGCGCTGCGGCCATCAAGTACGACGCGATAAGGTTCACGTAGCTGAGCTCCACGGTGCGGTAGTCGCTCTGCGCATTCAAGAAATCGAGAAGCGCCGCGCCGCCATTTTGGTAGGAAAAGAAAATCGTGTCCCGCACTCGAGCCGCCTGCTCCAGATATTTCGCTTTGTAGGGCCGCAGTAGAATGATGTTGCTTTCGAGCGTGGCGTAGCCGGAGTCGACGTCGCTCAGCACCCCCGCCTCGGCGGCATCGCGCAGTCTTTGGTTGCGCGTGATGTCAAGCTGGGTGCGCAATTTCTCCCCCTGATTGCGGTCAAAGACGCGCAGCGGGATGCCGACGCTGAGGCCCAGAGTGTCTGTGCCAACAGGATTGTTGGTCGACGCGTTGTGCGTATACCATGCGCTCAAAGTGGGATCGGTTGAACCGTTGGCAACCGCGAGTTTGTGGTCGGTTTGGGCTTTGTCCACGGCCTCGACGGCTGCCTTCAAATCCGGCCTCGTGTCCAGCGCAATCTTCCGGAACTCGTCGCGCGGCATGAGTTGGTCATTAAAATCGAACGGTCCGGTTACATCGAATTGCTCAATCGGCCTGCGATCGTTCAGCAGCGTGAGCAATTGGATTTTCGCGGTGCGCAGATTGACCTCGGCGGTTTGCAGGTCGGACTCGTACTGCACGCGCTGCAGTTCCAAACGGTCGAGATCGATTTGCGCAATGTCGCCGGCCTGGAAGCGATCCCGGCTGATCTGGAGCACATGGTCGTAGTAGGCAAGGTTGTCTTTGGCCAATTGCAGCACCGCCTTGGCTTGCAGGGTTGAGACAAATGCGCCGCGCAAGTTGAAGAGCAGATTTCGGTCAAGGTCGGCATGGCTCGATTCCGCGATCAGAGTCGCTTTTCCCGCGCTCTCCAGGCGCAACTCTCGCTTGTGCTGCCTTTCGTGCAGATAGCTGATATTGGGCGACTCAAAAGTGCCAGCCAACGGCCTCCAGACGCCTTTCTCCGGAGCGATTTGGGTTCCATCCGCCGACAGCGTGAACGTCGGGTTCGGGCGAAGGAAAGCGGTGATTTCCTCCGCCTTTGACTCATCGATCATCAGCTTGTCGGCCAAAAGAGTGGGGTTTTGCTGTTCGAAGCGCTCGCGCACCTGTTCCCAGGTCATGGGTGTCTGGTTTTGCGCCAGAGCGTACGTGCTGCACAAGATCAGCACGCACCACCATCGCGACTTTTGCATCCATCTCTCCGTTCTTTATGGCCAAACTCAGAGCTCAGAGTGTGGCAAACGCTTCGCGGTCCGCCATTTTGCGGGTCGTGCGTTGTTTTCTTAATCGCCCTTTTCTAACGCCAGCTTTCGGCAGGCGAGATAGCAATTCGATAAAGCCGGCAGGCCCCATCGCGAGGCACAGGGAGACAGCGAAAAGACCGAGCGCACCCAAAGCGTATTTGTTCAATACCTCTAAATTCACCGGGCATTCCGAGCACGCGGTCAGGCTCGGGGCCACCTTGTCGTCCTGGCAGCCGTGCCCGGATGGGGGCATCTCGCACTTGCGACTGAGCTTTGTGTATCCTGAGTTCCCGGTCCGTGGAAGACACGCAAATGCGGGAGCTGGCAGTATTTCGATTGTGGAAACATTTGAAGCCTGCAAACCAACGAACCACAACCATTTTGCGCCATTTTCGCAAAAAGGGCACACGTAATCTTTCGAATAAGGAACCTTCAATCTTACTGGTCTTAAGACTACGGAACACGTCGGAATAGCTCGCTCCTGCAAACTGCGAGCACCGAGTCACAAATCGTTCAACCGCAATCGCTTAGACACAATCAAGATCTTACGTTCCACGCTTGCGCGACCTAACCACCGAGTCCTCAGTTTTCGCGCGTCAAATCCGCGGAATTCAAGTAATATCCCCGGGTAGAGGTATATCTAACTCCTTCCAGTTCAGTCGCTTTCGCGAAGCTCCCTTGCCCCGCACCGCTCTGCCCGAGTATGATGCAGCGTTCATGCCTCCGAAACCTTCCTCCCGGCCGATTCACCTGCAGGAGAAGGCGCAACTCATGTCCGAGTCGGAAATCGAGCGCACGCTGGTGCGGCTCGCCCATGAAATCGTGGAGAAAAACAACGGCGCCAAAGACCTGGGCTTGGTCGGAGTCCGCCGCCGCGGCGTGCCCTTGGCGGAGCGCTTGGCGCAGCTCATCGGGCGCATTGAGAAAGAGAAGAGTCCGGTGCCGGTGGGAATGCTGGACATCACGCTCTATCGCGACGACTTGTCCACGCTGGGCCCCAAACCGGTGGTGCAGAGAACGGAAATTGGCTTTCCCATCACCGGCAAGAACGTCATCCTGGTGGACGATGTCCTCTACACCGGCCGCACTGCGCGAGCCGCCATGGATGCCCTGTTCCGCCAGGGACGCCCTAAGAAGGTTCAGCTTTGCGTGCTCATCGACCGCGGCCATCGCGAGTTGCCGGTGGAAGCCACTTTTGTGGGACGCAAGGTGCAAACCACGCAGCAGGAGATCGTGAAAGTGCTGCTGCGGGAAACCGATGACGCGGAAAAAGTTCTGCTGGTGGAGAATCGAAGCTAAGCGCATTTCGCGGTAGGCATTGCCAGGCGCAAGTAAGTTGTTATGCCGAGCGCGTTAGGAATCTGTTTGCGTTCGGAGCGGCGGCCTTCTGTTGAATCACAATCCGCAAGGGATTCGCCGCTCCCTTGCCCTTTACCATGACCGCAACTCAAAACCAAGCCGCGACCAGGACCAAAGCGGCGCGCGGCTCTCTGCTTGGCATCGAGCATCTCGCGCCGGCTGAGATCCTGGGGTTGCTCAAGCTGGCCCGGCGCATGAACCCGCTCAAGCCTCGTCCACTGCTGCGGGGCAAGCGTGTGCTGCTTCTTTTTTATGAGGCATCCACGCGCACGCGCAGCTCTTTCGAAATTGCCGCTAAGTCGATGGGAGCCATGACCACGCTGGTGCTTTCCAGCGGCTCCAGCATCGAGAAAGGCGAATCGCTGCTCGATACCGCCTACACTCTGCGCGCCGTGGGCGCCGATGTGATCGTCATCCGCCATCCCCGCGCCGGCGCTCCTCACCTGATGGCCTCGCACCTCGACATTCCCGTCATTAACGCCGGCGACGGCATGCACGAGCACCCTTCGCAAGCGTTGCTCGACACTTACACCATCCTGCGCCATAAGAGGACGCTCAAGGGATTGCAAGTCGCCATCGTGGGCGATATCTATCACAGCCGGGTGGCGCGCTCCGCGGTGCATTTGTTGAGCAAGTTCGGAGCCAAGATTACGCTCTGCGGGCCGCCGGAATTCCTGCCCGAGCTGGCTGCGACTCTGGCGCCTGGACTACGCATCAGCCGCACCGCCGAAGAGGCCGTGCGCGGCGCCGACGTAGTCGCGGTGCTGCGGGTGCAGAAAGAGCGCCTCGCCGGCCAGAAAATCAGCCTGCAGGATTACGTCGCGCGCTACCAGATGACCATGGCTCGCCTCAAGCTGGCCAAGAAAGACGCCATCGTGATGCATCCCGGCCCCATCATCCGCGGCCTGGAGCTGACTTGGGAAGTGGCCGACTGCCCGCAGTCGGTGATCGTGGAAGAGGTGCACAACGGCGTGCCGGTGCGCATGGCCATCCTGGCGAAGGCGTTGGGGAGGGCGAGATGAGAACGTCAACTTCAATCCCGCGGATGTACGCGGATAACAGACAAAATCCGCGCGAATCCGCGTCAATCAGCGGAAAAGAAGTCTGGGCACCCATCCAACAACGCGTGGGTAAGTCGAGATGAGAACGTCAACTTCAGTCCCGCGGATGTACGCGGATCAACACGGATTACTTCATCACGACCTAACGGAAAAGCTGATCGGCGCATTCTTCAATATCTACAACGAACTCGGACACGGGTTTCTCGAGTCAGTCTATGAGCAGGCGTTTTCAGTCGCGTTGGCGGAAGATAGTGTGTTCTTCGAGCGACAAGTAGCGGTGCCAGTTTGGTTTCATGGCCAGAAGATCGGCGATTTCCGTGCCGACCTGCTGGTGGATAGAAAGGTCATCGTAGAGCTAAAGACTGGCCGAGATATCGATCCCGCGTGGGAGAAGCAATTGCTGAATTATCTCAGAGCTACAGACGTAGAAGTGGGGCTTTTGTTCAATTTTGGTCCAACCGCTCAGTTCCGGCGATACGTTTTTGAAAACAATAGAAAAAATCCGCGCAAATCCGCGTTAATCAGCGGAGAAGAAGTTTAAGGGCGATCCCGCAGATGAACCAAAGGGCAACAAGTCTCCTGATCAAAGGCGGCCACGTGATCGATCCTGCGGCCAAGATCAATGCGCCCATGGACGTGTTATTGCGCGACGGACGCGTGGCGGAAATCGCTTTGCCCAATAGGATCAAGGGCAGCGCCGGAGAGAAGTTTGACGCACGCGGGCTCATCGTTGCGCCCGGCTTCATCGACCTGCACGTTCACTTGCGCGAGCCGGGGCAGAGCTATAAGGAATCCATCGCCACCGGCACGGCGGCCGCGGCGGCGGGAGGATTCACCTCCGTCTGCTGCATGCCCAACACGCAGCCGGTGGTCGATTCGCCCGAGTGGGTCACGTGGATGCAGCAGCCGCAACACAATGCCATGGTCAATGTCTTCCCCATCGGCGCGGCGACAAAAGCCAGCAAGGGCGCGGCCCTCACCGACTTTCGCGCCCTGCAGCGCACCGGCGCGGTCGCCGTCAGCGACGACGGCAAGCCCATTCTGGCCGACGGCATCATGCGCGAGACGCTGCGCCTCGCGGCCGAAATCAATTTGCCCGTCATCCAGCACGCGGAAGACACGCGCGAGACCGAAGGCTGCTCAATGAATGAAGGGCCGACTTCGTTCCGCCTCGGCCTTCGCGGCATGAAGGTCTCGGCCGAGGCTTCCATCGTGGAGCGTGATGTGTTGCTGGCGCAGCAGTTCACCGGCGCGCGCATTCACGTGGCACATCTTTCGACCGCGGAGGCGCTCAAGGCAGTGCGGCGCGGCAAGCGCAACAAAGTGCATGTCACCTGTGAAGTCACGCCTCACCATTTCACTTTGACCGACGCAGATGTGGGCGAGTACGACACCAACTTCAAGATGAATCCGCCGCTGCGTTCGGCCTCGGATGTGGAGGCGATTTTGGTCGCCCTGGCGGATGGCACCGTGGATGCCATCGCCACCGACCACGCGCCGCATGCCATGCACGAAAAGTGCATCGAGTTCGAGCGGGCGGCTTTCGGCATTACCGGCCTTGAGACGGCGGTCGGCCTGGCGATTACGCGCCTGCATCGCGGTTACAAGATTCCGCTGACGCGCATCGTTGAGCTGTTCACCGCAGGGCCGGCGCGCGTGGTGGACCTGCGCGGACGCGGCACCCTGGCTCGCGGCAACTTCGCGGACGTGACCATCTTCGATCCCAACAAGCGCTGGACGTTTGAAGCGGCCAAGTCGCAATCCAAATCGCGCAACACGCCCTTCGATGGCTGGCAACTCACAGGGAAAGTCATGGCGACGATCGTGGGTGGACGCGTCGTCTACCGCGCGGATTAGAGGTACCCCCTCCCCCTCGGTCTTTTGGCTGCACGAATTTAGCGCGAAAACCACCGCAGATCTTTGAGTTTGCGGCACTTGCACGGAAAATCTTGAGCGCGTAGTACTTACGATTGTCAAAGAACTGGGTTGCTGCAAACAATCAGAATGACGTAATTCGGAAATCGGGGCAAGACCACGAAAGTAGACCCCTCGAAAGCAGGCATGAAGCAAACGTATTATGGTTAAGCCCTTAAATATGTACTTGACAACATATGCTTCCTAATACATACTATTCTCGTGCCGTGGCAGGTATTTTTCCACGCCGAATTCGAGCCGGAATTTGATGCGCTGGACCAGGACGTCCAAGACGAATTGCTGGCGCATGCAAACCTGCTGAAAGAATTCGGACCACTGCTCAAACGACCGACGGCCGACACCCTTCACGGATCGAAGCACGACAACATGAAGGAGCTGAGGTTCAAAGCGGCAGACGGAGTCTGGCGGGTCGGCTTCGCCTTCGACCCCGAGCAGAAAGCCATAGTGCTTGTCGCCGGAGACAAATCCGGCGGCAGTCAGAAGCGGTTTTACCGGCAACTCATTCGAATGGCAGATGAGAGGTTTGACCGGCACCTTGCTTTTCTAAAGGCAAAAAAATCCAAAAAAGGGCCCAAGTAGCCATGAAGACTTTGGAGCAAAAGCTTAAGGAGATCGGTCTCAAGAGGCAGGAGAAGATCAAGGCTCGCAGCCGCGAATTGGTGGCGCGGGAAATGTCTCTGCGAGACCTCAGGCACGCGGTCAGCAAAACCCAAAAAACGGTGGCCCGCACACTCAATATGGGCCAGGACGGCGTCTCGCGGCTGGAGAAGCGAAGCGACTTGTTGCTTTCCACTCTGCGGAATTACGTGGAAGCGGTCGGCGGGAGCCTGACTCTGGTAGCCCAATTTCCAGGTCAGGACCCGATTGCGATCGGTAGGTTAGGGGACATCGCCACCTCGAATGAGAACGAAAAAGCTAAACGGCGCGCCGGCCACTGAGCAGTGACCCACTCAAGCCAAAGGAGGGCTTGAAATGGGCCACCTGCCTCAAAAGGTAATTATCCCTTGACAGTAACGGATTTGGCTCCCGCCAAGAGCGACCGCGAGGTATTCACGAAGGATGATTTTGAAAGCGCGCTAAAGAAAGTCAGTCGCAAAAAAAACCTAGTATAGAAGATGGCAAACGCGAGTAGCATGGGCGCTATGAAACATCCTTTTGCGCTGCTTTGCATCTCGGTACTTTGTATAACGAGTCAATCTCAAGCCCCGAATCAATCATTCGCGGATGTTCGGAACAGCGGCAACGTATTCTTGGCGAAGTGCGAAGCGGACCATGCAAGTTCATTGGATGAACTATCGACGCACGATTTTTGCCGAGGCTACATGACTGGGCTTTCTGATGCGGTTGAGTTAACGATGATGTCAGTTACCCCAAGTTGTCCTCCGGAAGGGGTGACACCCGCGCAGATGGGAAGAATAGCTATCAAGTACATGCACGACCACCCCGAAAAGACGCAGAAAACCACCCCCGTCCTGATCTTTGAATCTTGGGCCGCAGCATTCCCATGTCCTGCGAAAAAGTGAACGGAGAGAAAACGCAAGGGCAGCAAACTGGGAATTTTTCCCCTAATTTATTGGACCTTTTGGAGTCCATTCTTTCAGCAGTCGGAAAGCCTCGTCTCGATTTGAGTCAAGCAATTCGACTATCTGCGGAAGTTTGGCCAGAAGGGCTAGATACTGTTCCCGGCACGAGGAGCTTATCTTCAGGGTCATCGCCTCTCGACCCCGCTCCACAGCTTTCTGCGTCTGGGCTTCATTGAGACCGTTAGTTTTACAGGCAGCGGCAAAAAGTGTCTGATAAAGCATTACCTCGCGCTGCAACACTTCCGAGGTATCCACGAATGCCTCTAAAAGCTTGATGAGTACGTGCTTGTCGAGTTCCATAGCGCCGCGAATTATATCCCGCTGGTGGCCCATTCAAGCCGTTTTTTGGCTTGACTAGTCGCGTCCTTTGCGTGGGAAGTTGCGTAATTTTCAAACATCACAACGGGTCGCCAGCCACATGCTTGCCAGCGCGGAGAAAGCGCGCTAGGGTTATAGGCATATGAGCGATTTGCGAGAGCCAGATAAACAGCCTCTCCCCTGCCGAGAAGGCGGAACTGCTGGATACCGTCTGGGAAAGCCTGGAAGCGGACGCAGTATCACTGACGGACGCGCAACGGGCGGAGCTTGATTACCGCATCGCTCGACATGAGCAAAACCCTTCCGATGTCATCCCGTGGCAGCAAGTCAGGGCGGGCCTGTTTAAGAAACCGTGACACTCCCGGTCGTCTGGACACCAGAGGCGAATGAGGACTTGCTGGAAGCGCGGGCTTGGTATGACAACATCCGCCCGGAGCTTGGGGAGCGTTTCGCGCTGGCGGTCGAGGCCACGGTTGAGGCACTAGCAGGAACATCCGTTGCAATTCCCTGTCGTCTACCGGAGCCGTCGCCGTGCGGGAGTGCGGCGCTTTCCCTACGGAATATTCTTCGAGGTCCAGGAACATCGGATCGTGGTAATCGCCTGCTTCCACGGCAGGCGCAATCCGAGGCGCTGGCAATCGCGGTAATAAACGGCGAACTCGGTTAACATTTCGATGCCGTGCCGCTTCCTGCATGGGTCATCGTCTGGCGGTTTCGAGGCCTTACTTGACTACATATAGTGATATCACTATATTGCGCGCGGCCGAACAGATCGCAAGGGAGAGGAAGCCATGAGCCGCAAGAAAGCATACGCATCCGGCAGTCGCAATGTGTTCAAGGACATCGGTGTGCCCAACGCGGAAGAGCACTTAGTGAGGCGCAGCTGGTATTCAAGATTGACGCCATCCTAAAAGCTCGCGGCCTCAAGCAGGTAGAGGCCGCCGGGTTGTTCGGAGTCCGTCAGCCCGATGTTTCCAAGATGCTGCGCGGTGAGTTCCGGCAGTTTTCCGTGGAACGCCTTCTGCGCTTCCTGGTAGCGCTCGACCAGGACGTGGAGATCGTCGTGAAACCGCACCGTGGCAGAAACCACGCCCCGACGCTGCAGGTTTTCTGAACAAGCGGCACTCGGCGCCGACGCCGGTGGCCCAATCCCGTCCGCCTCGCCCGGCTTCCCCTTTATTTTCTTAGCCTTAAGTGTCATCACAGTATTGTATGCCCGGTTCTGTCGTAACGATGTGTTCCCGCGGGAACACTAGGAGGACGGTTTCTTCCCCCCCGCTAGACCGCAAAGGGCTCGGCTAGGATGGGGCGCCCCACGGACGCGCTGACTTCTATTTCACTTCCAGCGGCTGCTCCAGTTTGAAGCTTAAGGCGGACTCCGCGGGCAAAACGATCTCCTTGTTGCCGGTTAAGGCGCCGCCGCCTGCGCCTGCACCCGCGCCCGCCGCCGCGCCGATGGCTGCGCCTTTGCCGCCACCGGCCAGAGCGCCGATCAGCGCGCCTAGACCTGCGCCGCCTCCGACCGCGATCCCGGTGCGTTTGCCTTTGCCTTTCAGAGTGTGAGTTACGGAAGTGGTCTGGATGGGCTGATCCGCGCCGTTCAGGTTCAGCGACGTGAGCCTTAGCTGGAGGCGTGCGCCACCGGCGAAATGGCCGAGAGGTTCAGCGCTCACCACCGTGCCAGTCGCTGGCGTGCCTTGAGGAATGGCGGTTTGGCCGCCAACTACGACGTCCTTCGCCAACGTGGCCGAGAAAGACTGGCCAGACTGGCTGACCTTGGAGCCCACGGTCTGCCCAAGACGCACGGTCAGCACGGTTCCGGCGGGAACAACCACCGGCTGGGCCGGAGCCGCAGCCGGAATGGTTGGGCTGGCGGAATTGGTGGCGTTGTTGGCGGTGGGAGCGCTTGTGCTATTCGGTCCGTTGGCGCCGGTGGGCTTGCTGCTGCAACCGAGGAACGCGGAAGACACATAGAGACTCAAGACCAAGGCTATGCCGCGCAATCGCATGAATTCCTCCCAAAGAATGTTGGCTACAGAGTAAGACGGGCGAGCCGGCTTTCACAAGTGGGTTGGCGGGAACAGAAGTTCATTCAACGTCCGCAACCTAAGGCGCTAAAGCGCGAGCATCTTTAAGCAGCCTGGCGGCACGAGTGAAACTCGTGCCCTTCCCGTTTACGCAGTCCGCGCTCTTCGAGGCCTTCTATATTTTGTCAGGACGGGGCGACGCTGTAGCCGAAGCGGTTGGCTCGGGCGCATCGAGACCCTCCAGCTCCAGCATGTCTTCCGGCGCAATAGTTTCTTCGGAAGGCAACTTGTCTTTCTCGCTTTCGACCTTTTTCCCATCACCGCGCTCGATGAACTTTGCCGAGTTCAGCAGGGAACGGCCGAGCGAGGCGTTGTAACTGGTCCAAGCGCCTTCGGAGCTGGCTTCACGTTCGAAGTGGGCGCGCATGCTTTCCATTTTCGAATCGAGGTCGTCGAGATAGTGCAGCATGAGCGCTTCGGGGAACATGGGCAGTTTGGGCGAGCCGAATTCGTACTGGCCGTGATGGCTGATGATGAGGTGCTCGACCAGCGTTTTCAGTTCGGCGGGAAAATCGGGCAGCAGGGCCAGTTTCGCGTGCAGCATTTCCAGTTCAATGACCATGTGGCCGAGCAACTGGCCGCGGGTGGTGTAGGAAAAAGAGCGATTGTAGGTCAGCTCGTGGATTTTGCCGATATCGTGCAGGAACGCGCCGGTGAGCAGCAGGTCGCGGTTGATCTGCGGATAGTTGCGAGAAACCAAGTCGCACGACTTGCACAGCGAGACCACGTGGTCGAGCAAGCCGCCGATATAGGCGTGGTGCAGCGTCTTGGCGGCGGGGGCATTGCGGTAGGCTTCGGCGAGTTGCGGGTCGGCCATGAAAGATTCAACCAGAGCCTTGAGGTGAGGGTCCTGAAAAGTGGCGACGAAGCCGGCCAGGGCTTGCCATAGCTCGCCGATATCCTTGGTGGTCTTGGGCAGATAGTCGGAGAATTCAATTTCGGCATCGCCCAGGCGGCGCAGCTTGTGGATGGTGATCTGGAAGCGGTTCTTGTATTTGTTGAGCAGGCCTTTGATTTTGACGAAGTCGTCCTGCTCGAAGGCGTCGATGGCTTCCTCGACGTTGTCCCACATTTTGGCTTCGAGGTGGCCGCTGCGGTCCGCGAGCGTTAAGGCGAGGTAAGGCTCGCCGGTTTTCTTCGGCTTCACCTGCTTGGAAACGACAACGAAGTTCGAGGTGATGATTTTGTTTTCGTGCTGGATGCAGTCGCAGATGAAGAATTCTTTCATAGGGTGAAGGCGCGGGACGTGTTCTCGTAGTGGAAGAAGCGTGACCTCACGGCTAAAGCCTTCGATCACCCTAGTACTCTAATCGCAGCGCTGAAGCGCTGCGCCACCCAAAATCCAATTTTCCCGGCAACCTCTGAAGTCGCGCCCTTTCGCAAACAACTCTCCATCAATCCGTTCCAGATCAATGGATCAGCGGTATTTTCTTTTTCTTTTTCAGTGTCTTGGCCTTGGCATCCGCGGTGGTGGTCTCGACGAACTGGGTTTCGTTAGGGCTGGCGCCGGTATCGACGTAGCCGGGATTGATCTTGATATAGGCATCCTCGCGTAGCTTCAGGAGATACTCGCGGAGCGCGGGCTGGAGCTTGTCCATATAGATGGCGTCCTCGACCCGGGGTTCGATGTCTTTTAGCGGAGGCAAGCCGCCCTCGTGATGTTCGACGACCTTCAGAATGATAAAGCCCTGGTTGGTGCGGGTGACGTCGGAAACCTCGCCGGCCTTCATGGCGAAAGTGGTGTCTTCGAGTTTCTTGTTGAGAGTTCCACGCTTGAAATACCCGAGATCGCCGCCTTGCGCGGCGGTGGGGCCGTCGGAATTCTTCTTGGCGATGTCTTCAAAGCCGGCGCCTTTGCGAATCTGAGCCAGCAGGTCATCGGCTTTGGCTTTGGCGGCAGCCAATTTGGGATCGTCGGGGGGAGTAGAAGCGTCCAGTTTTGGGGTTGCGACCAGGATTTCGCTCAGGCGAATCTCCTCCGGCTGCTCCAGTTCGCTCTTGTGCGCGTCGTAAAACTGCTGCTCCTCTTCCTTGGTGAGATTAATCTTGTGGCCAACCTCCTGACCAATCACTTGCTGGGTGATGATCTGGTTGCGCATGTTCTCCTTATATTCCTCGAAGGAGATGCCCTGCGATTCGGCGGCCTTTTCCAAATCTTCCATGCTCTCCAGGTGCATCTGCTTGCGCATGTCATCGAGCTTCTTGATCAACTCGGTGTCGGCGGTGATGCCCATGTCCGCGCCTTTGTCGAGCAGCAGTTGCTGGTCAATGAGGTCGCGGAGAACGTCTTTCTGGCGGTCGGCAAAAAGCTTGTCGGCGTTGGCGGCATCCTGCTGCTGCACTTCCTGCTTTAAGTCGTCCAGGCCGCGCTGATACTCCGTGAGGGTGACAATGCGGTTGTTGACGCGGGCCACAATCTCTTCGACGACGGTGTCGGCACCCAAGGCCGGGAGGGCCACCAGGCAGAGCAGCAACGACCAGGGGATCAAGTTTCGCATAGGACTTCTTTGACTCCACGGAACCGGTTTCCGGTCCCTGGATTGACAGGGACGGCACTCGGCATAAAGTGAATTGTACCTCCGGGACCGGGCAAAGTCATGGGCGCCTCGCGATTCGCGGTAGGCAGCCCATGCGGCCCTCACAAGTAATCTTGGGCTGGCCGGCGAGCGTTTGTGGCCTGCTATGATGACTGGTTTCGCGTCCCAAACGACGCCGCCTGACAATGGGAGGTAGCGGTGAAGATCTCCGGGTACGTTTTAGGGATATTTTTGTGTGGGGTGACGACGATTCCAGCTCGAGCACAAAAGAATAACAAAATGGCCGCGCCGGACTTGGCGCAGCTCGAGAAGATAACTGCGCGCTTCGCGCCCACGCCACTGCGGGTGGATACCTCGAGCCTGTCGGCGGGCGACAAGCAGGCTCTGGTCAAGCTGATCGAAGCCGCGCGGATTCTGGATGATGTTTTTTTGCAGCAGTTATGGGGCGGTAACGAGACGCTTTATGCCAAGCTGAAAGCCGACCCGACACCGCTGGGAAAAGCGCGACTGCACTATTTCTGGCTGAACAAAGGGCCGTGGTCGGGCATCGATGAGAATAGGGCATTCCTGCCCGCGGTGCCGCCAGCGAAGCCGCTGGGCGCGAACTTTTATCCGGGAAACGTGAGCAAGCAGCAACTGGAAGACTGGATGGCGAAGCTCACCGGGGACGATCTGGCGCAGGCAAAGAGCTTTTTTACGGTGATCCGGTGGAAGCAAATCTCGGCGAATTCCGCGCCCGAGTTGTTCGCGATTCCTTACAGCTCGGAGTACAAGGACGATCTGACGCGGGCGGCGGGATTGCTGCGCGACGCGGCGCAGTTAACCGACAACGACACGCTGAAGAGATTTCTCAATCTGCGCGCGGATGCGTTTCTGAACGACGACTACTACGAGAGCGACCTGGCCTGGATGGATCTGGATGCGCCGCTCGACATCACCATTGGTCCTTACGAAACTTACAACGACGAAATTTTCGGCTACAAGGCGGCGTTTGAGGCCTACGTCAATCTGCGCGATGAAGCGGAGACGGCCAAGCTCTCCGCGTTCACCCAGCATTTGCAGGAAATCGAAGATCACTTGCCGGTGGATCCGCAGTATCGCAACCCGAAACTGGGCGCGGCGGCGCCCATCCGCGTGGTGGACGAGATTCTGAGCGCGGGCGATGGCGCACACGGGGTGCAGACGGCGGCCTACAATCTGCCGAACGATGATCACGTGGTGCAGCAAAAAGGCAGCAAGCGGGTGATGCTGAAAAATGTGCAGGAGGCTAAGTTTCGCAGCGTGCTGCTGCCGATCGCGCGGCGAACGCTTTCCAAGCCGGCCATGGTGGACGTGAGCTTCGAGTCGTTCTTCACCCACATTCTGGCGCATGAACTCATGCACGGGTTGGGGCCGCACCAGATCAAAGTGCAGGGGCGGGATACGACGCCGCGAGATGAGCTGAAGGAACTCTATGCGCCGATCGAAGAAGCCAAGGCGGATGTGACCGGGCTGTTCGCGCTGCGCTACATGATGGACCACGCCAGCGAGATGGGGATGGCCAAGGTGCTGCCGTCGGACGATGCGGCGCAGCGGCAGTTGTATACAACCTTCTTGGCCTCGGCTTTCCGTAGTTTGCGTTTCGGGCTGAATGAAGCCCACGGCAAAGGGATGGCGATGCAGCTCAATTTTCTAATGGATCGGGGTGCGTTTGTCCAGAACCAGGATGGCACGTTCGCGGTGGATATGGCGAAGATGAAAGATGCGGTGACCGAATTGGATCACGATCTTCTGACATTGGAAGCGGAAGGTGACTACGCGGGCGCGAAAAAAATGCTGGATGAGTTGGGCGTGGTACGGCCGGCGGTTCGGAAAGCGCTGGATCAATTGCATGACGTGCCCACCGACATTGAGCCGATTTTCGTGACGGCCGAGGAATTGGCTCCTTTGGCCAAACAGGCTGTCGGCAAGACCGCGCGCGGGGCAGCGAGAAAGCAGTAGCATTCCGGCGGAGCGGTCAGCTTCGCCTCTTCACACAACCTAGGGAGTTGTCGCCGCGGGAGCGGAGTTACGTCTTAGCGCGGACCAGGGCTAGGGCGGTGACGTCGTTGTGGGTCGGGGGCGTGCCCATGAACTGGCGGACTTTATCCAGAATGGTGATGCAGAGTTCTTTCGCGTTTTCGTCCGGCGCTTTCTGAAGGCCTTCCTTGACTCGATCCAATCCAAATTCTTCGCCGCGATGTTTGCCTTCGATGACGCCGCGAGAAACCAGCAGCATATCGGCGCCGGGTGCGAGCGCGACCATAGGAGAATCGCAGGTCGCGTGCGAGAAGAGCCCCAAAGGCAAACCGGTGGCCACGAGTTCGGAGACCCCGGTGCGGTCGCGCACCAGCCCGGGGGTGTGGCCGGCGTTGAAATAGCAAACGACGCCCAGGCTTTCGTTGTAGCAGCCGACGAATCCCGGGCAGGCGCGCACGCCCTTAGCCGCATTCAAGACGGCGCGATTGATGTGCAGGCAAAGCTCGCTCATGGCATCGGCTTCGTTGACGTCGTCGGGCGCGAAGAGGCTGGCGCCCAGCGCGCGGAATGCCTGCTGGGCCGCGGAAACGATGGCGCGGTTGTCGTTCACGCTGCCGGCAACATCCAGCAAGCCGAACAAAACGCGTTGCGGGTGAACCCGGATAAAGTCGTAGAAGTCGCCGGCCTGCCGCTGGCCATAGTAAAGAGCGGCCAGGGCGGCATCGCGAAGTTCGGGGACCTCGGCGCGGGTGGGCTCGTCGGGCAGCGATTGTGGAACGGTACCAGTAAGGAGAGCGCGCATTTTGCCCTGCAGCCCGGTGAAGTTAACACAGAAAGATGCAGCGAGCCAGCCCATAGTGCCGATTTGCAGCATCGAGGGGACGGGGGCAGAGAGGAACGGCACATTTCCCATAACTGGGCTGCGGCCAGTTGGACAGCCCGAGACGGCTGTCTCTATCGATTCAGTTCCCGTACTTGTCGGCGAGATATTTGGCGACTTCGATCTGCAATTGTCCGTAGTCGGAATGGATGGTGGCGCGCAGGGCGGCTTCGGTGGAACTACCTTCCGCAAGGCGTTGCAGGATACGTGGCAGGTCGCTCATGCCGTAAGTGTCGATAATGTATTGCACGGCGGCCAGGGATTCGTCGTAGGCGAGCGTGGCTTCGAGCGAGGAGTAGCGCATGAAGCTGCCTTCGAGGGCATTGAAGGGAATCTCGCGCTGGGCTTGGAAGAGTTCGGAGAGGCGGCGTCCATTGGCGAGCGGTTTTGGCTCCAGGGCCTGCGCAATGCCCTCGTGCAGCCACTGCGGGCATCGTCCCGCGGAAATCTGATTGATGAAAGAATGCGCAAGTTCGTGCTTGAGGACTCTCGCCAGTTCGGGCGTGACCGTAGTCATGCCCTCGATGGGGATGCGCAGCTTGCCGTCGTTGATGGCGCCGCTCCACGAAGGCGCCTGGGTCACGTCAAAGAATGCTTGGCCGGTGTAGAGAATGACTGGGATGCTGTTGTGCGGCGCGATGCCTAAGACTCCGACTAAATCGTCGTATTCGGACTCGAGGGTAGCGAGCAACTGCCGGCGCAGACCTTCCGAACTTTGCTGGCCTTCATAGCGGAGTGTGAAATGAACGCTGTCGCGCTCGGTATAGTCGGCTTCGGTGGCGGCGTCGCGTTCCGCTTTGGCGAGCATTTGCTGGACGGCTGCGTCGGGACGGAGTTCGAGAGAGCGCTTCCAGGTGCGGACGGCGTCTTTGGCACGATCCGCCGCGTATTGCGCGTACCCCAGGACATCGAGGGCGTCAGGGGAATCGGGAGCAACGCGCACCGCATGCTCGGCATAGGGCAGGGCGGAATTGGCGTTGCCGGTCCTTACCAGCAGGGCAGCTAGATAGTTGAGGATCGTGGGATTTTCGGAATCAAAGCGTAGCGCGGCCTCGAAGTAGCCGCGGGCTTTGGCAAAATCATCGTGATCAAATTCATACTTGCCGGCGATGAAGTACGCGGCGGCCGCGGTAGCGGGGCTGCCGGATTCGAGCGTGTGCAAGGCGTCGAGATCCACTTGGCCGTCATGGATGACTTTGTCATACAGCCCCGGGGTGCCCGCCAAGTTGCCGGCCGGAGCGAATGCAGGAACATCGCGGGGATCTTTGGGCGCGCTGCCGGAGGAGCCGTATTCTGGTGGGACGCCGCCGGCTTCGACGTGGTCCACGAGAGACTTAGGGATAGCGTAGGTGTCATCGCCGAGGTCGTATTCGAGATGGGTGCCGTTTTCACGAACGTGGTCGGCCCAGATCGTGCGTCCGTTCTTGAGGTGAATGACCTCAGCCGGCGCGCAGATCACGGCGCATACCGACACCCAAATCAGCGTCCGAAGGAAGAAGATGACAGAGGGGTACACTGAAGCGCATTCTAGAGTACTGGGAGCCGAAGGGCGTAGGTGACAAAGGTAATTACAGGGGTTCGCAGGGCGTTGCCTCCAATCGCGCTGGTCATCGCCATCGCGTTTGGACTGAATGCGTTGGGGCCGCCGGCGACGGGGCAAACCGCACCGGCGAGTCCGGCAACCTCTAGCGCGGCCCAGCCGAACTCTGCGCAGGCGCTATACATGCAGTTGCGCAACGTGGGACTGGACACATCCCGCGTGTTCCGGGTGCGAAACGTTTCCTTCAACCGGGACGCCATTCAAGTCAGCTTTCACGATGGAATGATCGCCTTCTCCGAAGACGTGGATGGCCGCGTTACGGGAGCGTTTTTCGAAGGAGATGGGGAAGTGCTGCTGATGCCGCCCAACCAGGTGGAGCGCGCGTCCATGGCGCTGTTCACCGGCGCCACCATTCTGGAAGAAGAATTTGATACCGCCTATTTTCGCTTCAATGACGACACCTACGCGGAACTGCAGCCACAGCTTCGGCCCACGGCCCGCGGCGATGAATTTGCAGCGCGGTGGAACGAGACGGCCCGCAACCTGGCGTCGGTGGACGCGTTGCGCTTGCTTATGAGCTTCAGCCGGTTGCTTCCCCCGAGCGGGACGGCTTCGGCGGGACCAGGGGAAGCCACCTCCGCGGCCCAGCCAAGCGACCGCATGCTGCATGCTCGGGTGCATGGAGAGAAACTGGGCGCGTTCGATCTCTACTACGACTCGACCTTGCCGGAGCAGGTGCAAGCCGGACAACTGCAGACGGCGCAAGGCGAAAGCTTCTACGATGTCTGGACCGCCTTTTCCAGCCAGCCCGCAAGCCGCGCGACGCCCACGGATTCTGATGGGGTTCCGGGCGAAAAGGAGGGCGCGCTCCCCGCGATTGACATTTCCAGCTACAAGATCAAGGCCGAAGTGAAACCGCCCACGGAGTTGGACGCAGAGGCTATTCTGCAAATCAATGTGCGCCAAGGTGGACAGCGCGCTCTCTTGTTCGAGTTGTCACGATTTCTTGCGATCAAGCAGGTCGACGTGGATGGGCATCCGATTGAATTCGTCCAGAACCCGGCACTCGAGGGCAGTCAGCTGGCGCGCCGCGGAAATGACTTGGTTGCCGTGGTCTTTCCTCAGCCACTGCAAACCGGCGAACGAATGGAGTTACACTTCGCCTATTGGGGTGAAGTGCTTTCCGAAGTGGGAGCCGGGTTGCTATCGGTTGGAGCGCGCGGCACCTGGTATCCCAACCGCGGACCGGCGAGGTCGCGCTTCGATCTGGAATTCCGTTATCCCACCGGCTGGACGCTGGTCGCCACGGGGATGCGGCGTGACCAAGCAGATTCGCCAGCGAGTGAGGATGGCAAGGCGGCACCCTCGAATGCCGTGTCCGGAGAGCAATCCGCTCATTGGCTTTCTGAACAGCCGATACCGTTTGCGGGATTCGACCTCGGAAAATATACGCGGGCGGTTGCCCACGCCGGCGACGTCGTGGTGGAAGCCTACGCAACTACAGGCGTCGAGCGGGAGTTTCCACAAGCGGCGGCAACGGAAGTGCCCGCGATTCCGGGCTTTCCCCGAACCCCAAAAGCTCCCGAGGTGGTTCTACCGCCTCCGCTTCCCTCTCCCGCGCGGAATGAGCAACAGGTCGCGGACGAGTCAGCCAAGGCGGTGGATTTCTTCTCCCATCGCTTTGGACCTTACGCCTATGGAAAGCTGGCCCTCACCCAGATGCCGGGGACGGTAAGCCAGGGCTGGCCGGGGCTGATCTTCCTCTCCAGTTTCGCCTTCCTCACTTCGGAGCAGAGATCCGACCTGCATTGGAGTTCGTTGGAAAGCACGCGTGCCCGGGCGGTGATCGCGCACGAGACGGCGCATCAGTGGTGGGGCGATCTGGTGGGATGGAAGACCTATCGCGACCAGTGGATCATGGAAGCGCTGGCGGAATATAGCTCGCTGTTGCTGCTCGAGTCGGAGGATCCCGGGAAGTTTCGAGAAGTAATGGACTACTACCGGGACAACCTGCTGCTGAAGAATAAAGATGGCGTTCCGCTGATGAATGCCGGCCCGGTCACCCTGGGGGCCCGGCTGTCCAGCTCCCACTTCCCGGAGGGCTATGAGGCGATTAGCTACGGCCGCGGCGTTTGGCTTCTGCATATGCTTCACGGCATGATGCGCGACGCCGACACGAGAAGCCGGGGGCGTGGTTCGAATGGGCGTCAAGCCCCGGAAGACTCTTTCATTCGAGTCCTCCGCAAGTTGAGAGAGCAATATGAGGGCAAGTCTATTTCGACTCAGACTTTGTTGCGGGTGTTCGAAGAGCAGTTGCCGCCGTCGCTGTGGTACGAAGGGCGGAAGTCCCTGGATTGGTTTTACCAGGGATGGATCAACGGGACCGCGATCCCGCGGCTCCGGTTGCGAGGATTGAAATACGCCGATGCCGGAAGCTCGACCATCGTCAGCGGGACCATCCTGCAAAGCGAAGCCCCGGACGATCTGGTGACTTCGGTTCCTCTTTATGGGTCGGTCGCGGGCAAGGGCGTGCTGCTCGGGCGAGTTTTTGCAGACGGAGCGGAAACTGAATTTCGCGTGAGCGCACCGCTTGGTACTCGAAAGGTCGTACTCGATCCCAATCAGACGATACTGTCACAACCGCGGTAAAACGCCTGCATGCAACCGTATGGTTGATAGCCGATTTGGCACTGCTTTCCCGTAGTTCCATGCCATTTTTCCCGAAACGAGTTTGTGGCGCTCAGGTGAGGCCGTCTTCACCGGAGTTGCAGTTCGATTCCAGCAGCAACTTCTTCACGGCGCTCTGTGATTTGCCGAACCGCAAAAAAATTGATTTAGGCTGCAGTTCGGCGGCTAAGCCACGTCCCTGCGGATATTTGGCGCAAGGACAGTGCCCGAGATGCGGCCTGCGAGCCAACATCTCGACGCAATCTCGTCTGCGATCGGGGAGGATGGGGTCACGGGCGAGGCCGAACGGCGCGGATGGAAGGGCAAATGCAATGACCCTAGCGATCGGAGGTGGTGGTGGCCAGTACTATCACGGAGCCGGACATGCCGTCGGAAGTTGCTCCGATCTTGGCGCGTGCGCAGGCGGCCACCAAACACGTCACTATCCTGCTGGTGGAAGATGAAGACTTCGTACGCCACGTCACCAGCGAAGTGCTGGCGTTTGCCGGGTATCGGATGCTGTGCGCCCGGCACGCGGCGGAAGCCGTGCGCATTTTTCGGCAGCATGAGGAAGATGTGCAACTCTTGCTGACCGATGTGGTATTGCCCGGGCGGAACGGGCACGATCTGGCCCGGAATCTGCGTAGCGTCCGCCCTTGTCTGAAGATCATGTTCATCTCCGGCTATCCGGAAGATGAAGCGGCAAGATACGGACCACAAGAGCCCGGCGTGATCCACCTATCCAAGCCGTTTTCCGTGGAGTCGCTGATGCGAACGGTCGAGCAGATTCTAACTGAGGATGGAATCGCCGAGATAGGTAGAGCCAAAACTGCCTGCGCAAGTGAATAAGCTGGTTTTTGGGCGCTGGCTCGCCGATGCCCTCACACGATTCGATCCCCGCATTGCGGTCTTCGTAATCCCTGATCAGTGCATCGGCGTACTGGGCGACGGCTTGGAGGCGGGGCCGGGCGTTTGCCGCGCACTCTGGGGCGGCGGCTTCTCTCCCAATACCACGATATCGACGCGGCGGTTCTGGGCTTGCCCCTGGGGCGTGTCGTTGCTGGCGATCGGATGGTATTCGGCGTAACCGGCGGCAGAGAGCTGCGCTGGCGCGAATCCATACTTCACAATCAACAAACGCACCAATTCCGTGGCGCGGGCCGTTGAGAGTTCCCAATTGGAGGGAAACTGGGACGTGTGAATCGGAATATTGTCGGTGTGCCCTTCGATGCGGATGCGATAGGGATGCAACTCGAGCTGGGTGGCGATGCGGCCAAACGCGACCTGCGAGCCCGATTTGACTCCGGCCGAGCCACTGTCAAAGAAGCCGACTTCTCGCAAGCTGATGACCAAGCCGTCCGGACCAGCCCGCAAGGCGACTTCGCCCTTGGCGATTTCCGCCGCCAGCATTTCTTTCAATTCCTTTTCGAGATTAGCCAGGTCGCCCGTCTCTTCGGCGCTAAGAGGCGGGTTGGTGGGCGGCGCGGGCGTGATGGCAATCTGCAGGTTTTCCAGCGGCAGATTGCCGCCGGCCGCCGGAAACGCGCCCATTTGCTGGAAAGCTGTTTCAATGGCGGCGGACAGTTGGACCACCTTCTTTTTGTCTACTTGCGCGGCGGAATACAGGACCACGAAAAATGCAAAGAGCAGAGTAATGAAATCCGCATAGGACACCAGCCAGCGATCGTGGCTGACGCGGTCTCGGTGTCTCCTTCGTCTGTGGATCACGCCGAGGCCCCCATCGATTGCGCGGGCGCCGGCGTCTCGGATTTCCCGTCGGTCAAGAACCCGAGTAGCCGAGTTTCCAGCATGCGCGGATTCATGCCTTCGAGGATTGAAACCACTCCCTCAATGGTCATCTCGCGGGTAATCTGTTCTTCGCGTATGCGGATCCTCAGCTTACCGGCGGAGGGTAGCAGAACCAAGTTGGCCGCGCCGACACCGTAGATGGTCGCCACGAAGGCCACGGCGATACCCCGGCCCACTTCATCAATTTTGTCCAAATGCTGCATGACTTGAATGAGCCCCAACACCGCGCCAATAATGCCGATGGTGGGAGAAAATCCTCCCGCCGATTCGAACACCTGGGGGATCTTCTCCTCGTATTCGGACTGATGGTCAAGTTCTAGTTCCATCATCTTGCGCAGTTCCTGCGGTTCGGTGCCGTCCACCGCCAGCATCAGGCACTTCTTCATGAAAAGGTCTTGGATGTCCTCCAACTCCGCGTCGAGAGAGACAATGCCGTTGCGGCGAGCCTGGTTGGCATAATGCACCAGTTGCCGCACCGCTTCCCGAGGATCGCGGTTGGGCTCGAAAAAAACATGGGCCAAGCGACGAAACGCGCTAAACACCACGGGCAGCGGAAACTGCAGAAGGATAGCGCCCAGGGTGCCGCCGAATACGATCATCGCGGCAGTGGGCTGAAGAATCTGGGAGACGCTTCCTCCTTCCAGCAACAAACCGCCAACAATGCCGATTAGGCCGAGAAGAACGCCGCTCCAGCTTGCTTTGTCCACGGGCGTTTATCTCCGCTGTTCTTCCGGCTCGTCGGTGGAGGGCTGGGCCAGCGGAAGGATGACCGTGGCATGGTCCAGGCCGGGCGAGATTCCCCGCAGCACGGTTCGGCGGAACGCGACGATTCGGCCGCAGACGTCTTCCGCGCTTTCGCGCACCAGAAGTTTCTCTCCATTTAAGAGAGTAATGACGGTGTCCGGAGATTGCTCTACGAACTTGATCAAGTCCGAGTTGACGATCAAGGAGCTGTTATTGAGCCGTGTCAGTTGAATCATTCCGCGCTCGTTTCTCAACGGACGCACCCATCGAAGAGGAGTCCTTAGTACTCTTCATCGTCAGCGGGCCATGATGAACTTAGAGCCGGACCGCAGATGGCACATTACGGAGGTGCTACACACCTTTTATGCCACGCCCACTAAAGCAAAGTTCTCAACTGCCGATGTTGGGTGTGAAAGCAAGATGGGTTCCGAAGTAGGGAACGGGAACAGGGCGTCCGCAGAACTCCTGAGGAGCCTGGTTCCAGAGAGACGGAACCAACTCAACTACAAGGAGAAATTCAAATGGCTCTCGGTATTTTGAACAATATTCCGTCCCTGGCGGCGGAAAACTCACTGACACTGACCAGCACCGCCCTGAACACCACGCTGGAACAGTTGTCTTCAGGGTCGCGCATCAATACCGGCGCCGATGACCCCGCCGGCCTGGCCATCGCCAATGGCTTGCAGGCCAACATCAGCGCTCTGACACAGTCCGTGTCCAACGCAAACGACGGCGTCGGCGAATTGCAACTGGCAGACGGCGCTCTGGCCCAGGTCACCACCTTGCTCAACACTGCCGTCACGCTGGCTACCGAATCCGCCACCGGCACGGTCTCCGACGCGCAGCGCACTGCCATTCAGGCGCAATATTCGTCGGTGCTGGCGGAAATCAACCGCATCGGCACCAGCACGACCTTCAATAGCCAGGCGGTATTTCAAAATGGCTCGCAGGTCAACCTCAACGCCCAAGCCAGTCCTACTGCGGGCGCTTTGCTGGCGACCACCACGCTGACACCGGGAGCGACGACTACGGTCAGCGCGGGCGGGACCACCTTCACCTACGCAGCGCCCGCCGCGGGCAACAACCCCAACCAGCAGGTGAGCGCCGGCACCGCACTCACTTTGGGTACCGTCCTGGTGACGGGAATCGGAGTCCTGTCGGTTGTGCATGGCGGCGCAACCACAACGTTCACCACGAACGCCACCACGACCGCAACCGTGGGCGATTTGATCAATGATATCAACGCCAACGCTAACGGTGCCGATATCGGTACCGGAGGCGGCGCCAACGGTACTATCACTGTTGCCGGATCCGGGCCGGCGGGCAGCTTACATGCCGCACTGGTCGGCGGACAACTGCAAATCACCGACACCGTCGGCAATAACAACCTCGCGGTCACGGGTGGAGCTTCAATCCTAGCTGCGGGCACCACCGGCTTTGCCGATACCACCAACCCCACGGTGCAGACGCTGATCAACGCGATCAACAACGACACCACGGTGGGCGCGAAGGCAGTCCTGACCGGCGGCAACCTGGTGATCACTGATCCGGCGAATCGCAATGACCTCGCAGTCACCACTACCGACACGATTCTTGGCGCCGCGATTGCGGGCGCTCCCACCGCTTTCTCGACCCAGAATACGACCGGAACCAGCACCACCAATCTCAATGAACTCGTTGGCAGCACCGCGGGCTTGACGGATGCCTCGGCGGTAGCCAATGGCGTCACCACAATCACCGCCGGGGGTAAGACTTTTACCTATACTGCGGCGGGCGGCACCGGAACCGTTGGTCTTCTGCTCAACGCAATCAACACGCCCTCCACCGATCCAGCGGGTCTGACGGCTTACCTCAACTCGACCGGCAACCTGGTAATCGTCGATCCCAACAACAACAACGACCTGGCGCCCGGCTCGACCATCGCCGCAGCCGTGGGCACGCTCAGCAACCCAACTTCCACCACCGCAGTGACGCCGACCAACATCTTCTTGAGTGATGCGACGGCGGTTGGATCCAGCCAAATCTCGGTGACCATTGGGTCTTTGACCACTAACGGGATCACTAACGGCACCGGCGGAAACTCGGTGAACTTGACGAATACCGATTTGAGCCACCAGGCCGATGCGCAAACCGCTTTGACGGCGATTGATGGAGCTATTGCCAACATCGCCAGCGTTCGCGGCACGTTGGGTGCGAGCGTCAACCGGCTCACCGCGGCCAGCAACGTCATCAACAGCCAGGTGCAGAACCTGACGGCGGCGGAAAACACCATCACGGCGGCTGACATTCCGACTGCCGTGGCCAACCTCACCAAGTATTCCATTCTGGAGCAGACCGGAATTTCCGCTCTGGCCCAGGCCAACCAGCAACAGCAACTCGTACTCAAACTGCTGCAGTAAGCGGCCTATCGAGAGGAGGCGGCGAGCTCGCCTCCTCTCGATCCTCCGACCCAAGGTAGCTCGGCATGAGCAGTATCGGCCCCGTAGGAAGTTCCGCACCCGCTTCTGAGCCCCAGGGCTCAGAGCAAGACCTGCGTGCCAGCCCGAAGACGAATTCCACTTCGGCAAACGCACCATCGCGGGAAACTTCGGCGGCGAGAAATGCACCCGCCGCGCCCGTGATTGCTCAAGATGAAGTCCGCGTGCAATGGGATAAGCCGATGGCGGACTACATCGAGATTTACCAGTTTGTGAATCAGCAGTCCGGGAGCCTGATCCTGCAAGAGCCCAACCAGGAAATGCTCAGCCTGATCCATCAGATCCGGGAGATGCTCCAGAGCACGGAGCAGCAAGCGGCCAAGGGCGCGAGTGCGCCCCTAAAGCCGATGGGATGAGCACGTAAGGAGGATTATGGGAGCGATCAGTCTAAATCCGTCGACTTTGCTCTCCGGGCAAGGCATTGATGTGAGTTCGTTGGTGCAGCAGATCATCAATGCCCAGAGCGGTCCCGTAACGGAGTGGCAAAGCGAAAACACGACGCTGGCCACGCAGGCGGGCCTGCTCTTGGGGATTAACAATAACCTCACTAGCCTGGCAAGTGCGGTGCAAGGGCTGACCGATCCCACGACCGGGCTGGCGGCGATTACGGCAACTTCCTCGCAGCCCGGAATCCTGACCGCGACCGCCCAGAGTACGGCGACCGCCGCCACCCACGAGATCACGGTAGGGAACTTGGCCAGTCAATCGCTGGCTTACAGCGCGCCCGTCGCCAATGACAGTTTGGCCGCAGGCAGCCTTAGCATTCAGGTGGGGAGCGGAACAGCTACAAGCGTGCCCATTACGGCCAATGAAACCCTGGAGCAACTGGCCACCTACATCAACGGGCAAAATCTGGGCGTCACCGCCAACGTAATTGACGATGCCAATGGTTCACGCCTATCGTTGCTGAGCAATACCCCGGGTCAACCGGGTACCTTGACGGTGGGGTCAGTCGGGGCGACTGGGACTCCGGCATACACCGGGACAGGGAACGGAACCATCTCCGGGGTGACTGGAGGATCGTCGAGCGTCGCGCAAACCATTACCATTGCAGCGACCGACGCGACTCACTTCTCGGTCACAGGTTCCGTGTCCGGCGGGCTGGGGACGGCGACCGTTGGAACCCCGTTTACCTCGAGCGGCATCAACTTCACCATTGCCGCCGGATCGACTGCTTTCCAGAGCGGAGACACTTTCACGGTCGCCACCACGCCTCCACCGTTGAGCTTCACCCAAGTGGCGGGAGTTAACGCACAGCTTACGGTCGACGGCATACCCATCAGCAGCGCCAGCAATACGGTCGCCGGCGCCATTGCCGGGGTCACGTTAAACTTGGCGAGCGCGGCGCCCAGTAGTCCGGTCGAACTCACCGTGGGGACGGATCCGAATCAAGCGGCGACGGCGATCAACAACTTCATTTCCGCCTACAACACCCTGATTGGCAGCATCAACACTCAATACACGGTCGACCCCACAACCAATACCGAAGGGCCGTTGGGCGGCGATATCTCTCTGCGCTCCTTGCAATCCAGCCTGCTCAACGACGCGGCCTATTCCATCTCCGGGAACGACGGGTTGGTCAATCTGGCCTCGCTGGGCATTACCACCAATAACGACGGCACCCTCAGCTTGGGAACCACGCCCTCGAGCGTAAACTCCTCCGGCCAGACGGTTCCGGGTCAGACGCCCAGCCAAGTACTCGCCGCCAATCCCACGGCGTTCCAGAATTTTTTTACCAACTCGTCAGGCACCGGTTTCGCCGATAGCTTTAACAACGACCTAAAGAATCTGACCGACCCAACCAACGGCATCCTGAATATCGATATCGCGCAGAATTCGGCCACGCAGCAATCGATCACCTCCGATATCAATAATTTTGATACCCAGATCACAGCGGAGCAGACACAACTGACCGCCCAGTACGACCAAGTTAACGCCAGCCTGCAAGCCTATCCCCTGCTACTGCAGGAGGTTACCGAAATCATTGGTTCCACGAGCATCAACAGCACCACGGGCCTGAGTGATCTTCCCACTCTGACGTCTGGACTATAGGCGAACCATGGACGCTCGACATTCATATCGTGAAGCCTCAGGCCGCGGCGCTACCGGTGTCCGGTTGGTCATTTTGCTCTACGAGCAGGTGATTCAAGACCTGGGGCGGGCGGTAAAGGCGATCCAAGAAAACAACATCGAACGGCGTACGCGTGAAATCAATCACGCACTCCAGGTGATCGGCCACTTGCAATACACGCTGGATATCGAATTGGGAGGCACGGTGGCCCGCAACCTGGCACGCTTCTATTGCACCGTGCGCGCCGGACTCGTCGAAGCGCATGCCCGCGTCTCGCGCGAGATTCTGCAGCAGCAGATTGCCTACCTATTGGACATGCGGGAAGCCTGGATCGAAGTCGACCGGGCTACCACTCCCGCCTCTTCCTCAAGGCTGTTAGGCGGCACGGCAAGCACGGCCGCTGACTGGAAGGGCTGATGCCCGCCTCGACCGCCGAGAGCCTGCGCTTGATAAACGACAAGCTTTGCGCCGTCCTCAGCATCTGGCAATCGAAACCTGGCGAACCCTGTACCTTTACCCCGACCGTATTCACCGCCTTGCTTGCCGAACTCCACCGCGCCGCGGAATTGCTCGGCGGCGTTTCCTCCTCTGCCGCGCCCGATCCACAACTTGAAGACGAGATCTCGGACTATCGCCGCAATGTGCAACAGCTAGAGATCGCGCTGCCCAAAATCCAGGGAAGGCTGCTGATCGAGAAGGCGCGCCTGGAAAATGCGCGTTCCCATCTGGCAGCGGCCTCGGCCTGGGCCGAGGCGCGCAAGAAAACGCTGTGAGCAAACGGTTCTAGCGAAACGGGGCCAGAGTATTCGTCAGCGGTTGGACGGCTCCACTCACTTCAAGTAGTCAAACAGGCTGGTGGCTGGAGTTCGGCCAATCGAAGACAGCGTGGCGTCAACCGCCACTTGATCCTGGGTTAGTTGGGTCGCCACTGCAGCCACGTCGGCAGAGGAAATAGTGTTTGTCTGTTGAGTGAGACCGAGCGTTTCTGTGCTTAGGTATGTTTGCTGGGATTGAGTCTGGCTCAATGCGTTGCCGTAAAACACCCGCTGCGCCGTCACGTGGTCGAAAGCGCTGCTCACTTCGTTCACGGCCGCCGGGATTGCTGTGTTGGTGTTCAAAGCTGTAATTAAGTCTTGGATGGAATGAAAAACATCCGCTCCCGTTCCGTTGAAGATCTGAGAACCGGGCAGGTTGACCTGCAATTGGTAGCCTGTCCCTATGGTCACGCTATTTACTCCGCTATTGCCGGCATAGGTCACGCCCGAGGGTGCGCTGGCATCGGCCACGAAGGGCTGGTTGGTGGCGGTGCCGGAGAAAAGATATTGGCCCTGATAGGTCGTGTTGGCCAGACTGACCAGTTGGCTTTGGATTCCAGTCAATTGGGTTACCACATCCGCCCGCTCGGAATCGGAAAGCGTTCCGTTGGCGCCCTCGACTCCCAGAGTGATGGCTTGCTGCAAGGTCGTCACCACCGAGTTGAGGGTGGAATCCGCGGTCGAAAGCTGGCCGCTGATGCTACTGATACTGCGCTGGAAGGAGTCCACCTGGCTGCTCAATGCGTTGATTTGCACCAACTGGGCGGAACCGGCGGGATCGTCGGAGGGCACATTGATCTTGCTGCCGGTTGCCAGTTCCAGGTTTGCCGTGTTGGTCTGTTGCTGCAACTGCTGCAGAGCGGCCAGCAGATCGGGCATCGGATTGGGATTCGTTCGTATGGCGCTCATCCAGTTAATGTCCCCATATTGATGACGGTGTAGAGCATGTCGTTAACGGTTGTGACAACCTCGGCGGCCGCGTCGAAGGCGCGCTGGTACTGCACCATGTTGCTGGCTTCTTCGTTGAGGTCGACGCCGGAAAGGCTGCCGCGCTGATCCTGCAGCTGCTGCAAAATCGCTTGCGAGGAGGTAAGTTCGGCGGTGGCATTGGAAACGTCGTTGCCCATCGCGAAGACGATGTTGGAGTAGTACTGCGTCGGAGTCTGACCGGTAGAGATGTTGGGTGTGCGGAGAGCTGTGGGAGCCCCCGCAATGGTGGCGCCAAGCACGCTGTCGGTGGTGGTGACCGCAATGTCTCCCCGGCCCTGCGGGTCGGTGATCTCCAGCGTGCCGCCGACCAGAGCGGCCTTTGCGCCGACCGTGTGGTCGCCATTGATGGCGTTGATGAGATCTTGCACCGTGGAAGTGGCGGCGGCCGTGGGAGTGAAAGGCGCGCCCGAGCTGACCACGGCATGACCTGTCTCGACTACACCCAGGTCGTTGTTGCCCTGCAGGTCGACGACGTGCAAAGCTCCGCCGACGAGAGCACCTTGATAGCCGGAGTGCACACTGTCGGTGCCATCGACGGTGATGGTCGCGCTGGAAACGCCCGAGTTGATCGCTTGGATCAGATCGCCCACGGTCGCTCCGGCACCGGCAGTGTAGGTAGTGGTGAGTTGGCCGCCGCCCCGCGTCGCCGTCACAACGTCGCCAGCGGTAAGCGGAGTGGCCGCGGTCAGCGTAGCAACGTCTCCCGTGACTTCGTTGAGATTTGCTCCGGCGGTGGGGCCGGCAGTGTAGGTGAACGTGGTTCCACCCGCCGTGACCGAGGTTTGACCGCCTACGGTCAACACGTCGCCGGCGCTCAGGGTGGCGGGACTATCCTGTTCGTTGAGGTTCGGGGTGGCGAGTTCGGCAATCGGCTGGTTGGCCACGGCGGAGAGCGCAGCGACGTTGCCGTTGCTGCCCGCGCTGCCATCGGAACTGGCGGCAATCAGCGAGGGATCGGTGATCTGTACCGCGATGTTGGTGGCGTAGCCCGCGCCGGATGCCGGAGGCGCCACGAAGATGTCGCCGCCGGCGGCGCCGTTGAGGTCGTAGCCCCCTTGGTTCGCCGTGTTCAGGCCGTTGGCGATGCCGGACGCCAGGGTATCGAGGTTCGAGAGCAAGCCGGGAATCGTCTGGTCGCGCGCTTGTATCGCTCCCGCCAGGTCCCCGGAGGTGAGCTGGGAAGTAATGTCGTTGCCCTGGGAAAAAACGTCCTGAAATCCCGCGGCGTTGGTTTGCGTGCTCAGCGCAAAACTCTGGCCGCCGACGACCAGCGGCGCTCCGTTGCCGGTCGTCAGCGTTACACCGTTGTCGCTTCGGATCTCGGAAACATCCACCAGGTTAGACAATTGACCGATTAGCACATCGCGCTGATCGACGAAGGAGCTGGCATCCTGATTCAATCCCTGCAAATCGCTGATCTGGGTGTTCAACTGCGCGATTTGCGTGGTCAACGTGTTCACCTGGGTGACATCCTGACTCACATTCAGGTCCAAGCTGGATTGTTGCTGGGTCAGGTTCTGCGCCGTGTTGTTGAAGGTGGTGGCCAGGTTTCCCGCCGCCGTCAGCACCCCTTGGCGCAAGGAGAGGTTGGTGGGATCGGTGGAGAGCTGGTTCAGACTGCTGAACAGGTTGGATATTTGGGTGCCAATATCGCTGCTGCTGCTGGTGAAGTTGACCTGCAATTGCTGCAAGCTGGAGACCAGGGAATTGAACTGTCCCTGTTGTTGGGTTTCCTCCTGAATGCGCAGCTGAAGAATCGGATCCCGCACCGCCTGCAGTTTTTGCAGGGAAACGCCCTCCCCGTAGGTTAGCGACCCGGCGACCACCGGCGGGTTTTCGACCAGCACCGGGATCACTCGGGAGTAACCTGGGGTATTGACGTTGGCCACGTTGTTGGTGGTGGCGTTTAGCGCGCCCTGTTCCGCCTGAAGTGCGCCGGTTGCAATCGCCAAGGCCCCGTTGAGACTGGACATGGATGCGGGTTTCCTCTCTCCAGTGGGTAACTGCTGCTAGGAACGTGCGCGGGGAACGACGTAGGTGGTTCCCGAACTAGCCAGTACCCGGCAAAAAATATCCACGGTGCGCCGAGCCCGTCGCAACAATGCCGCGTAGAGACGCGCTTGCCGGCAAGCTTCTTGGTGAGCTTCCAGCAACGCCTGCTGCTGGGCGGAAGAGTTGCAGAAAGGATCCTCGGCCCGCGCCAATTCGGCGTGCAGCGATCTCAGCTCCGCGCAGAATTCACGCTGGCACGCAGTCTGCCGCTCGAAGGTGTGCAAGTCGTCCGCCAATAGGCCGGCCTGGGCGCACGACAGCGCACTGGCCAGTCCCTGAGTCGCCGCCAACTGCCTCTCCCGAATACTGAATATGCGGGAACCCGCTTGCTCCATAAAGCCGTCTCATTCCTCTACCCCAATGTCCTTACTACACGCCCGGCCCAAGTTGTGTCAGTTCGCCGTTAGCCGCGATCAGGCCATATCGTCAACTTGGTGGGGTGGAGCGTCGGAAACGGTATCCTCTGGGGACTCCGGCTCGCTAGGAGGGTGCGGCGGCGTACGGCGGCGCGGACGCGATCCCGGTTCGCGCTGGCGCTGGTCCGTTGGCTCTAGAACGGGTGCTGGTCGTTCCAAGCGCTCGGTAGATATGTCGCCCATGCCGCATCCTGAAATTGGCCACTCAAGCCGCCGCCGATCGCGCCAGCATCTCGGAAATCACCGCCTCGGCCGTCTGCTCGGGCGAGATTTGATACCTTCCGTCCCGCACCGCCTGCCCTAATGCCGCTACCTTCTCTTGGCGAACTTCGGGCAGGGCATTCACTTGCGCCGCCAGCGATTGCACGCGCGCCTGGTCCAACGAGAGCTGTGCCGTATCGCCGCCCAACTCCCCCCCCCGCCGCTGCCGCCGCAGCACCCCGCGAACCGGACGCGACCTCGCCGCTGTCCTGCGCTTGCTGGAGCCTCGCATTTGGGTCGATTCTCATCGCTACCTCCTCACCTTGAATTGCCCTTGCAATTTAGGTATCGGCAGCACGTTAGAAACCTTTAATCAAAGCCCGGCGTCCCGAATCCACCCGCCTGAGTTCGGACCGCTTCTACCTGCTAATTCTTAACTTATCGGCCCCCGGACGGGGAAACTTTAGCCCCGGCTTGATTCGTGGATTGGACATAACCTTATTATTTTTCATCAGATTACGGACAATCATCGCGGCGATTCCGAAGCCGCCGGAAGCCGCCAGCGCGGAGGCCAGCGCCTGTGTTCCCAGGTACGAGTAGTCGGACGATCCGGGAGAATCTTTCTCTCCCGGAAGTGAAGAAAATGTCTTCTCCAAGGGACCCAAAAGGTCATTGAGCAACACGGTTTCGAATTGTTCGGCTACGTGCAGCAGTTTCTTAGGCGGAGCGTTCGCGGACGGTGTGGCTTGCGGTGCCAGGGCGATAGGGTGCATCAGATAACCTCCAGGTCAGCTTCGAGTGCCCCGGCCGCTTTGATGGCTTGCAGAATGGCAATCACGTCGCGTGCGGTGGCTCCAATTCTCTGCAGCCCGGCGACCAGTTGCTCGACGCTCGCCCCTTCGCTGAGTTCGATCCGCTGGGCGGGAGCTTCCTCGGTTTTCACCGTGGTCTCGGGAACAACTTCGGTCTTGCCCTGGCTCAACGGGTTTGGTTGTGACACCTCGAACTGGGTGGTCACCTCGACGGAGAAGTTGCCGTGCAGGATGGAAACTGCCCCCAGGCGCACATCCCGGCCCATCACCACGGTGCCGGTACGCTCGTTGACCACGACCTTGGCGCGGCGACGGACTTCCACTGGCAGATTCTCGACTCGGGCCAGCAATGCGGGAATATCCGCAGTGCCGGCCGCCGCCGCATTGATATCGACCTCGCGGCCGTCCACGACCGCGGCAACTTGGCTTTTGAATTCGGAGTTGATGGCGCCGGCCATGCCCTCCGCGGTGCTGAAGTCGGAATCGTTCAGCAGCAGAGAGAGCTTAGCCAGCTTGTTCAGATTGACCGCACTGGCGCGCTCCACCAACCCTCCATTGGGGATGCGTCCGGCGGTGGGATGATTCTGCTGCTTCGAGTTAGTCCCGCCACCCTCGCGGTAGCCACCCAAAGTGAGCGAGCCCTGAGCCTCTCCATAGACTTGCCCATCGGCGCCGTAGAGCGGGGTCAGCAACAGCGTACCGCCTTCCAGACTCTTGGCATCGCCGATGGAAGAAACCGTGACGTCCAAACGCATGCCCGGATTGGCAAACGGCGGCAGCGTTGCGGTCACGAAAACCGCAGCCACATTCTTGACGATCATGGTAGTGGATGGAACCTGCACCCCCATGCGCTGCAGCATGTTGGCCAAAGTCTGGTTGGTGAAGATGGTCTGTTGCTTGTCGCCCGTGCCCCTCAACCCCGCGACAATGCCGTAGCCGATCACGGGATTGTCGCGCACGCCCTCGACCGCCGCCAGGTCGCGAATCAGCACCTTGCTCGGGCTGCTGTCCGCTTTGACCGCTTGCATCCCGTCTTCCGCCAGGGATAGGGATGAGAACGGCAGGGCAAGCGTGAGCATGAACAGAAAACGAAGCGCGCATTCCATGAAGACTCCTCGCTAAAAACTGAACAGCCAAAGCAGGGCGCGCACCATGGGATTCGGCGGCCGCACTCCGTCGCTCAGCACGCCTTTGCCTTTGAGTTCGAGCTCCAGATTGCCCACATTGTTGGAGAGCACGCTGTTGCCGAACTGAACGTCGCCGGGACGCACCAAGCCGCGCACCAAGATCGTTTGCCGCTCGTTATTCATGGTCATCTGGCGCTCGGCCTCGATCACCAACACTCCGCTGGGCAGCACGGCCACCACCCGCCCGGCCAAGCTATCGGTCAGAGTGGAGGTGGTGGTGCCTTGCGACTTGCCCGCCAAAGCGGTCGACGAATTCGGTGAAAAAATGTTCTGCACCGCGCCGGTGCTGGCATGGGCCAGCAGCCCGGTGATGCTCGAACTAGCGTTGAGGGTGCGCGTGGCGGCCACGCTGGCAGCGTTGTTGGCGGCAAGATTCTGGTTCACCACAATCGTGATCACGTCGCCCACGCGCATGGCCTTGTAGTCGGCGCCGAGGTTGGAGAACTTTCCATTGTCGGTCCACAGGCTGCCCGCGCTGGTGGGCGTGAGGTCGGGTCCTTGCTGTTGCATTCGCTGGATATACTGCTGCAGACCCTCGCGCTGCACACTCTTCGGCTTAGTTTGTTTCGCCAGGGAGATCGGAGCGAGCGAGCATGCGAGCAGCAGAACGATGATGAGTTTTCGCCGCATAGGTCTTGCCAATTCTTTCTCAGCCATTTCCTCCCGCACTACAACGTTGCGCGCAGCAAAGCCGCGCCTACCACTGCCGCGCGGTACACCCGGCGGTTGCTGGCATCGAAGACGCGGATTTGTTGGCTGAGCGCTCCGCGTTCGAGGCAAGTCACCAGCAGCGAGATGCGCAGGTTGGCGCCCTCCAGAATTAGCGTTGCCGGCTTTCCCCGTTCCACCAGGGCCGCGCCTGTGCGAGCGTCCGCTGCGGACATTTTCCGTCTCTGCGCCGCAGCCGCTTCCGGGCGCAGCTTGGTTCGCCAATCGTCCGCCGCGGACGGAGGCATTTCGGCGCGCACCAGAAAACTGCCGCATAGACTGCGGTCCAAACAGTGGAGGCGGAATTCAACCGCCTGATCGAGATCGTCCCACGCGACTGCGGCCACCTGCAGCGCCGGGGCCGGCTGACGGGCGCCAATGTCGGCAAAGCGCAGGATGGCCGACTTGGGCAGCGCGCCAAGGCTTGAACCTTTCCGGCGCAAGAAGCTCTGAATCGCGCTTTGTACCTGCTCCTTTTCGATCGGCCAACCCGAATGCTGAATCACGATCTGGCGCGGTATGTACAGCCGGCTCAGCAAAGCCGGCCAGTTCGCAAGCTCCCTCGCAATCTCATCCGCGTCCAAGACTCGCAGGCTGCCGGGCTGGGGCGCCCGCCCGAGTTCGATAGTCGCGCCCTGATTCTTGAGCGCGGCCTCGGCTTGCTCGGGAAGAAGGTCGGAGAGCACGATGTTCTCCCGATTCACGTCGACGCATTCGCGCAGCGCGACCACGCTGCTTCGCTCGGCCCCTGCGGACGGCAAACATGCGCCGCTCATCAAAAGCAACAAAGACGCCGCGGCCGGAAGAAATCTCATGCGTGCTCCTTTCACTTTTTACCTTCCCAGATTGTTTAATCCCTGCATCATCTCGTCGGCGGCCTGCACCACGCGGGAATTGGCTTCATAGGAGCGCTGGGCCACGATCATCTGCACGAACTCCTCGACGATGTCCACGTTCGATTGCTCCAAGTAACCTTGTTCGATGGTTCCCAGACCTTCGCTGCCCCCGGGCGTGCCCACCACGGGATCTCCCGAAGCGGTAGTCGGCAGGAACAAATTGTTGCCCACGCTGTTCAAGCCGCCAGGATTGGGAAAGAGCGCCAGTTGGATGACGCCCACTTGCTGCGCCGCGATTTGGCCCGCCAGCGTCACGCTCACCGTGCCATCGCTGCCGATGGTGATGGAGGTGGCGCCGGTGGGAATGGTGATCGCCGGGTTCCACCGGATTTCCGTCGGCGGTTACCATGTTGCCATTCGCGTCCAATTGAAAAGCGCCGCTACGGGTGTACGCGGTTTCTCCCGAGGGGAGCGTGATCTGAAAAAAACCCTTGCCCTGAATCGTCAGGTCCAGGGGATTGCCGGTGGCGCTGAAGTCGCCCTGGGTTTGGACAATTTCGGACGTCGCTGAGCGTGTTCCCAAACCAATTTGCAAGCCGGCGGCGACCGTGGTTTGTTGAGTTGCGGCCGAACCCGGCATCAGCACATTTTGATAAAGCAAATCCTCAAACTGAATTCGTCGGCTGCGGAATCCGGCGGTGCTGGCGTTGGCCAGGTTGTTGGCGACGTTGTCCAGATTCATTTCCTGGGCCGCCATGCCGCTGGCCGCGGTGTAGAGCGCTCGCAACATGATTCTCTCCTAGCTGAGCCGCGGCAGCTCGTCGGCGGCGATACGGTTGAAAGTGCCGTAAAAGGCGGACATCGCGCCTTGCAGCATTTCGAAATGCCGTTGCACGGCGATCATATTGACGGTCGCCGTCACGGCACTCACGTTGGCCGACTCCAGCATGCCTTCGCGTATGTCGGAGCCGGTGGCGGGATGGGCGACAACCGCGGGCGCGGAATAGTACGACGCTCCTTCGGAAATCGGCGACGTATTCGGAGCAAACTCGACCATGCGCAACTGATCCACCACTGCGCCGTCGACCGAGAGAGTTCCGTCGGCGCTGATCGAAGGAGTGCCACTGGGCACGGTGATCGGGCCTTGCGCGCCCAAGACCGGATCTCCAGATTGGGTGGTCAATACGGATTTTGCCGACAGCTGAAAACTGCCATTGCGGGTGTAGCGGATTCCGGCTGCGGTCTGAACCACGAAGAAGCCGCTGCCTTCAATCGCCAAGTCGAGCGGGTTGCCGGTTTGTTCCAGGTTGCCGGCGCTCTGGTCGATGCGAGTTTCGCCCAGCACGTTGAAGTCATTGACGGCGTGGTTCAGGGGATTGATTCCCACGTCAGGAGCGCCTGCCAGCAAAGAATTGAACGTGGGCTGTTGGCCGCGAAAGCCCGTGGTGCTGAGGTTGGCGAGATTGTTGGCCACCAGTTCGAGCGCTTGGGTTTGCGCCCGCAGGCCGGCGCATGCCGCGTAGTATCCGCTGTTCAAGGTCTTGTTCCTCGCATCAACCTAAGCAGGTCGTCCTCCAACCGGTGATGGAAGAACCAAAGAAGCCGAACTACTGCCCTGACAGTTGTTTGCGAGTAAGGTGGCTGGTTCGTCTACATCCACTGGAAGGATCGGGGAAGAACTTGCCGGGCAGAGCCGCATCGAACCGGCAAATCGTTCCGGTGGGCGGCCTTCTGGAGCTTCTATCGGCAGGTCTGAATCGGACTTCACCAATCGCCAACACCCATCACCGCCTGTGAGCCGCGTCACCTTTATGTTTCGAGGCGATGTGGTATATTTCGTGTCCGGCGTGAATACTCCCCAACACCCTTAAGGTCGTGCAAGGCGATGCCAGTTGCCTAGGAGGCTCTTGGTGGCTCAGAAGAAGACCGTAAAAACCAGCAGCGCAAAATCATCCATTTCCAAAAAAGTTGAGGCAAAGACGGCGCGGCTCTTGCCCTATCGCAATCCTAAACTTTCTCCCGAGAAGCGAGCGAAGGATCTTCTTTCCCGCATGACGCTGCAGGAAAAAGCGGCGCAGATGCTCTGCATCTGGCAGCAGAAGCCGAAGACGCTGACCGACGACAATGGCAACTTCGATCTGGCGAAGGCGAAAGCAGCTTTCAAAGACCGCAACGGGCTGGGCCAGGTGGGGCGACCGAGCGATGCGGGCAAGGGCCTGGGCCCGCGCCAGATGGCCGACACCACCAATGCCATTCAGAAATTTTTTATCGAGAACACGCGCCTCGGAATTCCCGTGATCTTCCACGAAGAATGCTTGCATGGGCACGCGGCTATCGGTGGAACCAGTTTCCCGCAGCCCATTGCGCTGGGCGGCACTTTCAACCCCGAACTCGTCGAAAAGCTGTTTACGATGACTGCGCTCGAAGCGCGTTCGCGCGGGGCGCACCAGGCGCTCACGCCGGTGGTCGATGTGGCCCGCGATCCACGCTGGGGACGCGTCGAGGAGACTTACGGCGAGGATCCGTTCCTGGTGTCGCGGATGGGCATTGCCGCGGTGCGCGGCTTTCAGGGCGACGCCACGCTTCCGCGACAAGACGCGCGCTGCTGGCCACGCTGAAACATTTTGTCGGCCACGGGCAGCCGGAATCCGGCATGAACTGCGCTCCCGCCAACGTTTCCCTGCGCGTGCTGCGCGAGACGTTTCTGTTCACCTTCAAAGAAGCGATACGCAAGAGCGGCGCCGTCAGCGTGATGCCCTCCTACAACGAAGTGGACGGCGTGCCGTCGCACGCCAACAAGTGGCTGCTGCGCGACGTCCTGCGCAAGGAGTTCGGCTTCAAGGGATTCACCGTCTCCGACTACTTCGCGATTTGGGAACTCGGCTACCGGCCGGACACGCACGGCCATTTCGTTGCGGAGGACAAAAAGGAATCATGCAGATTGGCGGTGGAAGCGGGCGTGAACATTGAGCTGCCCGATCCGGATTGCTACCTGCATCTGGTGGAGCTGGTAAAGAAGAAGGTCCTGAAAGAATCGCAACTCGACGACCTCGTCGGCCCCATGCTGCTGTGGAAATTCAAACTTGGCCTGTTCGACGATCCCTATGTCGATCCGGCAGTGGCGGAGCGCGTCGTCGGTAGCGACGATCATCGCAAGCTCGCTCGACAGGCCGCGCGCGAGGCCATCACGCTGCTCAAGAACGATGGCGGGCTGGCTCCGCTCGATCTGAGCAAGTACAGAACGATTGCCGTCATCGGCCCCAACGCCAATCGCACACTGCTGGGCGGCTACAGCGGCGTTCCCAAGCAGGAAGTCACGGTGCTGGATGGCATTAAAGCGCGGGTTGGCAACCGCGCCAAGGTACTCTACAGCGAAGGCTGCAAAATCACCATCGGCGGCAACTGGAATCAGGACGAGGTCGTTCCCAGCGATCCCGTTGAAGACCGGAAGCAGATTGCCGAGGCGGTCGAAGTCGCCAAGCAAGCCGACATCATTATTCTCGCCATCGGCGGCAACGAGCAAACCTCGCGCGAAGCCTGGGGCTTGAACCACATGGGCGATCGCGCCAGCCTCGACTTGATTGGACGGCAGAATGAACTGATCCAAGCGATGCTCGCGACCGGCAAGCCTGTGGTTGCACTGCTCTACAACGGCAGGCCGCTGGCGCCGACCTATCTTGTAGAGGACGTGCCTGTGATTTTTGAATGCTGGTATCTCGGGCAGGAGAACGGGCATGTCGTCGCGGAGGCGCTGTTCGGCGATCTGAACCCCGGCGGCAAGCTGCCCATCTCGTTTCCGCGTTCGGCCGGACATCTGCCGGTGTTCTACAACTACAAGCCGTCCGCCCGCCGCGGATATCTCTTCGACGACGTTTCGCCGCTTTTTGCCTTCGGCTATGGACTGAGCTACACCACGTTCGCCATCAAGAACGTCCGCCTGGAAAGGAACAAAATCAAGACTAACGGGTCGACGCGCGTGCTGGCGGATGTGACCAACACCGGAAAGCGCGAGGGCGCTGAAGTCGTGCAGATGTACATTCGCGACGTGGTCAGCTCCGCAACGCGGCCTATCAAGGAACTGAAAGGCTTCCAGAAAGTGACCCTTCGTCCGGGTGAGACAAAGACGGTGGCCTTCGAGATCACGCCGGAACTGCTCGCCTTCTACGACGTAAACATGAAGTATGTGGTTGAGCCGGGCGAATTTTCGATTATGGTCGGCAGCTCATCGCGGAACGAGGACTTGGCGAAAGTCGCGCTCACGGTAACGAAATAACGCCGGTGCAGGGCAAAACGAGGCACATATGATTCAAAAACTTTCTATTGGCGAAAAAACCGGATACGCCCTCGGCGACTTGGCCGCGAATTTTGTCTTTCAGGCCATGATAGCCCTGCAACTGGACTTCTACACTCATACCTTCGGCCTGACCGCCGCCCAGGCCGGGACTCTCTTCCTCGTCGTGGGGCTGGGCGTCGCGTTTCTCAATCCCGTGATGGGCGTCATCGCGGATCGCACCACGACCCGCTGGGGCAAATTCCGCCCCTGGCTGCTCTGGACAGCGGTGCCGTTTGGCATCATTGGGGTCCTGACTTTCACCACCCCGAACCTCAGCCCTGCCGCGAAGATCATTTATGCCTGGACCACCTACATCCTCCTGCGCGTGATCTACACCGTCAACAACGTGCCCTACGCTTCGATGACGGCGGTGATGACCCAGGACTCCGACGAGCGCACCAGCATCTCGTCGTATCGCCAGATCGCTGCCAACAGTGCCGGCTTCATCGTCGCGAGCCTGGCTATCCCAATGGTCAAGTTCTTTGGCAAGGGCAATGACGCGCTGGGCTATCAGGTCACCATGGGACTGCTTTCGGTCCTCAGCGTCGTCTTCTTCCTCATCGCCTTCTTCACGACCAAAGAACGCATCCAGCCCGATCCGCAGCAGCAGACTTCGCTTCGGCAGGACATCTCGGATCTCTTCACCAACCCGTCCTGGGTCGTACTGTTTCTGGTCACTCTGTTCTACTTCGCCGCGATTCTGGTACGGGGCAATGTCATGCTGCCCTACTTCAGATTTGTCGCCGGCAATGTGAACCTTTACGCCTGGTTCAACGGTTTCGGCCTGGTTGCGTTGCTCGTGGGCGTCGCCTGCTCCACCGCCGTATCCGTCCGGGTGGGCAAGCGTGAGCTCTTCATCGCGAGCATGATGCTGACGGGCATCTTCACCGCAGCCCTCTATGTGATCCCACCACACGCCACTTACGTCATCATCGCTACGGAAGTGCTCCGCCAGTTCTCGTTCGGACTGTCGAGCCCGATCCTGTGGGCGATGATGGGCGACGTCGCCGATTACGGCGAATGGAAGAACGGGCGCCGCGCCACCGCCACGGTAACTTCCGGCGTGGTTTTTGCATTGTGGGCGGGACTGGCCCTAGGTGGCGCCATCGCCGGATGGCTGCTCTCGGCCTACGGCCTCGTATCTGAAGCCGCCACGCAGACGGCGCGGACGCAGACCGGCATCCTGCTGACGGCGAGCCTTTACGCGGGCCTCTTTTTCTTCGCCGCCGCAGTGTGCCTGTTCTTCTATCCGCTGACGCGCGAGAAGAACCAATCGATTGCCAACGAGCTCGCCGAGCGGCGGAAGAAAGCGGCCACCGCCACGACTTAGAGCTTGCCGTACGACAAATGATTGTCACGCCGAGCCGCTTCAGCGGCGTGGAATCTGCTTTTCGATCTCTTAAGGGGCCCTATGCGTTTCTCAAATGCAGTTGTAATTCTTGCAGTCGCGGTTTCCCTCTCCGCCAGCGCCTACTCGCAACAATCCGCTCCCACGCTCAAAGACGCATATCACGGATGCTTCGTTGTCGGCGCAGCGCTCAATACTGCGCAGTTCACCGATCAGGTCCCGGCGGAAGATGCCATTATCAAAGCGCAGTTCAACGCCATCAGTCCCGAGAATGTCTTGAAGTGGGAGATCGTTCATCCCCGCCCCGGCATCTTCGATTTCACGCTCTCCGATAAGTATGTCGACTTTGGCGAGAAGAACCACATGTTCATCCTCGGCCACAATCTGGTGTGGCACGCGCAAGTGCCGCGGTGGGTATTTCAGAATGACAACGGCCAGCCGCTCACCCGCGACGCTTTGCTGGCCCGCATGCGGGAGCACATCTTGACCGTCGTCAGCCACTACAAAGGCCGCATCGACGGTTGGGACGTGGTCAACGAAGCGCTCAACGACGACGGAACTCTGAGGCAGTCTCAGTGGCTGAAGATTATCGGCGACGACTACATCGAAAAAGCCTTCGAGTTCGCGCACGAAGCCGATGCCAGCGCTCAGCTCTATTACAACGACTATTCGCTGGAGAATGAAGCCAAGCGCAAAGGGGCGATTGAAATCGTGAAGCGTCTGCAGGCCAAGGGAATTCCGATCACCGGCGTGGGGGTGCAGGAGCACGTGCAAATGGACTGGCCCACGCCCGAGCAAATCGACGCCACCATCACGGATTTCGCCAAGCTGGGCGTGAAGGTCATGTTCACCGAGCTCGATGTCGATGTGCTGCCTCCAGCCACGAGCAGCCGCACCGCCGATGTGTCGCTAAACGTCGCGGCCGATCCCCAGCTCAACCCATACGCCAATGGCTTGCCGGATGCCATGCAGCAGGCACTGGCCAAGCGCTACGCCGACCTTTTCGCCACCTATGCGAAGCACTGCGGAACCGTGACCCGCGTGACGCTTTGGGGCGTCACCGATGCGAACTCGTGGAAGAACAACTGGCCGGTGCGCGGCAGAACCAACTATCCGCTGCTGTTCGACCGCAATGCCCAGCCCAAGCCGGCTTTCGACGCGGTGATCGCCGTGGCGCCGAAGCACTGAGCCACTCTACTTTGCCGGCGCCGGCTGAGGCGCGACGGCGGGAGCGGAGAAGTTTACGGTCGGCACCGCGCGCGACTCTTCCGTGGCCGCGAAGTACGCTTCATTCGGCTTGAATCCCGCATAGTTGGCGAAAATGTTGTTGGGAAATTTCTGGATGTAAGTGTTGTAATCCTGCAAGGCATCGTTGTAGCGCTTGCGTTCCACGGCAATGCGGTTTTCCGTTCCTGCCAACTCGTCCTGAAGTTGCAAGAAATTCTGATTGGACTTCAAGTCGGGATAATTTTCCACGATCACCAGCAGCCGTCCGAGAGCGCCGTCGAGCTGCTGGTTGGCGGCAATCTTGTCGGTTGGATTGCCAGCCGAGAGCAATGCCGAGCGGGCTTTGGCGATATCGCCAAATACGGTTTGCTCCTGCTGGGCGTAGCCCTTCACGGTTGCGACCAGGTTCGGAATCAAGTCGGCGCGGCGTTGCAGCACAATATCCACTTGCGACCAGGCGGCTTTCACCGTCTCATTCTTAGTCACCAGCGTGTTGCGGACGCTCACGTATTGGCCAAACCCCAGCAGCGCAATCAGCGCGACAATGATGATGACGATCCAAACCTTGCTCATGATGGTTCTCCTTGTGTCGAGACGTAGCTAGCTACGTCTTACGGACATTAGTGCGATGCAGCCGAATCCAGCATTGTATCCACTGCGGCCGCGACTTGCTGCACCGCGGCCAGGTAGCGAGTAAAAAGGTCTGTCAGCTCGAATTGCTTGCGATCCGCCTTACGCTCGCGAATGTCGAGCAATTGCAGGAACGCCGAGGCATCGAATGGAATCCGGATCGCAAGAGCTTGCAGCGCCGCACGCTTGGAATCAGGCGCCGGATCGCCCAGTGCGATCAGCGCGTGGCGAAATAGCGTCGTAAAAGAAGGCAGGGAGCGCAGCAGCAATTCCCATAGGCGCTTCTGATTGCCCGCACCCGCAAGCACATGCTCGCGCAGCAGAATCAGCTTCTCGCGCAGCTCATATTCCACCTGCGCACGATGCTGGCTCATGGGAATTTGCAAGCCAGCCAGCACGTCCTCGCCGAAAAGCACACGATGGCGCTGCTGCATGTCGAGCAACTCAATGGCAAACACATCGGTCGAGCGTTGCAGTTCTTCGTGCGTCAGCACCAGTGGCGCGGGATGCCTTTTCCGATTCCACCATTCGACCGAGGGAGCGAGCGCGCTGAGAGCGGCAAAAGAAGTCTCGCGCAAAATGCATAGTAGGTTGACGTTCGAGAACTCGGCATGGAACTCACCGCCCGCGGCCGAGCCGTAAAGGATTGCGCTCTGCAAGTTGTCTCCCGCAGCCTGGCGCAACCGGCTGACGAAGTCGTCGATCTGTTTTTGTGGAACCAGACTCTCTATAGCCATGAGATCCCTCGATGCCTTCCTCTACCAGCTTCCGCTGGCACCGCCGCCACCCGACATTCCCCCGCCGAAGCCGCCAAATCCACCGCCGCCACCGCCGAATCCGCCACCACCAATGCCCCAACCTCCGCCCACCCAGCCGCCTAACCCTCGGCGGCCACTACCAAACCGGTTCGCCAGAACTATGAGCCCAATAAACACGACCAGAAAGACGATGCCGCTGATAGGTAAACCAGGACTGGGCCGGTCCTGGGGCGTAGGCGCAGCTAGGGGCTGCCCGCCAGTCAGTTGCACGCCCGCATCCTGCGCAATGACCTCCGCCACGCGCTGCGTCATCAGCGACACCGCGCCGTTGTAGTCATCTTGTTTCAGCAGCGGCACAGCTTCGCGGCCGAAGCCGCCAACTTCGCCGTCGGGCAAAATCGGCTCCAGCCCGTAGCCCACCTCAATGCGGTACTGATGGTCCTGCACCGCCAGCAGAATCAGTACTCCGCGATTTGTTGATTTTTCGCCGACGCCCCACGTCTTGAATAGATTTACGGCATAGTCCTCGATCGAATCGCCGTCGAGCGATTTGATGGTCACCACCGCAATCTGCGCCTGCGCCTTCTGGTCAATCTGCTGGCAAACGTTGTCGAGCTGCGCGATCGTGTTGGCGTCGAGAACGTTCGCGAAGTCGTTGACATAGCCGGTAGGATGGAGTTGTGCGATGGGCTCGGCAGCGGCCAACCGCGTGAATGCCAGCGCGGCGAGCGCACCCAGCGCGAGTCTTGTCTGCAGTTTCATCCGCGGGTGATTGTACATGGGTATTCGCGGCGATGTAGCGCCGCGGCGAGGGCGAGACGCCCTCTCGACAGTCGGCGGGACGCCGGCGCTACTCTCGGGAACGTGCCGACAACTGGCGAATAGCATTCTCCACCAGCTTTAACCCGATCACCCATCGCTGCCGCGCCTGCTCTGCGTCATCTCCGTAACCGAAGACATAGGCGGTAATGTAGAAGCCATCCTGGGTGGCTCCATCGCCGTGGAAATAGCAACGGCGGATCAGAAACTCAGCCGCTGAAGGAATCTCCGGAACCCGCTGCAACAGCGCGGTCAGCTGCTTGGCCCGCTGTTCGTGTTCAGGGAACGAGCCGCGCGAGGTCTCCGCCGTGAACACTAGATCGACGTAGGAGCTGAACTTATGCGAGGCGCCGAAGATCTCTTCTTCGGGGCTGATCTCCGTGCTCGGCCACGCATCGCACTTGGCAGTTTCGAAAATACTGATCGTTGAGTTGATCGCCCTGAGAAACTCCCCCAATTCCGGATTGGCGTGCGCTTCCTCGATCTCCAGCAGCAATTCAGGCTGGCGCTTCACATCGTAATAGCGTGGGCCTTCGGGCGAGGCCCAGGGGAATTCGAGGGTCTCGTCATCGGTTCCCAGTTCGACGGCGAATTCTGCTTGCACGCAGGGATGATAAATCAGGTGGGCGATGAGACCCGGCAACAAAAATCCCAGGGATACGCGAAATGCTTCTCAGCTCCCTAGGCCCGTTTGAAATGGCTGCAGGAACTTCACGACCTGCCGCTCGGCCCAGTGGCCGTCATCGTCCCCGCCGTCCGGCTGCGCGAGGAACGAGCAATGGCCGCCGTCTTTGGTCTCGACAAACGTGATGTTCGGATTGGCCAGAATCTTCCGCTGGCTCTCGGCAGTAATGCGAATAAAAGGATCGTTCGCCGCGTGCAAAATGAACGTGGGTACGGCGATACGGTCCACCACATTACTGGCCGCGGCGCGCGCGTAATAATCCACCGCGCCCTCGAAGCCGCAATAGTAGGCAGTGACCTTGTCGTCGAACTGGCGCAGCGTGGTTACGCCGCGCAGGCGTGAGGGATCAAACATGCCGGGAAAGAAACGCGCCTTCGCGCGCAACCGGCGGCGCAGATTCCACAGGAAGTAGTATTCGTAGAGGCGATTGGCCGGCAAGTGCAGCGCATCCGCGGACGCGGCCAAGTCCATCGAAGGACTCACTGCTACCACCGCGCGAAATTGCGATGGTCCCTGCTTACCCCATTCGCCGGCCAACTTCAGCACCAAATTGCCGCCCATGGAGAATCCCACCAAGGCGAGCGCCGAGATGCGGTCTTGCTCAATCAGGTTTCGGGCCACCGCGGCCACGTCTGGCGAGCGTCCGGAATGGTAAAGCGTGGGAGAAAGATTGTCAGTGCCACCGCAGTTACGCTGGTTCATACGCACAACATTCATGCCGGCAGCCAAGCCCTTCTGCGCGATGCCCAGCATGTACGCCGACTCGCTCGAACCTTCCAGGCCGTGAACGATCAGGATGGTCAGCGGTTTCTGGCGATTGCTCTGCCAGTGACAGCGGCAAAGCACTTTGACGCCGGGTTCGACCTCGACGAAGCGCTCCTCGTGGGGCGGCAGACAGAACTGGCGCGACAGAAAATAACCGCCAATGGTTTGCAGATGCGCGCCGCGCAGGAATCGCCGCGGCTGAAATACCAGGCCGTTGCTTTGCGAAGACCCGGCTTGGGAAAGCTGGGGCATCGAAGGTTGGGTTTGCGAAGTCTCCACGGATTGGTCTTTAATTAGATGTTAACAGCGCGCGGGTACGATACAGTGGACTAAGGGGTGCGGCCATGCCTATTTTTGAGTACGTTTGCAAGGAATGCGAGCATGAGTTTGAGGCGCTGGTCTTCGGTGATGAGAAAGCAGCCTGCCCCAAGTGCCATAGCAAGCGTCTAGCGCCGCAGCTTTCGGTATTCGCGGTAGCGGCGAAAGGTCCATCCAGCAGTGCGCCTGGCGTCGGTGCCTGTGGCAGTTGCGGCGATCCGCGCGGGCCGGGCGCATGCTCGCTGACGGATACTGACTAACGCGGAGTTACTCATTTCGCGAAGCCCTGCATTTCCCCCTCGAATCCCCGGATTGGCCTCCCAAGAAGCTCGCCCGCAGTCAAGGCTAACCGTCACATTCAAAGCGCTTTAAATACGGTGACTTCGGATACCGCCCGTGCATCACCGCGGTAAGTTTTCTTCACTACAGAATGCCCCTATGATCCTCCCAATCTGCACCACGAATTATCGGGAGGCGCGATTTATGGACCGTCGTCGGAATCCGCGGGTCACGGCGTTTTTGCCGGTCCGCGTGTGGGGCGTGGATGCCCATTCCTTGCCTTTTATGCAATTGGCGCGGGCGAGGAACATCAGCCGCGGCGGTGCGGTGATCCAAGGGTTGAGCCGGCAGATTAAAGCCGGCGAGATCCTCGAAGTACAGACCGACGAAGGCAAGGCTCAATTTCGCGTCGTCTGGGCGGGCAGGCCTGGCAGTTGTTCCGAAGGGGAAATCGGCATCCAGAGCCTGCCCGCGGAGCCCGACATCTGGGATCTGAGCCTCTGGGGCTGCAGCGTGTCCGGAACCAGAGCCCTGGCGGTTGCCTGTAGCTAGCTGGCGACAAGGCTCATCGACGAAAAAGAGATCCCCATTCCCGCGCCTATCAGCTGCGCCACTCCGTCCCCATATTGTCGTCGGTAATGATCAGTGCGTGTTGTAAGCGCAATCGCAATTGGTCGTTATCCTCGATCGAGAACTTGCGGCTTCCGGTGGAATCGTCTGGAATATCCAATATCTGCTGCAGCGCCAGCATTTGGCGGGGATCGTTGGGATCGATCACTCGCTCGCCATCAATCGAATAGCTCAAAAGCACTCGCTTCCAGCGTTCCCGGTCAAAAACGATGGGAGAGTCACTCACCGCCAAGCAGTTCAGAAACCGCAAGCCATACGGATAAACCGCCAAACCTGTGGCTATTACATCGTCGGAACCCGTGGCGTTGTAGAACAGCACCCCGCCGGGATTGAGGTGGTGGCGCACGATCTGGAGAAACTCGCTCGAAAGAAGACTGGTAATGTGATCGCGCCAGTGGTAGGTCGTGTTCATGACGACAACGTCGAACCGTGCCTCGCGATTATGCAAAAGCCAGCGGCGGCCGTCGTCGATCACAATCCGCACTTTGGGATTGCTGAGCAAACTGGCTACCTGAGGGTAGTTTGGGATGAGTTGCAAGTAGGCAGGATTGATTTCGACGATGGTGAAATCCTGGACCGCTGGGTTGGCCGCGATGACTTGTGCCCACGATCCCGAAGCCAGCCCAATCATCAGCACATGACGCGGCGCGGGGTGGAAGGCGCTGACGGCGAACGCGCGCACGACTTCGTTCGTGTCATGTGTCAGAGTGATATTGAAGCGCCCGTCGTAGGCTCCCCCACCAAAGACAATTCCATCCGGTGTAACGCCCACAGCGCCGCTTCGCGTTTCCGCCATTCGCGCAAAATGCGCTTTCGGATAGAGGCTCTTGAATAGAAGGCGGTCGTAAATCGTGTCGAAGATCGGACGAGCGACCAGGACCGCCACCGAGGCCGTGGCCAGCCCCAGGGCCATTCCGATTTTCAGCCTTGATCTGGACCAACCGCTCCACGCAATGATGCCGAAGGCGAACACGATTCCGCCCGCCAGCAGTGTACGGGAGATAGTCTGCAAGGAGAAGTGATCCATCAAGACAAAACCGACAACAAAACTGCCCAAAGTCGATCCCACAATATTGGCAGCATAGAGATAGCTGAGCGCGGCGCCCGCGTTACCATCCGCCGGCACCGACACATGAGATACCAGGGGAAATGTTGCTCCAAATAGAAAAGCCCCAGCTGCGATGAGAGGCAGGAACAACAAGTGGGCCTCCAGAAACGCGCCCCCGACGCGGTAGGCGGCTCGAAATCCCATCAGATACGCGAAAAGTGGTCCCACCGAGAAGCCGACCGTGGACGAAGCGAACATCACCCAGCCAAGCCAGCGCACCCCCGCTTCGTGTGCCCGCTGGGAATAGCGTTCGATGAAACGCGACCCGAGCGCGATTCCGAATAGGTAACTCCCCAACAGCATGGCGAAGGTGCGAGCCACCCCCAAAGACGCAAAAGCCAGCATCCGGTACCAGATGATCTCGTAGGAAAGCGCGAGAAAGCCTGCAAACCCGGCGCAGGCGAGAGCCAAGGGAAAAGGCAACAATCGCCTTGTGTCCGAAGCGGGCTGGGAATCTTCGTCGCGAACGGGAAGTCGCGCTTCTGTGGACTGAGGTTCTGAAAACAATCCCAGGAGCAATACCGAAATTCCAACGACGATATTAATGACGGCAGCGAAGCGCACCGAGCCGCTCTGGCCAAGAACTCGCATGAGCACGTCCCCGGCCACGAAACATGCGGCCGACGAGCCAAGCGTATTGACGAAATACAATCTGCCCACCGCAAAGCCTACATTCCCCGACGTACTCACCACATGCTCGACCAGAAGTGGCAACGTCGCGCCCATCATCGCCGTCGGTACGACCAGCAACCCGAAACTTAGTAGCCCGGTTTGCAATAGCGGGGCGCCGGCGGTGAATTCCGCGACCCAATGAAAGATGCGGAGCGACACCAGGCCAAACCCAGCCGTCCCCAGCTCGGCCAGCGCAAAGAGCGCCAGCAGAGAGATCTTCTTATTCTTCGAAAGCGCCCCGCCAATTAGGCTCCCCAACCCCAGCCCAAACATAAACGCGCTTACCACAATCGTCACCGATTCGATGTTGACCCCGTAAACACTGAACAGGGCGCGCTGCCACACGATCTGATAGATAAGAGCGGGAAATCCTGAGCAGAAAAACAATACATACATCCAGGGAAAAGTCTCGCGCCGGCGGCGAGCTCGAGCCGCAACCAACAGAAACAGCAGGGAAAAGATTCCGATCCAGAGTTCGGCCTTCGGGTCCATCCGGCGACTCCCATCTCGTGGCGTAGGGTGCCCTCTTTTGATACCACGCACAATCGAGGTGGCGCGAGTAACCGCCAGGTTGGAAAGCCGCCCAACAGTACAGTGTCTTTTGTTCTCTCTCGACTTTTCTTTGCTTCGGGTGTGGGCGATGCGCTAGTCTGTTCCATCGCGCGATTGGGGGTATTCCATGCCATCCGCCAATGCCAGAGCGTTTCCAAATCCACTCTCCCAATTGCCTGACTTCACCGCCGACCCGTCGTTCTGGCCGATGCTGCCGCCGCTGGAAACGTGGAAGGCTACCTGCGACACGCTTCATATGTGGACCCAGGTGGTTGGCAAGGTCCGGCTCGCGCTCTGCCCGCGGCTGAATCATTGGTGGGAAGTGGCTCTCCAGGTCAGCTCGCGCGGGCTTACCACTTCTGCGATGCCTTACAGCCGAGGATTAGCGGAAATCGAGTTCGACTTTCTGCAGCATCAACTGATCATCCATACCAGCGAAGGCGGTCACAAGACGCTGGCGTTGGCGCCGCGAACCGTGGCGGATTTCTACCAGGAATTCATGTCGGCTTTGAGGTCGCTGGGCATTGAGGTGAAGATTTGGGCCACGCCGGTGGAGATTCCGGACCCGATTCCTTTTGAGAAAGACGACCGGCACGCGTCTTATGATGGCGCGCAGGCGGCGCTTTTCTGGAGGGCTTTGCTGGCCGCAAGCACGGTGTTCGAGGAATTCCGCTCGCGCTTCATCGGCAAGGACAGTCCTGTCCACTTCTTTTGGGGAAGTTTCGATCTGGCGGTAACCCGCTTCTCGGGACGGCGCGCGCCGGATCGTCCCGGAGCCGACAGCATCACTCGCGAGGCTTACTCGCATGAAGTGATCAGCGCCGGATTTTGGCCCGGAGGCGGTGACGTAAAGGGCGCGGCTTTTTACGCCTATGCGGCGCCCGAGCCGGAAGGCCTGGCTCAGGCTCGTGTGCACCCAGCCGGCGCGTACTACGACTCGAAGATGCACGAATTCTTTTTGCTGTACGAAGATGTTCGCCAGTCATCGTCGCCCAGAGCCACCTTGCTCGATTTTCTGCAGAGCACGTATGGCGCCGCCGCCGACCTTGCTAAGTGGGATCGGGGATCGCTGGAACGCGCGGCTTAGCGCCGTCAACATCCCAGCCGTAAGCGCCGGCGTCGCTCCCTTGGTGTTTTGAGGCCATCCATGGATCTAGGAAACTTCCTCCGGCTTCGCCGGTTCACGAAACCAAGCGAATAGCTCAGCCCCGTGGCCCTTCAGCCTTGTCCGCAGCCACGACAGCAGCAGCATCGCGAGAAAAATTGTCAGGAGTCCCAACGAGGCTGTACGAATATCCTCCGCATGTTTCGGCAGGATGGAAAAGCGTCCGTACACGAACTCAATGTGCACCCAATAGACCAGCAGGGAAGTCTGGCCCAACTGCACCGTGGGACTGAACCCCCATTGCCCCGCGCCCCAGCGGCACCACGCGTACGCGGCCCCCAGAATCACCAATAGCAGGCCCACGCGCAGCAAGAAGAACTCCGGGCTGGTGTGCCAGTAGTCAAAAATCGCATAAAGCTGCCGGGGCTGCGCATCGAGCCAGCGTGAAAAATAGATCAGCCCAACGCCAGCCACGCCCGCCGCCGCGAACGCCAGCGCCTCCCGCTTGCGCGCCCAGCCGCTGAACAAAAGAAATCCAACGGCGAGTCCCGCGAAAGCAAACCCGGCCCAGGGAAAGATCGGGAATAACCAAGCTTGCGGCTGATTAAAGTTGTGAACCCCGTTGATGTAGGACTCGAGGGGCCAGGGCAGCCAACGCATGCGCCAGGTTGTCCACAGTGGCGGAGTCAAAAGCGAGATGAACAAGGCTACTCCCGCGGACCCCGATGCCAAGGCAAGCGGGGCGCGCGGCCCACCGAATCGCGATCCCCGTACCGCGGCGAGAATTAGTCCACAGAGAGCGCCCATCAGCATAATGGAAACGCCAATAGTGTTCAGAATATCCACGCGCAGGAAGTCGCTCCACGGCGCCCAGCCTAAGGCGATGACGAACTCCTGCAGCCGGAAGAGCAACCCCAGGCCGAGGATTTCCGCTCCACGGCGGATGATGGTGCGCGCGATCTGGCCTGGCGCCACACCTTTTTGGGACGACTTGCCAACGACGATCGCGACCGAAATTCCGGCCAGAAAAAGAAAAAGCGGAGCCGGTAAAGTTCCGCCTACCTGCGACCACATGAAGAAAGTACTCTTGCGCGCGTCGCCGCCCAGCCAGGCGTCGTAGCAGTGCGTTTGAAACATCCACAGGCAGGCAAAGCCCCTCATCCAGTCGATGTAGGCAATGCGGGAAGATTTGGGGCGCACCTCGGCAGTATATAAGCCGCGGGGGAAGCAGCGTCCCTTATTCCGGAAGCAGCCGTACCTCAGGAATCTCGATTAGGACCGCGACGGTGACAGTCGCCGCGGATCGGTCACGATTCGATTTGCACCAGTGGAACTCTGGGGGATGCCGCGGGCGGATCCCAACGCTGCGGCTCGGCCGAATCGGCGGAGAGCCGGGCCACGGTGGCGCCCACCGCCATGGACGCTCGAACCAAATGGTCGATCTTCAGCGGTCCCGCGACTGCGATGTTGCTGATCCAGTGCAACGCGCTGCTGATGCCGCAGCCGCATTGCCGGCAATCAGGCGTGCCGCCAAACACACAGGGCTCCACGCGAGTCTTCAGATCGGCGGAGTAGTTCACCGACATTTTCGAAAACAAGCAGTGATGAGGATCGGCGGGCGCCTCGACCCAGGCTTTGGCGATTCCGTCATTAATCAGCAGCTTGGGGTAGCGCGGCTGTAACGATGGCAACTCCCGCGCCAATTGCTCCCGGTCTTCCGGCGTAAGCATCTCTGCGCTGGTTTCCCTGATTTGCGGCGTGTAGAGGCTAATCCAAATGTGGTCCACTTCTTCGCGCCCACTCCAGAAAGAAACGTACTCTTCCAGGTAGCCGGGCCGTTCCAGCATGGGTTTCGTGATCACCCAGTGAACGTTCACCTTCCGTTCTGCGATGTTCTTGAGGATGCGCTCATACGTCGCCGGCTTGCGGCGCACGTCATGATGCTCCGGCAAACCATCCACCGAAACCGCGACGCGCATGCGCGGAATCGACATCCATTCCTTCGGAATGGGCACGACCGCGCTGGTCACGACCATGGTGAACACGCCCATCTGGCTGAGTGCGGGAAGAATGCGATTCAGTTCGCGTACCCGAACCAGCGGCTCGCCGCCGACCAACGAAACGTGCAGTGGATGATGCTTCCGCACAAGGCCGATGACGCCATCGACCAGGGCATCGCCGCGAAAGTCGCTGAGCTGGCGCAAAGTCGGCCCGGCTCCCAAATGACTCTCCCCGTAGGCATAGCATCCCGGGCAGGTCAAAGGGCACTCCCGGGTAATCTCGATCGAAAGCATCGGGGCTCGGCCCAAAAGGATTTGACCCCAAGAAACAAATAAGTCCTTGGGAACCAGGCTGGGTCTCTTAGATGAAGGCATACGTAATTAGGTGCAAATTAGGGGCCAAGAGTTTCACTGGTTCGCAAAGAATCCGCTAACCACGACCTCTTGTGTTAAATTTTGGCGAGGGGCGCGTAGCTCAAATGGATAGAGCACCGGATTTCTAATCCGGGGGTTGCAGGTTCAATTCCTGCCGCGCCTACCAGAATCAGCGGCAAAGTGGATCTGTGTAAGTGAAGTAACCAAAGGCGTGCGGTTACTTCCGCGCTTCCGCCCACAGGTTCATGGTGAAGAAAGTGAAGCTCTGGCGCATAAAGGGACGCAGCACCAGGCTGAACGCCCGACCCCCGACATTCGTCAAGCAGTTCCATAGCGGATTGATCATTCTACCCGGCCAGCCCATTTTCCCCGTAACCACATGACCGTAGTAGCAGTTCACGCTGGCCAGGCTTTCCGCAAAATCTAACTCGCCTAAGACCTCCACGCGGGAGAAAGCCCGCAGCAAATGCCGCAGCCCGTCCGGCATAAACCGCCAGTTGTCGGCCGGGTAGCCGTGCTGGGGAAAAACCGAGGGAACGGTCACGATCAAAGTTCCGCCCGGCTTGAGCACGCGATGGCATTCATCCACGATGCGTTGCGGATTGGTGCAGTGTTCCAGAACCTGAGTGCAGAGAACGAGATCGTAACCGCAATCCTCCACCGGCATTTCTTCCGCATTGCACACGATGTCGACGATCGGCGTATCCACAATGTCCATGGAGGCATAGGAGACGCATTTGTCGCGAAACAGCGGATAGTAGGGACAATACTGCCCGCCGACGTCCAGGACGTTACCCACGCTCTCTCGCCGCTCGAAAAATTTCTGCATGCGCGCTCTGCGATTGCTCAAGACGAGATAGTTGGCAGCAAAGATGGAAGGATACAGGCGCGCCCGCGCCGCGGTTTGGACCCGGGCGAACTCCGCTGAGTCATATTTATTCGCTGCGCGCTGCGGCGACGTGGATGGTTCCCCAATTTGCACGCCAGAATCTTAGCTGATTCCGCGCCGGCCCAGAACGGGAGTTTGTGGCAGCTTTCCCGGTTTGGCCTGTGCCCCGTGTAGCTCGCCATATGGCCAACTCGCGAGAAATTCCCACTAAAGTCTTGCCGCCGCCCGCCGATAGCAACCAGAGGGAGAAACATTCCATGTCTTCTAGTTCGGTCCATGCCGTCTCCGCCGCGTCCCAGAGCCAAGCCACCACCGCCGCCATCAGCAAAACCAGCGTGAAAGCCGCGCCTGAAAAATCGCAATCCACCCAACCGCAGGACACCGTCACGATCAGCGCGGCGGCCAAGGCACAGCAGGCGCAGGCAACAGCGGCCGCCAAAACTGCGAGCGGCTCGTCCGGCGACGCAGATCACGACGGCCACTAGGGGGCTTCGTGTCCGTAGTAAGAAGATTTAGGAAATGGATAAGGCGGTGGAGTCGTGCCCGGCGAAATCTGGGCGAGATTCAAGGGCGAGAAGATTCGTCGTTCGAAGCCGTCTTCCGCGGTTTGTGCTCGCAGCTCGCGCTATTGAGGCAGGACTCGGCCAACACCAGCCGCTCGACCGGCTTGCCGCCGATGATGTGCGATTCGATGATCTCGTCCACGTCGGCGAGCGCAACTCCTCCGTACCAAATCGCCTCCGGATAGATGACGAGGTTAGGCCCGTGCTCGCACTGATCCAGGCAGCCGGACTGATTAGCTCTCACTTTGTCCTTGAGCCCGCGCTCGGCCAGCTTTTGCTTGAAAGCCTTCTGCAACGCGGCTTGTGCATTCGGATCGCAACAGCCGCGCGGATGCCCTGGCGGCCGTTGATTCCCACAGACAAAAATATGCTTCTCAAACTTGGGCATACATGAACTTTACAGGATTCGGATGACCAGTGGAGTCAGGCCGTCTAAGATGTCGGCGCCGCTGAGCGCGGCACATCGGAAATTAAGGAAGGTTTAGGGAGGGCCACAAAGCAGCCGCCGAGACGTCAGTCCTTCAGCGGAACAATGGTGCGGTCGCCCTGGCAGAAAGTCGCTACCCGAGTCAGCCCGCCCTGAACGTTCTGCACATACATCACCGGACCGTAGCAGTACACCGCGTGGCCGCTGTCGGCCAGATACCAGACGCCGCCCTTGTGTGGAGTGCGAGTTCTTGCCGCTTCCACGGGAGTCGTCCGCACCTGCGGCGCAACATGCGCCCCGGGCAAAGTCAGCGATAAGAATAGAGCCGCCACCGCTTTCATAGGTTCACCTGGGTCTCCGGATTCACTATCTCGACATGCAGGATCTCCCAACTCAAAATCTCGGGACTTTCAAATCGTGAGCAAACTTCTGCGCTCATCCGCCGTGTCCGAGGTATCCTTTGGGGGCTTCTGCGGCAGCGGCCGCACTTTGCTGGCGTTGTTCTTGCTGCGATCATGCTGGCCGGATTGCGCCGGCGCCGCCTGTGCTCGAGCCTTTGCCTGCGCCTGGCTCTTCTGAAACGCTCCGTTCTCCAGCGCCGTGAGTTGGGCGCTGTCGCTGAACAAGGAACGGATGAGGTAGCGTTGCGTGTCGATGGTCCGTCCCTGCTCCACGATCAGCATGACCATCAAGCCGTAGGAGATCAGGAACAGGACCGTCAGCAGTGGCAGCAGCGTATGTTTGGTCTTCTGCGGCGCCGCCATATCGATATCTGTCTGTAGGTGCAGCATGCTCCTCCCCCGGGTAAGCCCCAACGCGCGGGCACACTAAGAAAAGCAGCTTGACCGCCAACGGCAAGCCTTATGTTAAGAGGTTGTAATAAAATGAGTTAGCTAGGAGTCCGCGAAAGGGGAACCGTCCAGGAAGTGAAAACCTCTGCACATTATGGGCAGCGGTTCGTTGTTGCGAGCGGAAAAAACAATTCCAGGTCGCCCTCGGAATGGACCTGCTGAAGCCCCAGCTCGCGAGAAATTGACGGCCCTATTTTCCGCCCAAAACCAGCTTGGCGATAGTTGCCAATTGCATGTTGGATGTGCCTTCGTAAATCTTGCCAATCTTGGCGTCGCGCCAGTACTTTTCCACCGGATAGTCTTTCGTGAATCCATACCCGCCGTAGATTTCAACCGCCAAGGAAGTCACGCGTTCCGCCACTTGCGAGCCAAACAACTTGGCCATGGCCGCTTCCTTCACAAACGGGACACCGGCGTCTTTCATGCGGGCGGCGTTGTACACCATCAAACGCGCCGCTTCGATTTCTGTCGCCATCTGCGCAATCTGAAACTGAATTCCCTGGAATTCGCCAATCGCCTTGCCAAATTGCTTGCGCTCCCCGGCGTACTTGCGGGCAAACTCCCAGGCGCCGCGCGCCACCCCTGCCATCTGCGCGCCAATGCCAATGCGGCCCTCGTTCAAAGTTTCAATCGCGATCTTGTAGCCTTTTCCGGCTTCGCCGAGCACGTTATTCGCGGGGACACGGCAATCCTCCAAAATCAGTTCGCAGGTGGAAGAAGCGCGAATGCCCAACTTGTCTTCCTTCTTGCCGACAGCAAATCCGGGAAAATCCTTTTCGATGATGAACGCGGTAATGCCCTTGTATCCGGCGGCAGGATCAACGGTGGCAAAGAGAATGAAAACGCCTGCTTCCTTGCCGTTGGTGATCCATAGTTTGCGGCCGTTCAAGACGTAGTCGCCGGCTTTGCGTTCGGCCTTGGTCTGCAGCGCGAATGCGTCCGAGCCCGAGCCGGCTTCGCTCAGCGCGTAAGCTCCGCAAGTGTCGGCGGCCATGCGGGGAAGGTATTGTTTCTTCTGCTCGTCCGTGCCCCAACGCAGCAGAGCATTGTTGACCAGCGTGTTCTGCACATCGACCACCACCCCGGCCGAAGCATCCACGCGAGCGAGTTCTTCCACCGCCAGAATCGCGTCGAAAAACTTGCCGCCGCCACCTCCGTATTGCTCGGGAATTTCAATTCCCATCAGCCCGAGATGGAAGAATTGCTGGATGAGGTCTTTGTCGAAGACTCCCTTTTCATCCATCTCCTTCACCAGCGGACGGATTTTGTCCTCGGCGAATTGCTGGATGTTGTCACGGAAGAGGATTTCATCTTCGGTGAAAGCGGTCAGAGGCGCGGGCGGTGGACTCTGCAAGGCAATCTCAGGCATGGCAGCACCTTCGAGGGAGGAGGAACGACAAATTCTAGCACCGCAGTGGTTTCCTCGGCGTCCTCCGCGGACGTTCTCACCGATCTCTGCGCTTCAAGACTTTGCCCTTGGCCGAGTAGATCAGAATCTTAAAGCGGCAGAGGACACGGAGAACGGCTGCGGAGGACGCGGCGGAAACCGATACAGCGTTTTCTCCAAGAAACAAAAATGCCCGGGATCCTTTCGAATCCCAGGCAATTTCTTCACTCAGAGATTTTCACTAGACCGCTTGAACATTCTCCGCTTGCCACCCCTTGGGGCCCTTGGTCACGTCGAACTGCACGGTTTGGCCTTCCTGCAAGCTGCGAAAGCCGCCAGCCTGGATCGCCGAGAAATGCACAAAAACATCTTCGCCATTTTGCCGGCTGATAAAGCCATAGCCCTTGGCGTCGTTAAACCACTTTACTGTTCCTTGTTCTGCCATTGATGTTCCTTTGTTGTTTTGAAATGTGCTGAGAAGATTCGCTTGCTAGTGAGGAAGGGGTGACGCTGGTTGGCGGTACCGATCTTCAACTGCGTGTGAGTCAAACTTAGCCAAAATCATTATACGTGGTAAACCCGAAAAAACATACCGGAATCTGGGAGTGGGCTGTTTTTGAGTTTTCTATGCCACGGTCCGGTTTGGAAAGCGCTACAGCGTGGCAAAGTGCTCTGCGTGCAAAATCTGGGCACGAATCTGAGAATTGGACATTCTGTTTGGCTTTCGTAACAAATATCAAAGTAATAAACAGGGTGACTGCGAATCCACGGCAGACTCGGGGGAAAAGGGGAAGGAGTGAGTCTGTATGCCGTCGCAGTCGAGGAGTGATCAGTCCTACGCTCTTTCCCACGGTCGAAAACCGGCAGCAAGAATAAAAGAGTTTCTAGACCGATTGGGAACTTTCGTATTGATATTGGCGTTTGCGGTTACCGGCATGATCGCGGTGTACTGGCTAGTCGAAACTGCAGCGAGCCCTAATTTTTTCCGGTAGTGCGCGAGTTCACGCGTATGCATCAGGCCGGAGGCGGAGGTTATGTACGCCGGACGGAAGTATGAACTTTAGGCAAGGCAGATAACGGCCCACTGACCAGAATCTTGCAACGCCCTAACCTGTCGGAATTCGTAAAGCATCCCGCTATTCCGGTATGCCCACCACCAAGGCTCGCCGCCGCGGAAGTTCGTCGTCAGGAATCTCCGCCACGAACGCCAGATCAAGCCCCAGGCGAAAGCATACCTGACGTGCAGCGTCGTTGAAGAAGTAGACGACATCGCCGCCGAATCGATCCTTTGCCCGCTTGCGTTCCTCGAGATCAAAAGGGCTCGCAGAATATACCTTCATGTCTCTCGACTCGCGCAGAACCGCAGTCAGCCGCCGCTGAAATTCAAGCGCGCCTTGCCGAACTTGGACCATGGTGAAAGCAATGACGTGATAGGGCATAGGGCAGCCGTAGAGACGCAGTCAGCTACGTCTCTACACGTTTGGGCGCAGACATCGCCGGCTCCAATTTATACCGCCCCGGCCGTTTCGGCTCATGCCGCACGCTGCGGCCTTCCACCAAGTGAAACAGTTCCTCGCCCAGATTCTTGGCGTGATCTCCGGCGCGCTCGAAGGCTTGCGCCATGAGCAGGATACTCGTGCTGTAATCCCGGCGCCGCCGTTCGCGGCTTTCCAAGTGGCGGCGAAACACCGCCTGGCAAGCATGGTCAATCTGCGAATCGGTTTGCAGTACCCAACTGGCCGGCTCCAGATCGCGGTTCAGGAATCCGCGATAGATGGCCTCCAGCATCTTCTCCAGAACCTGTGCCATGGCAATCAGATCGCGCCGGTCGTCGCGCAGCAGGCGGGCGTGCAAGTGCTGCATGCGTTGCGCGACCGAGCAAGTTAAGTCTCCGATGCGCTCCAAATCAATGATGAACTTCAGGCAGGCGAGCAGCTCGCGAGCCTCCGCTTCAGTCACTTCCGTGATGGCCGCCGTGATTTCCTCGTCCACTCGCCGTTCCATGCGGTCGAGTTCTTTCTCGCAATCCTTGACCGCAATGAATGCCAGATTCGACGAATTCTCAATGAAGTCGCGCAAGTTGAACGCGGCGTCCTTGCCGACCAGGCAGGCTTGCAGCACCAATCCAGTCAAGGCTTTGGTGGATTCAGGTTGTCTGGCTGGCGTGCGCTTCATGCTTCTCCCGCGGGCACGGCAATAGGAGTATCCAATCCATGATAACGCCGGAAGGCCGCCACCCCATCTTTTCCCATATATCGCGCCAACGCCGCAGGGTCAGTGCAGCGCAGGTCTACCAGCACCAGGCCATCGAGCACGTCGGAAAAATTGCGGTCCACGTTGAAACTCACCAAGCGTCCGCCAAGTTTCGCATACTGCTTGAGCAGGATAGGAATGCCCTTGCCGTCGGTCTCAAGGTCGCCAATGGGATCGGCAAGTTCCTGTAGATCCTCGAACTTTGCGCACGCCGCCGGGCAATCCCCGGGACGAATCCAGCGCGGCTGGAAAGGATGCCGCGGAGTGATCCACTTTGCCAGCTCGTGGTTTCGTTCCCGCGCCTGAAAGAACCGCACAATCAGCTCGCGCGACACGCGGTTATAACGGCTGCTGATGCTGACCGCGCCGAACAGTACTGCTAGGTCCGGATGAGCCGCAAGATAACGGCCGATTCCTTTCCATAGCATCAGCAGCGGCGCATACCGCCGCTGATATTCCGGGCGAATGAAAGACCTTCCCAGTTCCAGCGCCGGTCCCAGCCGCTCAAAGACCTGCGCATTGTAACGGAAGAGCGTACTCGTGTAGAGCCCGGCAACGCCCAGCCACGGCAAGATTTCCGCGGTCAGGCCCATGCGATATGCGCCCACCAATTCCCGATTGATCTTGCTCCAAAGCAACATGTGCTTGTAGTACCCATCAAAACGGTCCAGGTCGCTGGCCTTGCCGGTGCCTTCTCCGGCTGAACGGAATGTGATCTCCCGCAGCCGGCCCAGTTCCCGCATGAAGTTGGGAATCGACGCCGCTTCGGCCACGTAAACGGAATACTCGGGGCTCTCCTCCAAACATTGCTCCGGGCGAAGCTGCTCCAATTCCCTGACCAAGAGTCGACGCGGCCCCGAGTTCGCGACCGGCTCGTCCTTCCGCCGGTTCAGAACGGCCTGCAGTGCCGGCGGAATCCTGAACTCTTCCCGCCCGCGCTGCGCCAACAGATAAGTTCGCCAGCGCAAGTAGCTGGTTGCTTCCCGGTCGCTGCCGACATGACGGACGACAGCAGCTGAAATCGCACCGCCGATTCGCACCTCCACCCTCTTGCCTTTTTGTCCCAGAAACTCGTTGAGCAGCCAAGCTGTGCGCAGTCCGGGATGCAACTGGCCCATGGCCTGGAAGCTCACGCTGTTGCGTCCCTCAAAAAACACTGGCAGAGCTTCCGCGCCGGTCAGGCGAATCAATCGCGCCGCCGCCAGGTTCCATTCAGGGTCCACGATTTCCATCTGCCGAAGATGAAGGTGGGAGACTTCCCCCGCCGGAAAGATGGCCAGCATGCCTCCCGTGCGCAGCCAGAAAACCGCCCGCCGGAGAGCCCGCCGGTTCAACTCGGCACCTCTCGCGCTCTCGAAAGGATCCACGAAAATGCAGTGTTCCTGCAGTTCTGGAATGCCGGAGAGCATGAAATTCGTCAGGATTTTCACGTCCGGCCGCACTCGCAAAAGCAGTGCGCCTAGAATCGCTCCGTCGAGCAGGCCGAACGGATGATTGGCCGTGACCACCACCGGGCCAGCCGCTGGAATGCGCGCCCGATCTGGGTCGGCCACGCGATACTGCACCTTCATCTCCGCCAGAACATTTTCAAACAGCGATCGGTTCACCGGTTGCTGCGCCCGCCGATAAAGCTCACGAATCCGCTGCATGGGCAGAAAATGTTGCATCAGCGGGCGAAAAGGAAAAGGATTAGGGCTTTGCAGAGCAGGCCCGCCTTGACCTCGGCCCGCCCGCAACCCAGAGATTGGCATGCTCTCTTAGTAGTCCAAGTTGTTTGCAGGGTGATGAAGGCGTGGTTAAAAGTGTGTTACAAATTGATCAACAGGATGTGACCCAAAGTAACTCGCTATCCGCCAACAACGAGAGCTTCTTGCACCAAATGCGCTGCATTGCCTGAACGGGTTCCCGCCATCCCTGCTTTCCGCTTGCAAGCGCCGATGGGTTTCCGGATAATACGCCCTTGGAAGCGTCTCTCAATAACGTGTACCGCTACAGTCGCGCGGACTTACTTCGGATTCTTCGCCTCACGGCGCGCCAGCTGGCAACCTGGGAAAAGGCCCAACTGGTCGCCGCCACCAGCAGCTATTCCTTTTTTGATCTCCTGCAAGTGAAGAAGGTGCGGGATTTGTGCGCCCGCAAGGTGCGCCCCGCGGTCATTCGCCAATCCCTCGAGGCCATGCAGAAGCAGGCGGCGGGAATGGAGAACCCTCTGGTCGAAGCCGGCGCCTTCTCCACCGGCCACCGCGTGGCCTTCCGTCATGAAGGACGGGTGCTCGAGCCCATCGCGGGGCAGTTCATGTTCGATTTCTCGCCCCAGGAAAAGGTCGTTACCAGCACGCCGATCGCGGTGGAGGGTTCGGAGCCGGCATCCGATGACGTGACCGAACTTTTCGCCCGCGGCATTGCGCTCGAGGAAGATCCCAGCAACCAACTCCAGGCGATCATCGCCTATCAACGCGTGCTGGATCTCGATCCCGACCATGCCGCCGCCCACATCAACCTCGGCACGCTTTACTACAACCGGCAGGAGTATAGCCTCGCGGAAGCCCACTACCGCCAAGCGATCAAGATCGATCCGCGCTACGCGCTGGCTTATTTTGATTTGGGCAACGTGCTCGACGAGACCGGCCGCGTAGCCGAGGCGATTCAGACTTACCACATCGCGCTGCAACTCGCGCCCACCTACGCCGACGCACACTACAACCTGGCGTTGGCCTACGAAAAGGTAAAAGAGCCGCGCAAAGCTCTTACGCATTGGCGGGCGTACGGAAAGCTTGACACCACCGGACCATGGGCCGTCCATGCCCGCAATCAAGCGCAGCGCATTCTGCAGGCCGACACCCTGAAGCTGGTGCACAACCGCGAGCAGGAATGAATCTTGTAGGCTTTAGGCGCCCTTCATCACGGACATCAGCTCGGGAGTGCAGCGCGAATTGCGCAAGGAATCCGCTGCGTCTTCCGCCGTAAACCTTCCCATCACCAGCGCCAACTTGCGATCCAGCGTCATCTGTACCGGACTTTTGTCGATGCGTTGAACGTATTGCGGAGCCAGCGTCCCGCTGCGGTTCACTTTCACCACGAACATCGTTGTTTTCATATATCTCTATTCTACGCCGAAGTATTGAAACTCTCCGCTAATCTTTAATAGCAACCAGGCGAGAAACCGCCTCTCTCCGCGCCGTTCACCGCTCGCCCGCGGGCTACGGCTGCGAGTTTTCGGCCACTCCATCCCAAATCAGGTTCGTCTTCAACATGAATTTTTGGTGAGGCGCCAGGTCCACCATCGTTTCGAAGGTTCGGTAGCCGGGCAGGCTGATCGTGATTTTGCGTGCCCCAGGCGCCACCAAAAGAGCCTTGCCCGCTCCCTGGAACTCGGCCACATGGCCAATCAGCAGGCCGTCGACAAATACGGCCGCCCGGAAAGGTTGCACTGTGAGTTTGACCTCTGCTGTCACGTGGGGGTATTCCACGCGAAGGTCCTTCACCATCTCGACCCGGACCACCTCTCTTTCGCCCGGCGCCAACGTCACTTTTGCACTGAAATCACGGAATCCGGCCTGTTTGGCCTCCACTTGGTGGGTACCCGGCAGAAGCAGGATCTTTTTCGTCCCGTGCAGCTCCTTCAAGTAGCCCAGGTATTGTCCGTCAATCCAGATCCCGGAATCTTTGGCGATCTTGGTCGCGCCTTTTAAATGAATTTCCCCCAAAACCTCGTTTTCCGCGTATAGCGTCGCGGTGAGGAAGGGGAGCATGCACAAAACCAGCAAGCCGTGCAGCCGTCTTGGTGCATAAGAACGCGCCATGGCTTTAGGTGCTCCTTGTTAATTCCTTGTTAATTTCAAATCTACACCCGGCCTGAAGACCGCTCCAGCGGTATGTGGAAACGCTGTGGACTCATGTGGTTCCGGCTCAGGGGCTGCAAGCTCGAAAGGAATTTCCCCGGCTGATACGCTCAATTTGATTTTTGGGGGAAAGATTCGCATTCTTCCACAGGCATTTGCGCTAGAATCGCTTTTCATTCCGAGAGCGCCCTCGCTGCACGGCCCGGCGAAAGGCGCATGCACAGCGGCCCCTTCCCCCCCAGGAGGAGTATTAATGTATCGGCCCTATGCCAGCGCTGCGGCAAGCTCCAACCCTATTGTGGATGTCGAATCCACCATCCGCGGTTTGGGCAAAGACCTCTGCACCGCCTTCAATACCGGCAACTACGATCATGGCGCGGCCTTGTTCGCCGCCGACGGGCAATACATGCCGCCGAATAGCGAGCCAACCGAGGGACCGAAGCCGATCGAGCGCAAGATGCGCCAACTGGGTGAGGCAGGCTATCATGACCTGCGCTATGAGACCGCTCGCATCGTTCACTCGGGAGACATGGCGGTCGAGACTGGCCGTTACACGGTTGCCGTATCCCAAGCCAACGGCACCACCATGGCTGAGCGCGGTAAGTATCTCCGCGCATGGCGGCGGCTGGGAGCGTGGCTGATCATCGCCGAATGCTGGAACAGCAATGTGTCGCTCGGCGAATAGAGAAACCCGGGAACATGATCGCAGCCGGAGTCGGCCGGCAAAATTCTCAGCCATGGCACAGCATACGCTTGGAATGCAGAACCCAAGCCAAGGCGACGGTTTATTCGATGAGGAGCCAGCTCGCCCGTGGGCACCGGCCACGCCGTCCGACTTTTGTCCGAATTGTTCGGCGCAACTTCGGGAGTTCCGCTGCAAATTGACTTGCCCGCAATGTGGCTTTTACCTAAGCTGCGGGGATTTCTACTGATCTTGAATCTCGGATTGCCAAGGAAGCGCCGCCTGACACATCGCCGCCCCTCATCTACAATAGCGGGGCGCACCATCCCATTTATCCTCGGAGGAGATCCAGATGCAACGTAAGGCGAGCGCAGTTTGGAAGGGCGGTCTCAAGGACGGCAAAGGCGCGGTTTCCGCGGGCAGCGGCGTTTTGGCTAACACTCCTTATTCGTTTGTCACCCGCTTTGAAAACACTCCTGGAACCAATCCCGAAGAGCTGATTGCGGCGGCGCACGCGGCTTGCTTTTCGATGGCGCTGTCGGCGCAGTTGGGCGGAGCCAACCTGACCCCCGCGAGCATCTCGACCACCGCGACGCTCACTCTGGAAAAGCTCGATTCCGGCTGGACCATTACCGCAGTTCATCTCGATGTAGTCGGAAAGGTCCCGGGCGCGGACGCCGCCGCTTTCCAGAAAGCTGCCGCAGACGCCAAGACCGGCTGCCCAGTCTCCAAGGTCCTCAACGCCAAAATCACCATGGACGCAACGCTCGAAGGGTAGCCTGACTCATGTGGGGTGGACACTCCTGTCCGCCGCTGTTGGTGTTGGTCTTGGTCTTGTCTCCCCGCTCCGAAGCGAAACTTGACAAGGTCATGCAGCGGAAGGAGTGTCCGCTCCACACATTGACACCCCGCGCCTCCTCTGTAGAATAGATTTGTAGTTCTTCCCTGCCTGCTAGGCGGCCCGCAAGGATCACCGCACTGATTTGTGATTGCCATCGTGGCGGAATTGGCAGACGCGCATGGTTCAGGTCCATGTACCCGCAAGGGTGTGGGGGTTCGAGTCCCTTCGATGGCACCATCCGAATGAAATTCCTAAATGGTTTCGGGTAGGGGACGGCTTCAGCCGTGCCGTCTGGGGCCCGACAATGCAGGATTTTAGCCCTGAGGAATAGCGTCGCCAGTGCCCGGGAAGCATTTTAGAGAAAGGTTCAAGTAATAAACTAAACAATTGTCATGTGCCATGCGGATCGGCCATACCGTGCTCCCCGTCTCATTCTCGTATAATCGAGGAATTCGCCATGTCCGCGAGCCTCGACCAGATTGTTGCCGCCACGCGCCGCCGCATCGCTGAAACCAAGCGCACCGCGGACCTGCGCGCGCTGGAAAAGAAAGCCGCGCAACACATCCCGCGCGGGTTCAAGCGGGCTCTGCAAGCCGCAAGCGCGAGTGGACCTGCCATCATCGCTGAGCTCAAAAAGGCTTCTCCATCGCGCGGCCTGATTCGGGCGAATTTCCAAGCGTCGGAACTCGCTCCGGAACTGGAGCAAGCCGGCGCGGCGGCACTATCTGTGCTCACGGATGAAGAGTTCTTTCAAGGCTCGCTCGACAATTTGCGGATCGCGTCGGCCGCGACCAAGCTCCCGTGCCTGCGAAAAGATTTCATCGTGGATGAGTTGCAGCTGCTGGAAGCGCGCGCCAACTGCGCCGACGCAATTCTGTTGATCGTAGCGGCTCTCTCGCAGCAGGAATTGATTGCTCTGGCATGCTGCGCCCACCAGCATGGCTTGGACGTCCTTTGCGAAGCGCACGATCGCGAGGAACTCGACCGAGCCATCGCTTCTGGCTGCGATTTAATCGGCGTAAACAACCGCGATTTGCGGACGTTCAAGGTGGATATAGAGACCGCTTTGCGCCTGGCGAAATTCATGCCGAAGGATGTGGTGCAAGTCGCGGAGAGCGGCATTCACAACAGCGCCGACATCGCGCACCTGCGTTCAGCGGGCTATCACGCGTTCCTGATCGGCGAGTGGTTGATGAAGGCGAAATCGCCGGGTGAAGCGCTGAGACTCCTCGTTGCAGAATCGGGGAGCGAGTTAGCCGCCGGAACCAAGTCAACCCGCTGAGAACCAAGAACTGAGAACTGCCAACTGAGAACCGAGAACTGGTTTCATGACCTGGATAAAAATCTGTGGCATTACGAATCTGGAGGACGCGCAGGCGGCCGTCGAAGCGGGCGCGGATGCGGTGGGATTCGTCTTCTATGAGAAGAGTCCGCGGTACATTCGTCCAGATGTGGCGCGGGAGATCGTCTCGGCGCTGCCCGAATTAGTGGAAAAGGTCGGAGTGTTCGTGGAGGGTTCCGGATTTCAGCCAGTGGATATCGCTCGCCAGGTTGGTTTAACCGCGATTCAGAACACCATGGGCTCTCTGCCGTCCGCCGCGGAGCCGCCGAAGATGGTGGTGGCTTTGGCAGGTTTTTCGCGGCCTCCAAAGTTATTCCTGTCATTTCCGGCAGCGTGGTTCTTCGGAGGAACAGAAAAGATCAAGGAGCT
>CAVZMC010000078.1:0-7280 GCA_963776125.1 uncultured Acidobacteriaceae bacterium | reverse complement strand
GCGGGATAGATTTAGATTCAGGATTCCCCTTGGGCCGGGCATCAATGATCTGCGATGGTCGGGCAGCCGAGAGCCTGCCCTGAGCGAAGTTGAAGGGGTGGCTGTCCATACGTGGGCGTGGCGAAGCAGCTACAATCAGTGTTTGGGCGTCTAACTACCCGGAAAGCATGAAGTCCTTCGTATCGTCATTTTTCTTGCTGTCGTCGCGCTCGCGCAGGCCGGCGCGCCTGCCGCATCTTCGTAGTCGGTTCCCATCGATCAGGAAAATGCACGCCAGGCTCGGGCCGTGCTGGATCAGGCGATTCAGGCTTTGGGGGGACAGGCCTACCTCGATATTCAGGACATTTCACAGGAAGGCCGGACTTACAGCTTCTATCACGGACAGGCCAATAGCTACGGCATCGAATCGGCGATTCTACAAGTATCCCGACAAGGAACGGGTGGAACTCACCAAGAAACGGGACGTGGCCGGCACGTGTTCAACGGCGACCAGGGCTATGAGATCACCTACAAAGGCACGCGCGCCCAGGATGCAAAAGATGTGGCCGACTATGTCCGCCGCCGTCAATACTCTCTGGATTGGGTTTTGCGCCATTGGCTGAATGAAAATGGGCGGCGCTTATCGACGACGGCGACGCCGTGGCAGCCGATAAACCGGCCCAACAGGTAACCCTTCTGAACTCCAAGAATCAGGGCGTCACCATCGACGTCGACGGCAACACCCACCTGCCGCTCAAGAAGAGTTATTCCTGGCTACCCCACCGACAAAGAGCGCAATATCGAGGACGAAATCTACGACGCCTACCGCCCCGTGCAAGGCATCATGACCCCCTTCAGCATCACTCGCTTCTTTAACGGCGACATGTCGAACCAGCGCTTCCTGAACCCCGTCACTTACAACCAGGGGTTACCCGATTCCAAGTTCGACGCGCACGTTACCAACGGTACTTAGCCCTCCCGTACCTACTCAGTGAATCCCCCTCCGCATGATTTTAAGTATTGTGTAATGTTATGTTTAGCAACAACCGGAGGTCTGGAAAACAGGGCGGCACCACGCAGTGTGGCTAATTTGCCACAGCCGAACTTTACCCAATGGGAGGTAAGCTCTTGCTCAACACCCGGTTAGCGCCAAGCAAGATTGCAACAAGAACAGACAATCCGAACCGCTGTGGACTGCACCGGAGTAGGCTTGCACAGCGGTGCCCAGGTCAAGCTCAGAATTCTGCCCGCGCCGGCGGGAACCGGCATCGTGTTTCGCCGCGTCGACCTCGATAACTTCGAGATCCAGGCCGTCGGCCGCAACGTCGCTCGCGTCAGCTACGCCACCAGCCTGATGAAACAGGGCGTGCTCATTTCCACCACCGAGCATCTGCTCTCCGCCTTCATCGGCACCGGCATCGACAACGCTTTCGTCGAACTCGACAACCTGGAACTGCCCATTCTCGACGGCAGCGCCTGGCCATTTGTGGAAGCTCTCCGCCGGGCGGGAATCCGCAAGCAGCGCCGCCCCCGCACCTATTTCCGCATTTGCCGTGAACTCGAGTTGCGGGAGGGCAATAAATTCATCGCTGTCTATCCCTCCGACTCCTACTCGGTTTCTTACACTATCAATTTTCCTCACCCGCTGATCGGCAAAGAAACCTTCCGCTTGGAATTAACGAACGGCCCCACTTTCGCGAAATCGCCTCCGCGCGCACGTTTGGCTCCCGTGAGGATGAGCGGGCCATGCGCGACATGGGCCTGATTCGAGGCGCTTCCTCGGAAAACTGCATCGTGCTCACCCGTGATGGAATTGAGAACCCGCCTCTGCGTTTTGCCGACGAGTTTGTGCGTCACAAAGTTCTGGGATCCGATCGGTGACCTGGCGCTGGTCGGAAAACAAATTCTCGGCAGTGTGATCGCTGACCGGGCCGGCCACGCCATGCACACTGCCCTGGTCTCCCGCCTGCTGCGCGACCACTCCCTGTGGGAAGAGACCACGGTCGAGGACGAGGTCAGCCCGGTTTTTGCCGAACGCGACGTCACCGCCAACCCAACCCTCTAGTCGGCAGCTTGCGGGATCGACTCGACGGAAAACCAATTCGACTTTTCCTGCAGCAGCTTCTCGAGCTCGGCTTGGGCATGGGCCGTCAACTGAGCAGCATAGCTCTTGGCGGATTGCTGGTGCTCCGCCGCCAGTGGGGCCACCCGGATCGCCATGAGCGGGGCATCCTCCTCCAGCATGCGCAGCAGCCGTTGTGCACGATCGATTCTTGCGTGAATGGAAAGCATGTGGCCTGCACCTTTGATTGCGAGATTTCGATTACGAGATTTCGATTGCGAGATTTTCACTCTAGGGTGCGGCCCGGGCGCCGCACGCCGCAAGTCCCAACTTGGGTACTCGATATCGGCCGCACCGGCCGGATAGGGTTCGAGCCGCGGCTCCGAATGAGCCGGGCAGAAGGGAATTTCAGTCTGGCGACGGAGTTGTTTTCATCAGCTGCTCGGTCAGCCATCGCTCCAGCTTTTGCCGCGCGCGGTCGCTAATCTCGAGGAATCGGATGCCCGCGCGGCCGGCGCCATCCACCCAGGCGAATTCAGCTTTGGGCTCCATCGCGATTTCGCTTTCGGGAAGGGTGAAACACACTCTGGAGATTGTGCCTTTCGGCAGTTTACCGCGGAAGCGGATGGCCATGCCACCATCACTGATATTGGTGGCTGTCGCCTTCAGCTCCTGCCCACCACTGAAGACCGCTCGAGCCGGCATCTCCACGGGATGCCGGAAATAACGCCGGCGCTCCCGCATCATGAATCCCAGAGCGGCGCTAAAACAGCGCATCGCGTTAAGGTGCGAAATCGGTTTCTGCAGAACGAACTTTGCGCCCAGATCGAAAGCCTCTTGCGTGGTTGTGCGCCCGTTGAGGATGGCAAAAGTCACCGAGTTCTTGTTGCTGGCACACTTGCGCATATTGTCGAGCACGTCCAGGCCGCCCTGAAGATCGTCGCAATCGACGATGATGGCGTCAAACTTCTCAGAACCAAGGATTTCGTTTCCGGAGCGGGCTCCGCGGCAAACTTCGACGTCAATGGACAGCTTCTCCAGAGCCGGCCGGAGCACCGCAATGACTTGTGCGTCCCGGCTCGGCGGAGGGAACCCAGAGTCATGGCACGTCGATGTTAAACCTGGCTTTCGAGAGCCCAGAAAGTGACCAAGGTTACTGGCCGCTCGCGTCGAGGATGCAACAGCCAGGAAACACTCGATTGGAGTTTTTCCGATTCGCCCCTTTTGTTGGAAACTGGAAGCAGGTACCATTCGCACCAATGCACAAACTTGTCTATCTCTCACTCGGGTCGAACTTGGGCGACCGAGCTGCAATCTTAAACGCCGCGCTGGCGCATTCTGGAGGGGTTGGGTCAGGTGGTCGCAGTTTCGTCTTTTTACGAGACTGAACCGGTCGAAGTTGTGGCCCAGCCGTGGTTTCTGAATTGTGCCGTCAAGCTCGATACCGAAAAGATGCCGAAGCAGCTTCTGGGCCGCATTCTGGAACTGGAGCAGGAAATGGGCCGGCATCGCCAACAGCAGAAGGGCCCGCGCAGCATTGACATCGACATCCTGTTGTTCGGGAGTTCGATCGTCGAAACAAAAAACCTCACCATTCCCCACCCCGCGCTGCATGAGCGCCGCTTCGTGCTGGAACCTCTGGCCGAGATTGCTCCCGAGGTGCGGCATCCGGTATTCAGGCGGACGATCCGGGAACTGCGGGATGCCTTGCCGCCCGGGCAAGCGGTGAGAAAGCTCAACAAAAGCTAGGCCGCGGATATTCGCGGATTGGCACGGATCAAGACTCGCTCTGGTTTGGACTAGATGCGTGGGAATCCGCGTCGATCCGCGGCAGGTTTTTCTACGGCACGATGATGCGGCTGCCGGCTTCCTCCGGCGCGGCGACGCCGGACGGTTTTTCCGGGAATTGTGCAAACAGGAAATCCACGAAAGCTCGCGCCTTCGGCCTTCCCGAGGTGCGCCCGTGCCCCATCCTCACCAGGAATACGAGCGCACGCAGCACGTCGGCATCACGCAGCCGGGAGTATCCCAGATGCTTCTGTTCAGTCTCGCGGAACTCCTGCAACATCCTCTGTATCTCAGCCACGACCTTTTGCTGGGACAGGTTGGCGATGGGCGCTTCGTAATGCAGGCCGGAGTTCGACAGGGTTTCGACTGTCTTGCTCATCGCGGTAAGGGCCGCGATCAGGTCGCCGTCGGTGAGCGTCCGATCCGCCCGCGCGCTGCTGGCCAGGGCGTAGCTCAGACCTACGATGAGGTGCTCGCGCTGGTAGAGGAATTGTTCCGGAATCTCCACTTGGGGAAATAAGGCACCCGGGTCCAAATCCTGCATTGGACGCGGCCTTTCGTGCTCCCGAGCCTGCTGCAAATAGACACAGTCGCTGGGGCAATCGAGCGTCACTTCGCGCTGTTCCCCGCAACACGGCGCAGATACGCGGCCGTGCACGGCCGGACAGAAGCGCTTCTCCTTGCGTTTTTCGCAGATGGAACAACTCACGAATGAATTATGACATGGGCCGCTTCAGTCGGGTCAAAAAACCCACAGCGGATTGGCGCCGGTCCACGGATAGACCGATCAAGAAATCCTCGAAAATCTGCGGCGATTCATTGCGCTGAATGTGGTCGGCTACCGCCGGCAGCCCCGGCTGGCCATTTTGGCACGGCATTAGCGGAAAACAGCGGTTTTTCTGGCTTTTCTACGTGCCAAGTTAAGAACATCCGCGTAAAATGGGGCTACAACGCTACTTTTCCACAGGAACGCGGTATAAGATAGCGCTTATCACGAGGAAATCGAAGTCTCATTCAAGAGGAGTTGATGGCAGCAGGCATGACAAAAACACAGACTGGTTCGCCACCTGGCGGAGAAGCTCGAGACCAACAACAAAGCAGCCGCAGCATTTGGAGCAACTGGCGGATGTCGCGATCAAAGAGACCAAGAAGAACGGCCTGTTCGTGGTTCCCGGCCTGGGCCGCTGGTGAAGGCGCACCGCAAGGCGCGCATCGGACGCAATCCGCGAACCGGCGAGCCCATCCAGATCAAGGCCAAGACCGTGGTAAAGTTCCGCGTGGCTAAAGCCGCGAAGGACGCCATGGCTCCCGAGGTAGAGTTCGAGGAAAAACTGGTCTGCTGCGGCAAGGGCCGGCTTTCGAGCCGGCCCTTTTTGCGGTTTTCCATGGCCGGTGAAACGTGCCCCCGATCCGCGCGCATCCGCGGCCAGGTCTTCACCGGTATTCGTTCTTCACCACCTCCCCGCCCTTCGTCGCGAACTTCGCGCGCTCGAGAGCGGTCGCATCCTGCAGTGGATCGCCATCCACCGCGATGAGGTCCGCCCACTGCGGCTCAATCCTCGATCTTTCCTGCTCCGCCTACAGGGAGATCGGCGGCATTGATGGTGGCGGCCTGAATGAACTATAGCGGTGTGAGCCCCAGCTTCACCATCACCGCGAATTCGCGCGCGTTCAAACCGTCGCGGGAATAAGCGGCGGCGTCGGTTCCGAAAGCGACCTTCACGCCGCTGGCAAAGGCGTGAGCCACGTTCTTTCTGGCAATGGGCATCACGATTCTGCCTGGCGGATCGTGGCTTCGGGTACATGCAGGCGTTCGGCGTTGTCCAAAAACAGGTCGCCGAGATTGAGGCGTTAACATCCAGTCGTTGCAGTTCTTTTTCATCTCCGCGATAGCGGCGTCGTCGATGTGAAGGCCGTGCTCAATGGAATCCACTCCGGCCTGCGCGGCCCAGAGAATGCCCTGCGGCGACCGACGTCAGCGGCAACTTTTCAGGCCCAGGCGGTGGGCGTCGGCAACGATCGCCTTCATTTCTTGCGGCGACCTGCGAGGCTTGCGGGTCATCACACAGTGACAGTACGCCACCGGTGGCGCAAATCTTGATGAGATCAGCGCCGTCTTTGATGCTCTCCCGCACTTTGTCTGCGCCGCCTCGATGCCATCGGCCACCCCGTCAGCGCTGCTGTTGAAACTCCCGGCGCGCGGGAGATTGTTGTCGCAATGCCCGCCGGTGATGCCCAGCGGTGGGCCGCTGAGCATGCGCGGGACCGGGCACATCGCCGTCGTTGATGACGCGCGTCGCGCAGGGCGACATAGGACATCGACCCGCTCCGACGTTGCGCACGGTGGTGAAGCCTTCGGCCTGCAGCGTGATGCAGGCATTGCTTGCTTGCCAATCGGGGACCTCACGGCACAGAAATGCCCAGGCTTTCATAGCCCACATCTTTTGGGGTCGCGGTCAGATGGGTGTGGGCGCTGAATGGAACGACAGCCAATAACCGCGAGATCAATGACGCTGTCGCCGAACTGGGCTTGACTGGCGCGCCCAGCCGCGCTGGCGATCCTATCGCCAACGATGACGATGGCCTGATCGGACAACGTCTTGCCCGTCCTGACGTCCAGCAACTTCCGGCGTGCACGACCACGCGCTTCGGCGCGGAATCATGTGGGGCTGCGGCCGGAGTGGTTGCAGAGCGGCATCCGCCAGGCGAAGTCTTTCGGAGTTGGCGCGTCGTTTCCTCACAACTTCAGCGATTCGGTTTGAGCCGCCTCACGCTTTGTACAGGCAGCCATCAGAAACGCCATTCCTGGCCAGCGGCGTTCCGGCCGCGAAGGAATAACGGAAAGAAGCAGGAGCGGCAGGTGGTAGAGTTCAGCACCAAAGTAGCTCCACATCGGAGCGCGTGGCCTGGCCCCCACCAGGTGGCGGATTTCCAGGCTGATCATGTGCAAGCCGCCCAACGCCGAGGCGACGCGACCAATTCCTAGCAGCAGGCACACCCCGATAAACATTTCCAGGGCGCCAACCAGGTACTGCAAGACGCCGTGGCGGCAGGCCGACGTAGGCAAGGATGTCCTGGTCAAGCTTACCGCGCTGCTCTTCGGCAAAGCTCTGTAGATCTGCTCGAATTACGCCGTCGACAACTGGTGCCGAAGAAGCTCTGTCCCCCGAATAACAGGAAGAAATCCGGAGGTCACTATGCGCACGACAGCCGGCGTTTTCGGGGAAGCGCCAGATAGGGACTTCGGCATGAGGTTTTATCTGTACGCGGACACTCTGCCAGGCGCGTGCGGCGGCACGAATGAGCGTGGCTAACATGTGCCCGGCAACGCTTACAAAAGCGCCCTCGGAGTCTTCAAATTGCGCCAGCATCCCGCCGAAATATACTTCTGAGGCGGCGTGGGGAACGTCACTCCCTTTTCCTGTCATCTCGTCATGGAAGGTGGCGAGAT
>CAVZMC010000077.1:0-20443 GCA_963776125.1 uncultured Acidobacteriaceae bacterium | reverse complement strand
CATCGATGTTGAATGGGCGCAACTTTTCCGCCATGCCTTCGTATCGGACCGTATCGCCGCTGTGGTAAATGGTCCAGCCGCCAAATTCAAGAACATATCCCAGGTACTTGGCGCGGCCATGCTCATCGCGGTCGAGAGTCTCATGGGCAGATGCGATGCCGGAAAACCGAATACCGAAATCTTCAACAGACGATCCATCGTCGACACCCAGAGCAGCCGCAGGGTGAATCTGAAGGCGCTCCGCGGCAATAAACGCGCGATTGGCTTCACGTATTGCTCGATCCCTATCTTTCAGACTCACTCACCAGGAAATACCGGGAGACTGACAAGCCACATGTCCGAATGACCGAGACTGGTAGATCCATCCGGCAACGGCTCTCCTTTGCGAACGTCCGCCACCTCCCACGCAACAACCATACCGATCACCTCGGATGCCAGAGACTCTGTCGTGCCCACGATCCCCTTGCGGCCAACCCCCGGCTAAGACTCGTCAATACCTAAGCCAATCGCGCGTTTGTAGCGGAGCGCCTTCAGATTCACCCTGCGGCTGCTCTGGCGGTCGACGATGGACCGTCTGTTGAAGATTTCGGTACTTCGGTTTTCCGGCATCGCATCCGCCCATGAGACTCTCGACCGCGATGAACACGGCCGCGCCAAGTACCTGGGATATGTCCTGAATTTGGCGGCTGGACCATTTACCACAGCGGCGATACGGTCCGATACGAAGGCATGGCGGAAAAGTTGCGCCCATTCAACATCGATGCTGCAAAAATACTGGCCTAAGTTGGTACGGTCCTACGCCGCCGAAGCCATCGTGAAAAAGACGGATGCCGGCGAAGTGAGCGTCACCGCCGCACAGCAGTTTCTGGACAACTTGCAAGGCGGCCGCGAAATCGTGGAAAGCGAGCCCGGCCTTTATCGTCACACCGAGGTCACGGGAGACGGCTTCAAGGTATTCCAACTGACTTCGCTGCTGCCAAAGACCGGATTCGACGTTCACTTGGCCAAGATGGCGGAGTGAGCATGGTGGGGGACTTACGTTTATCATTTTGAGCGGAGCGAGAAATCTGCTTCTTCTCGATGCCGAGAGAAAGCGGATTCCTCGTCGCTCCGCTCCTCGGAACGACGATCTGCAGACTCTAAGCCTCAAAGGAGACTGATCCCCTCGTTGATTGTGGGATAAGCCAGGGCCGGCAGCAATTCACGCTTCATGCGCGAGTTGTCAGCGACGCAGGAAGTCATGCCGGCCCTGACGATATCGCGGTTCAACGGGGCCGCAGTACGTAAGACCAGCGCCGCCGTTTCGCACGTAAGACCCGCGGCGTAAAACAGCCATTCAGGCAATCGCCAAGGACGTGAACAGTGGTAGTGGCGGGCCAGCCGGTCAAGAAGATCCTGTAGAGTCAGCGGGCCGTCGTCGCAGACTTGGTAAATTCCGCTGGCGTTTTCATCTTCGGCCGCGGCCTGGAGCGCGGCGAGAAAATCGGGCATGGCAATCAAGTGCGCCCAGGTCGGGCGCTTCCAAATCGCCATCAGATGATGGCGCAGCATCCAGTGCGCAGCTTCGGTCAGCTTGATTCCCTTCCCATACACGATGCCCGCCCGGAACACCACCGGGGCAGTCGCGCTGCCCTGACAAGCTGTCAACAATAGGCGTTCTGCCTCCAGGCGAGTGCGGAAATGAATCACGTCCGGCGTGGCATCGAGCCTGCAGGTGGCCGGATGTTCGGGTGTGGTCTCGCCCTCGACATGGGGAAAGCTGACGAGGATGAATTTCTTCACTCCTGCGTTCCTAGCGGCCTCAAGCAGATTTCTCACGTAGCCCACATTAGTGGTGTCCAAGAATCGCCCCGGCCGCGGCGCAAACAGAACCCCCGCCAAGTGAATGACACAATCGATCTCGCTGCACGCTGTAACGAGCGTCGAAGGCTGCCCGAGATCGCCTCGGCAAACCACAACGTTCCGCCGGCCGGAAACATCGAAGGGTAGCGAAGAACTGTGCACCAGCAGACGAAGTTCGTGACCTTGCGGGATGAGGTGCTGGGCCACGCGGGAACCCAAATTGCCGGCGGCTCCTGTAATGAGAATCTTCATCCGCGTTCTCGGCCTGCATCCTGAGCCGGGTTGCCGCCCTTTGTAATTCTCTTGGGGCTGGGAGTATCTTGGATGCGGAGTTTCTCGAAACCGGGGGATGAGACTATGAAGGCCTCGCACTCTTCAGCGATTCGCGGAATATTGATTGTTTTCCTGCTGGCGACGTTTGCCATGGCTGGTGACTCAGGCTATCACCTGCTGAAAACTTACAAACTTGGCGGAGAGGGCGGCTGGGACTATCTCACGCTCGACAGTGCCTCGCGCCACCTCTATATCTCGCGCGGCACGCATGTGATGGTGATCGATGCCGATTCCGGCGATCCGGTGGGGGATATTCCCGACACCGCTGGGGTACACGGCATCGCCCTGGCACCCGAGCTCAGCCGCGGCTTCACCAGCAACGGGCGCGAAGGCATGGTCACTATCTTCGATTTGAATTCCTTGAAGCCCATCACCAAGGTCAAGGTCGGCGACAATCCCGATGCCATCGTTTACGACTCCGTCACCAAGCGGGTCCTCACTTTCAATGGCAGAAGTCAGGATTCGAGCGTGATCGATGCCGCCAAGGGCACCGTCGCTGGGGACTATCCCGCTCGGCGGTAAACCGGAATTCGCCGTCAGCGACGAATCCGGTGAGATCTTCGTGAATATCGAGGACAAGAGTGAATTGGTCGCTCTCAATCCGGCAAAGATGGAAATCAACAAGCGCTGGCCTTTAGCTCCCTGCGAATCGCCGTCGGGCTTATCCATCGACCGTAAGAATCGGCGCTTGTTTGTCGGCTGCGAAAACAAATTGATGGCGATTGTGGATGCCGACACCGGAAAGGTCCTCACCACGCTCCCCATCGGACGCGGCGTAGACGCCACGAAGTTCGATCCCGAGACCGGCCTCGCCTTCGCCTCCTGCGGCGAAGGTGTGCTCACCCTGATTCACGAAGACTCGCCGGACAAATTCAGCGTACTGGAAAATGTTCCGACGCAAGCCGGCGCCCGCACCATGGCGGTGGACGGGAAAACCCACAACGCGGTCCTGGTGACGGCGCAATTTGGACCCATGCCCGCGCCCACAGCGGACCAGCCCCGTCAGCGGCCTCCCATGGTGCCGGACTCGTTCGTGGTGCTGGTATTCGGCAAGTAGCGGGTTCTGCGCGGTTCGACGATGTTTTGACCACATGAGATCAGCCCGAAACACCGTGGTCCGCGCAGTATTTCTTTTGCTCATGGTTCTGCTCGTCTCGCCTCACGGCAGGGCTTATTCGGTCCTTACCCATGAAGAAATTGTCGATCTGCTCTGGGCCGAGCAGATTCAACCGCTGTTGCAGAAGCGCTTCCCCGCCGCGACGCCGCAGGATTTGCGCCAAGCCCACGCCTACGCCTACGGCGGTTCGGTTATTCAAGACATGGGTTACTATCCTTTTGGCAGCAAGTACTTCAGCGATTTGACCCACTACGCGCGTAGCGGCGACTTCGTGCAGGCCCTGCTGCGCGATTCCTCCGACGTCAACGAATATGCGTTCGCGCTCGGCGGCCTGGCTCACTATGCTTCCGACAACAGCGGCCATCCCGTCATCAATCGCATCGCCGCCATAGAGTTTCCCAAGCTGCGGGCCAAATATGGCGAGCAGGTTACCTACGCGGATAGTCCCAAGGACCACATCCGCACCGAGTTCGGTTTCGACATGGTGCAGGTCGCCAAGAACCGCTATACCTCGGACAGCTATCACGATTTCATTGGGTTTCAAGTGGCCAAGCCGCTGCTAGAACGGGCTTTTTTCGAAACCTACAACCTCAAACTTAGCGGCGTCTTCGGCGACGAGGACCTGGCCATCGGCAGCTACCGGCGCGCGGTCAGCAAGCTGATCCCCGACATGACGCGCGTGGCGCTGCTTTCCCGCCGCGACGAAATCGTGAAAGATACCCCTAATTTCGACAGAAAGAAATTCCTCTACTACCTTTCCCGCAGCGACTACAAACGCGAGTGGGGAACGGTCTACCGCAAGCCGGGAATCGGCACGCGCATTCTGGCCTTCTTTCTCAAAATCATTCCCAAGGTCGGCCCTTTCAACGCGGTCAATTTCAAGATTCCCACGAAACAAACCGAAGACATGTACATCAAGAGCGTGGATTCGACGGTGGAGGGCTACTCCAGCATGTTGCAGAAGCTAAAGCAGGCGGCGAGTCTCGATCTACCCAACCTCGATTGCGATACCGGCCGCCAGGCGCGCGCCGGCGAATATGGGCTCGGCGATAAGACCTACGCTCATCTGCTGGACGATCTCTCGACTCAAAGCTCCGTCCCTGCGCCCTTACGCAGCGACGTGCTGCAGTTTTATTCCAACCTGAACGCTCCCATCGCCACCAAGAGAGATAAGAAGGCCTGGCGAAAACTGCTGCAGGAGCTTGCCAATCTGCATCGCCAAGGCCCCGCGCAGGGTTCCGAAGACCCGCCTGTTACCAACCCATGAACGTCCGTGCTGAAAGAAGCCGGGATGTGCCACCCCGAGTCCTGTAAACTGAAACACTTCGTAGGACAACTTAGCAGGGAGATCGGTACACCCCACTTTTCGAGGCGCACCGTAAATGAGCACGAGCACTAACGAAGATAAGTTTTACCGCGCCAAGATCACGCAGCGCGCGGATTTTGGCCCTGACCTTTGGATGCTGCGCATCCAGCCCTCGGGTGAGTTTAAGTTCACCGCCGGCCAGTACGCCACTTTAGGCGTGCAGGGTGCGGCAAAGCGTTCCGAACGTCCGTATTCCATCGCCTCTTCTCCCTACGAATCCGAAATTGAATTCTTCTTCGAGCTCGTCCCGGATGGAGAACTGTCCCCGCTGCTTCACAAGCTGCAGCCCGGACAAGAAGTGTTCATGCGGAAAATTCCCAAAGGACGTTTTACCCTCGACACCGCGAGTGGACGAACCAACCACCTGCTAATTTCCACGGTGACGGGAGTCGCGCCCTTCGTAAGCTATGTCCGCACACTCTACAAGGACTGGAAAGATGGCAAGTTTAAAGGAGAGCAGAAGCTCTTTCTGCTGAATGGCGCCAGCCGTTCCTGGGAATTCGGTTATTCCGAGGAGCTTGAGAAAGTCGCCCGCGAAGTCCCCTGGTTCAAGCATATCCCCACGGTCAGCCGTCCCTGGGACGACGAAAAATGGCCAGGTGAGCGCGGCCGCGTGGACGACCTGGTGCGTAAATACACCGACCTGTGGGGCCTGAACGGGAGCAATTCAGTGGGCTATGTCTGTGGCCATCCCCAGATGATCGAAAACAGTAAGGGCATCCTCAAACGCATCGGCTTCACCAAAGAGCATTTGAAGGAGGAGGTCTATTGGATCCCGGAGAAGCACCCGGATCAGTCGGAGGCCTTTTAGGCTACCCAAACGCCCCCGCGAGAAAAATCTCCGTGTACTGGCGCACCAATTCCTCTTCGTGCAAGACGCCTTCCGGCCGGTACCACTGGTAGATCCAGTTGATCATTCCCATGAGCGCGAAGACGGCGGCCCGCGGGCTCACTGTGACTTTCGACCGGCGCTGCGCTTGCACCTCCGCAATAATGCCCTCCACAAAATGCACGTAATCTTTCTTGCGCGCATTGATGCGGCGGCGCAGCGGCGGCGGCAAGGGATGGTTCTCGTGCAGCATCACCGTAATTTCGCGGTCACGCTCCCGCAGCACCACGCCGATGTGCAGACGGATCACCATGCGCAGGCGTTCTTCCGGATCGGCGATCTCCCGCACCCGGTCGATCACCTGCTCCTGGGTGATGTTCATGGCGTGGTCCATCAGGTGGAACAGGATCTCGTCCTTGCTCTGGAAGTGGTGGTAGAGCCCGCCCTTGCTCAGCTTGAGCGCCCCCGCCACGTCGCTCATGGAGGTGGCGTCGTAGCCCTGCTGCTGAAACAGCCGGGCGGCGGTGCGCAGAATCTCTTGCCGGGAATCGGTGGCAGGCTCGCGGGTCATCGGCGGACAGGATATACGGAGCGCGGAGGATTGCCAATTGGCCCGGCCGGAAGCCCCAAGAACCGCAGGCTGGCCGCCCGGGAACTCTTGACCCCGGTGTTTGTTCGGATTACTCTCCATGCGTTCGATTTCGCATCCCTGTCTCTGCTGCCGGGAAGAAAGCTCTAAGGAGGGCTTCTATGGAGGAGAAATCAGGGTTAGACGCAAGTTTAGGCGCCGGCCACTTCGGTGTCGCACAAGCCCCTGTGCCTCAGGTCGGTGAAGCTCCCACTCCAGGTTCAACCCATCAGAACGACGACGAACTTAGCGTTTGGGGTTTCCAGGGCAGGATCAACCGCGGCGAGTTCTGGGCCCGGATGGCTGTACTAATTCTCGGCACCCTCGCCATTGGCGTCATTGTTAGCATGCTCGCTTACTTGGTTCCTGGAACGCGCACGGGCAATGCGGATGGCGTTCTAGAGGCGGGGTTCCTGTTGGTCGGGCTGCCCTATCTGTTCTTTGCCTTCTGGTTCAGTTTGGCTACCCAGGTAAAACGCTGGCACGACGTCGACAAATCAGGGTGGATGGTCCTGCTTAACCTGATTCCGTACCTCGGGATCATTGTTGTGATCGTATTAGGCTGCCTCCCTGGGACGGAGGGTAACAACCGGTACGGCATTAACCCACTTTCCTCGGGAAGCCAGCCCCAGGATGCAGGGCCGTCCATCCCGTCCTCGCGAGGTTGAGATTACGGTTCTCCAACCGAGGCGCAAGCCGGGGGTCTTTGGACCTCAGTCTTTTCACCTTGACATGGCCTAACCGGCAAGTTAAAATTTGCATACTGACCGACCGGTCGGTATGCACTGATTCGATCCTGCTTCTCCCCTGGCCAAGCTATTGGCAGGAAACTATAAAGGGCCAAGTCGCCCTAAACTGTCAGGAGGCCTTCGTGGCCGTTATCCTATACGAGCGTGACGCCAACCCCAACGCCCTGAAGGGCAAAACCATCGCGGTCCTAGGCTACGGCAGCCAGGGCCACGCCCAAGCCCTAAACCTGCGCGACAGCGGCTACAACGTCATTATTGGCCTCGACCCGCACCGGGGCAGCGCCAAGCACGCCAAAGCCGACGGCATGACCGTGGTTTCCCCGGCCGAAGCCGCCCGGCGCGCCGACTATATCCAAATTCTCACGCCGGATGAGACCATGGCCGACTTTTACCAGTCCGCCGTCGCCCCGGCGCTCCGTCCCGGCAAGGTACTCGGCTTCTCGCACGGTTTCAGCATTCATTTCAAGACCATCGTTCCGCCGCCCGATGTGGACGTAGTGATGGTCGCCCCCAAGGGGCCCGGCCACCTGGTTCGCCGCGTTTACAGCGAGGGCCGTGGCGTGCCATCGCTGCTCGCCATTCATCAGGACGCCAGCGGCCACGCCCAGGAATACGGCCTTTGCTACGCCTACGGCATTGGCGCCACGCGCGCCGGCGTGCTCAAGACAACCTTCAAAGAAGAAACCGAAAGCGACCTCTTCGGCGAGCAGGCGGTGCTTTGCGGCGGCCTAACGTCTTTGATGAAAAAGGGCTTCGAGACCCTGGTCGAAGCCGGCTACGACCCGGAGATTGCCTACTTCGAGTGCATCCACGAAGTGAAGCTGATCGTCGATCTCATCTACGACGGCGGCCTGGCCCGCATGCGCTACTCGATTTCCAATACCGCCGAGTATGGCGACCTGACCCGCGGCCCCAAAGTGGTTTCCGATGACACTCGCATCGCCATGAAGAAAATTCTCGCCGACATTCAATCGGGCGCATTCGCCCGCGAGTGGATCGCCGAGAACAAGAGCGGCTGCAAGAACTTCAACGGCCTGCGGGAAGCGGAAAAGAAGCATCAGGTGGAAGAAGTCGGCGCCCGCCTGCGCGGCATGATGTCGTGGCTCCCCACGGAAGCCAAAAAGCCCGAACCCAAGCCGGAACCGAAGGTGGTCAATGCCTAACGCCACTACGCTGAGCGCCACAGCGCCGATTCCAACAACTCCGCAAGCGCCCCAGCTCAAGGGAGGCGAAATCGTTCTGAAATGCCTGCGCGCCGAAGGCGTGGACTTGGTTTTCGGCTATCCCGGCGGCGCGATTATGCCGTTGTATGACGCGCTCGATGGCAGCGGCGTGCGCCACATCCTCACCCGGCACGAGCAGGGCGCGGTCTTTGCCGCCGAAGGCTACGCCCGCGCGACCGGAAAAACCGGCGTTGCCATGGCCACCAGCGGTCCGGGCGCAACCAACCTGGTCACTGGTATCGCTGACGCAAAAATGGATTCCGTCCCGCTGGTCTGCATCACCGGCCAGGTGCGCACGGCCATGATCGGCACCGATGCCTTTCAGGAAACCGACGTCTTTGGCATGACGCTCTCTCTCACCAAATGGAGCCGAATCGTCAAGACCATTGAAGAAATTCCCGCGGTCATCGCGGAAGCTTTCTATTGGGCGCGGCACGGACGTCCCGGCCCGGTTATCGTCGATATTCCCACCGACCTGATGAAAGCGAAGGCCGAATTCTCCGGCCCGGTAAGATTTGCTCCGCCGGCCGCGGAAGACGCCCAAGGCAAGCCGGCGTTCGCCGAAAAGCTGCTCGCGTTGCTCGAAACCGCCAAGAAGCCAGTCGCGCTCGTCGGCGCGGGAGCCAAAATCTCCGGCGCAATCACCGAATTGCGCGCTTTGCTCGATTATCTAAACGTTCCCGCTTTCGCCACCGTTCACGGCCTGGGAGCGGTTGATCCTGACTCTTCGTACTACCTGGGCATGGTGGGCATGCACGGCACCCGCGCCGCCAACATGGCGCTGCACGAAACCGATCTCCTGCTGGTCTTCGGCGCGCGCTTGGACGACCGCGTCACCGGCGACCCCACGCGCTTTGCCCCCGACGCCCGCATCGTGCACTTTGAAATCGATCCGTCGCAGCTCGACCGCGTGCGGCCTTGCGATTTGCCGGTAGTCGGCGACCTGGCGCAAACCATTCCCGCGTTCCACGACGCCGTCCGCAAAATCTCCTTGCCTAACTGGAGCGCCTGGCGATCCATCGCCTGCGGCCCCGACCGCGCCGAACTCGATCCCCGCGGCCTGGCGCAGCCGACCATTCGCTTTCTCGACGAACTTTTCAGCCGCCTGCCCAAAGACAGCATCGTGCTTGCCGACGTCGGCCAGCACCAGATGTGGGCGGCGCAGCGTTACCACACCAATTCGCCGCGCGGCTTCATCACCTCCGGCGGCTTGGGATCGATGGGCTTCGCCCTGCCCGCCGCCATCGGCGTGCAACTGGCCAAGCCCGAAACCACGGTCGTGTGCGTTTCCGGCGACGGCGGCTTCCAGATGAACATTCAGGAACTGGCCACGGTGCAGCGCCTAAGCCTGCCCATCAAAATGGTGATCGTGGACAACAAGTTCCTGGGCATGGTGCGCCAGTGGCAGCAATTGTTCTATCAGCGCAACTATGCCGAAACCGATTTGAGCGACAACCCGGATTTCGTCGAGATCGCCAAGGCCTACAAGATTCATGCCTGGAACCTGGGCGAGGAAGCCATGCGGCAGTTCCCGGTGTCGGACGAAACGGGAGGTTTGCTCGAAAGCTTCCTGCACTCCAAGAAGCCGGAGTTGCTGGTTTTCGATTGCCAGCGCGAAGCGAATGTCTTTCCTATGGTTCCGGCGGGAGCAGCATTATCGGAAATGGTCTTCGACGACGAATAGACTTGTGGGATTGAGCACGTGGGGACGGGCGCCCTCGCCCGTCCAGTTTGGGCAGTCAAGCTTAGGAGAGAAAAAATGCAAGCTTTCCACATCTACTACCGCAATACCCAAGGCACGCTGATGCGCATCCTGACCGCCGTCTCCCGCCGCGCCCTGGACCTGAACTACGTGCACGCCGAAGCCGCCCCCGGTGGACCGAACCCGGGGGGACCGACCTTCAAAGTCACGATGCTGCTCGACGTAAACCCGAAGCAAGTCGGACAACTCCGCCGCGATTGGTACGCCATCGTGGACGTCACCGAAGTCCGCATCGCCTCCGCCGAGAGCGTTACCGACCACGCCTCTTCATCTTGGCCCGGCGCCACTCCGCACCCGCCCGCCACCACGCGCGGAACCGACGAAACCGTCCGCGCCGCCCGCGCGTAGTTTGTGGGGGACGGGGTTCGCCCCATCCGATTCGAGCCTCGTATCAGGGCATGGCTTCAGCCATGCCGCAACCGATAATCTACGCGTTGTCAACCCGAGGAGCGCAGCAACGAGGATTCTGCCTTTCGACGGTCGTACTCATACCGTGGGCGACAGCCCGAATCGTGACTATCGACTAATGATTTGAGTTTGGCGGCACGGCTGAAGCCGGTGCCCTGATGCGAACCTTCGTGGGGGGTGCGGCACCCGTATCCCTCCGAAATTACGCCCTACTTCGCCGAGGCCAGGTCCGGCGCGGCGTATTCCGGCAGCTTGTCTTTATTCGTGGTGACGCGCTTTACATCCAGCTCATCGAACAGCAGGGATGGGCTCGCAATGCTGTGCGGAATATTCTGCGGACGGTTCTCAACATTCACGTCATTTCCAGCCGCCACCAGATCGCTGCGCAGAGCGCGCGCGTCCAGGCCCTGCCGCACCCCGCCGCGCACCAACTCCTCGTGGCCATCTTTGACCCAAACCTTGTGCAGCAGGCGCAGCGAGTTCTGCGGTCCCATCGTCCCCACGAAATAGCCATAGGGAAGGTCGCGTTGCTGGCAAATTTCCAGCGAGCTTTTTCTTCAATTCCGCGGGCGGCAGCGACTCCGATGCGGTCACAATTAAATTACCCACGCTCGGACCCGCCGGATTCGAAGGAACCCCGGGCCCGCCCATGGCCGTTCGACGACGGAAAGCCGCGAATCGGTTCGCGGCCCATCAGGTAGTTGACCAGAATTCCCTTGTCCACGACCGTAACCGGCGCGGCCGGCACGCCTTCATCGTCAATTTGATAGTTGCGAGCAGCGGCTGGCCGGCGAACGAAGCGAGAGTGGGGTCGTCGACGACCGAAAGGAAATCCGGCAAGACGCGGGTCTTATAGCTGGACGCGAACTGGCCGACCGTCCGCGCCGTTTGGCCCAAGCGCGGCCGGCGGCCCAGAATATTCTCGCCGACAAAATCCAGGAAGACGGTGGACGCGGCATCGGCCAAAAAAGCACGGGCCCGCGATATTCCTCATCCACTACCGGCGCATTGCGCAGCACCTTGAGCGTGCCCGCCAACTGGACAGCTTGCGCGTGAAAGTCCGCGGCCGAAGGCATGTCCTTAATCTTGGATTCGATATAGCTGTGCGAGCGTTCCAGCTTCATGCCGTCGCTGGCCTGGGCGCTCAGACCGATATCCATCTCAAAATTGTTGTAGCCGCTGCGCACCACCGTGCCTTCGGAATTCACGAAATACCGATTGATCGCCTGGAACCGCAGCATTGCTCCCGCTGATTCCAGCTCCGGTTCATCTTTGTACACAGCCGACGCACTTTGCAGCATGGCCAGCCACGGCTGCGGATCGAAGTCCAGCTTCGCCAGCGGGCCGATCGACTGCACCGGCTCGGCATGGGCAAAGTCATCGACCGGCTCGTCCGGCGGCGCAAGTTGCTTGAGCAGAGCCTGCTTGGCAGTCAGCGCCTCGGCCGCAGCCTTGTAAGCCCGGTCGGTCGCGTCCCAAATTTGATGGCGAATCGCAATCGGATCATCCTCGAGCGGGACAATTCCGTATGAGCCTGATCCCTGGCCGTAGTAGCTGTCCTGCTTGTAATCTCCGATCCGAACCACTACTCGCAAGAAGCGCAGTCGCGTGCGGTCCGTGTTTCGAATTGCGCCAAACGCCGCCTCGCCTTCGTAGCTGTCCACGTCGTAGATGCGATACTCGATGTAGTAGGCGGCGGCCACCTGGTCCAGTTTCAGAGCGGTCTTGGATCGCTCCAGTTCCGTTTCCATCGCTTGCAGCACCGGATCCGCGTCGGACGGCGACATTTCTTTTTGCTGCGCCAAAAGCGGCAAAGCAAATATCGTCACTGAGAGCAGCACCAGAACCGCCAAACGCAGGCCGCGGCGAATCATGGACGGCCTCCCGCATTCGACGGCTGCGCCGCGTCGGATTTCTCAAAACCCGGAGGCGGCAGGATCGGAGGCCGGTTGAGCGAGTGTGCCTGCTTTTGCACTTCAATTTCAGAAAACAGCATCGCCGGAGCCACCGCCGAAACCGCCACATTGCCGGACTCAGCGCCGCACATGCCGTTGAAGACCTCGGGGTGATTCCCGGTGGCGAGAATGCGCTCCATGGCCGCCAGCGGAGTGCCCACAATATTCACGCCGCGCACCAACTCGTCGGGCCGATCGTCCGCATACACCCGCCAAACCAGAATAGGCAGCACTTCGAACGCTTGTGGCAAGGTTCTTTGGGTGAGCGTGAAGCCGCCCTGAATGTCCTCAAAGTACAGTCCGTAGGGCTTGCTCTCCTTCTTGATCTCGTCTTTGAGCAGCTGCCGCAAATCGGAATCTTTCACCGTCTTTGAAGACGACACGATCAGGTTTCCCTGGCGTCCGGTCGGCATCAAACCGGCCTGCGCGCGCCCGTGGCCGTTGGAATTGGCAAAGCCTTTGATGGGCATGCGCGACATCAGGAAGTTCTTCAGAATGCCGTTCTGAATCACTTCCACGCGTTGCGCCGGCATGCCTTCATCGTCATATTCGTAGAATCCGCTGAGCGGCACGCCGTCGAGCACGCTCTGCGTTGGATCGTCGGCCACACTCAAGAAATCCGGCAGAACCGGCTGATTCACTTTTTTGGTGAAGGTCTGTCCCTCGTCCTCGCCGCGCTGGCGATGGCCTTCTAGCCGATGGCCCAGCACCTCGTGGAAGAATACCGCGCTGGCCCGGCCGGAGAGCAGCGCGGGACCGTCGTAGGGCTCAGCCACGGGAGCGTCTCGCAGAGCCTTGAGGTCGGTCGCCATCTTCTCCACCCGCGCGGCAATTTCTGTTGCGGGCGGAAGCTGATCCAGACTTCCGGCTTGGAAGGTTTCGACGCGAATCAGATCCATGCCGTCATCGGCGCGGGTTTGCGCCTCAATCGCAACTCGCGTCAGCCGGGAGGACGTCACCACGCGGCTGCCTTCGCTGGAAACGTACAGTTGCCGCCCCCGCTCGATCGTGGCGCTTGCCACCGAAGTATAGACGTAGGGGTATTTGCGGAAGCCTTCCGAGTACTCACGAACCAGCTTTTCCAGCGCCGCTTGATCCGGCGACGCGGCGGCGTGCGCGGACTCCAGATGAGTGGAGGGTTTTTCGATGGAGAAATCGGGCGAGGTGTCTTCCTCTTTTGCCTGCACCTCGGAGCTGGTCTTTACGTTCAAATAGGCGGATGCCGCCTTGCGATATTCCTGATAAGTCAACTGCCACAGCACACGCGCGATTGCGTCGCGATCATCCTCGCGCGGCAACGCGCCGGAGTCGATCGCCGAGACGCGGTTTCCCAGATGAGTGTTGTCGAGCCCCGGAGCCCCCACTCGCACCACCACATCGGCAGTCCGCCGGCTATCGTGGGCCGAGGTCAGCAGCGCTCCCTGGCTGGCAACCGCGACCAAAGAGTCATCTTCGTGCACCGAATAGCTGAGGAAGTAAAGTCCCGGATCCTGCTTGCTAAGCTGGCCCTGCGCCCGTTGCAGCTCGGTCTGCATGGAAGAAAGCAGGATGTCGTCTTTTTGTGTGGCCCCTTTTTGCCCGGCCTCGGGGGCGGCTACGGTGGGGTTCGAGGAAAAAGCGCAAATCAAAACGACAGCCAACCGCACGGCGTGGCGCGAACTCTTCATCGCCGAAACATGCTCCTTTGCCAAAGGGCAAAACGTCAGCTTACCAGAGGCGCGCGCAATCGGCGAGTCAGGGAGGGCCCGGCAAAGGACCCGGTTCGCATCAGGGCAGGAGCTCCAGCCATGCCGCAAACGCAGAACAATTCACGTGGGGACAGCCGCCCTCGGCTGTCCAGCTGGGCAAAGCCCAGCAGTAGCGCGGGGCAGAAACACGGCCTACGGCAGGGGGGCCGGCGGCTTGATCTTGGCGAAGTCTTCCACCGCAAACAGTTGCCCATCGCGTTCGGCGACGCCAACTCCAATGGCGTTCATATCCGGGTCCAGCAGATTCTGCCGATGCTCCGGCGACTTCGCCCACTGATCGCTGATGTCCCCGGCATCCGGGCCTTGCGCCACATTTTCGGAAAGCGAAATGAAATACACGCCCGCATGCGAAGCGCGCACCTCTAGCCCAGGCTCGCCGGGGAGCTGATGCGAGAGAAAACCTGCCCGCGCCATGGCCGCGGCGTGTTGCTGAGCGGCGCGCGCCAACCCCTCGTTCCATTTCAACCGCCCGAGTCCCTGGGCGCGCCGCGCCTGATTCGCGGCGTCAAAGATTTGCCGGCCCGCGCTTTCCGAACCTTGTTGTGACACTGCCGCTCCCACCAGAAAAATCAGGGAAGCCATGCACGCGCCCGCCACACGTAATATTGTCTTCGTCTTCACAAGAGCCTCCGGTTCAAGCCTGGTTCCAGTTCTAGATTGTCCCCGAGTCGCGCTCCCCGGCAAGCTTATTCGCCGGCTCACGGTGACCTTCGATACGGATGCGCTCCCCTGGGGACAGCCGCCCGCAGCCCTTCCCTGAGGGGAGCCGAAGGAGTAGTCCAGCTGGGCGAAGCGGCGGCCTGAGATCGTGTGGTGACGGGGCTTGCCCGTCCGAGCGTAGGTGGAGAGGCGGACTCGGAAAACGTTCCGGCGGGAACACAGTGTGCTGGCGGAATTGTGATGACATCCAAGCTATTGAAGGCGCGGTAGTTGCGGCCGTAGATGGATGAGTCTTCGCTTTTTCTTCAGATTTCGTGAACGAATCTTGTCATCCTGAGGAAGCGCGGTCTGCGCGGAGCGCAGGCCACCGACGAAGGATCCATGTATTCAGCTGTAAATCAAGGGCAAGTCCCGCGCCCCCCCGGCGATATGGCGGAACGCATAGATCCTTCGTCGGAGTCCTGCGCTCCGCGCAGGACTCACTTCCTCAGGATGACAGTTCAAAAAGTCACAACCTCTGAGTGATAATACTCACTCCATGGCCAAGACTAACTTCCAGTCCGTCGATGAGTACATCGCCTCACGGCCTGAGGCCGTCCAGGAAGTACTCAAGCGCGTGCGCAGCATCGTCCGCAAGGCCGTGCCCAAAGCAGAGGAAGTGATCTCCTACCAAATTCCAGCGTACAAACTGCCCGCTGGCGTCGTGCTCTATTTCGCCGGATGGAAGCAGCACTATTCGCTTTACCCCGCAGGATCCCGCGTTGCCGCGCTCAAGAAAGAGCTTGCTCCCTTTGAGGTGAGTAAGGGCGCGATCCGCTTTCCGCTCTCCAAACCCGTCCCGGTGAAGTTGATAAAACGCATCGCCAAACTCCGCGCGAAAGAAGTCGGCGCGGGCGCAAAGGCGGCCGCATCCAAGAAGCGCTAGCCCATATAGAACAGGCGAGCGTCCCAGCCGATTTCAGGAAGTATCAACTCTGGACTTGATTTTGGGTGGCGCAGCGGTTCACCGCTGCGATAAACATCTTGTTTCAGACGGGCTTCAGCCGCTGCGGGTGAGGGCGGAATATGAAAAGAACTTTTTCCGCAGCCGGTTCCCGCCATGCCGCAAACGCCCCGAAGCTCTGTCATCCTGAGGGCCGTAGGCGTTTTAGCGCGAGAACCTGCCCTGACGAAGTCGAAGGGTTCCTCCGGCCCGATAGGCGGGCGTGGTCGGCCTATTTTGCCCACACATTCAAGGCACCTGAAAGCGCTGACAGGGCACCGAGTAGGACCGCCAGAGCGGTCAGTTTTGCAGCTTTCTTGTTACGTTCAGCGGACTCAACAACGCTATTCATAATTCCGGCTATCCATCCCATTTGCGCCAGATCAGTTTCGCCGGGTTCTACGGTCCAGACGGGCTCAATCTTACCCTGTGCTTGCGAGCCACCAGCAGTAGGCTGCGTACAGTCCCCCAATGGACCCAAAGAAGCCTAGAACGATGCTGACGATATTGAAATATTTCATACTCTTGCCTTGGCCGACAAAGTCGACCTTACATTTTCGCGCGCGCGCGACCACAATTCATATTACCGAGGTAATTCGACACAGCGTTGTATCCGCCCCAAACTCTCGTGAAGAGGTTTCCGATCGTGAAAGTTTCGGCCGGCACTCCGCTACTGCTCGCTCGCGCATCTCGCATGATTGCGGCAATGAGTTTGATTTCGCTCGCGACCACGATTTGCAGCGCATCCCGAATCAGCGGTACATACGTATCGCATGGCCCGAACTTCGCTGAGATGCTTCAGTTGACGCAAACGGATAATGGGCAAATCAGCGGCGTACTCAGCGGTGTAGAACTCAAGCCTGAGGGAAACATTACCTCCGAGCAAGGTTCAGTGACGGGCGTCGTTGATGCCGATCAACTAACGCTGAGCGTTCGTTCGGGTCCCCTGTCGTTTTTGGGCGGTACAACTATCGCAGGAACGGTTAAGGGCAGCGCTATCCAGCTTCAGATCATAGACTCGAAGGGGAACGTCACATCGGACGTATTCATCCGCTGCACGCCCACTGATTTCAAGGCCTATGTGGATCAACTGAAGTCGGAGGGCGAAGGCCTTGCGCTAAGCAAAAGACTGACAGACGGCGCTCAACACTTCCGCCAGACGGTCCAGAGCGCCGAGGAATGGATTGCGAACGCGGAACTACATGCCCAAAGGATACCGAGAGCAAAGGGCCACTATCAGGAAATCGAAGACAAAATGCAGTCGCTAGTCGCACAAGAGCGTGCCGCGCCCAATCTTGTCCCGAGATTGCAGATCGCCTTGATGGTGAATCAGGGCGATATTGCTGGAGGGCAGTTCGACAATGATGTCAATCACACATGGGACTTCAGCATTGAAGGTGCCGGGTCGGGCCTCAATAGTGAATTTGCCAAATGGGACGGCAATTGTGGCACCTCGGGTGATCTGCAAAGGCGCGGCGCGACCGCGCAGGCCGCGGATGCCTGGGAGAGTGCCTGCACACAGGCCTTAGCAGAGCGGGTGAAATTCGCACCAATCTACAAGCGCATGGTGGAGCATAGAGACGAACTGAAGACGTTTCAGGCCACGGCGCAAGCGCACCGGAAGGCCCTGGTTGACGCGGCGAACGGGATGAACTATGCGCAAGAGCGGTAAATCTCATAAGCCGCGAAGGGCTGGCCGAAAGTTGGGCTCCGTAGCTATTGAATTAAGACCGCGCATAATCAACCCCTCCCTTTGGTTCCCCAATCGTCCGCCAAAACAGGAATGGAAAAGGTTAAGAGAAAAGGTCTTAACAAGAGACAACGATACTTGCCGGTTCTGCGGTCATCGCGCGAGGAATCTGCTGTTTCGCCGGCAAAAAGCAGATTCCTCGCCGATAAAGCCAGCTCGGAATGACAACGGGCAAGGCGAGATTCACCAAAAGAGCGATCCACCAACCAACCTCCTCCCACTCGCTTTGTCATTCTTCTTGGCATGTCGTAATCTTCTAACTCTATGGACCTCAAGCATCGCAGTCGCGGCATCACCGAGGGGCGCGACCAGGCTCCGGCGCGCGCCATGTTCAAAGCCATCGGATTCACCGACCAGGACCTGAGCCGTCCCCTCATCGGCGTGGCCAACACCTGGATCGAAACCATGCCCTGCAACTTCCACCTGCGCCGCCTGGCCGTCAAGGTCAAGGAAGGCATCCGCGCCGCCGGCGGCACGCCCATGGAGTTCAACACCATCGCCATTTCGGACGGCGAGACCATGGGCACCGAGGGCATGCGCGCCTCGCTGGTCAGCCGCGAGGTCATCGCCGATTCCATCGAACTGGTGTGCCGCGGGCAGATGTTTGACGCCGTCGTCTGCATCGTCGGCTGCGACAAAACTATTCCCGCCGCCGCCATGGCGCTGGCGCGGCTGAATCTTCCCGGCCTGGTTCTCTATGGCGGCACCATTGCGCCCGGTGTGTACAAGGGAAAAGACGTCACCATTCAGGATGTGTTTGAAGCGGTGGGCGCGAACGCCGCGGGGAAAATGTCGGACGCGGAATTGCTCGAGCTGGAAAACGTCGCGTGCCCCAGCTCCGGCGCGTGCGGCGGGCAGTACACCGCGAACACCATGTCCACGGTGATGGAGTTGATCGGCCTCTCGCCGATGGGATTCAACAGCGTGCCCGCCATGGACCCGCGCAAGGATGAGATCGCGTTCCGCTGCGGCGAAGTGATCATGAATGCTTTGAGGCAGAACATTCTGCCGTGCAGCATTCTCACCCGCGCTGCATTTGAAAATGCGATTGCCGGAGTCGCCTGCACCGGCGGCTCAACCAACTCGGTGCTGCACTTGCTCGCGATTTCGCGCGAGGCGGGTGTGCCGTTGCAGATCGACGACTTCCAGAAAGTCAGCGAGCGGACTCCAATTCTTGCGGACCTGAAACCGTCAGGAAAATATGTCGCTGCCGATGTGGACAAGGCCGGAGGCATTCCGGTGATTGCCAAGCGGTTGCTCGACGGCAAGTTCGCGGATGGCTCCGCGCTCACCGTCACCGGCAAGACTTTCGCGGAAGAAGCGAATCAAGCGAAAGAAACTCCTGGCCAGCCGGTGATCGCGCCGCTCGATCGTCCCTTAAAGAAAACAGGCGGGCTGGTGATTTTGAAAGGCAATCTCGCGCCGGAAGGATGCGTCGCCAAGATCAGCGGGCACGAGCGGCTGAGCCATCGCGGCCCGGCGCGCGTGTTCGATTGCGAAGAAGATGCCATGGCCGCGGTCACCTCCAAGAAAATTAAATCTGGTGACGTGGTGGTAATCCGCAACGAAGGTCCCAAGGGCGGGCCCGGCATGCGCGAGATGTTGAGCGTTACGGGCGCGCTGGTCGGGGAGGGCCTGGGCGGATCGGTGGCGCTGCTCACCGACGGGCGCTTCAGCGGCGCGACGCATGGCTTGATGATGGGACACGTCTCGCCGGAAGCTGCGCTGGGCGGGCCGATTGCGGCGGTGCGAGAAGGCGACATGATACACATCGACGTGAATCAGCGCGTGCTGGAAATCGAAATCAGCGATGCGGAGATCAAACAGCGCATGACGAATTGGAAGGCGCCTGTGCCGCGCTACCCTGCCGGCGTGTTCGCGAAGTACGGGGCGCTGGTGTCGTCGGCGGCGGAGGGCGCGATCACGCGGCCAAAGTGAGGTAGGGATCATGAGGTAGGTATCATTTGATACCTTGCATATGGTAAAATGATGCCATGGTTGCGGAACCTTCTACGATCGCGGGCGTCATGGGAGGACCTCAAGTCCTGGGCCGGTCGGTGCGTTCCGTGCAGGATCTTTCCGATGTTGTTGCTCGCGGCCTTCCCAAGGATGCGTTGCGGCGAACGATACGGCGCGTGTTTCCGCAGGCGAAAGAGGCGAACGAGATTCTTTACCGCATCATCGCGCCAGCAACCTATAAGCGGCGGCGCGGGAGGCTCAAGGCTCCGGAGAGCGAGCGGACGGAGCGGCTGGCGCGGGTGATTGCTTCGGCGGAGTTTGTGTGGAACAACGCCGAAAAGGCTCATCGCTGGCTGGTGAAGCCGCATCCCGAGTTGAGGCGGGTGCCACCGATCGAACAGGCGCTGACCGAATTGGGCGCGCGGCAGGTGGAAGAACTTCTCGACCGCATTTTCTATGGCCTCCCGGTCTAAGAACAGCACCCTAGTGCGAGCTTTCCGGATCGCCGACGCGCGCCATCCCTTGTTCGACGGCGCCGGCGCCTATCTTCGAGGAGGACGCTGGAATAGTCCGGGAAAACGCGTTATCTACGCGGCGGAAACCTACGCCGGGGCGCTGCTTGAAGCTCTGGTCCATTTGAATTTCGATGAAGTCCCCGATGGCTATAGATGGATTGAGATCTGGCTTTCCAGCGAGGTGGAGGAGATTAGCAGGGATCAAGCCGTGGGATGGAACGGAGGCGATCACACCCGGACGCGGGAGTATGGAGACCGCTGGTACGACCAGAAACGAACTGCCGTGCTACTGGTTCCGTCGGTGGTGACGGCGGGCATCGAGCGCAATGTTCTGATCAACCAGGAGCATCCTCGGTTCGCCGCGGTCCGGGCTAGTGAAACCCGGGAGGTGATCTGGGATGAGCGGCTTTTCCGGGTGTGAGGGTTTGGTCTGTTTGCGGAGCGCCAGCGCGTACGCGGTGGCGGCTCGAGCCTCTCCGAAGGCAGGCTATTCATCGCAAGGGTGAACCGCAGCCCCACCCAAGATCAGGAGTCGAGAGATACTTTTTCCGCAGCCACCAATGCCATGCTCCGACAAGAATCTCGACCCACCAGTTCACGCACTGCACTAAACCGTT
>CAVZMC010000076.1:0-42062 GCA_963776125.1 uncultured Acidobacteriaceae bacterium | reverse complement strand
CGGCCAACCGGGAGCAATCCGTTTCATCCATCACGCCGCCCGCTGGCGGCGATTCTTCCGCTGTTCCTTCGCTGCGTCCAACTTCCGATCCCGCTCGGCTTGAATCTCCTGCTGATGCCCGGCGAGCATGTCCTTCGGCGTCACGTAACCGGTCGCGCTGTGCAGCCGGAGATAGTTGTATCGGTCCACATACTGTTGAATCAGGCGTTTTGCATCTTCCAGCGACAGCGGCGTCCCCGGTCGACCACGATTGGTTTGACCTTGTCACACAATTCGCGGATCGGCGCATGGGCCAGGGTCACAGTTCGTTATGACTGGCATCACAGACCCGATAGTCAGGCGACGGCAGAATTTAGGGCGACCACTTCGCAAAGGAGCAAGCCATGGCCTCTATCACCGCCACCCCCATCAAGACTGAACTTCTGCGGACGCTTCCTTCCGATGCCGCGCGGCAGATTCAATGGCGATACGCCGGCCGCTATGACTTGCAGATGCTGGTGCAGTCGGCGCGGTCCGTGGCCCGCGGTCCGGTGGCGCGGCTGGTGGCCAATGGAGGCCGCAATTCGCATGATTGGACCCCGGCCAAAGCCGAACTGCTGACGGCGTTCGATGACGCCGGGATCACCGCTGTTTTCATGGATCCAGAGCAGGGAGGGTTCATTGCAGGCCCAAAGAATCTGGCACTGGCGCTGGTGGCATTTGAACTGGCCTGGGTGGACGGCGGAGCTGCAACCGCCAGTCTGGCTGGCTGTTTAGCCCTGGCGCCGATTCACGAGCGAGGCACGCGCGAGCAACAGGCAAAGTACATGCAATTGGCCGCGCCGCCTCGGGCGGGAGAGGATCGCAAACCCTGGCGGGGAGCATTCTGCCTGACCGAACCCATCCCTTACGTTGGCGTGGATACCGGCATGCTCAACGGAAAAATCCGCATCGCCGAATGGAAAGAGGGAGATGAACCTACTCTGCAGGTGGAAAAGCGAGGCCGCTTCATCACCAATATCGCGTTTGCCAATTTTGTGACGGCGGCGGTGGATTCCGGCGACGAGCGGATCAAGGGCAGCTGCATGGTGATCCTGGAAGAAGGCGATCCCGGAACATTTGACCGCGGCATGCCCACGCGAAAGCTGGTGCATCAGCTTTCTTCGACCGGCGATCCCATTTTCAGCTTGCGCCTTCCGGCCAGTCGCATTGTCGGCGGCTACGAAGTGAAGAATGGCGTCATCGTGCCGCGCTATAACCACAGCGAGGTCATTGAAGCCGTATTCCGCCGCACCCGAGTGACCGTGGGCGTCATGACCGCGGCGAAATTGCTTTCCGCGGTTGAGCCCATCATTCGGTACCAGCGCGGACGGTTCCGCGGCGCGGAGACGGCGGCTCCAGGATCGGTGCGTTACGAACTCGGGCTGCAGGCTCGCCAGGACGCACTGCACCGGCTGGTGGACATTTGGGCGACCGGCGAAGCCAGCGCGGCGCTTGGCTTTGCGGCGGCGCGGGCCTTCGATGAGCTGGATCCGCTGGAACGTGAGACCGACAAGTTACTGACCGCGCAAGGAATCGTCAGCGCCAAAGCGCGCGCCAAGGTGCAGCGCGAAGCGTCGGAACGCGCGGCCGATCTGCTCCGGCTGCCGGCCAGCGATCCCAATCGAACGCAACTGGAATCGGACCCCTTCCTGCGTTTCGTTCTTTTGGACTCGCTGGCTGATGTCCTTTGCCCCGCAACCAAGCTGTGGAATACCGGTTGGGGTGCGCAGATGATGCGGGAAGCGGTCAGCCTGATGGGCGGATACGGCATCACCGAAGACTGCCCCGGCTTCCTCGGCAACAAGTGGATGGATGCGCAACTGGAAGCGACCTACGAGGGACCCGAAGCGGTGCAGCGGCGCCAGCTTTCCATCACCATGACTAATCCGCTGTTCCGGGCGCAGTTCCAGTCTTGGATTAAGGAGATGCGCGGTATTGCGTCCGAACGTCCTGGCACCGGCGCATGCACGCTGGCAACGGCGATGAAGATGTGGCTGTGGACTCTGGAGCGCTTGCAGCACAGCACCGACGCTGACGGTGACCGTCTGTACCAGAGTGCGCGCCAGGGTGTGACGTTCCCGTTGGCCGACGCACTTTGCTGGTTGCTCGCGGCGCGCTGCCAGATTCTCGATACGATCGAACTGGAGCAGCGCGGAGCCGGCGATCCCGCCGTCGCCGAAGGGCTGGCCGGGCTGGTGAATTTTATGACCGACTTGTGCCACGTGCAGTCGGCGCGCGCCAGTGGAGAAGCGGCCCGCATTTGCACCGAATTGGTATTCGGATACAACCGTCACCCCGCCTGGGACGAAGCGGGATACCGGGGCTGCTATCGACAGGACGAGTTGGATTCGTTGGAAGGCATTATGCCGGGCATTGGTTCCTACGACCTGGATGTGATCGCAAGCGATGGCTCGCATTCGAGAAAAGCCGGTCCGTGTGCGAAGTGCAACGGTGCCGAGGAGTTTCTCTCGTTGCAAACAAAACTCGCCACGTGCCTCACGGGTTGCCGGCTTTCCAAAGACCGGGCCGCCGAGGCGATTTCCAAACTCATGATTCCGGAAGCGCTGGACTACCCGGCGTGAGCGCTGCTTCCCAAGAGCCGGCTGCCGTGATCGAGCGGCAACAGATGACGGTCGACATCGCCTGCGTTGGCTTTGGTCCAGCGATGGGCGGCTTCCTGACCACGCTGAATCGCAGCTTGCTTCATCCCGATGGGTCGGTGCGGCTGGAGAGCCGAACCTCCCCGAGCCTGCCTCTGCAAGTCATCTGCTACGAGCGTGCCGACGGCCTGGGTTTCGGAGTCTCGGGCGCAGTCACTCGCGCCCGCGGAATACGCGGCAGTTTTCCCGGCGTGGATCTTACGCAGATTCCCATGGCGGCACAGGTAAAGAAGGAGAAGCTGGTCTACCTGCTCGATGCCGTGCGGGCGAGCCGGCGCTCTTTCGCATTCAGGTCTGCCGACCGCGTGCTTCGGTCACTTGGACTTGTGTTCGGGCTGAAGCATGAAGCGTTCGAGCTGCCCTTTACTCCACCGTTCATGCGGAAAGACGATGGCTTGGTTCTGTCGCTTGGCCAGTTCAACCAGTGGGTCAGCGATCAAGTTGCAGCGTCTGGCGTGGTGCAAGTCTGGCCCGGCATGCCGGTCGCCGAACCGCTGATTGAAGCGGACACCGTCGTGGGTGTGCGGCTTGCCGATCAAGGGACCGATCTTCAAGGACATCCCGAGGCAGGTTTCACGCCAGGCATGGATCTTCGCGCTGCGCTGACCGTAATGGGCGACGGTCCGGTGGGAGCGGTTGGGCGGAAGATCGACGCGCATTTCGGAATGCCGCAAGGCCATGGTTCCCGCGAATGGGCGCTCGGCATGAAGATGGTGATCGAACTCCGCGAAGATAGTGGACTGGAGCCTGGCACCGTCTTGCACACCATCGGATTCCCTGAGCCGGAGATTCTCGGGTTCCTCTACGTTCATCCCGAAAGGCTAGCTTCGGTCGGCGTCTTTATTCCGTCGTGGTTTCGGAGCCCAGTCCGCACGACATATCGCTACCTGCAACACTTTATGCTTCATCCTTATCTGTGGCGATATCTCGAGGGTGGAACGCTGAAGTCGTGGGGAGCCAAGTCGTTGCAAGAATCGGGCCGTCACGCTGAGCCTTTTCTGGCCGGAAACGGCTACGCCCGCATTGGGGAAGGGTCGGGAAGCACGAACGTGCTGGCTGGATCGGGAGTGGATGAAGCCTGGGCTACGGGCGTGCAACTGGCGGAAGCCGTGATTGAACTGGCGGAACAGAAGCGCGCTTTCACGCGCGAGAATCTTGAAGCCACGTACGTGCGCCGCCGCCGGGAGAGCTGGGTCGATCACGAGTCGAAGATCGCAGCCGATTCGCGCGGTGGATTCCAAAAAGGCGTTTTTACGGGAATGATCGGCATGGCCGTTGCGAGCCTGACTGGCGGGCGTGTGGCACTGGGGTCGCATCCAGCACCCAATGGTCTGCCCTCGCTGGAGGAATATTACGGAGCGCGGATTCCACCGGCCGAACTGAAGCAGATGCAGGAGGAATGTGCCGCGAACGGCACTGCGCTGCACGACCGGATCATGGACCGTTGCGGCTGGCCGCCGATTCCGATGGATGGCAAGCTACTCCTCTCACACCAGGACGCGCTGCTTATGGGCGGCGGCGTGCAGGCGCCGCCGGGCTATGCGAACCACGTGAGCTTTCGCCGCCCCGAACTTTGCCGCGCCTGTGAAGCCAAGTTGTGCGTGGAAATGTGCTCGGGGCAGGCGATCACCCGCGGGGAAAACGGAGTGCCCGCTTTTGATCGCGAGAAGTGCGTTTACTGTGGCGCGTGCCTGTGGAATTGCCAAGCCCATGACGACGCGCAGGGGAATATCGAATTCAGCACCGCCGCGGGAGGACTGCACTCGGCGCTGAACTGAGCCACGTGGGCATCGGTCCTCGTCCGGTCACGTAGATATTACAATCGGTCGCACAGGTGATACAGCGCTGATGGAGAATGCGTTTATGAAGAAAATTCTGCTTGTGTTTTTGACGGTCATTCTCACCGCCAGTGCCTCTCCTGCTCAGTCAAAATCAAATGGAGGGGTTTGCGTTTGGGTGGACGGTGAACAGCCGGGCACAATTGTTGCAGGGCAACCTGGAGGGTCAGTCAAACCCATTACGAAAGCGGCGGCAGTTCGCATCCAGCAAATGGCCACCGATGGTTTGAGAACAGATAAGTCTAACGTAGTTATGAATCCGTGCCCGCAAACCGGCGAAAATATTGAATTGGATGTTGTTGTTGGCCAATTTCGCGGAGGTTACGTGGCAAGTATCTCCGCTACTATCCAAGGCGCGAAAGAGGGTCCCCTCCATGTTTCGTCGAACGTCATTGCCGCCAGCACTGAGAAAACCCTTGCCTCGGATATAGTCTTGGCATATGAAAGTCTCAAATTTCGTGTTCAAACAGGACTGGCAGGAAAATAGGACGGCGAACGTGAATCACTAACTTGACAAGACACAAATGACAAATGGATATCACATCGTCGTATGCGGCAGCGCTGTGCCGGACCCGCTGCAGACGCTGGAGCCGGTCCAGTCCCCAACCGGCCCCGCGCTGAAAAACGAAATGATGCTTCCTGCGGTACTGGATCCATGGGCGGCGCACGCCCTGTATGAAGCCGCCGACCTGGCGTCCAAGGTCGCGGGCAGCAAGGTGTGGCTGGTAAGCGTGGGACCCAAAGCAAAACTTCAGCAAGTGATGATGACGATTGCGCAGAGAGTGGGCTTCGAACTCATTCCGGTCGATGCCAGCGCGAGCGGTTTTGCCGACGCGCACGCCACGGCCGCGCTCCTGGCGGAAACCATGCAGGGCATCGCCGGACTTGATCGTTCGCGCCTGCTGGTATTCGGCGGTTGGGAGTCGGCTTCGCGCGGCGCGGGCGCCACCATGCAATTGGTCGGAGAGCGGCTGAAGATTCTCGACCAATTTCAAGGCGTGGACCAGCTATGTGTCCGAGCTGACGGTTCGTTCGAAGTTCTGGAGCGGATTGAAGGTGGTCGCCATCAGGTTTCGGTTTGCCAAGGTCCGCCGGCTTTGTTCGGATGGGCGACCGGCAATCTACCGGAGCCGCGCAACAACCCTCAGGTTGGAATGGCGAATATGCGTACCGTGATGCCGGCGCTGCAGCGGGCAAAGCCCGCGCAGTTGTCGGCTGCCGGGTTGCATTACCTGAGCGCGAGCCCGCCGAAACAACAGCGCCAAACTCGCGTGGTTAAAGATCTGTCGGCTGAGCAGATCGCGCAAGAGATTGCGGAATGGGTTGGCAAATAGACAACGGAATCTGGAGATCAAGACCTGATGTCAAAGAGCATCTTATTCCTGGCTCACGTTTCGGAAGCCGGCGACTCACTCCCCAAAGCAGCGTATGAGGTTCTGGGCGCTGCTCTGGAGCTAACGAAGCAACTCGGCGCTACTTTGATCATCGGCTTGATCGGCTCCGACCCGGCTGCTGCGGCTGAGACAATTGCAACCGCTGGGGCCGAACGAATTCTTGCGGTGTCAGGAAGCGATTTCGCCACTGCGCGCTATGCCAGCGATGCGACGGCGGCGGAAGCCCTCTGCCGATCTGCGGGAGCCGACTTGATTCTCGCGCCCGGAACGTCGCGGTTCATGCGCGTTCTGGCAGGAGTGGCCCATCGTCTGAACGGATGTATCGACACGCATGTCACTTCGCTGGAAGCCGTCAACGGCGAGCTGTGTGCTACGCGGTGGTACTACCGCCAGCGCATCGAAGGCGTCATTCGTCGCGACCGGCGGCCTTGGATTGTGCTGCTTGATTCCGGTTGTCACGCAGCTTGGACAGGAGTGCCGGGCGCCGCTCAGGTGGAAGAGATTCCGGTGACACTCCCGCAAGCGGCCACAAGAACGGTTGTCACCGGCGTCCGCGCTCCGAAGAGCGATGTACAAACCATCCGGCCCGACGCCAGCCTGCTATTTGTCGCGGGTGCGGGCTGGACTAAGAAGCAGGCCGACGGAAAAGCTCATGTCGGCGAGGCCGAAACGTTGATTCTCGATTTCCTTCGTGCCTCGGGGGCGTCGCTGGGCGGCAGCAAGTCGCTTGTCGATCAAACGGGTGAGAGTCAGGCCGTGCTGCGCTTCATGACCCATCTGAACCAAGTCGGCCAGACCGGATCGACGCCGCGCCATCCCAAGGGTTTGTCCACGTGTTGCCACGGCGAGGAGCCCCATACCGTGGGCTGGCGCTTCATCAGCGAGCGCCGCGCCGTGAATCTAGACCCGAACTGCGGATGGGCGCGAGGAAAAGCGGATGTGCTCTATGTAGCCGATGCGTTTGATGTGCTGGCGCGATTAAATGCGCTCCTCGCCCAAAGAAGCCGAAACAGCCGCGAAGCGCCGCCAGACGTCTCTCGCGAGTCGGAGCTTCAGCCAGCTAGTGGCGACTAGAACCGAGGGCATAGACCATTGGCTGCTGAAGACGACCTGAAGGCTCGGGGCTCAGCGAGTTTGTGGCGGCCCCTGCGCGTGCCCACCTTCCGCAATCTGCTGGTCGCGGACGTAGTCTCCGATATCGGCACTTTCATGCAGAACGTGGGTGCCGCGTGGCTGATGGTGTCACTCGGGGCCGGACCGATTTACGTTGCGCTCACGCAAACCGCCGCATCGCTACCCTACTTTCTGCTGGCCCTTCCCGCTGGTTCTGCCGGCGATATCGTCGACCGCCGCAAGCTGGTGCTCTTCACCGAGTCGTGGATGATGGGCATCGCCCTGCTTCTCGCGTTCTTGACCATCGCGGGTTTCATGTCACCCTGGCTGCTGCTGGTGCTGACATTTGCGCTCTCGGCAGGAGATGCGTTCGAGACGCCGACGTGGCGTGCCATCTTGCCGGAATTGGTGCCCAAGGAAGATCTTGCGGAAGCGTCGGCGCTCAACGGCATTGAATTCAATCTCGCCCGAGCGGTCGGGCCTGCCCTTGCGGGCTTCGTCATCGCCGCCGCAGGCGTCGCCGCGGCATTTCTGTCGAACGTTGTGTCCTTCTTCGGCGTCATTTTAGTTGTTGCCAAATGGAAAAGGCCGATTCGCAAGCGAACGGCGCCGCAAGAAACGCTGAGCGGAGCTACGGTCGCCGCCATTCGCTATGTCCGCCACTCCCCCAAAATCCTCACCGTAGTGGTTCGGACAGGCGTCGTCATGTTCTTCTCAAGCGCGCTCTTTGCGCTCCTGCCGGCGGTTGCCCGGAGCGTGAATAAGACCGCAATCGGCTATGGGTTACTGCTCGGATGTTTTGGCGCGGGGGCGATCGGCGGCGCTTTCATCATGCAACGGGCCCGCGCTTTGTGGTCAACGGAAGTTGTGGTATCGGCGGGCGTCGTTATCTTGGGGTTGGTGATCGTAGCGATCGGCGGCTTACACAGGTTGAGTACGCTTGCTCCCGTCATGCTGATTGGCGGAGCGGCGTGGGTGGTCTTCATTTCTCTAATCAACGCCTTGGTGCAGAACTTGGCCCCGGATTGGGTGCGGGCGCGAGTGCTTGCCATCTTCATCCTGGTTTATCAGGGTGGCTTCGCGCTCGGCAGCGCCGCTTGGGGTGCTGTGGCCCAACGAGCCGGCGTTCGCGCTGCTCTTGTCTATGCCGGAATCGGAACTGTTGCGACCACGCTGTTGGTGCTTTTCGCTAGACTCCCGGCTTCAACTGTGGACTTGAGCCCGTGGAACCATTGGCGCATGCCCGTCCTGGTCAAGGAAGTTGGGGCTGACCTACACCAGGGGCCGGTGCTGGTTACGATCGAATACGCTGTCATTCGAGGACGGGAAGCGGAGTTCGTGGAGACGATCCATCGCTATGCTCGCATACGGCGTCGCGACGGAGCGTATCGGTGGGGAATCTTCCGCGATACCGAACATGCGAACCGCTATCTGGAGACATTTCTGGTGCATTCGTGGGCAGAGCATCTGCGCCAGCACGAACGCCAAACCCAAGCGGACCGCGAATTGGAACTGCGGTTACACGGTTATATCGCCGCTGCTCCAGAAGTGCGTCACCTGATTTATACGTACGCGAAAGAAACATAGCTCGAACAGAACTTGCAGTCCGGTTTTGTCACGCGAAGGCGGCAATGCTAGACTGCGCCCATGGCTACCAACAAGAAAACCAAAACGAAGCCGAAGAAAGCCGGCAAGAAGGCGATGCCGGCGAAGAAGCGGGCTAAAAAGAGTGCGATTCCAAAAAAGAAGACATCGGCGAAAAAGAAGCCGGTGCGCGAGAAGGCCGCCGCCAAAACAAAAGCCGTTGGCAAGAGGACAGTTGGCGCGAAGCCGGTAAGTACGCCTAAGACAAAGACCAGCGGACAGGGAGTGACCGCGGCTCCGGTGAGATACCCGAGAGCGAGATCGGGGGAAGGTTCCGCCGGGCAATCGGGAGACTTGCAGGGATTGTCCCGTGTGGAACGAGCGGATCCCGAAAGCGTGGACGAGTTGCTGGAGGAAGGAAACGCATTCGAGGCCGACGTAGTGAAGGGCGTAGAAGACGCCGGGAACGCCGACGAACAGGAAGTTCATACGCACGAGGTGCCGGAGGACGACGTGCCCGGCGAATATCTCGACGAAGAGTAAGAATAATCGTCGGTGCGCAATCGGTTTGGGCTCGGATGCCCGCTAGGAAGCGGGCGAATGCCAAGGGATCACGGCTTCGACGATGGTGCCGGACTATCTCAAAGCACATTGTGAGGCTGCCTGGATGAGGGAAGTCAGGACTCATCACGTGCAATCGTGGCTGGAGGAGATCGGGCGAGAGTACGGAATCTCCAAGACGACGCTGAAACACGTGAAGAATTTCCTTAGCGGGGCCTTCCGACACGCAGCCCAGCAGGGCTATTTCGATGGAGCAAGCCCTGTCAAGCTCGCAGAGATTCCCGCTTTCGCACCAAACGGCAAAGAAACGAAGACTTATTCGCTCGAAGAAATCGCGGCGATGCTGAAGGTTCTTCCGGAGCCATCAGCAACCGCCGTGGCGACTGCGGCTTTTACAGGGCTGCGTTTAGGAGAACTGCGTGGTCCCACGTGGGAATCCTACGAGCCCGCTCAAGACGAGGAATCACTCGGCTGGGTTAACGTCACTCGATCCGTGTGGCGTACCACGGTCGGGGAACCGAAGACTGCGAAATCGAGGGCCCCTGTTCCGGTCATTCCGCAACTTGCTCAAAGCCTGGCATCACATCGTAGAAAATGCGGTTACCCGGTAACGGGCCCGATTTTTGCGAATACCGTCGGGAGACGGCTTGATCTAGAGGCTTGCTATCGAAGGGAGATGATGGATCTCCTCAAGAAGGCCGGGATCGTGTGGCATGGCTGGCATGGGTTCCGCAGGGGGTTGGCATCGAATTTGAACCGTCTAGGCGTCGATGATTCGGTGATCCAGCGTATCCTGCGGCACAGTACGGTAGCAACCACGCAGAACCACTACATCAAGACCGCATCTCCCGATGCCGTTGCAGCAATGAAGCAGTTCTCTGAAGCCTTAATGTGCTCCAATTGTGCTCCAGATGAGCCACATCAATCCAAGCCGTCGGTCCAGTAAGACTGGCTAAGTGGTTCTGCACCAATTGAGTGAGTGGCGGAGGGAGAGGGATTCGAACCCCCGGTACCCTTTCAGGCACAGCGGTTTTCAAGACCGCCCGTTTCAACCACTCACGCATCCCTCCGCGAAGCGATTCTTCCGCAAGGTTATCAAGAAAGTGGCCGCCTGCCTATTCAGCGCCCGCTCCGCCCTCGCCAGCCCGCAAGGTGATCAGCGTGATCTCCGGTGGACAGTTCAGACGAATCGGCAGCACCACGGTGCCGATGCCAACGTTTGTGTACAACGCCAAATCGCCGATTCGATGCAATCCCCAAGGATAGAGGCGTCCCATTGGAGGCAGCACGGGAGCACCCCACCCCGGCAAGCGCACCTGGCCGCCGTGCGAATGGCCGGAGAGTTGGAGGTCGACGGGGAAACGCGACGCTTGCAGCGCGAAATCCGGCTCGTGCGCCAGCAACACAACCGCTTCGTTCGGTGGAATTCCTTGCAGCGCCAGAGGGAGGATGGGATGGCCATCCAGCGCATCGTCAACCCCCACCAACCAAAGCCGCCTGCCGGCTCGCTGGAACGGCATGGAGCGGTTGTTCAGTACGGAAATGGCGTGCGCTTGCAGCGTGCGCGTGATCCGGTTCGGGTCGGTCATGGCGTCGTGATTTCCCAGGACCGCCAAGACTCCCATCCTGGCCTGCAACGCACGCAGCAGATCGACACAGGGATCAATGGCTCCCGCGTCATGTCTTGCGCGCTTCCGGCGAAGGGCAGACCTGGTGACAAAGTCGCCGGTCAACACCACCAGATCCGGTTGCAGATCATTGACCACGGCAACCGCTTTGCGAATGGGAACCGCGGAAAAATATGGATCGTAGTGGAAGTCGCTCAACTGCGCGATTCGGCAGCCATCCCAAGCGGCGGGCAAACGGGCGAGAGGAATTTCCAGCTCGACGAGTTGCGGTTCATTGGGTTGAAAGATGGTAGCGTCGGCAGCCACGGCTACCGCCCCGCTCGCCAGCAAAGCGGAACTGGCTTGCAGGAACCTTCGTCGAGTCAGAAAGGGCAAATCAAGTACCTTATCCCCGGCGCATTCGCTGAGGCGCGTGCTAAGACCGGCTAAAGTGCGGCGTTGCCGCGTTCTTGATTGCGGATACGGATGGCTTCGTCCACTTTGTACAGGAAAATTTTGCCGTCGCCGATCTTCCCCGTCGCCGCGGCTTTCAAGATGGCGCTCACCGCCGCCTCTACCCGCTCGTCAGGCAGCACCAATTCCAGCTTGATCTTGGGCAGAAGATCCACGGTGTACTCGCGTCCGCGGTAATGCTCGGTGTGGCCCTTCTGCCGGCCATGGCCGCGCACGTCGGAGATGGTCATGCCTTCCACGCCTATCTCGGTCAGCACATCTTTCACCGCGTCCAGTCGAGAGGGCTGGATAATCGCTTCAACTTTCGTCATTCGCTTGTCCTCGGTGCCGGACTGCGCGCCGCATTGTGCCACGCGCCGTTCCCGGCTCAGCGGCGTCAAGCGCCGCCGGCCTGCGGCTTGATTCTAGCAAACCGCCGCGAGCAAATTTTTCCATTGCGGAAAGCGGTAGTTTATATTGTGGTGCTACCTAAATGATGAAACCAGAGCGAGCTTTGGCCGCCCTGGTTGGGGTTCTCAGGATGAAGCTTGCAGGATTGTTGTTATTGCTGGCGGGGTGGGGCATAGTCCTGGCCGCGGTCGGGATTCTCGCCTCGGCCGGGCAACGCATGGCTTTTGTGCTCGCGGGGATTGGCGTCGAGATCATCGGCCTGGTTCTGATCGCGCGCACCTATCGCGCGGCGCAGGTGGAGCGCCCGTGATCTCCCAGGCGCCCAGCACGCTTTCCGAGGCCGGGGTGGCGCTTTGCCTGGTCCTAATTCTTCTGGTCCCCCTGGCGGGAGCGGGACTGGCACTCATCAACACCGGCCTGGGCCGCTCGCGCAGTGCCGCCCACTCGCTGATGGCGTCGCTGTGCGTGATGGCGACGGCGGCACTGGTCTACTTTGTTTGCGGTTTTTCCAGGCAAGGTTTTCCCGGGTTGCCGGCGCATGCCATTGCCGTGGGCGGCAAATCCTGGAACTGGCTCGCCGCTCAGCCATTTTTCCTGCGCGGGCTGGCGCTGGATGGTTCTCCGGCTTCTCTGGCCGTGTGGCTTGAGATGCTCAGCGTCGGAGTGGCGGCGCTGATCCCGTTGGGCGCGGGCGCCGACCGCTGGCGCCTGGGCGCGGCCTGTGCTTCCACGGCAATCCTTGCCGGCTGGACGTACCCGGTATTCGCGCACTGGGTTTGGAGCGATGGGTGGTTGGCTCAGCTTGGCGCCAACAGCGGCTTGGGCCACGGCTTTGTCGATGCCGGAGGCTCCAGCACCATTCAGACGGTCGGTGGCCTGACCGCTTTGGCGATGGCATGGATTCTAGGTTCTCGCCGTAACAAATATTCCGAGGATGGCATGCCCTCGGCCATCCCCGGCCACAATGTTGTTCTCGTGCTCCTGGGTTGCATGTTCGCCTGGCTGGGATGGATAGGTTTGAATTGCGCGGGCGCGATCCTGTTCACCGGAGCACAAATTGGCCGCACGGTGCTGATTGCGCTGAATACCACGCTCGCGGCCGCCGCCGCCGGACTTACCGCCGCGCTGGTGACTCGCATCCGTTTCAACAAACCCGACGCGTCGCTCAGCGCCAACGGTTGGATCGGCGGTTTGGTGGCCAGCAGCGCCGGCTGCGCGTTGTTCCGCCCGGCGGAAACGGTAGTCATCGGCATCATCGCCGGAGCTTTAGTCGTTTTCTCGGTTGAATGGTTCGAGTTCGGCCTGCGGGTGGACGACCCCGGCGGCGCAATCTCCGTCCACGCCACCGCCGGTATTTGGGGCGTGCTGGCGGTTGGAATCTTTGCCCGTTTTCCGACCCAAGCATCCGGACAATGGCTGGCGCAACTGGTGGGCATTGCCACGCTGATCGGTTTTGTGCTGCCGACGACTTATGGTTTGAACTGGCTGCTCAATCGTGTTTATCCGCAACGCGTGGGAATCGATGGCGAGCGGCAAGGGATGGATCTGCATGAACTAGGCGCGGAAGCTTATCCCGAGTTCATCACTCATACCGAAGAGTTCTATCCCCGCTGATGGCTTTTCGCCGGTCCTAAAATCCCAGCTTAGAACGAGAACCTGGCTTGCAAGTCGATGCGGCGGTTTTCCGCGGCGGAAACCGAGCCGAAGATTCCGCCCAGGCCGATGGATTGCCCGAACTTGGAAGAATTCACATCTCCAACCTCGGGCAGAAGGTTCTGGTGGTTGAACAGGTTTCGCGCCGAGATGCTCAGGGTCAGGTTGTAGCGCCGGGTGCTGCTCCCACCGCCGAAGGGACCGCCACGGCCAGGACCGCCGCCTCCGCTCAGTCCGCCCGGTCCAAGTCCTCCTCCGGGAGGGCCACCGCGGCCGCCGCCAGGACCGCCCCCGTATCCGCCGCCACCCGAGCGGTTGCTGGTTTCAGGGCCGAAGCCGAAGGTCTTGGCCAGGCGCAAGTTGACGGTGATTTGCGCGGGTCCGGTTCCATAGTTGATAGGGACGGCGTTGGGACCGAAGGCCACCGTGCTGAACGTGCCCCAGGGGCTGCAGACCGTACTGGTAGTGGTATTGAAGGTCGGCTGTGCGCAAGTCGTCGTCGTCAGCAGCGCAGGCCGGTCGTTGAAGATGGAATCGCCGTTCAAGTCCTGCCCCAGGGTGATGTTAAAGGGCGACCCGGAACTGGCCACAATGAAAGGGGCGAGACTAAACGCGTAAGGCAGCGTAATCGACCCGCCAATCACGCCCCGATGGCGCACCGAGAAAGCCGCCCGACCGTAATCCGCTTGCGGGTCGTACTGATTGGTAGGAAAGCTGCCCACGCCGCTGCTATCGCTGTTGGCATAGTTGAGGGTGTAGAAGCCGAACAAGGAAAGCCTGCGGCCCGCGGTGATGCGGGCATTGGCGATCAACTGGTTCTGGCGGAAGACCGCCTCCGATTCATACTGGTAAATATTACCCAAAGCGGGATTGGGGCGCACGCAAGTCGCAGGAACCGCCGGATCGCATCCCGGCAAGGGAGCGTTGATGTTGTCAGTGAAAAACTGATGATTGCCGATGGAATTGAGATAAGTCACCGAGATCGAGCTGCCGCGGCCGATCTGCCGCTCCAAGCTGGCCGCCGATTGAATTGTGTAAGGCGCGTGCAGCGTAGGGCTGATTTGGTAGATGGTGTTGGCGACCGTTCCTCCGGTGCAGCTCGCGGGATTGGGATAGCAGTCCGGCGAAGTGACAATGGTCTGGCTTTGAGTGATGCCGTTCAAACGTTCGGCTTCGAGAATGTTCCCCTGCTGGAAGCGGTCATAGAACATGCCGGAACCGACGCGCAGAACGGTCTTGGGATTCCCGTTTTTGCCGCCTAGGCCCCAGGCGATACCAATGCGGGGCGCGAAATCAGCGTGATCGTGAATGTCGTTCTGGGATTCGAAGCGCAGGCCGTAGTTGGCAGTGAGGTTGGGCCGGATGCGCCATTCGTCTTCGACAAAAAGGCCGGCATCAGTGTACGTGTTGCCGATCTCCGGCTGACCGGTGGCGAGAACCAGCTGACTGGCGCCGCATTGTGCAGTCAAGGGATTGCTGGCCGTGGCCAAGCAGGCGGCGCGGCTTTGCGCCGGAGTCATTCCCATTTGCAGGCCGGCTTCGGTAACGTCATAGGCAGCGAGTGACGGAAAGGTAAAAAGCCCGTTGAAATCCGTGTTAGAGAAATTGTCGTCTCGGGAAATGCGCACGCGCGCGCCGAAGCGAATGTAGTGTTTGCCGTGCGAAACGTAGGTGTAGTTCTGCACCTCATAGTGATTGGTGTCGTCGAGCGATCTGCCTTGCGCGCTGCCACCACCGGAGAAGAAACCGAGAACCTGGGTGGTGGGAGCGGTGCTTGCCGGAAGAATGCTTTCCTTGTCTTTGATCCACTGAAAGCGCAAGTCGTTGACGACGTGCACGCCGAAGTTCTGCGAGTCGCTGATTTGCAGCGTGTTCTCGGTTTCGTCATCGCTGTAAGCCAGCGATTGCAGGCTTTGACCATTCAGCCCCGCCGTGCTCTGCAGGTTCTGCTCGAACTGATAGCGCACGGTGATCACGTTGGTGGAGGTGAGCTGATAGTCGATGCGCGGACTAAAGTCGCTGCGGGTTTCAGGATTGGGCACGGCCAAGGTGAACGGCACTCCCGCCGGATTGCTGAACGTCGAGTCGGGCACCTGGGCGTTGAGGATCGACAGCTCATTGATGTTGCGGCGCTGGGCGTCGATGAAGAAAGACGCTTTCTTGCCCAGCGGGCCGCCCAGGTTCCCATCGAAAATATCCGAGTTATAGCTGGGCTCGCTGCTGACGAACGGGTTGCGCGAGTTCAGCGCCGAATTGGTGTCATTAAAAAAGAACTGGCCGTGATATTTGTCGGCGCCGGGCTTGGTGAGAATTTCAATGCGGCCATAACCCAGTTTGTCGTATTCCGCGGAAAACGGATTCTGGTTGATGTGGATTTCGCGGATGGCGGATTTCGGAGGAAGCTGCCCGCCGGTAAATCCATCAATGTAGACCTGGCCTCCGTTGGGGCCGGCGGAAGGGCCGGCGAGGGCGTCGAGTTCAGATTGCAATTCGTCAGGATCGTCGGAGAGCGCTTCCAGATCTTTGTCGCCGGTACCAGAAGATCATCGACGAGGCCAGAGAGGAAGTCTCAGCCTACGCGAAGGATCTAACCGTGCCCAAAGCTCTCAGAGCAAAGCTGGGCACAAAGTTGGCGAAAGCTCCGGCCTCGTCTTGGGACGAAGTGCTGTCGGTTTTGGCTGGTGACCAGGAGAGAGGCCTGTGAGCGTGCAAGGCTGCCAGGGAGAAACCGGCATGGCGGAAGTGCTATGAGCAGCGTTCCCCGGCTTGTCGATGTGGCGCAGGTGCCTGCGGTCCCGTGGGCACGGGCGGACGAGCATGTCCATGCCGCCTTAGCCCGTCTGAGTAACGCGGCGCAGGCTCTGGAAAACGCCAGGACGCTACCGGAGATCAAAAAGGTCCACGACAAGGTAAGCGCCGCCGTGATCTACGCCAGAGCAGCAAAGATTGGCGGTCAGGCTGCGTTCACTGCTGAAGAAATTAAACTCCGGTCGGAGCGAAAAGCTGGAGAACTGCTGGCCAAGCTGGAGAGGGGCGCCGGTCCTGGGCGTGGCCGAAAAAACAATTCCCGCGCCGGGAAGTCCTTTTCTCCAATATCGGCACGCCCTCGAAGAAGCCGAAATCGGCAAGAACATCGCGTCCCGCTGGCAGCAAGTAGCCGCCATACCTGCATTCGAGTTCGATAACTATCTCGCCGAACGGCAGGCCAAAGGCGAACAGGCCACCACAGCGGGGCTGTTGAAGGAGGCCAAAGAAGAAGCTAGGCAGCAACAGAAGGCCACTCTAATCGAGCAGATTAGAGTGGAACCCACATCGCTTCCCACCGGACCGTTTCGCGTTATCGTGATCGACCCACCTTGGCCTTACGACTGTCGGCTGGAGGACGCCACACACCGTGGACGCCTCAGCTATCCGGAAATGAGTGTGCCGCAAGTCAAAGCGCTGCCGGTTGCCAGATGTGCTCACCAGGAAAGGCCGCGTCCGCGAGGTAGGTCGGGGCGAAAGACCTAGCCGGCTGCCAAAGTCAAGAGGCTCCGCCCAATCGAGGCTGGTCCGGAATCCAACCGCCCGCCTGGATGCCTTCAGCCGACGGGCGTGGTCGAATGTTGGTCGTATACCAGGGGAGTGAGTTGGTCGAGAGCGGCTGGTTCGCCCTTCGACCGGCTTGAAACGCCGAAATGTCCTCGAATTCCGGCGTGTGCTCCCGCAGATACCGATAGAGGGCGTAGGAGCAGACTGAGTAGCGCCCCTCCTGCGTTCCGCCGAGGACACAGCAGTTATCGCCATCGCCGATCCGGACGATGCGCTGCGGGTCGGCCGCCGGCAGCGACTTCAGCATGAGCGCGTTTATGAGCGTGAAGATCCCCGTGTTGGCCCCGATTCCGAGCGCCAGCGTCAGCATGGCGGTAATCGTGAATCCCTTGGCCGCGGCCAACTGGCGTAGGGCAAGCCGGACGTTGTAGAACATAATTCCTTATACTCGCGAGTTCGCGATGGGGGGCCTGGATTTCACCGCGGAGACGCAGAGACGCGGAGGAAGACGCAGAGAAGAATACGTTGTCTTAGTTTTCTCCGCGTCTTCCTCCGCGTCTCTGCGTCTCCGTGGTGAGTAACGGTCGGCTACCGCACTGGTGCGCCGCGGTATTGAGCGAGGGTCTTCTCCAGCGCGCGGCGAGTGGGGGTCGGCGAGGGTTCAATCAGCGCGAGAGCCTGTTCCAGGGCTTGGACGCCGGCCGGGCGGTCGCCGTTGAGCCAGTGAGCCTCGCCCAGAATCTCCTGGATTTCAGAATCCTTGGGATCGAGGGCCGCGGCGCGCCTGGCCAAGGCCAGACTCAGCTTTCGGTCCGCCATGGCCGGGACTTTCGTCTCCGAGAGCCCGCGCGGCGACCGCCAGCTCGACGGGAGACGCCTGGGGATCGGAAGCCAGATCTTTCAGCGTTGCAAGGCCCGCGCGCGCCAGCCGCAGCGCTTCCTCGGGGCGCCCCGCGTCTGCCTGGAGATTGGCCGAGTCGGCCTGCATCTCGGCTTGACTGAAGCGGTAGGACCGGTTGGCGGGGTCTTTGGCGCGCAGTCGATCGCCAATCCCGATGGCGATCAGAAAATAATGCAGCTTGGCGTACGGATGGCCTGCGTAGCCGCTGACGATTCCCAGATTACGGTACGGAGTGCCCCGGAAATAGAGCGCCATGATGTTCTGGGGATCTTCTTCCGATATCCGGTCGCGAATTTGACGGGCTTCTTCGAGAGCCTTCAGGGCGGGCGCGAAGTCGCCCAGGTTGCCGAGATTCCAGCCCGGGCCGAGCAGCGCCGAAGAGCGGGCGTTGCGGGCCTGTGGAGTGTCGCGGTCCTTGGCCGGAATCCGATCCAGCACGCCGATGGCCTGCTGAAAGAAAGTGGTGGCGGCCGGCCGATCGTGCAATTCGGTCAGGTCGCCCATACGCTTGTAATTCGTCGCCAGCGCGGTAAGAGCCTCCCAATCCCGCGGGCGGAGTTCGACAGCCGCGCTGGCCTGTTCGATGGCTTTCCGCAGCGCATTGAGCGATGCATCCAGGTTCTGCGCGTTCACATAGCCGTTGTTCGCGCTCAGGGCGGTCCCCAGCGATTGGTAGTTCTTGAGGTACGAAGCGAGAAATGAGCCGAGGAACGCGGTGACGAGCGTCGTCAGTCCCCAAGCAACAAGTTCCATTTGACTAAACATTTGTACGCCATCATCGCTAGGCACAATCGGCCCGCCGTGGAGGTGCCGGCGCACGTTCTGGAAGTGGGTCTGGGGCATCTCTTCGGCAGGAAACCCTGGCCCGACCACGCCGCCATCGTGATGATCCGCCTGACCTCCGACTACAACGCCCGGTCGGGAAATCCCCCAAATCGATCCTGAAGGCCGCCCCGCCGCAAGCTATCTGCAAGACCGCAGAAATAGAGAGTAGGGGAACGCTAACCAAGTCAAATTTTGGCCAGCGGTCGGGCCAGTACGGCTGCCTGACCGCCGGTACTGTCGCCCGCCGGTTTGCTTCCGGCACACTGGAGGTTCGGAGCGATTTTATGTCCCACTACTACGCGTTGATCTCGCTGGTGTTCATGATAGGCTTCGTGGCGCTTTTCGATTCCAAGCACCTCGACGGCCGCAATGCCCGCTTCTGCAAAGACGGCCTGCTGAGCCAGGGCGATATCGACCGGCTGCGGAGCATTCTGGCGGCGTGCCAGGGCTGACCGCACAGATCGCCCATCAGGCGGCTAACATTTCTCGACCGGTGCGATCCAGCCAGATGGTAACCTCACCCCCGGACCGTCCATTCTGGTTTTCAATTCTACCATCGAGGGCTGACGCACCTCGCCCAGCCTCAGGTAGTCCGATATGATAGACCCATGGATCGGCATCCGGCGGAAGCCGCGAGGCGGTATTCGATTGCGGATTTTGAACAGATCGACGGAGTTCCATGCCCCTGCGGCACCGCGCGCCGCGCGTTTCAAGATGTTCCCGAGTTTCCCGCCACCGTACACGTGACCACCATCACCGCCGATGCGAAACTTCACTATCACAAACGGCTCACCGAGACCTATTATTTTCTGGAGTGCGCGCCAGGGGCCCAGATGCAGTTGGATGACGAGCTTCTACCCGTGAAACCTGGTATCTGCATCATGATCCCGCCCGGCGTGCGGCATCGCGCCATCGGGGAGATGAAGGTCCTGATCGTGGCGCTGCCCAAGTTCGACCCTTCCGACGAATGGCTGGATGGCCCATCGTAGGCCGTAACCCGGACGCAGCCCTCTCACCGCGCCGGGTCGGAAGTTCTTCGCGGTGAACCGGCTCGCCCCTCAGTGCCGCGTCTGATGTCCGGCGGCCTCCCAGCGGCCGACCATCAGATCCACCAGGCTGAGCCAGGTTCCTTCCGGTTTCTCCAGTTTGCGGAATAGCGCCACGTACTCCGGCTTCTTGAGTCCCATTCCGGCGAATGCCAGGGAGTACAGCCCTTCGTTCTGAAAGTCGGCGATCTGCTCCATGGTCCACTTGTGCGGATCGGACAGATAGGGGGACAGGTAATCGATCACCGTGCCGATGGTGGCCCCGTTGCGCGCCCGCACGTCCCACAGGTCGACGCCGTTCACCTGGGCGATGCGGCAGGTCATGGTGAAGGCCTCCAGATTGAGGGCGGAATTGGAGAGCGAGCGGGTGCGCACTTCCTCGCGCGGGGCGCTGCCGTCGGAACGAATCTGGCGCGGGAAGATGCGGTCGCGATAAAAACTGAAGGCCATCTGTTCGGCGGCGCGGTCCTCCACAAAAGTGGCCACCGCGGCGGTCTGGGCGGTCCACCAGGAGGCGTGGTTGTTGCCGCTGCGGCGCTCTTCGTCGGCGTTCGCGCTGTGCGTGAGCCACTGCAGGTAATCGGCGAACCACTTGCGGACGGCGGCCTGCTCCTTGGGATCCCAGGAGGGCGTCTGCGACAGAAACTCCATGCCCTGAATGGCGCGGATGAAGGCGCGGCCGTCCAGCACGCCATTGCCGCTGCCAGAGTTGATGCCGGGCACCGCCCGCGCGTGATCCAGACCGGGGTTCATGCGAGTTTTGGGATTGATGAACCACGCGTTGATGACGCGCGCCGCCCGTTGCGCGAAGCGCGGATCGTCCAGCAGAAAAGCGGCCGTACCCAAAGTGAGCACGGCGTCGCACATGGTGTCGAGCGCACTCCGGTTTCCCAGGAAGCGGATGGGGTTGGCCTGCCCCTCGTGGCGGATATACGGCCCGGTGGGATTTTCGGGATCGGGCCACCAGTCGGGGGCTTCGCTGTAGTACTCGTGGGAATCCAGCTCGATGCCCTTGGGGCGGTCCGTGGTGACGCTCCACGGCCCCTCCTTCAAGCGCTTCTCGGCTTCGACGCGCAGTCGCCGGACGGAGTCCTGGGTCCAGGCCTCTTTGCGGATAATGGCGCTGCGAATGGGTTCGGCTTCGTCCTCCGAGACCAGCGTCATCGGTATAGCCGAGGCCCTGGCCAGGGATGCCATCAGGACGAGTGCTACCGCATTCCTCACTACTGCGATTGTAACGAAGCGCGGGGTGTTGTGGAGGGGAATCTGCTGGGAGGACAGGATTTACCGCGCCCCGCCAGCGCCGGGCGAGTGCCCGACCCGGCACAGGCGCTACGAATCGGGGACCTCCGCCAGAATTAGGCCCGCGTCCAAGCTGGGTTGCGCGGTGGCGGCTTCCTGGACACGTATCTTGCATTTCAAGCGCAGCGTTTGCATTTGGGCGCGGTGAATTTCCGCCAATGGCCTGCTGTCGGCGGCCTCAACCTTCCGATCGCGGGGAATCTGTCTTGGCCCATCCCGTGCAGAACAAGGGTGGCCGGCCCGGCGGACGAAAAGGACAGCCACCCACATATAGCACCTACCGGGATGGTCGGGGTCATTGAAGTCCTTGAACGAAAAGAGGCCGATCCGGTTCCGGTATTACCCAAGCGCGAGGGCGTCGCAATCGGGAAATCCCGGACTAAACGAATAGTATTCAGGGCGCGCCGTCGATCAGGTGCCGTCTCAGTGGGTAAGGAACGTTTTTATTTTTATCGAACAGGACGCGGAGCATCTTGATGGTCCGCCGCATAGGAGAGAATCGCCTTCACCTGCGCGATCGGCAACCGGAAATTGGCCGCGATGTCGGGCTGATCGACGCAGGCCTCCCAGTTCTCAACGATGTCATCGGCGGGCATCCGCGTGCCCTTCAGCACGGGCCGGCCACGCTGTACGCCGGGCTTCACTCCGACGAGGGGGCAATCCGACCAATCCACAACTTGTTCCGGTTCCTGTTCCAATTCTAGCCTGGTTGGCGGCTCGGGAAGACCGTATGATAACGATTTCATCGTACAGAACCTTAAGGGCGCCCGGTGACTCCGATGACCCGCTGACGAACTTTTCATGGGAGCCGTCGAAGCTACTCAAGTCCATGGCCCGACCCAGCGGGTGCCCCGGCAAGCCCAGCGCCCGCGTCCCTCGCCTCTTCCCCCGGTTACAATCAATACCTATGGAACCCAAGGCCGACCTGACCTCGGCCGAGACCGTGGCAGTCCCCATCCCGTCCGGCGGCGCGGCCCCCGATATCTCGCGCGTCACCGGGGCGGCGAGGACGAAGGCCGCTTCCTGCCCGGCACGCTCCTGGGCGGCCGCTATCGCATCCTCGCTCTGCTGGGCCGCGGCGGCATGGGGGAAGTCTACCGCGCCATGGACCTGACCCTGGGCCAGTCCGTGGCCCTCAAATTCCTGCCCGAGGAAGCCTGCCGCAACCAGCGCCTGCTGGAACGCTTCCACGGCGAGGTGCGCGTGGCGCGCCTGGTCTCCCATCCCAACGTCTGCCGCGTCTACGATATCGGCGAAATCGAAGGGATGCCCTTCATCTCCATGGAGTACGTGGATGGCGAAGACCTCGCCTCGCTGCTCACGCGCATCGGCCGGCTGCCCGCCGACAAGGCCGTCGAAACCGCGCCGCAAGCTCTGCGCCGGCCTGGCCGCGGCCCACGATCGCGGCGTGATCCATCGCGACCTCAAGCCGCAGAACATCATGATCAACAAGCGCGGCGAAGTGGTCATCATGGATTTCGGACTGGCCGCCATCGCCAACGAGATCTGCGCGGCGCCGAGGCGCGCAACGGCACGCCCGCCTACATGTCGCCGGAGCAGCTCAAGGGCGCCGGCGTCACCGCCAGAAGCGATCTCTATGCGCTCGGCCTGGTGCTGTACGAGCTCTTCACCGGCAAGCGGCCCTTCGAGGCCCAGATCCGTCCAGCAACTGCATCGATATGCAGGAAGCCGCGCATCTCACCAGCATGACCTCGGTGGCCGCGGATATCGATCCGGCGGTCGAGCAGGTCGTCCGCCGCTGCCTGGACCCCGATCCCGCCAAGCGTCCGGCCACCGCCGCTGAGCGTGCTGGCCGCGCTTCCCGGCGGCGATCCTCTGGCGGCCGCACTGGCCGCGGGCGAAACGCCGTCGCCGGAAATGGTGGCCGCCGCCGGCAAGGTCGAAGGCATGCCGCGCCGCTACTCCGTGCCCTGCCTGGCGCTGGTGGTGTTGTTGCTCGTCGGCCACCATTCCCCTGCGCCAGACGCGCACCGCGCTGGTGCACGGCGGGCTCGACCAGACTCGCCGGAGGTGCTGGCGCACCAGGGCCGCGAAATCGCCGCCTCCTTCGGCTACGCCGCCAAACCGGCCGACGCGCGATCTGGCTGGGTCACCGTACCGAATCCTCGGCTACATGGGCGAGCCGGCCGAACCGCACCAATGGGACGAGTGGCTGGCGTGGGAGCCCGCCATCCAGGCGGGCTACCGGGAGAGCCCGCAGCCGCTGACCGCCGAGCCGATGGGCCAAGTTCGATGTCAATCATCCGCCGCAACGATGTCCCCGGAATGTCGCGCGCCACCCTGGATGGCAACGGCCGGCTGCTGGATTTCTCCGCGGTTCCGCGTGCCGCCGATCCGCCTCCAGCGCAGCCGGCCGGGCCGGAAGCCGTCTTCCGCGCAGCCCGCCTGGACATGGCGGCCTTCACCGAAGCCGCGCCCCTCAAACTTCCCTCCACGCCTTTCGACCAGTGGCGCGCCTGGATGGGCCCGCACCCGCATTTCCCGGACACGCGACTGCAGGTGGAAGCCGCCTGGTGGAAAGGTCGCATCGTGAGCGTGCGCGTGCTCTATCCACGGGAACAAAAGCCGGCGGCGCCGCAGGCCGGCTCGACCGCCGGGCCGCGCGATATCGCCATCCCCATCATGATCGCCATGGCAGCGTTTTTCGTGGTGCTCAGGGCGCACCGCAACTGGAAGTCCGCGCGGGCCGACCGCGCCGGCGCCTTCCACATCGCGCTGGCCAGTTTCCTGCTGCAGGCCGTCGCCTGGGCGGGCAGCTTCCATCCCGTGGCCGACCTGTCGATGCTCGATCTCCTCGTGGCGGCCGTCGCCGACTGGCTGTTGGGCGCCGCCGTCCTCTGGTTCGCCTATCTGGCTCTGGAACCGGAGATCCGGTCCCGCTGGCCGCACTCCATCGTGACCTGGAATCGCGTGCTCGGCGGGAAGGTGGCTGGACGCGCAGGTCGGTTCTCACATCCTGATCGGCGCCGCGGTCGGCTCGGGACTCTGGGTATTCTTCAAAGCCGTAACCGTGTACGTTTTCAAGAACAACCAGCCCACCAATTGGGACGTGTCGCTGCACTACCTGCTCGGCGCACGCCACTGGCTCGGCGCCCATGCCGGAGACGCCGTGCGAAGCCCTGAGCCTCGGCCTGTTCGTCTTCCTGACGATCTTCGGGATGCGCCGCCTGTTGCGAAACGACCTGCTGGCCGCGGTGGCCGCCGCCGTTTTTTCACCTTCCTGCAGAGCGAAGTCGTCCGGCCCCGACTGGTGGCTGGTCGCCCTGCTCTATGGTGTCGTCCATCACCGCCCTGATCTTCGTGCTGCTGCGCCTGGGCCTGGTGGCCACCATCGCCGCCATCTTCTTTGTCAACGCCTTCAACGGCATGGCGCTGGGCAAAGACTGGAGCGCGTGGTACGTACCCGCCAGCCTGGCCACCTTGCTGCTTCTGTTGGGAATCGCCGTCTTCGCCTTCTGGCGCTCGCTCGGAGGGCGCGAGCTGATCGAAGGCGATGCGGAGTAGGTGCTCGTCCGGGCGCCAGGAACGCCCTGCGTAATGCTGGCCCAAGCCCCGGTTTGCCTGAAGCCGTCCGGCCGGCGTCGAGCGCTTTATAACTATGTCAGGGCTATAAAGTTAACCCGCTTTGATACCTTTAGTACGTATACGTTGGCTATACAGTACCTAGTTAAGCAATGTGGGTATTGAACCGCTCGCGACACAGCCTTATATGTAGTTAGAGATTTCGGTCTGGTGCCCAATGTTGAGGAAAACAAAACCCGCTCGTAGATCACGATGCAGGGGAGCCGAGGTCGTGGAAGTGGCCTTCGTTCTGGTACCGCTTCTCGGCCTCACGTTTCTCCTGCTCAACTTATCGATGGCGATTTGTCTGCGTGCCACTTTCCAACATGCCGTGCGCGAAGGCGTGCGCTACGCCATTACCGGCCAGAACAGCCCCGGACCGTGCCAGGACGACTCGGTCAAAGCGTACGTGCAGGCGAATGCCGCCGGCTTCCTCAGCAGCACCTACGCGAAAAATACCCTCCACGTTCATTTCATCAACCCGACAACCGGCGCCGTCTCCAACAACCAGGGCGGAAACATCGTCGAGGCGTCCGTCGAAGCCTATCAGTACAGTCCCTGGGCGCCCTACCGGTGGCTCGCCTCCCCGGTCCTCATGTGGGCGCGGGCTTATGACGTGATGCGAAACCCTCCCCTCCTATCCATGCATCACCAAGAGCGAGTAGCAACCATGGCACACAACGCAAAGAAACGCCGGTCCGGTGTGGCAGTAGTCGAGTTCTCGTTTTCGCTTCTGGTTCTGGTCCCCCTGGTGCTCGGGGTGTTTGTATTCGGATTCCGGCTGATTTTCAGCCTTCAGATGATGCAGGTCACCCGCGACCTGGGCCACATGTACATCGAGGGCATCAATTTCAGACTCAGCGGTCCCATTGGGAACGCGGCAGACCCTGGCCAGCGGCTTCAACCTGACCGCCAACGGAACCAGCGTGGTGATTCTGTCGCAGGTCACGCTTGAAACGCAGGCCATGTGCAATGCCGCGCCCGCGGGTACACCCTGCAACAACCTTAATCAGCCGGTGTTCATCGAGCAGTTGACGATTGGTAACGCCGCTTCCGGCTCCAGCCATTTCGGCACACCGCCCTTGACGACGATCAATGGAGTCACCGACGAGGTGAGCACCACGGACCAAGCCACGACCTCGTCGGCGCGGCCACCGGATTCGGCTCGGTGCTGGCGCTCAACGCCGGCGAAATCGCCTACGTAGCCGAGATGGTGAATCAAACGCCGACCTTGAATATTCCGGGCTTCTCCGGCGCGCCTCTAGTTTACTCCAGAACCATTTTTTGACTTGGACAGGGATGCAGACATGACAATGAATCGTCGCAGCACACAAGAACCAGAGGGGCTTCGTGGCCCTTTACACAGTGTTCACGTGCATGCTGCTGATACCGGTGGTCGGTCTGGCCATCGATTTCAGCGTGCTGTACAACGTCAAGGGCCGCTTGCAATCGGCCGTGGACGCAGCCGCGATTGCCGCCGGCTACACCATGCAGCGCAGTACGAACCTGAGCGATCCTACCCAGGTTGCCGCCATCCAGGCTACCGCCACGCGCTACTTCAACGCGAATTACCCGGCGGGGTATTGGGGATCGACGCAGGTGTCTTACAGCGCCACGCCCGCCCAGGACGCGACCACCAAGATCCGCACCATCAAGGTCCTGGCCCAGGAAAGCGTGCCCATGCTGTTCATGCGGGTGCTCCGCATCAACAATAGCCAAGTCGCGGCGCTGGGCACCATCTCGGTCCGGTTCGTGAACCTGATGATCGTAGTGGACCGCTCCGGATCGATATACCGGGAAGGGGGCGGTCACCCCCATCGTCAACACTCCTGACCACGTTCATCGCCAACTCCTGGCACCTCGACCTTCATCGACGGCCGCGACGTCGTCGGCATGATCACCTTTGGCGGGACGTGGAACCTGGATTTCGCTCCCACTACGTACTTCCAGAGCGGCTCGCCCAACATTGGCAACCGCCATCACCAACCTTCAAAACAATGAATTCCGGCGGCGTAACAGTGGCACCAACACCGCGGAGGGGCTGTATCAGGCGTGGTATCAGCTCCGCCAACTGAACCAACCCGGCGCCCTGAATGTGATTCTGCTGCTCACCGACGGACGTCCCAGCGCGTTTTCGGGCAATTTACCTCGACGCACAACTGCACGTCGACTGGCCCGCATAAGGGAGTGCTTTCAGCGAGCGTCGGCCTGGGGTGGCCCCCGCCTACCAGCAGCTCGGGGAACGAGTTGGGCCTCAGTACCACGACATGGCAGGGTTTACAGGAACTGGACCCCGCTCACCTGGCCACAACCAATGCCACCAATTGCACCTATCTATCCAACGCCGGGAATGTCGTCAACGACATCACCACGTTCCCCGCCACGGCCGGCCCGATCGATAACGTGGGATCGATTCCAGCATATACCGCGACCGGCGTATCCACTAGCACGGGTTACTATAGCCCGATAGACAATCATACGAACGACCCCAAGTCGATCCGCTTCGCTTCGTTCAACGTCGCGGATAATATCGCCACCTTGATTCGCCAGGACACCGTGGTCAGCCCGGTGCTGATGGTGATCGGACTGGTGTATCCCAACGGGACGGAGGAGGTCCTGGACAGCGATTGGCTGGCGCGAGTCGCCAATGACCAGGACTACCTCATACAGACTGCCGATTCGTTGGTCAAGAATAACATGTATCCGAGCCGGCACCGCGGTGGGTGACCCCGTATGGCAATCGAGTCAAACGACCGGGTACTATTACTTGAGCACCCCGGCGGGCCTGCCGCAGGCATTCCAGAACGTAGCGTCGCAAGTCATGCACCTGTCGCAGTAGCTGCTAGCGCGCCACTCACTGGGATCGGCGGCCAGCCCGATCGCGTCGTCACCAGGCATCGGCTTCCGAAAGCCGTAGGACGTGCGTAGGGCCGCGCGTCTGGCTGGGGGCAACCCTGTTCGATTCCTCCGGCGGCGATGACCCCGCCGTTGCCGGACGAAGTCCCAATGCCGATCGGCCGCGGCGGAGCGAAATGGAATGTCGATCCCGCTCCAGGTGTCGATTCCATCCATATCCGGCCGCCATGCCACGCGATGGCCTTCCTGCCCGATGCGAGTCCAAGTCAGTTCGCGGGGGTGGCCGACCGTGCGGCTTGGGGAGCGCTACGTGACGCCCGGGCGCTTTCCAGTGGCGGAGCCGGACCATAGTGTCTGCCGGCAGGCCCGCCGAAAACTCCGCATTCCGTGCTCGGCCAGGACGATAGACACCCAACTTTGTCGTCAACAGGGTATCTGCCACCATCGGGCTATAGCCCGCCGCCGAGCGCAACCCGGTATTCTTTCAGCCCCCGATAATCGCGCCATGCGAAATAGCAACAGCTCGGAATGGGTAGCAGGAGGCCCAATCCCGCCATAGCACCGATGGGGTCGGGAAAATACAGTAAGCCTACCCCCGTCGCCAAGCAAAAACAGCCGATAAACAACATGAGCCCGATTTGCATTCTCAGTCTCCGCCGGGAGATTGGTCGCGAGTTCTGTTCGAAGATTACGATTTCGGTTTCGTTTTGTCGGGTGTTGACGTATTCGACGGTCACGGTGGTGGCCCTCCTAGAACTATTGTGCCGACTACCCTCGATTCGTCCTAGGTGCACTGAGTACCGCTGACATACCATAACCAGTATTAACCCCCCAGGTAAAGACCGGAGTCCGGGCGCTCTGCCCGCTCCGCCAATTCCCGGAAGGCCAGACGCCGGCGGCGGAGTTACCACAACTACTTAATTTATCGGCGCGTCTTCCGCGACCGCGCCTGAACGGCTCCGACGGCGCCGCGGCGGGGCGGACGTACCAGATTCGAATCCGCTGCACGGCGGCGCGGGCGGGAATGCCGATCAGGCGTGCATTTGTGAAGGGGCAACGGGTCTCCCAGGGCCAGGAGAGATCGCCCCTATCGCCGATCCGCGCCCGGGACCCTGCCCAGAAGCGCCTGGTACGCGGCGGTCACTTGTTCGCGGGTGAGCCATGCCAGCCTGCCGCCTGGCGGCCCGTGGCAAAAAACCGCTCTCTCACGGTCGCGGCTCCGTAACTTGCCGAATCTACAGAGCCGCGCACGTCAGTAAGCTACTGCGCCGTCTTCTTCTTGGCGCTCTTGCGCTTGTGGGCCGCGGGCGCGTTCCGAAGCTTCGCGCTTGGCCCCGATCCGCTCCGGCGCCAGCTTGCTCAGGATGCGGTCCTTGATCCAGTGCTCGTCCCACCACTCGCGCGGATTGATCTGCACGCCGTCGATCTGCATGCTGAAGTGCACGTGAACGCCGCCGGCCAGGCCGGTCTGGCCCGCGATCCCCATCTTCTGGCCCTTCTTCACCATGTCGCCGACCTTCACGTCGATCTGGCGCAGGTGGCCGTAGATCGATTGCAGCGCCGTAGCCGTGGTCCAGCACGATGCAGTTGCCGTAAATGCCCAGGTCCGAGGCCCACACCACGCGGCCGTCGTTGGCGGCCTTCACCGGCGCGTTCTGCGTGTCGGAAAGATCGAAGCCCAGGTGCACCTGCTGGTCCACCTTCTTGCCGTGGTAGATGTAGTTGCGCACGTCGGCGAAATTGGCCTCCTCCTTGCCCCAGTGGAGGAACGGGCCGTTCCACAGGATCTTCTCTTCGGTCTTGAAGCGCAGGTCGGCAAGCTGCTGGTTGTTCTTGCGGCGCAGCTCGCCGTTGATGTAGAGGAAGCGGCGAGCAGCAGGTCCTTGCCCGGGCGCGATCTGTGCCGGTGGGGTCGACCGAGTTCACCAGCTTCTCCATCAGCGCGTCGTCGATGCGGAAATCGCGCACGCGGAATTTCTTGGGGAAGAGCTTGAACCAGAAGTGGCGCGGTGGCTTCCGTGCCGGCCGGGTTGCGCGCGTAGACCACGGGCGTGACGTCGGGCGGCAGATCCCAGGGATAGGCGAACATGGCGAAGCGCTGCGTCGGGGTTGCCCGGGCAGCGGGAAGCTGCGGAAGGTGTACTTGCCCACCTTGCACGCCGGCCTCGCTCCAGGAGCCCGCCGGCGGTGAACGTCACCAGTTCCATGCCGCCCTGGTTGATGTAGTGCTGCAGGCCGTCGGGCGTCACGCGCGGCGGCGTCAGCACCACGTTGACGTCGAAGCCGCGGCGATCGGTGCTGGCCGCGCAAATCGTTCGACACGGCCTCCACCACCAGCCGCGCCTGGCCTTCCTTCAGGTTCGGCGCCTTGTTCTTGCCGGCTTCGAAGGTGACGCGTGCGCGGCGGCTGCGTGCCGGTTCCAGAAGAGGCGGCGCGGCGGGCGCGCTCTGCTCGAAGAGCGGATAGCGCGCGCCGTTCTGTTCCAGATACGCGTCGACGCGGCGCACGCCGTGCGGATTGGCGAGCTGGACCGTGACCGGCGTGCTCACGCCGATGGCCTTCACCGCGGGCTCATCTGCGAGCGCCGTGCTGGTCGGACAGCACCAGAAGCGCGACGGCACCGCCACCACCAGCCAGACAGACCAACGCGCAAGAACGACTTTCACTTTTTCACCCAGGAATCGAGCCAATCGATGAAGGTCTTGTACCAGAGCAGGCTGTTCTGCGGCTTCAGCACCCAGTGGCCTTCATCGGGAAACACCAGCAGCTTGGAAGGCACCTTCTGCATTTGCAGCGCCGTGAAGAGCTGCAGCCCCTGCGTGTACGGCACGCGGAAATCCAGCTCGCCGTGGATCACCAGCGTGGGCGTATGGAAATCCTTCACGTAGCTGGCTGGGCGACCACTTGTGCGTAGTCTTCCGGCTTGTCCCACGGCGTGCCGCCGATTTCCCACAGCGGAAACCACAGCTCCTCGGTGGCGCCGAATTCGCTCGGCAGATCGTAGACGCCGTCGTGCGAGATCAGCGCCTTGAAGCGCTGCGTGTGGCCCAGCATCCAATCGACCATGTAGCCGCCGTAGGAACCGCCGGCCGCCGTCATGCGGCTGGCATCGGCATAGGGCATGCCGGCCACCACGTGATCGGTCACCGCCATGATGTCGTCGAACGGGCTTGCCGCCCCAATCGCCGTTGATCTCGTCGATGAACTTCTGGCCGTAGCCGGTGGAACCGCGCGGATTCGGCATCACCACCACGTAACCCGCCGCGGCGAACACCTGCGCGTTCCAGCGGTAGGTCCAGTCGTAGTCCCCAGTTGCCCTGCGGCCCGCCGTGAATCAGCATCAGCACCGGATACTTGCGCCCCGCCTGAAATCCGTACGGCTTCACCACGAAGCTCTGCACGCGCGCGCCATCCGGCGCATCCACCCAGAACTCTTCGAGCGGCGTCAGCTGGTAGCGCGTTGAGCGTCGGCGTCGTTCAGATGCGTGAGCGCCGACCGGCGCGCCGCCGGTGGAAGCGGCGCGATAGATCTCGGTCGGGCGAAACGCCGGTCTGCTGCGTGTAGACCATGGTCTTGCCGTCGCGCGTGAACTGCATGTCGTCGAGCTCGCTATCGCCGCTGGCCGCCATGCGCGCCGCGCCGCCCGTTCACCGAGATCAACTGGATGGCCTGCCGGCCGCGGTCGCCGGTGGTGAAGAACAGGCTGCGCCGAATCCGGGCGACCAGGTGAAGCTGTTCACCCAGCGGTCCAGGATCTCGGTGAGGTTGGTCACTTTGCCCGGTGGCGCGCTCCAGCACCATCAGCCGCCAGCGGTCGCTCTCGTAGCCGGCGCGGAACTGCGCGCGCCAGGCGATGTACTTGCCGTCGGGCGAATAGTGCGGGCTGGCATCGGCGCCGGGAGTGGCGGTGATCTTGCGCGCCTCGCCGCCGCTCGATCGGACACCACGTACAGATCGGTGTTGGTGCTGATGGCCGGCACCGGGTCGGCATTCATCGGATAGCAGACCTCCTGGCCATCGGGCGAAATGTCGTAATCGTCCGGGCCGCCGAGCGAAAACGGCGGCACGTCGCGCGTCGCCCGGCGTCAGGTCCTTGGCCGCGCCGCCGGCCACCGGAATCACCAGCAGATGGCTGCGGCGCCGCGATTGCCAGGCGGTCCAATGCCGGTAGAGCAGCTCGGTGTAGACGCGCGCCTTCACCTTGGCTGGCCGTTGTCGGCGTCGAGGTTCTTCTTGTTGCAGGCATCGTCGGCGCCGCACTCCGGATAGACCTCGCTGGTGAACAGCAGGTTCTTGCCGTCGGGCGAAAACAGCACGCCGTCGGCTTCGGTGGCGAGGTTGGTGACCTGCTTGGCATTGCCGCCATCCGGATCCATGAGCCAGATCTGCGAAGAGCCGCCGCGGTCGGAGATGTACGCGATGCGCTTGGAATCGGGCGACCAGCGCGGCCGGTTGTTGTCATTGCCGTCGTGCGTGATCTGGCGCGGCGCGCCGCCCGCCAGCGGCACGATCCAGATCTGCTGCGGCTTCTTGTTGGCGGCCACATCGACGGTTTGCACGGTGAACGCCACCCATCGGCCGTCGGGAGAGATCTGCGGATCGCCGATCCGCTTCAGCTCCAGCAGTGGCGTTGACGTCGAACGGCCGCTTCTGCGGCGAACAACATCGCCGCGGAAGCCAGCAAGAGGAGAAGCTGGCGGCGCATACATTGAGATTGTAGCGCGTACCGCTGTCCTCACCACGGAGACGCGGAGAAAACGGAGGAACGCGGAGAAAGACAAAAATAAATTGGTTTTCTCCGCGCTTCCTCCGTTTCCTCCGCGTCTCCGTGGTGAGGACGTTCCTTCCGCCTGAGGCTAGGCCTTGCTAGTAGGCGAAGTCCAGTTTGGTCGTCGATCCGCCCAACTGAATCGAGTTGATGCGCTCGGCCGCCCCATCCTGGGTCGAATCGACCGAGGTGAACGGGAACTTCTTGGCGCCGGTCTCGACCTTCACCGGGACGGTCACCGACTTCGAAGTGCGAAGGTCCGTGAACACTGCGTTAGCGCCGTCCACTTTAACCTTGTAATCCCCGGCGGTCAGTTGTTGGCTCCCGGCCTTCGAGGGATGAGTCAACGAAACGGTATAGGTCTTGGCGGACGCAAACGCCAGGCTGGCAAGCGCCAATACTCCGGCCAGCAGAGACAGTTTTTTCTTCATGATTGATTCCTCTTCCTGATTTTGGTTTATGAACGGATCTGGGCCATCCAGGCCCATTTGCAGGGCCTTTGCGTTTCCGGCCATTCTGAGATGCCCACGTGCCTACCGCAGCGCAGGTGCCGCAACGGGCCGCGAATCATGGCCACCCGCTTACAGTTCCAGGATACAGAATCGGACCTGTAGGTCAAAATTGATTTTTTTTATCGGTTCGATTGATGCCGTCCCATCGGCACTCTGCGTCAGTCCTTCACCGGAGAACCATCGGCCTTAAGCAAGGAGACAGAAGTCAGGAGCCAGAAGTCGGAAGCAAACCCGCGCCGGTGCGGAGAGGGCGCGCGACGATTTCCGGCACTGCGTTTAGCATCCAACTCGCGGGTCCTGCCGCCATTTGGTGTACGAGGCGAAGGCCGCGCCACTGGTCACCGTCTCCACGTTGACGATCTTCCCGCCCGTGGCCTGCTCTGGCGGCACGCGCAGCCGCCGGAAGGCCATCGTTCCCGATCTCCTTGGAAAGGCCGCTGATCCCGGCGTGCACGCACAATGAACTATCCCGCGAATACCTTGCGCGCCTTTTCCATGTAGGCGGCCACTTTCACCTTGGGATCGCCCCCGCCCAGCGTCTCCACCGGCAGGAAGCCGCGGTAGCCGCCCTTGTCGATGATGGCCTTCACCTTGGCGAGATCCGTGGGCACTTCCTTCGTGCCGTAACCGACCATCTCCTTGAGCTGCCAGGAGACTGCGTACGGCATCAGCTTTTCGATCTCCTCGTAGGGATCGTTGGTGCGCAGGCTGCCGATGTCCAGAATCGATCCGAACCATTCCGAATCCACCGCCTGGATTACGCGGATGGCCTGCTCGGCGGTCTTCACGAAGTCGTTGTGATTCTGCAGGCCCACGATCACGCCGAAACGCTTGCCGTGCGCCGCGCACTCCTTGAAATCGGGCGTCATCCACGCCAGCACTTCGTCGAAGGTGCGGCCTTCGGGCATCCGCGGGCCCGTAAACACGCGGATCACCGGCGCGCCCAGCTTGGCCGCCACCTCGATCCAGTCCTTCACCATCTGCACGTCCTTCTTGCGGGCGGCCGGGTCGACCGCAGTGAAATCGTTGCGCACGCCCGTGCCGCTGAGTGTCACGCCATCGAGGAAGGCGTCGCGCTTCAGGTGGTAAATGTACTCGTCGGGCGGCGTCTTGGGATACCCGGGAAAGTAATAGCCGGTAGCATCGAGCCCTTCGATGCCGATCTCCGCGCAGTAGTGGACCACGTCCTCCAGTTTCAGCGTGCCCGCCATCAGCGGCTGATTGAACGAGTACGCGTTCAGCCCCAGTTTGACCCTCGTTCCGGCGGTCCGCACGACCTTTCCCTGCGCTTCGGCAGTCGCAGGCTGGGCACACGCGGCGGCCAGTCCGGCGGTCCATTTCAGAAAATTGCGGCGGTTGGCGATTGGCTTCATCGATCCTCCTTTTGGCTGCTCAGCGCAGCGCTCCGTGCCGGCGCAGGATCGCGACCGTCCGTTCGATCGGCAGCGCCTCCACGGTGTGGCCGTTGCCCGTGGTCGTGACCGCGCGCAGCAGCGAGTTGTAGATGGCCTCTTCGGTGGCCTCGATCACGGCCAGAAACAGAGGCGACATATCGTCGTTCGATAGCAGTTTGGCTGGGTTGCCGAGGCGCCGCCTGGAGTGCCGCGCGGTGGTGAAGGCGATCGCCGTAATCGCCGCTGCCGTTGGCCCCGCTCGATCCCGTCCGCGCCAGGCCGAACATGGTGCGGGCGGCCATGCGGCGCAAGTTGCGGGCGTCCACCGGCGCGTCGGTGGCCACCAGCATGACGCAGGAGCCGTCGCCCGAATTGGGTCCCGGCCCGCGCAGCTCGCGGCCCACCGGAGCGCCGTTCATCTGCAGCGTGCCTCCGAAATTGGTCTGCACCAGCACGCCCACGGTGTAAGCCCCGGCCTTGCGGGAAGCCGTTCCGATGCCGCCCTTGAAGCCGAACGCCACCGTCCCCGTGCCCGCGCCCACCGCGCCTTCTTCCACCGGTCCGCCGCGCGCGCCGGCGATGGCGCGCAGCACCTCCTCGCGGCCCACGTGCCGGCCGCGAATATCGTTGAGGTAGCCGTCGTTGGTTTCGGCCACCAGCGGATTCACCGAGCGCACCGCTTGTTGCCCGGGAGGGCCAGCAGATAATCGATCAGCGCGTCGGCCACGCGCGGCACGTTGAGCGTGGAAGTCAGCGCGATGGGCGATTCGATCTCGCCCAGTTCCTCCACCTGCGTCGATCCCGCCAGCTTGCCGAAAGCGTTGCCCACATAAACCGCGCCGGGCACTTTATCCCGAAACAAATTGCCGCCGTGCGGCAGCACCACGGTGACCCCGGTGCGGATGGTATCGCCCTGGATCAGCGTGGTGTGACCCACGCGCACGCCCTCGACATCGGTGATGGCATCCAGCGGGCCAGGCGCGAGCGACCCCACGATCAGTCCGATCTCGCGCGCCCGCGGCCGCGCCGCCGGCTCCTGCGCCCACAGCAGAGACGCCGCCGCAACCACGGCGGAAAGCAGGAGACGGTTCATAGTACATCAGTGTAATCCCACGCTGGGAACGCCGGGGCGCCCGGACTTCCCCGTCCGCCCGCGGCACGCGCTTCCCTCGCCGCTGGTCGATGGGCCGGCGCGTGTCCCGCAGGGGGCATCTTCTCAATGATCCGAGGGAAACATTAACAAGGCTTTATGATTTTTTCCGAACAATGGGACCCTCCCGAGAACTCGCCCCAATCCGCGAGAATCGATGCCCTGCCTCGAGCAAGTGCAGAAGATAGATCTAACCGGTATCGCGGACGAGAGGACGCGCGCGATTGTCGGCCTGTGGCTGGATTTGGTGGAAGATCTACGGGGGAAACTGAAGAAAGCCCACCTATTTGGAAGTGATCCGGCAGTATGGGCCGGAGGCCGTGGCCGGCGCCCTCGCTAAAGCGCATGCGGCTCACGCGTTCGGAGCCGACTACGTCGCCAACATCCTCCGCCAGCAGCAAGCGCCACGCCGCCCTCAACCGCCCCTTCGTCTTCGCGATCCGCGGTTGAACGAACCGGCTACCGATCCGCTGTCGCTGCTGGCCTACGACGCGTTCATTCTTGCATCCGGAAAGGAACCCGATGACCCTGCCAGAGACACTGGAGCAACTGAGCCTGGCGACGATGAGCCGCCAACTGGAGACGACCATCTCTGAAGCTGCCACCCAGAACCTCAGCGTGGCCGCAACCCTGGAATGGCTTGCCGATATGGAACTGGAGGCCCGCAACCACCGCGCCATGGAACGCCGCTTCAAAGGCTCGCGCTTGCAGTCGCAGCCCCGTATCGACGGCTTCCATTTTCAGCATCACAAGTCCCGGCTGCAAAACAAAAGCCGCATCCTGCGTCTACTCGACCTGGAGTTTCCGCACAAAGGCAGGTACTGCTCCATCCCAACGGCCACCGCCGCCTTCAGATTCGGGTCCCAGTAGCCATAGTTGAGCCCCCGCAGCGAGCCCCGGAATACCAACCTGTCAAAGCCGCTCACCACCCCCTGGATCTGCTCCCCGCATTTCTCGATGCACTGTTGCATGGCGTTCTCCTCGTGTCGTCTGAATTGGACTTCACCGACACGCTACTACAAAGGAGAGCGCCATATCTGTCTGGTGGATCAGTTTGCGGCGAAGCCGCGCTGTGATACCCCTGCCTGCTTCGCTTGGTGAGTCCGCACTCGCGTTAGCGTAGCGTTTGACACCGAGTGGCACCGTCTGTTTAAATGAAATCACAAACCTTGCTCCTCAGTAGCTCAACGGTAGAGCATTCGGCTGTTAACCGAAGGGTTGTAGGTTCGAGTCCTACCTGAGGAGCCAAATACATCAATCACTTCCAGCACACAAGACGCAAGAGACCAGCTTTTAAAACGGCTACTTTGCCCAATTCTTTGCCCATGCTTTTTGGCGCGTGTTCGAGGCGGGGGTGATTATCAGGGGCGGACCACTGCGGAAAAAGTATCTCCTCCGGACTTCCGCAGAAATGTTTACGTTGCAGCCCCCCAAGTCCCGATCCCAGGCGATGCCGGGGCCAAAGAGCGTCATGACCGGCTGTTAAAGAGCGCGGGGTGCTCGATGGTAGGCGAGTCTGATATGGCGATGAAGGATCCTGTCGACGCCAGCTACCGATAGCGAAGGAGCATCCCTTAGTACCAAACTGAATTTGCTCATCTGGAAACCGGCACAACGCATTTCTGGGCGGGCGTCGGCTGCGTTCGACCATGTGTCCCGCTGGGGGGTTGGGCTCTCAACCATGATGATATGGCCACAGGTTGATATTGCGTGGGACCGCACCACGTCACCCCAGAGTGTGGCACAAGGGCGCGATACTGGATCGCGTCATGCAGGTCGGCCGCAGAAGATAAGGGTAATGCGCGCCATTGTTGGGCTAGAATCCGTGCCGCGACGGCAGAAGCGGCGCTGGTGCCACCCGCCGGCGGCCCTGAACGCGAGATCCGAATCGATGTAGGCAACAGGGCGTCGGGTTTCCATCGACCGTCTGCGGTCGTTCCTTCACTGCTATATGGGGTTGGGGCTGCGATATGCGACCGAGCATCCACTCCGATGGCTCCGATCGACAGTATCACCTTGCCCGCGGCGAACGTACTAATAGAGCTGGCTGGAGAGAGAGGGAAGACAACCTCACAGTGATCCGTGGAGACAACCCACAGCCGCACAGTTGTATCCTTTCCGGGGTTGCGTAAGTATATCTGCCACTCGCCGGGCCCCGCTGTACCACATGACGTTTGGCCGCTAATGCGAAAGCCACGCATCCCTCCACCTGCGTTGAGCAAGCGGTGATCGACGACCGCTCGCCGATCTCCGTCTCGCCATCCTTGTATCTCGCGCGTCGCCACGGCCTCGGACGCCGCCGACCCGGCGGAAAGCGACACGGTAACTGCTGCGGAAGCGTCGTACCAGCCCTCGATGTCGAAAGTGGCTGTATCGCCCCTTCTACAACTTGGCGCCCGGATTTGGATGGGGATCGAATTCGCGCGCTCTACTCGCGTCTCAAACGCCGCAGATCGTATGGAATCGTTGCCCGATGGAACGACCACGAGCGCCGTTGGAGGGAGGATCTCGTCGATGGAGCGCGTGAACACGTCGCTGCCGTCGTGCGGTCCAACGTGCTTGCCCAGTGAAATGTTTATCACAACCCGAGCGTCCATCTTGGCAGCTTGTCCGAGAATATATACGATGGCATCCCATACCGCCGCTTCAACGCCGGTCGTATTGACAAGGATGGTAGGACTGCCCCGCACTTCACGCAACCACGCCGGGGTGTTTGATGAAGTATGGAGATCCCCACCTGCAATCATGGCCATTGAGGTTCCATGAGATAACTTGTTCGGACTTCGTTCTGATCGACGGCGCCGCGCCAGTTCCTGGTTGCCGAATTCGACTCCATAAGGGACGCTGCCGACTTGGCGAATTGAAGGCGATGGCGCGGTCTGATCCCAGAACCGCAGGACTGGGCAGCGCGGATCCTGCCAAAAGGCCTGGTGTCGCCAGTCGATCCCACTATCCACGACACCCACGAGCACTGGGGCGGGTTCGCTTCGCGCGCGCAGTGGCTCTTCGATACCGAGGTATTGCACAAGGCGCACTGACGGGAGGCGGAGTATCTTGTCCAGAGCCGAACGCGCCGCTTCACCGGTGCAGAATGTCGAAGCACAGAAGTGTGGCGAAAAGCCAACACCCTGGAGTGCGGGGTCATAGGTGTCTGAGCTTAGTTCTATCATCAAGGTGAGTCTTGACGAAGGTAAAATCTTACCGGTCGCTTCCATGCGGGCTAACCAAACTTCGGTAACTGGGTCCAGCACAGCCCCGTCTGCACCGCTCAGCCTCGTTGTGGACCACAACAAGATTATCGATACGCTTCGCAGCGTTCGCGATCGAATGATTCGTGATCTGCCTCGCATAATTCATAGTCTTCGAGTCGGACGGCGGTCATGGCAGCCGGGTTAAGCACCGGCCGGTGTACGCTCCCAAACGGAGCTATGTAACATTGGCTGACGAGAAGTCGCAGCCGGCTGCGCACGCGAGCGTGCAGCCCTGGTCGCAGTTCGACCAACAGCTAGACTGGCATCCGAGTGCGCAATCCTCAAGCACAAAGCCCGACCCGAGGTCAGGGATGCTTCCGAGACCCGCCTTTTTCAGAGCGTTCTTGAGATCGTCTGGCATGATTTCTCCTTTCTGACGACGAGGCGTCGAATCCGAACAGGCACCGGGGACGACATGCCTTCGTCAGGCCGTCCCCTAGCTTCACTATAGTTAAGCTAGACCGCCGCTCCGGCTCGAGATGTTGTGGCGTCCGCCGGGCACTGGCTCTTGTCTTCGGCGAAACGCAGCAAGCCCACTGCATCAGGGCTGTACCATCCCACGAGTTCCAACTCGCGCAATCCTTCGCTGTCGAGATGGAAAACGTGGTCGCAGTGCGCCAGCAGATCCCTGTCGTGGCTCACCAGCAGAATCGTCGTTGCACGGCCGATTTGCCGTAACGACTCAATGACAATCATACGCTGCGCATGGTCAACTGATCCGATTGCCTCGTCTAGTACCAGCAGGCCGCCGGGCCGGAGCAGCGCCCTGGCGAGACCAATACGCTGTTTCTGTCCTGCCGACAAAGAAGCCCCTTGCGGGCTCAGCAGCGTCTCGTATCCGTGCTCTAAAGCGCCGATAAACTCATGTGCACCAGCGAGTTCAGCCGCCCTGGTGATCTCGCTCAAAGAAGCCCCGGAATCGCCGAATGCTATGTTCTCGCGAACAGTCCCTTGGAATAGGAAGGGATCGCGCGGCGCGATTGTCACCATGGAGCGGAGGTGCCCCAACGGGATCTCCCGCAGATCGTAACCGTTTAGGCGTATCGCGCCACTTTGTGGGTCGTAAAGGCGAACCAGCAGTGAAGCTATCGTGGTCTTGCCGGCGCCGCTGCAACCAGCCAACCCGACAATTCCACCCCGTGGCAGAGTTGCGGTCAGGCCGCCGAAAACAAGTCGTCCAGGCTCATACGCGAATACTAACCCCTCGAACGATACCTGGATTGGCCTCTTTCCCCACACAGGCAGCAACAGATCTCCAGTGTCCCGCTCCTCGCCGGCAAGGAGCGTCTCGTTCAGCCGCTCGGCGGATACGGACCCGGCGACCAGCGATTGAATAAGTCCACCTACCTCCTGGATCGGCTGCGTCAACCCAGTTAGGTATAGCTTCAGCGCTACCAGCGCACCCAGCGTCAAGTCACCGCGCATAACAAGGGAGAAGCCATAGAAAATGACGACCCATCCCCATACAACGTTGCAGACCCATTCTGCCGATTGGAACAGTGTGTCAATTTGCCATTTCCGCACTGCGATCCGAAACAGGTCCAGGACTGCAGATAGAAAACGGTTACCAAGTAACTTCTCGCGGCGGTACACCTTGGCGCTGGCAACACCCATCGCGTACTCCGCAGCCGATTCATTCATCCGCGTCGCCACGCGCTGAGCCTTTTCCTGTAGGGGCCTAATGCATCGCGAGCGGCTGATTTCGACTACTGCAATGACCGGTAGAGCTACGAGATATAGCAAGGTCAGTCGCAGATTGAGGGCAGCGGCGATTACGGCGAACGTGACGAAGTTGAGCATCACCAAAAACGTATCGGGCGCGATCTTTAGCATCGCGGTGGTCACGTTTTGCACGTCCGCGGTTGCACGATACGTGTGTTCTCCTATTCCCCAACGGTGGAAGTACGCGATCGGGAGTCGCTGCCGTTTCTGCTGAAATAGTCGGCGAATGTCAAAACTCACTTGTTGCTCAATACGCATTCCCAAGTAGCTGAGTAGGACGCTGAGGCCGAACGAAACCACCAGAAGCGCCACTATCACCACAGCAACGTTCCGATACGCATTCCAGTCCTTGCGAGCGACTACATTGTCGATCAGGTATTTGGTCAAAAGGGGAGTGCCCATGGCAAGCACGCTCGTGAGCACCCGCCCGCCCACCATCACTCCCACCGTTTTCCGGTAGCGTGCCAAAGTTCCGAAAAACGCGCGCAATGCGAGACAACGCCCGAACAAATTGCGCTCGGCACTTGCACCAGGCTCGCTGCGACTCCCCATCTTGACGCGCTCCTTATCGTCGATTTGCGCAGAAGTTATGTTTGTCGGAGGCCAAGTGGCGCAAGGGGACAGTTTGGCGATGGCCCATAGAAACTTCCGTAAGTTTTGATGGCGTCCCGAAAACAGCGGCCATAATCGCGGTGACACAGATCGAACTCCGCGCACCCTTGGCAGACAGTGTTTGCGAACGCTTCGCGTGGGGGTTCCAGAAGCGCGTCTATAGCTGGGGACCTCCAGACCTCGGAGATCGAGTGGTCCCGCAAATTTCCGACAATGTGGAACGCCGTCGCAGGCATCTCGTCGCACAAAACGACATCACCATTCGCGCGCATCACGAACCCCCACCGTCCCGCTGAACACTGCGAGCGGTTGGCGAACAAGGACCACTTCTTTTCGGAGGGTATCTGGTTCGTGTCCTTCGGGGCCGAGCACGCTACACGTGCCCTGCTGTATTCCTTGCCCAAATTGTCCAGGAAGTCGTGTTCCGTATCATCCAGGAACAGCGCCTGGTTCAGGTCCTCCGGAACGTACATGGATCTACCGAAGCCAGTCAGACTAATGTGGTCAACGCCCAACGCCTGCAACATCCCGATCAGTTGCCGTGCAGTCCGGACGTTGAAGCGTGTCATCACGCAGTTACAGCGAACGCCGATGCCAGAGGCCCGCAGGTTTCGTATGCTAGCCGTTGCTGCGTCAAAATATCCCGGTGAGGACGTCAGCAGGTCCGCCAATCCGGGGGTAGGCGCATCGATGCTGACCTGCATCCGCCGTACACCGGCATCTGCCAAACTCGCTGCGGTTTCCCTGCTTATGTGCGACTTGGTTGCGGCCAGCGGGTTGAGGCCGGCCGCCGCAAAGGCGCCCAATATCTTGACCGCATCTTTGTTCATGAATGGGTCGCCGCCGCTCATGACAATCGACAATACGCCGAGCGAAGCGCATTCGACCGCTAGCTCCATCCATCGCTCAATGGGCAACGACTCCGCCACAGCGCGACGGGGCGTCTTCTGAATGTTGCAGTAGAGGCAATCCCGCATACACGCGTCGGAAACGTGAAAAGTAATGGCAACCGGTTTGTACAGGCGCCGTGTTGTCAGGTCGACCCTGTGTGCCGGTATGATGAACATCTCCGGACGGTACCGCTGGGCGTCTTCAACTCTGTCGGCCGAATGGGAGAGGGCTTCCGCGCGTCGCTCCAGCAGCCATGCCAACAGTCGGCACGACGCCCGTTCGCTCATGTCGAACAGTCTCCCCAACTCCATCTCCACTTCACCCAGCGTACGGGTGCCATCGAGAAGGGCGATCAGGACGGCTTCAACCGGATGGAGGAACCCCGCACGAAAAATCGTGTCGTGGTCCCGAGATTGTTCAAG
>CAVZMC010000075.1:0-131357 GCA_963776125.1 uncultured Acidobacteriaceae bacterium | reverse complement strand
TAAGCTGGCCGAAGAAGAGTTCCGGCGTGACCACCGACATTACCGAAAACATCGTCCGCGGCATTGGCCTGGAGGCTGGCCTGGTGGACGTCAAGGTGTGCGCGGTGAGCGACATTTGGTCGGGGTTGAAGTTTGTGATCCGGGTGAAGGACAGAAGAAAATAGAGTTGGAGTTGGAGTTGGAGTTGGAGTTTGCGCTGCGTGCCTGAATTCGTGCAAGGAGAGCGGGGATGGTGCGAGTCGGAGTAATCGGGTATGGGATGTCTGGACAAGTGTTCCATGCGCCCACGATCCGGGGAACTCCGGGGATGGAGCTGGCGTGCATTGTCGAGCGCGGCGGCTCGCTAGCGAAGCCAAGATATCCGGATGTGCGCGTGGTGCGGACAGTCGAGGAAATGCTGACGGATGAGCGGATTCAGGTGTGCGTCGTGGCGACTCCGAACGCTTCTCATTTTGAATTGGCGCGCCAGTGTTTGCTGGCTGATCGAGCTGTTGTGGTGGACAAGCCCTTTGCCACGAATTCGCGCGAGGCGGCCGAACTGATACAGATTGCGAAGCAACAGAAGCAGCTGCTCACGGTTTATCACAATCGGCGGTGGGACGGAGATTTTTTGACCGTGCGCAAGCTGGTGGAATCGGACGTGCTGGGCCGCATTGTCGAATATGAGGCGCGGTATGACCGCTATCGTTTGACTCCCAAGCACAACAAGTGGGCGGAACGGCCGGATCCGGGGAGTGGATTGGTGTTTGATCTCGCGCCGCATTTGATCGATCAGGCGTTGCAGCTATTTGGAGCACCGCAGGCCATCACCGCGGCCACCTATTTGCAACGGGATTGGGCGGTGGTGGACGATGCTTTCGATATTTGCCTCGAGTACCCGCGCATGCGCGCCATGCTGCGTTCGCGAACCATCGCGTATGCTCCAGGACCGCATTTCGTGGTTCACGGTGTCAAGGGGTCGTTCGAGAAATACGGAATGGACCCGCAGGAAGAGTTCTTGAAGCGGGGCGAGGTTCCGGCAGGGACCGATTGGGGGCCGCATTGGGGCGAGGAACCGGAAGGACAATGGGGGGAACTGTCGGTGGTGGATGGCGAATGGAGGAAGAAAGTAAGAACTGAAGCGGGAGATTATCGCGAGTTTTACCGGAATTTGCGCGATGTGATCACGCAAGGGGCGGCGCTGGCGGTTACTCCCGAGCAGGCTCTGCAGACCATGCAGGCCATCGACATGACTTACCGCAGCGGCCGGGAACGACGCACGATTGGCTGGGATGAGAGTGTTGCGCGAGCCTAGTGGTCGCTGAGCCAGCGTTCGAGTCTCTGCCGCGAAGCCAGGGACAACTCGACGAAACGCAGGCCGGCGCGTCCCGAGCCGTCGACCCAGACGAGTTCCGCTTTGGCTTCGATCGAAGCTTCCCGCCGGGCGTGGTAAAGCAAACTTTGGTGACGCCGCCCTTGGGTAGTTTGCCGCGGAAGCGGACCGCCATGCCGCCCTCGCTGAGGTTGGTGGTTGTCATTTTCAGTTCCTGGCGGCCAAAAGTTACCAGTGCAGGTATTTCGACGGGATGGCGAAAGTAGCGGCGCTGTTCGCGCTCCATGAATTCCAGCGCCGCGCCGAAGCAGCGGGAGGCGCCGAGCTGGGAAATCGGTTTTTGCAACACAAACTGCGCCCCCAAATCAAAAGCTTCATGTGTTGTGGTTTTGCCATTCAAAACGGCGAAGGACACCGAATTCCGGTTGCTGGGGCTCTGGCGCAGGTTCCGCAGCACATCGAGGCCTCCCTGGAGGTCGTCACAGTCCACGATGATCGCGTCAAACTTCTCAGACAAGAGGATTTCGCTGCCCGAACGTGCGCCACGGCAAACTTCAACTTCGATGGATAGTTTTTCCAGAGCCGACTTCACGACGCCGATGACTTGCTGATCCCGGCTTAAAAGAAGAGACTCCAAGGTCATGGCTCGTTGATGTTAGTTCTGTTCTCACGGTCACGAAAGTGACCAAGGTCCTAGGCCTGGCAGTTGGGCATTTGCTCGTAGAATCCGGGAAAGGACACGGGGGCTGCCGCTCCATGCACAAGCTAGTCTATCTTTCGCTGGGCTCTAACGTGGGGGATCGTGCCGCGAATCTGAATGCCGCGCTCGGGCGCTTGCAGGCTTTTGGGCAAGTAGTTGCGGTTTCGTCTTTCTATGAAACCGAGCCGGTCGAAGTCCTGGCCCAGCCGTGGTTTCTGAATTGCGCGGCAACACTGGATACCGAACAAATGCCCAGGCAATTGCTCGGCGGCATTCTCAATCTTGAACAGGAGATGGGGCGGCGGCGAGTGCAGAAGAAGGGGCCGCGCAGCATTGATATCGACATTCTGCTGTTTGGCAACTCGGTGGTAGAGGCGAAGGGGATGACGATTCCGCACCCGGCGCTGCACCAGCGGCGGTTTGTGCTGCAGCCGTTGGCGGAGATCGCGCCCGAAGCACGCCATCCCGTGTTCAAGCGGACGATTCGCGAATTGCTCGATGCTTTGCCGGCGGGACAGAAGGTTCGCAAGCTGGGCGAAAGCTAGCCACGGATTTTCACGGATCAGCGCGGATTAGAAATCTTTGTTGGTTGCTGGTTGATCGTCGCGAATCTGTGCGATCTGTGGCCGGTTTTTCTACGGCACAATGAGTCTGCTGCCGGCTTCTTCCGGCGCTGCGAGCGCGGATGGCTTCTCGGGAAATTGCGAGAAGAGGAAATCGACAAACGCCCGCGCCTTGGGACGTCCGGAAGTGCGGCCATGCGCCATCCGGACCAGGAAGACCAGGGCGCGCAAGACATCGCCATCGCGCAGGCGGGTATAGCCCAGGTGCTTTTGCTCGGTTTCGCGGTACTCCTTCAGCATGTTTTGCATTTCGGCCAGCACCGCCTGCTGGGTGAGGTTGGGCAAAGGGGTCTCGTAATGCAGGCCGGAATTCACCAGGGTTTGCTGCGATTTTGCCAGCGATGTCAGCGCGGCGATCAAATCGGAGTCGGTGAGCGCATGCGCAGATCGGGCAGCTTTCGCCAGCGCGTAGCTCAAGCCCATGATCAGTTGCTCGTGCTGATAGAGAAACTGTTGCGGAATGTCGGTCTCTGGGAACAGGGCGGCTTGGTCCAGATCCTGCATGGGGCGCGGCTTTTCATGCTCTCGCGCCTGGAGCAGATAGACGCAATCGCTGGGGCAATCGAGGGTGACTTCGCGCTGCTCGCCGCAGCATTGCGGGCAAATGCGGCCGTGCATGGCCGGGCAGAAGCGTTTTTCCTTGCGCGCTTCGCAGAGGGCACAACTCACTGGCGATGGGTCTCCAGCTAGCATTATGCCATGCAGCCACGGGACCGGCGGCGCGCTCCTTCGCCTTGCGGGCGGGCCAATTTGAAATGGCAGGCTCCGGGAGCGCCGATTTTTATGGGGTTTCATGGTGCCAAGTTGAGAACATACGCGTAGAATGGGCCTGCAACACCACTTTTCCACAGGGGCGCGGTATAAGATAGCGCTCGTCGCAGGAAAAATCAGAGCTTTATTCAAGAGGAGGATTCATGGCAGCAGGCATGACCAAGACACAACTCGTCCGCCACCTGGCGGAGGAACTTGAAATCAACAACAAAGCAGCGGCAACATTTTTGGAGACTCTTGCGGATACCGCCATCAAAGAGACCAAGAAGAATGGCGTGTTCGTGGTGCCCGGCCTGGGCCGGCTGGTGAAGGCGCATCGCAAGGCGCGCGTGGGACGCAATCCGCAGACCGGCGAACCCATTCAGATCAAGGCAAAGACGGTGGTGAAGTTCCGCGTGGCCAAAGCCGCGAAGGACGCCATCGCTCCCAAGAAGTAGCTTTGGACTTCCGCTCGACAAGAAGGCCGGCTCCGCAGCCGGCCTTTTGCATTGTTCGCTCACTACTGCCGACCCGTGACGGACAGTGCGCTACCCGCCGGGGCCGTCGTTGGAAACGTACTGCTCCAGGGCGTCCAGTTCGCGGCGCAGGTCTTCGACGTGCCATTCGAGAACGTTGCGAATGGAGAGCATGCCCAGCAGCCGGCCGTCGCCATCCACGATGGGCAGGTGGCGGAAGTGACGCTCCACCATGGTGGCCAGGGCTTCGCCGGGGCCGGTTTCGGCCGTGGCCATCTCCACTTCCTTGGTCATCAAATCTCGCACCGGAGTGGCTTCCGGATCCCGCCCGCTGAGGGCGAGTTTGCGCAAGACATCGCGCTCGCTGAAGATGCCGGCTACGCGGCGCTCGCCATCGACCACGGCCACCGCGCCCACGTGATGGGTCAGCATGCTGCGGATCGCGTCTGCAACGCTGGCTTGCAGAGAAACCGCTGCCGCTTCGGGATCGCACAGCTCCAGAACGCTCATGCTTACCTCCCTGCTCACCGCCAAGCCGGGCAACTGCCGTCACGCCAAGTTCGGGCCTCCCCTTGGCGCGGATGCCGTATGGGGATTGGGAGATTATGCCCCATGCGGGGCCGGTGTCAAGGGAAATGGTGAGGGGAAACCTTGATTTCGTATATTTCCGGACCAAAGGAGGGATTTTCCCCGCCGACAGTCCCACTCGCCTCCCATGTGTCAGGCTTCCAGGATCACGGCTTCGGCTTCAATCTCCACCAGCATTTCGGGAGAGACGAAGCCGGTGACTCCCACCATGCTGGCGGCGGGACGAATGTCGCGGAAGAACTCGCCGTGGGCCTTGCCGACTTTTTCCCAGTCGGCAATGTTGAGCAGGAAAATGCGAGTCCGCACGACATCTCTCATGGTTGCGCCGGCCTTTTGTAAAGCGGATTCAATGTTCTTCAGCGTCTGCACGGCTTGCGCGTAGGGATCGCCCAATCCTACGATTTTTCCGTCCGGGCCGGTGGCTGTGGTTCCGGATACGTGCACGTGATTGCCAACCCTGACCGCTCGTGAGTAACCGATCACGGGTTCCCAAGGTGTGCCGCTGGCAATGTTGTTGCGCTCCATGAATTCCCTCCATTGCCGATGATTGTAAATGTGAAGGCGCGAACCGAACGCGAGGCAAATTAGCAGCCGATGGCGCGGTGTGCCAACAAATTGCGGCGGGAAACTTTATTTGCCGGGAGTGACTCTAACTAGGTAGCACGAGCGGGCTACGCTGGCGCACGGAAGTTACTTGTTTTTAGTTGTTGGCTAAGGTAATTAGGTAGTTCAGCATTGTCGCAATTCCGTGCCCGTGGCGGTTTTTGGTGAGGGGCCAAGAATGATTCCGGAGTCGCATCCGCTGCAGCAGCTGTTCGTGGAGATGGTCGGGCGGCACTATGCGCAGCAGATCGGCATCCGCGATCCGCAGATTGTGGCGTACGTGGCGCATCTGCTGGCGGAGTTCTGCGACGTGGAGCAGTTATTCAAGATTCGCGACGCCGCGGGCCGCGGCCTGAGCGACGTGGGCGGAATGCTGATGGAATCCGATCCCGTGTACGGGCCCGCGCCGTCGTTCGATCGCGAGCGCCAAGTGCGCAAGCATATTGGGGACTACACGCTTTTCTTCGCCGGGATGTTTCCCGAGAGTATCAATCACTTCCGGCTGCGCCGCAATCGCACGGAGAATTTTGTGGACTGGATCAAGGCGGGGAAAGAAAGCTACTACATCGTTTCGCAATTCGATGTATTCGAGTATGCCAAAGTCGCTCCACTGTTCTCCAACCTTTCGCGCAACTTCGAACAGTGCGTGTATGGACTGAATATGGTGAAGAACGAATTGCGGGAGATGCAGCATCCGATCACGCGGCGGGCGGATGAGATTGTGATGTAAGCCAGGCTTGGGGCACGGGCAGAGCCCATCATAAGCAACCAGGGTACGGCAGCATTGGTTTGGCGTAAGGCCGTCAACCGGCATCCGACGGAAACCCGCAAGCTTCCACGTGAGCTCCCAACTCCTCCGGAAGCCGGCTATCCCGTACCAATTCTGCCAGCTTCCTTGGATCCCGTTTCGCGGCAGAATCCGGGTCCCGGAGGAACGGGACGAAGATAAGGTTCTACTCGGGGGCGGCAGCCCTTCCGCGCAGCATTGCTGGCGATTGAGGAAGCTGACGAAGGCACCAACTGCCCCCAGGTAGAAAGCGCCGCCTATTTCAGGTGGCCATCGTCATCATGATCAAAATCATGATCCTGATCTGGATCGAAGACGATTGATGCAAAAGTACCGGCCATTTCGCTTTGTGCTCCATTGCCCGGGGCTACGGTGACGAACAGTTCGTTTACTGCTCCATTGGTTGAGTTTCCTCCACCGAAGGCTACTCCCCAGAGGTTGTTGAGGATAATCTTCCTCCCGTGCCGGTCCCTTATCGTACCCACAAACTCCCCGGTCTTAGGATTGAATCCGTTGATGGTGCCGTCGACGGAGTTGTTTGAAACCAGCAGGGTATTGCTCAGCGGCCCAAAATTGCTGGGAGCCAGGGCAATCCCCCAGGCCTGATTGAGCGGCAGTCCGTGTATCAGGGTTTTCACCAAGCTGCCATCCTCATTGAAGACGTCGATGAAACCGTCGGCGCCCACGTTCGGCACAGCATAAGCGACGTAAACCAGGCCGTTAATGTCCTGGATGCCAAATACTGAGAAGGTCGTTGGGATGCTCGGATCGCCAAACGACTTCACCAGGTTGAAGCTGCCGTCGAACATATCTATGTGGTTGTTCGTGTTATCCGCCGCGTAGAGGAAATTCCCCGAGGCATTGCTGGTGATGGCCAAGCCGGTGTACATCGCTTTGTTGGCGGAGTTGTCAAAGGCGATCACCGACTGGTTGGCGTTCACGCCCGGCGACCATGCGCTGATGGTGCCATCCAGCGTCGCGAAAATGAAAGACGAAGACTTGCCATCAACCAGAAAATCCGTCTTCGACGCGTTGAAAACGATTCCCGTCGGTGTGCCAGGGCCATTTAGGCCTTTCGGTGAGGCCGGTCCGTTTCCGGCGGTGGGAATCAATACCTTGAGTGACTCTTGCGTTCCGGTGGCAGTGTAGAGAGTCGACCATCCCGAGAGGTTATCGCTGATCCACCAGGGCGAGGTGGCGCTGCGGGCTAATCCCCAAGCGTTGGACAGCAGTGGATCGGTGGTCGCGGCATGCGTATCGAGCTGATTCGAAACTAGATTGGTAAGGCGATATTGTGCTTGGGCCGGGGCCGAAACCATGAGAAGAACTAGGCCGAGGCAAGCGGCGACTGCAGTCCTGCAAACTCGCATACTGATTTCCGGCATCGTAATCTCTCCTTTAGACAAGTCAGGAACAGAGGGGGGTCGAACAATCGGTTGGAGTGACTGGGTACAGAACCTTCTGACCTGCTCGGCTGATGATCCTAGGCGAAGTCGCGACCGGCAATTGTCATAAGTTTGTCGCCAGCTTGTAAATCTTTCTCATCCTCACGCGGCTTGCGTGGACTCGGCCGCTGCCGCCAACTCTAAGTGGGGCGCTCGACGGACTCCTTGCGCGTGAAAGCTGCCACGCGAGCCCTTTGGGCACGGTCGGCACCGCCAGTTACCGATAAGCCCGTTTTTGGATAACTACCCGGGACGACCAACCGAGCGCGCCCATGCTGCCGAAGCTGAATCGCGAGCGGGCGCCCACTCTCATCCTAGGGCGGCCGCAATTCAGAAAACAAACCACAACAAGGCGTAAAGGGCGTTGTTGCTCGAAGCATTGCGCCCGGACCCGTCATAATTCGTACTCCCACCGTTGAAACGCGTGTACCCGGTATATTGCAGGGCGACATCCACATTCTGCGCCGGCCACCAGGATGCATTGAAGATGTAGCCTGTGCTATGTGGGTCCCCATTCAAGCTTCCAGAAACGGGAGCAGCCGAGAATAGTTTAGAATCGGCCGTTCCTGTGGTGTCGAACCAGCCCACTGTCCCCGTGTAGCGGTTGCCAAAGTGATAAGTCGCATTAATGCGCGACGTATCCAGATTATGGCGGGCAACGGTCGATCCGTCCGCTGCAAACGTGGCGCCCAGATATGAGTTTTCGTGTATGTAGGTGCCGCGAACCGTGACTATGTCGCTCTTCCACTGCGGAATCTTATGTTCGTACTGGAAGTCGACGGCCAAGTCCGTATATCCGTCGTCCAACCCGGTGACCGCGTTGGGCGTCGATTTGGCATGGATTCCATAAGTTCCAACCTCCAGGTAATCGTGTTTGCTCAGGTTCTGTTGCCAGGCGAGCCGCCAGTAGGGAGCGGTTCCGCGTATGTTGAAGTCGAACCCATTCCCGGAATTGGGTTGCGTTCCGCCGAGATGCTCGGAACGATAGAGCGTTCCGGCGAGATAGAGATGATCGATCCACATGGCGTAGCCGCCGGCCCCGGCCACATCCTGCGCCAATCGTCCGTCAATCAGAGTCGCGGCGTTTGGGGTCGGGGCCGTAGCGCTGGAAGCAAATGGAAAACCCCAAGCCGGCGTGGTATTCCACAGATCCTCTACCGTCGGATTATTGTTGAGCGTGAGACCATAAACCAGCGATTTGTTTTGCAGCTTTCCTTGGTTGACCACGCGAATATCGGTATTGTCCCAGCTAAAGTGGTCAGTCTGACCTTGATACGTAACTTGCACAAAACTCCCGATGTGGCCGGTCCACGAGCCCGCGAGAAACAGCGAAGCCTGCTGAGGAAACTCGAAATTTCCGTTCTGGGTGCCTGGCTGGGGCGAGTTCGTCGACGTAAGAGACACTTGCAGCATGGCAGCCAGCGGCAGGATCTTTGCCAGACTCAACGGCGATTGCTTGCGGTCGCCCGCGTCCTCGACCTTTGCTGCCGTCGAGAAGGTATAGCCATTCAATTTGAACTGGCGGCCGAATGGAGTTAGTTCGGGCGGGCTGGTGTGACAACTGCTGCAAGCCAACCCCGTCTGTCGGCTGAAGCTTGGCACAGCCCGAGCTGGGACTGCGAACCATGAAACAAGAAATATTGCGATTGTAAGCGCTGCGATAAAGAACGGTATTTTCGAGCGGCAGTCTTTTTGCATGACCCCTTATCCTTCTAAAGCACTATGGCAAGAGATTTGGTCAGGAAGTCGTGATGCTAATGAAAGGTGGTTGAGCGGTTGTCTGCAACGTGTCAAGCCGTTGCAACTATCTTGTCAAAGGCCTTCGCTACGCACGCGCCTTTGTGCGAATTGGAGAATGAATCGAGGTCAGCGCACCGCGGAGGCATAGGAGGCGCCGGAATCGACGCCTGAGAACAACCGCGATTGCCGGTGGTGAGGACGAAACTCAAAGCGCGACCGGATCTGCGGCAATTAGCTGTGTGGATTGGATAGGGTGGGCAGCTTTTCGATGCCAAAGGAAGCTTTCCAATAGTCCTGGACCGCGGGAGACAGTTTCTGCAGCCGGGTGAGAAATGCTGTGACATCCCACATTTCCTGGTCGGTCAAGGTTTTGTTCCAGGCAGGCATCGCGGTGTAGCGGACGCCTGTGCGCACAAAATAATAGATGCGCCAGTCCGGAGCATCTTCCGGACGGAGAATCAGCTGCGGCGGCGGCGGATAGAACGAGTTCTGCAGAGGACTCGGCTGCAGGTCGAGCGTCCCGTGGCACATGGCACAATTCATCGTGTAAATTTTCATGCCTTGGATAAGATTTCCGTCCACTAAGGACACGGGGCTGGTCAGGTGCGACGCATGCCGGTCCACGGAGGCATCGAGAGCACTGGTGGCAATGCGAACCTCCAACACGGGCGGCTCCGCGTCTGCAGTGGTCGGCAGGAAGCCAAGTAGAGCAATTGCCAGACCACCGGCTAGCAACACGAACGTCGAGATTATTACACCCAGAATAAGAGTACGCATAATGGATTCGCAAAAGTCGTTACACGGAGGAAACACTCAACCAGCCAGGATCAAATCTGCAGTCATATCCCGATGGTCACAATGCAGGCTCAATCTTCTCGACGCTAAGTGTGTTCTTGTGGAGCATCCCGGCAATTCTTACCCGCAGGCCCGCGTATTTTTCCACTTTGTCTTGCTGTTCAATTTCGTAAACATTCCCTGTGGCGGCATCGAATAGCGTGTACTTGGCGCCGAGCTGGACGCACTTCGTGGTACAGGTGTCCTTACCTCGTCCCATGCTCTTCATGTCCTGAATCATCTGGTCATGCGATTTGTTCATCGCGCAGAGCTTGTCCATGATCTCACCGGTAAATGCCTGTGGCCGATCCAGGACCTGTTGCCCCGCGTGGGCCTGAATCATACACAGGGCCGCAACCATCACTACTGCGGTCCAGGGGAAATACTTCTTCACGATTATTGCTCCTTTACGTGGGCCGGTCCTTTACAGGGCAAACCCGAGAACTAATAGTGTGTGTGGACTTACGCTACAAGGAAGGCTTCTGTGCTTTTGTCAGGATGATGTCAATATTGAGTAAAGAGTTCCTTAACGAGCGCGGTCGCGGCGGAAACGTGGGGAATCGACGTGAGAATTCGCTAATTCCCACTACGCCGCGGGGCGGCTGTCGCTAGGTGAGTTTGTAGAAGCTCAGGGCAGCGTCGCCTTGGTTTAGCGTGCGATAACGCCGCAACCCTCCGAAGGTCTCTCCCGGGTCGAACCGTTTTTCGTGTTCCGCAATCACGATGCTGCTCGGGCTCAGCACCGGCGTCTCCGCTAGGCGCTGCAAAGTTTCGGAGTAAGCCTTTTGCATGGCATAGGGCGGATCGAGGAAAACGAAAGCGACGGGCACGCCGCTCGACTGGAGAATGCGAAAAGAGCGGGCGACATCGTTCTTGATGATTTCGAATCCGGAGCGAATGTCGAGCGATCGCAAATTCTTGAGAATCAAATTCGCCGCGCCAGTGGAAGACTCGACGAAATACACCATGCTCGCACCCCGGCTGAGCGCCTCAATGCCAACTGCTCCCGTGCCGGCGAAGAGATCGAGCCAAACGGTGCCTTCGAGCGCGGCGGGCTTGCCCGCCGTGAGCACGTTGAATAGGGTCTCGCGCAAGCGATCGGCGGTGGGCCGCAAGTCGAGGCCGGGCAGCGCGGACAAGGGACGACTGCCGTATTTTCCAGCGATTACTCTCATGCTCGTGGATTGCGCATCGGGCGCAAGGCCCGATGCGGCAATGGTTTAGTAGCAACGGAACGAACGATACTGCAAATCGCAACTACCGCCAGCAGCCCGGCGTCTAACTATATAGAATGAGAGTGTTGGAAGGGCGTTGATTGATGAGGAACTGGTCCATCCCGGCGGGTCGAGTTTTTGGGGTCGAGATCCGCATTCATCTAACTTTTTTCTTTCTCCTGCTGTTTGTCTGGCTGACGGAGTCGGCGGCGCATGGCGGGGTGAGCGCCCTCCCGCGCAGTCTGGCGCTGGTGGGCATCATCTTCGGTTGCGTCGTTTTGCACGAATTGGGGCACGCGCTGGCCAGCCTGCGGGCCGGCATTCCCGCCCGGGCTATTATTCTGCTGCCCATTGGAGGAGTGACCCTGGCGGATGAGACCAAGCAATCCGCGGTGCCGCCGTCGCAAGCCTGGAAGCGCGACATTGGCATCGCCTTGGCGGGGCCGCTGGTGAACCTGGTCGTTGCCTTTGTAGCGGGCAGCATCGTGTTGGCGGTCGCGCCCGAGCTCGGGCTGTGGGGGCGGCCTTACGTCACTTCGGCCAATCTGCCGCGCAGTTTGGTATGGGGCAACGCCTGGCTGGCGTTTTTCAATCTGCTGCCGGCATATCCCATGGATGGCGGGCGGGTGGTACGAGCGCTGTTCACGCGAAGCATGGATCCGATCCGGGCTACGCAGCGCGCGATTTCCGCGGGGCGTGGCTCCGCCATGCTGCTGATGCTGGCCGGCATGGTGCTGTCCATACCGGGAGGCAGCACCACGGGCGCATGGCTAGCCGTAGTCGGATTCTTCCTGTTCGTGGCGGCGGGATTGGAGGAACGCTCGGCCGTCTTTCAATCCGTGCTGGAGACGGTGCATCTGGAAGACATCATGCTGCGCGATTTTGCCACGCTCTCCCCGGCGGATACGCTGGAAGATGCTCTGGATAAAGCCGTGCACTCCCTGCAAGACGATTTCCCGGTGATCCGCGGCAGCGACATGGTCGGCGTGATTTCCCGGCAGAGGATTTTGGAGGCGCTGCGCGCCGAGGGCAACGGCTACGTGCAGGCGGTAATGAATCGCTTGTTTGAAGTGGCCCAGAAGACGGAGTCGGTAGCTTCCGCGTTTCGCAGGATCACGGCGCGGAACCTCAGCCTTATCCCAGTGGTGGAAGATCAGCGACTGGTGGGCATTGTGACTTTGCAGAACCTAATGCACTCGATGGCGTTGTTGGCGGAGAGTCGTAAACTGCAGCGCGACGCGCTGAAGTCGTGAGGACCGCGAAGAAGCCGAACGCGGTTGCCCGGCTTCGCCTCAGGCGCTAAAGCGCTGACGTATTTTCAATCGCTTAGCGGCACGACCAAAGGTCGTGCCCTTCCCAAAACCATGCCAACCCGACTTTTTCCGTACCCTCCAAAACTCGCGCCCTTCCCGAAACCTGCCATGCCAGAGTTTTTTCGCGAGCCCTTTGAAGCCGTGCCCTTGCAACACTAGAAATTAAACACCAGCCCGATGGAAGGCTCGGCGATGTGCCCGCGCTGCCCGACAAACAGGAAGGGCACGCCGAAGGCGGGCGCGGAATAAAACAGGCCGCGGTACTGCAGGCGAATCCGCAGAAATGGGACCATCGGCAACTCGTGATCGACTCCTCCGCCATAGAGGATTGCGACCTGGGTCTGGCGCACGGCGCCGATATTTTGCTGCGTTTCGATGGGCATGGACGGGGTGACCGGGTTGGGGCTGATCACGGTGGTGTTGTCGGGATTGAAGACCAAGGCGCCGGCTCCCCCAAACAGGAACGGTTTCCATTTCGGAGTGGAGAACGGACGAAAAACCAGGGCGGCGCTGCCCTCGGTAAGGGTGGATTGAACCCGGTAAACCAGGGTGGTGGTGGTGTATTTCTGCGAGTTGTCCATGTGCCCGTAGTTGGCCTGCAAGCTAAACTTAGGCGCCAGGCGGAACTGCCCACTGAGAACGACTCCATAGCCCTGGGTTGGGTTGAGCGTGATTTGATTGCCGCTGCTCTGCTTGCTTAAGACTCCCACCGGGTTGACGCTCACTTGAAACCGGCCGTCCTGAGCGAACGCCGCGCTAGTGAGCACTACCAACGCGGCAACCGCAATTCCTGCTTGCTTGATCATCGGGCCTCGCGCAATTCTCCGGAAACACTTAGACATAGTAAACGAAACGCCAGTGGTACCGGGAGCCGCTAGAACAGGCGGATGGCTTTGGCCTGCTGCACGCCCGGAGCTTTCCTCAGTTCGGCCAGCACCAGTTCCGGGACCACGCCATCGATGTGGACTACTGCGATCGCTTCCCGTATCTCCCCTTTTTCGCTTTCCGCGCGCCGGCCCAAAGAGAAGTCGGCGATGTTGATGTGATGCGCGCCAAGAATGGTCCCGACCCGGCCGATGACGCCGGGAACGTCGCGGTTTCGCATGTAGATCAGGTTGCTCTCGAGCGGGGCTTCGACCTCAATGCCATCGACGTGCAGCAGGCGCGGCGCGTGTTTGTGCAACACCGAGCCCTTGACGATGTGCTCTTCGGTCGCGGTCTTCAGGGTGATGGAGAGGACGCTTTCGTCTCCGTCGGCGCCCTTGGGCTTGCGGTCTTCGTGAATATGCAGGCCACGCGATGAAGCGATAGCGGCGGCATTCACCAGGTTGGCTTTTTCCTCGAGGCCCTGATTCAAAATGCCTTTGATAGCGGCGTTGCGGACGAGTTCGGTCTTCGACTCCGCGATATGCCCGCTATAGCGGAGGGAAATTTCTTCCAAAGTCCCTTCGCTCGCTTGCGCCAGAAACGAACCCAGCCGTTCCGCCAGAACGATAAAGGGCTGCAATTCGAGATATTCCTCGTGCGAGACGGAGGGAACGTTCACCGCGTTCTGAATGACGCCGTGCTTCAGATATTCCTTTACTTGCTGGGCAATCTGGTAGCCGACGGCTTCTTGCGCCTCGTGCGTGGACCCGCCGATGTGCGGAGTCAGCAGAACGTTGCTCATTTGCTGCAAGGGTGAGTCCTTCAGCGGCTCATGGGTAAAGACGTCGAGCGCCGCGCCGCCGACTTGGCCTTGGGTGAGAGCTTCGGCGAGCGCGGCTTCATCGACCAATTCGCCGCGCGCGCAGTTCACGATGCGAATGCCTTTCTTCATGGTCTTGATGGATTCGGCGTTGATCATGCCGGTGGTCTGCGGGGTGAGGCCGACGTGCAAGGTCAGGTAGTCCGCAGCGGCATAAACGTCCTCCAGCTTGGCCATGCGGATGCCCTGCTCTTTGGCTACGGCCACGGAAACGAAAGGATCGTGCGCAATAACCTCCATTGCAAAACTGCGCGCGCGCCGGGCCACTTCCATGCCAATTTTCCCCAGGCCGACGATGCCCAACGTCTTGCCGCGCAATTCCGTTCCTTGCAGGGATTTCTTTTCCCACTTGCCGGCGTGCATCAAGGCGTCGGCGCGGCAGAGGTGGCGGGCCATGGCCAGCATCACGCCGAGAGTTTGCTCGGCGACGGCAACGGCGTTGGCGCCGGGAGTGTTCATGACGGCAATTCCCTTGCGCGTCGCAGCTTCCAGATCGACGTTGTCCACACCAACTCCGGCGCGGCCGATGACCCGTAGCTTGTTCGCATGTTCGAGCAGCGCCGCATCGACTTTCACTGCCGAGCGGACGATGAGCGCGTCGGCGGATTCCAGTTGCGCGGGCAGTTTGCCATCCAGCTGGTCCGGAGTCACGATGGTCCAGTCTGGTTCCTTGAGCAAATCCATTGCCGAAGACGAGATCTTTTCCGCTACGACCACTTTCATGTTGATTTGCCGACCTTTCTTTTCATCCAGTTAATGCATCCTCGTCGCCGAACTGGGCTACTGGCGCGCGGTCCAAACAATTTCTTGACTAGAAAATGACAGCGGGCTGACACCCGCCTCCGAGCCCCTTCCTAGACTAACCGATAAGGGAACATTCCCAAATTGGAGGACCATCATGAAGATGATTTCTTTCTTGTTACTAGCCGCACTGACCGCCTTTGATCTCGGTTGCGGCTACGGTTCCAAGGCCACGACCCCGGCTCAAGCGGGAGCCATGCCGAACATTGCTCAGCTCATGCCGAACAGCGCCAATTCCAGCAATGCCGCTGCCCCTTTGACGCTGACGGTCAACGGGACCAATTTCACGGCCAACGCCGTAGTGAATTGGAACAACACGGCCCTGACGACTATGTTCGTGCCCGGGGGAAATCAGCTTGTCGCGACGGTTCCCGGATCGGCTTTGGCGACGCCCGGCATGGTACAGGTTTCCGTGACCAATCCCGCGGTCATGGGAGGGATCTACGGCGGCGGCACGCTGGCCGAGACGTCCAATTCCGTGCCCTTCACGATCAACTGACGCCGGCGCTGCTTAGACGCCCACCGGTTGCCGCTTTTCGGAGAGGCTGCGCGCGTACACTTCCTGTGCCGCGCGCACCGCCGCTCCGTATTCCACGGGCTTGCCAGTCACGTTGCCCAAGACGTGCTCGAGAGCGGCCAGAATTCCGACCGTGTCAATATAGTCGTAGTAGCCGATGTGCGCGATACGGATCATCTTGCCCTTCATATCGCCCTGGCCATTGGCCACCACGGCGGAAAACGTATCGCGGAAATCCTTCACCATGGCGCTGGAATCGACTCCAGGCGGAGCGTTTATCGCCGTGAGCGCGGCTGCCGGGGCGGATGCGGCAAAAAGCTTCAATCCCAGGGCTTGAGCCCCGGCGCGGGTCATCTCCGCGGCTAATTCGGCGTTGTTGACCAGAGCCTCGCGGCCTTCCACCAGGTCGCCGCTGCCCATCTGGCGGACGAATTCCAAAGCTGCGCCCAGCGCGGCAAACAGCGAAGTGGCGGGCGTGTAGGCTGATTCGCCTTTCGCCGCGGACTTGCGCTCCTTGCGGAAATCGAAATAGTAGCGCGGAGATTTCGCCGTCTCCATGCGCTTCCAGGCGCGCTCGCTGATGGCGCAATAGGCCAGGCCGGGCGGAATCATCAGCGCCTTTTGCGAGCCGCCGATGATGACGTCGATTCCCCAGCCGTCCACGTCGAAGTGCGTGGTGCCGAGACCAGTGATGGCATCGACCACCAGCAGAGTGTCGTCCATGCCGTGCACCAGCTTGGCCACGCCCTTCACGTCGTGGCGCGCGCCGGTAGAGCTTTCGGTCGCCTGCATATACACCGCGCGCACGTCCGGCGTCAGCTTCTTCTTGATTTCATCCAGCGAAAAAGTTTCGCCATACGGCGCGCTGACCGTTTCCACGGCGCATCCAAAAGCCTTTCCCAAGTCGCGCCAGCGCTCGCCGAATTTGCCGGCGGTGAGCACCAGAACTTTGTCGCCGGGCGAAGTCAGGTTCGAGACCGATCCCTCCATGACGCCAGTGCCCGAGCACGCCAACACCAGCACGTCATTTTGCGTGCCGATAAACTCCTTCATGTCGCTGAGCACGCGGGTAAACAGAGCACGGAAGTCGGCGGTGCGGTGATGCAGGGAAAACGAAGCCATGGCGGTCTGCGCCGCCGGCAGCAAGGGCGTGGGGCCAGGAGTGAACAGGCGATTCTTAAGCAGCATGGGATTAGTCCTTAAACGGTTTTTGAGTACCTGATAGTTTACCGGAATGGCGGCGTTTTCGCAGGTTGTGGCGGGGAGTGCGGTCTCGTAGAGACGTAGCTTCGCTACGTCCCAGGAAGGCCTCCTTCAGTTAGGGGAAGCGCGAGGAAACTACTTCTTGCGCCGCTTCTGGCGGAGCGCGTCCAGCATGGCCGCAATGCGCTTGGCTCGCGTCTCTGGCTTCTTTGCGCCTTCGATGGCTCGGACATGTTCCTTCTTGTGGGTGAAGGATAGCTTCGTCCAGGACTCCTTGGCTTTAGGGTCGCTGTCGACCATCTTCTTCAAGTCGTTGGGCAACTCGACCGTGCGCTCGTCCTCGTCGAGTTCCATGACCACCGCGACCGTGTCGCCGGCTTTGCATTTCGCGCCGGCGCGCATCTCGGCGTTCACCACCATCATGTGGCCATCGCCCATGTTCATCAGCGAACTGCGGAAGGCGAAGGCGTTGATGGTGCCTTTGACCGGGACGCGGCCCTTGCGGCCGAAAACCATGGCGACATCGAATGGCGGCTTGAGCGCGGCCCAGTCGAAACCCCCTTGCGCGAGGAGCTTCACGTTGAATTCTTGCTGTGACATGACGGGGCCCCCAGGTTGACGCCGGACATTCTAACGAAAAGACCACGCCTGCGAAAGGCAGCGGGCGTGCAAACGCTATAATGCCCTCATCATGAGCCTGATTGAACAGATCCAGAAGGATATTGTCACCGCCATGAAAGCGCGCGAGGAGCAGCGGCTTTCCTGTCTGCGCATGGTAAAAACCGCGCTCAAGAACCGCGAGATCGAGAAGATGGCGCCGCTCGACGAGAAAGAATCCCAGCAGGTGCTGACCACGTTGATCAAACAGCGCAAAGATTCAGTCGAGCAGTTCACCAAGGGCGGCCGCCAGGAAATGGCCGACAAAGAAGCGGCCGAGATCAAGCTGATCGAGACTTACCTGCCCAAAGCGGCGGGAGAGGCGGAGATTGTGGCCGGAGTGAAAGCCGCGATCGCCGAGATGGGCTCGCCCACCATGAAAGACATGGGGACGGTCATGAAGAACGCCATGGCACGCTTCGCGGCAGCGGGGATGCGGGTGGATGGAAAAGTGGTGAGCGAGGCGGTGAAGAAGGAGTTGGCGGGGAAGTAACGTGGGGACAGCCGCCTCGGCTGTCCGCGGAGCGAAGCTCCGCTTAGCTGCTCGTCTTAGAACTGAGCAGCCGCATTTCACTTCCGCGAAATCAGCGACAAAGCGAGCTGAGCTCGCTGGACAGCCGAGGGCGGCTGTCCCCACGCGCTCAAAATCAGGTGCCGGTCCTAGCCAAGTGGGCGGGGAATTCTTCCTGCGTCGTAACTGTGAAGTATTTCAGCTCGGCAGTGCCGAACGAAGTCGTCATAGCCACATCGGACGCATCGCGGCCAACCGCCATCAGCACCCGGCCGATGCGGGGAACGTTGTGGCGGGCGTCGAACGTCCACCAGCGGTTTTCCAGGTAGGCCTCAAACCAGGCGCTGAAGTCCATGGGCGCGGGCGAAACCGGGACGCCGATATCGCCCAAATAGCCGGTCGCATAGCGGGCCGGAATGTTCAGCGCGCGGCAAAACGTGATGGCCAGATGCTGAAAGTCGCGGCACACTCCGCCACGCTCGGTGAAAACGTCCAGCGCGGTCTTCGAGGGGCGAGCGAGATGGTAACCGAAAACCACCTTGGAGTGGACCCAGTTGCAGACGGCCTGCACCCGGTTCCAGCCGGGCGAGATGCCGCCGAACAGTTCCGCCGCGATATTCGATAGGCGATCCACTTCGCAGTACCGGCTGTTGAGCAGATAGCGCAGCGCCTCGTGCGGCAGATCGTTGACGGGATGCTCGCGGGCGCCGTAATTGATGGGATCGGGCGCGCCCGAATCCTCAATCAGCGTCGTACTGCTAAGGCGGAGTACGCCCGCCTGCGCCTGGAAGCGAGTGCATCGGTTGCCGTAGCTATCGATGTAGCTATCGGTTCGGGCCGCAGGCTCGATCCACAGTTGATCGGGTTCGCGTAAGTCCTTTATGCGTGACGGGTGCACGTGCAGAACCGCCACCATGGCCACGGGTGCGGGGATCTCGAACTGAATGTCGTAGCCGAGACGTATGAGCATGGAGTGTTGGTAGCCATTTCTGGGGCGCGAGACTTGCTTGGATTATACGCGGCATTTGTCATTCTGAGTGAGCGAAGAATCCTGGCAAAATGGCTGAGGTAGGGATGTTTCGACTCCCCGGGAGCCGCGCTTGCTCCCACTGCGCTCAACATGACAAAGGCGTGGTCACTTGCTTCTCTGCCACTCGCGGTACACCTCGCTCTTCGAGATTCCTCTTTCCTTGGCGACTTTTTTCAGCGCGGCCTTTTCGTCCAGCTTCTCGTCAGCCATGAGCTGTATGAGGCGCTGGCGAATGGTCACCCCGGCCGGTGCGCTGGATCCCGCGCAAACGGCAGCCGTGGGAACCATTTCCTCCGCTCGACCGACCATCAGCGTGATCTCTCCCTTGATCTCCTCGCGGGATTGCAAAGTCGTTAGCACATCGCCGGCCCGTCCGCGCAAAAATTCTTCGTAGATTTTGGTGACTTCGCGCGCGATGACGATGTGCCGGTCCGCTCCCAGAATTTCAACGATGTCTTCGACCGCCTCCTTCACGCGATGCGGGGTCTCATAGAAAACCTGCGTCCGCGGCGACGCTTGGACGCTCTCCAGCACGTGCCGCCGCGCGCCGCGTTTCGCTGGGAGGAAGCCGCTGAAGCGGAAAGAATCGGTGGGTAGGCCACTGGCGACCAGCGCCGCCAGAAACGCCGATGCGCCGGGAACGGGCACGACCGGCACATGATGACGGATGGCAAGGGAAATCAGGCGGAAGCCGGGATCGGAGATCCCAGGCATGCCGGCATCGGTCACCAACGCGATGCGCGCGCCTTGCTCCAACTCCAGCACGAGCTCGGCGGCGCGCGTCATCTCATTATGTTCGTGATAGCTGGTGGTGCGCTTGGCAATGCTGTAGTGGTTGAGCAGCTTCTGGGTCTGGCGGGTGTCTTCGCAGGCGATCAGGTCGGCTTCTTTCAGCACCCGCAGCGCCCGCAAGGTGATGTCTTCCAGATTGCCGATGGGAGTGGCGACCAGGTAGAGCCCTGGTGCGAGCGGGCTGAGCTGCGACTCGCCGGGTTCCACGGTTTTTTCTTTGCCGGTCTTTTTCTTGTCAACCATGTCTCAACCGACCATCGAGCCGAGTCTACCACTCGCCGGCGACAGTGGAACCTGCCGCGAAAATTGACGCGCCTGCTGGCAAACCCTAGAATCAAATTGGGAAGAAGTACCGCGTTAACCTGCATTTCCAGAGAGTCCATGCCACTTTACGAATACGAGTGCACGAAGTGCCATCACCGCGTTGAAAAGATCCAGAAGTTCTCCGACCCCCACATGAAGAAGTGCCCGGACTGCGGCGGCCGGGTGGAACTGGTGATCTCCGCGCCCGCCGCGCACTTCAAGGGTTCGGGTTTTTACGTGACCGATTATCCCAATAAATCGTCGCGGGCGGCTGCGTCCTCCGGCTCATCGTCAGAGGGTGAGTCTTCCACGAAGGCTTCGTCGAAGGACTCGTCATCCAAGGAATCCTCGGGCGATTCATCCTCGAAGAAAGACAGCAAACCGAAAACTGAGAGCAAGAAGGCGGAAAAGAAGTAGCCGCGAGTTGTCACCGCCATTGCAGGTCATATCCCAGCGTGTGCAGGATGTGATTTTCAAACTCATATTGCAGGAGGGCCGAGAAATTGTCCGGCTGCGCTTCCCACGAGGCGGCGTACTTGGTGAGCGGCGGATCGAAAGCCGAGTAAGCCGCAGCGTAGCGCACGTTGCAAGGTTGCGGGCAGGCGATCAGGCCGGTGGGATCGGGCCGCTGCACGTTGGTTGCGGCTGCCAGCGCTGCGGAAGAGACATCTGGTACGGCGGCCACCAGGATCTGACGGGGCTCGACGGAGAGCGCCCGTGGGTCTCCCGGTTCGGTGCTGGCGGGCGCGCCGGAGAGCGTCTGTTGCAAGGGGTTGATGTCGATTTGCGCCGCCAAGCCTTGCTGCGCCGCCTGCCAGATTACCCACAAGTCGGCGTCGGAATGCTGGGTTTGGTTGACGAATCCAACCGGAAGTTCGTTTAGCGCTCCGCCTCCGCAGCCCATCAGGATCAACAAGAGCGAGAGCAACAGCCGGAGGTAGACGCCCAGAGCCCTTTGCATAGCCGACCTTTGTGCCCTGAAGATGGCATCGGCAGATTGTTTCGGGGCACGCGGGTACGAGGGCAATCCGACGTAGCAAACCTTTCGGGTATTGCGGCGGATGGGTAGCCGCGCATGGGTAGCCATGGAACGAATCGTTCGGTGTCTCCCAGCGTCTACGGCATGCGGACGAGCGGTCAGAACGAGTCGTAAAGGAGCCAGCGATGACCGACTTTCGGGGCGGCACGGAACGTCCTACCGGCGTCACTGTGATCGCGAGCGTGTTCATTCTGGCTGGCGCCTACTTGCTGGTGCTCGCCGTCATCATGTTGCTCGCCCCAACCGCGGTTTCCATGACGCTGGGCTCTCCCTTGCTTGGCGGACTGGAACTGGCCGGGCCGTATATGTTCTTGCTCGTGGCGGCCATTGCGACGCTGATCGGGATGGGTCTCTGGTGGCTGCGGAATTGGGCACGCTGGATGGCGATCGCCTCCGCGGTCGCGGGGATCGTGGCGCTAATGCCGGATGTCTCCAGCGCAGTGGTCGAGTTTCGCGTGGGCAAGCTGGCGTGGTGCGCGCTGGGAACCATCGTGCGGGTGATGGTCGTGTGGTATCTCTTCCAGGCTCCGGTAGCGGAGACCTTCGCCAACCGCGATCGCACCGGGCCAAAGTAACCTAGCGGCAGCGGCCTCGGTTCTCCAGCCAATCCAACTTGGCCCGTTGACCAACCTCAGAAGTTGACCGCGAATCCCAACGAAATCACCGGATAGAACTTGAACGAAGACATGTCTTTGTTCAATTTGTTCTGCTCTGCCGTGACGTTACTCTGCACCGAGGGAGTCGCACTGATGGCTTGGCAATTCGCGCCGCTCGGATCGCAAGCGCCTCCCGCCAGATTGAGCGAGGCCTGAGGCGAGCCGGTATACACCGCTCCGATTTCAAAAGGAATACTGAAGTGCCGGTGATTGCGCGGCAACAGGTTTCCCCATCCCACCGAAAACATCGGCCCAGCTCGGTAGAAAACAATCTTCCCCGAACCCGTGACCGGATTGGCTGGATCGCTGGCATAGGTGGTGCCGTTCAAAGTGAAAGTCTGCCCTCCAGGAACCGACGCGCCCGCCTTCACCTGATTGCCGTTGTATGCCAATACTCCCGGACTGACGTGGAAACCATTCCCGAAGGGGAACCAGTCGTAGTGCGCCTCCAGCGAGCGAAAACTCAGCTGGCCGCCGTAACTGATGCCGTCTTTGAGAAAGGTGCGCTGATAGTCGAAAGCATTGAAGCCCGCTCGCAAATTGGAGCGTCGCGTCAGTGGCGTGCCGATTTCCACGCCCGCTCCCAGCAGAGACGCTTTGATTCCGACGCCGACGCGCGAAAACGGCCGTGATTCGTCCGCCTGCGCGAAGGAAAAGTTTGCAGCCAGAAGCACGGACAGAAGAACAGCGGAAAAGACTAAACGCGTGGCCATGGGTAGTCACCCCGAGGTCGCATTGTGGGGAGCGGCCGGACCAAAGGCCAGTTAAGTTTGTTGCGATGTTCCAGTTTCTTAGAGCGGCGATTCAGGAACGGGAGAACGCCCGTAGTGGGATCGCGTGGGGACAGCCGCAGCGGCCGCCCCCGCGTGTTTATTGCCTTGCCTTTGCTTTGGCCGGCTCTTTTTCGCCGACCCGCTTGCTCACAGCGAACATCATCTTGCCCGCGTTTTTGTCGGCATTCACCACCAAGTGGTCGCCGTGCAAAACCTCTCCGTCGAGAATTTTCAGCGCCAGCGGGTCCTGCACCAGCTTCTGAATGGCGCGTTTCAGCGGGCGTGCCCCGAAGTTTGGGTCGTAACCCTCGGCGAAGAGCAGGTCTTTGGCCGCGTCGGTCAGCTCCAGCGAAATCTTGCGTTCGGCCAGCAGGCGGCGCACGTCTTCGAGGCGCAACTCAATGATCTTCACTAGCTGTTCTTTACCCAGCGGCTGGAAAATAATGATGTCGTCCACCCGATTGAGAAATTCCGGCTTGAAATGGCCGTGCAGCGCGTTCATCACCTGCTTCGAGGCCTCGGCGAAATCCTCTTTGGACCTCAGGCCTTCGGCCTGCAAGAACGACGACCCCAAATTGGAGGTCATGATGATGACCGTGTTGCGGAAATCCACGGTGCGGCCCTTGCCGTCGGTGAGGCGGCCGTCGTCCATCATTTGCAGCAGAACGTTGAAGACGTCGGGATGCGCTTTCTCGATTTCGTCGAACAAAATCACGGCATACGGGCGCCGGCGCACTTGTTCGGTAAGCTGTCCGCCTTCTTCGTAGCCGACATACCCGGGAGGCGCGCCGATCAAGCGCGAAACGGCGTGCTTCTCCATGTACTCGGACATGTCGATGCGCACCATGGCGTGCTCGTCGTCGAAAAGAAACTCAGCCAGCGCGCGGGCCAACTCGGTTTTGCCCACGCCGGTCGGCCCCAGGAAAATAAAAGAGCCGATCGGACGCTTGGGATCGCTGAGTCCGGCGCGCGAGCGACGAATGGCGTTGGCCACGCGCTCCAGCGCCGCGTCCTGGCCTACGACCCGCTGGCGCAGGCGCTCTTCCATGGTGACCAGCTTCTTGACCTCGCCCTCCAACATCTTGGAAACCGGAATCCCGGTCCACTTGGAGACGATGCGGGCGACGTCTTCCTCATCCACCTCTTCCTTGAGCATGCGAGGTTTCGCAGCGCTTCCGCCCTTGGCTGCGTTTCCATCCGTCAGCTTCTTCAGCTCCTCTTCCGTCTGGCGCAGCAGTCCGTAACGAATCTCCGCCACGCGCTGCAGGTTCCCCTTACGTTCCTCCGCCTGCTCTTCGATCTTAAGCTGTTCAATCTTCTCTTTGAGCTGGCGAGAACGCGCGATCACGTCCTTTTCTTTTTTCCAATTCGCTTTCAATGTATTGGACTTCTCGCGAATCTCGGCCAGCTCTTTATCGATAACCGCGAGTCGTTCTTTGGAGTTCAGGTCGTCTTCTTTCTTCAGCGCCTGCTTTTCGATCTCGAGCTGCGTAGCGCGGCGCTCGAGTTGGTCGATATCAGTGGGCAGGGAATCGATTTGAATGCGCAGCGAGGCTGCCGCTTCATCAATGAGGTCGATGGCTTTATCCGGCAGAAAACGGTCGGAGATGTAGCGATGCGAGAGTGTCGCCGCCGCGACAATCGCCGAATCTTTGATGCGTACGCCATGATGCACTTCGTAGCGCTCTTTCAGCCCGCGCAGGATGGCGATAGTGTCTTCGACATTGGGCTCGCCGACGAATACGATTTGGAAACGGCGTTCCAGCGCGGCGTCTTTCTCGATGTATTTGCGGTATTCGTTCAGCGTGGTGGCGCCAATGGCGCGCAGTTCGCCGCGCGCTAGCGCCGGCTTCAACATGTTGGAGGCGTCGATTGCACCTTCCGCCGCGCCTGCGCCGACCAGCGTGTGCAGTTCGTCGATAAACAGAATGACTTGCCCCGAGGAATCCTCGATGTCTTTCAGCACGGCTTTGAGGCGATCTTCGAATTCGCCACGGTACTTGGCTCCGGCCAGCATGGCGCCCAGGTCGAGCGATATCACGCGCTTGTTTTTCAGGCTTTCCGGCACGTCGCCGGAGATGATGCGCTGCGCCAGACCTTCGACGATTGCGGTCTTGCCCACGCCCGGCTCGCCAATGAGGACGGGATTATTCTTGGTGCGGCGGGAAAGCACCTGCACGACGCGGCGGATTTCCTCGTTGCGCCCAATCACGGGATCGAGTTTGCCGCGCCGGGCCTGCTCGGTCAGGTCGCGAGCGTAGCGTTCCAGCGCCTGATACTTGGCCTCGGGATTCTGGTCAGTAACTTTCTGCGAGCCGCGAACAGAAGTCAGCGCCTTTAGGATCGCGTCATTGGTGGCGCCGTGGCGGGACAGAGTTTCCGCCGCCGCATCGCGCTTAAGATGCGTAATAGCCAGAAGCAAGTGCTCGGTCGAGACGTATTCATCCTTGAAATTGCTGGCTTCCTTGAAAGCGCGCTCCAGCAGCTGGTTCAGCGCGGACGAAAGCGTGGCTTGCGCGGCTCCTCCGCCGGAAACCTTGGGCAGGCGCTCAATCGCGCTATAGGCTTCGCTGAGCACCGCTTGCGGGCCAATGCCGATCTTCTCCAGCACCGGCGGGACGATGCCTTCTTTATCCTCGAGCAGCGCCGCCAGCAAATGCAGCGGCAGCACTTCGGGATTGCCGTGCTCGGAGGCGAGATCGCCGGCGCGCTGGACGGCCTCCTGCGCCTTGACGGTTAGTTTTTCGAAACGGATGGCCATACTTGTTATTCCTATCTAAGGTTTGTCATTCCGACGATGAGCGCAGCAAAGAGGAGGAATCTGCTCTTGGCGGCGGCGTACGGGAAAACAGATTCCTCGCGCAAAAACCGCGCTTCGGAATGACAATTCTATTACCTTGCTACAAACAAACCGGGAGGTGGTTACGTCTGCCACCTCCCGTCAAGCTCCGGGGCTAAAGCCCGCATGTTTTTTCGTTCGGCTTATTGGCACGACTAAAGTCGTGCCCTTTCCGGTTGCGATGTGGATCAAGCCATATCCACACACGAACCAGTTACGCGGCCTTGCTCGGCCCCTTGCCTTCGAGAGTCTTCTCGCTGCCGATATTCACTTTGATCTGCTTGGGCTTGGCTTCGGCCTTCTTGGCCAGGCTGATCTTCAGCACTCCCTTGTCATAATTGGCGTGCACCTGGTTAGCATCCACCGTGTTGGGCAGCGTGAATGTGCGGGTGAAGCTGCCATACTGCCGCTCCACGCGGCGATAGTTCTCTTCCTTCTCTTCCTTTTCGAACTTGCGCTCGCCGTGCACGCTCAGGGTGTTGTTCTCGATGTGTACGTCGATGTCTTTCTCGTCGATGCCCGGGATCTCAATCTTCAGGGTGACGTTGTGCTCGTCTTCGTAAACATCCACCGGCGGGGCAAAGCCAACCGTGGTCAGCGCGTCTTCCCGGCCCTCGGGGGCATAGGTATCGCGGAACAATCGGTTAAGCCGATCCTGCAAAGTTGTGAACTCACGGAATGGTTCAAAGCGTGTCAAAACGGTCATAACGAAAGCCTCCTGTGCTTAGTTTTTGAGCTTGGGGTCTTATTGCATCCTTCAAGGCATTGGATGCCTCATAAGTATGAAAGAAGCATGAAATATGAGTGTTCTACTGTCAACTATTTTATTGTGCTTATTTTCAATAACTTACGCATGATATGAGGCACTTCAAGTATCTGGTTTCTGGCACATTCAGCAGGATGGGATGATCCTTCGCCTGCGTCCGGTGTTCAATCACGCGAATATTTCTGTGGACATCCCGGCCGGCTTGCGCCACCACTTCCAGGAAATCAGCCGAACTCACATGATAGGAACAAGAACAGCTCACCAGGATCCCGCCCGGTCGCAGCATCTTGAGCGCGCGCAGGTTCAGTTCCTTATAGCCGCGCAGAGCAGTCTCTAGGTGCTGCTTGCTTTTGGCGAAGGCGGGAGGGTCAAGAACGATCATGTCGTATTGCCGGCCGGCATCGGCATAGTCGCGCAGGAGGTCAAAAGCGTTGGCCTCAATCCATTCCATCTCACGGCCCTGGGTTAAACCGGGGTTGAGCGCGGCGTTGCGGTCGGCGACTTCGAGGGCGGGGCGCGAACTGTCGACTCCGGTCACGTTGGAGCATTGCGCCGCCAAATGCAAGGCGAATCCACCCTGGTAGCAGAAGACATCCAAAGCCTCGCCCCGCGCGTACCGGGCGGCGGCGGCATAGTTTTCGCGCTGGTCCAGGAAGGCGCCGGTCTTCTGGCCTTCGAGGGCCGAATAGTGGAAGCGTACGCCATTCATGGTGAACACGGTGCTGCTGGTTTCGCCCTGAATCAGGCCGGAAGCTCGCGGCGCCAGCTGCTCCAATTCGCGCACTCGCGGTTCCACGCGTTCGGCAATGGCGGCGGGCTGCAGCCGCTCACGCAGCTCGGAGACGGCGATTTCGCGCATCGGCTCCGCATCCATCGCCTGCGTGAGGATTTGCAGCGATAGCAAATCGTTGTAGCGATCGACGATCAGGCCGGGAAGAAAATCGGCTTCGCTGAACACGACGCGGTAGGCGTCAGTATCTTTCACCACCCGCTCACGATAGGCGATCGCCGCTTGAATGCGCGCGCGCAGCAACCCGGCCAGATCGGGAACCGCACCCGGCGAAATCAGGCGAATGGCGATTTGCGAGGCGCTGCTGTAGAACGCGGTGCCAAGGAACTTGCCGCGCTCGTCGGTGACCCTGACCAGCGCTCCCGGATCAACACCATCGGCAGAAACGACATCCGAGCGGTAGACCCAGACGTGGCCGTCTTTCAAGCGGCTGGCACCGCGGCGGGAAACCTGTACGGCCGGAATGCCGAGTGTAGCCGGAGGCTTTGGAGGCATGCAGTGATATTACGCGGCCAGGCGGGCGGGGTCGAAATGCGAACGCTTAGCTGGCGGCGGGATGCTCGGTGGGTTGCGTCTCTTCGGATGGATTCTCGACCTGCGCTGCTTTCAAGTCGCCATGCAATTCGTCGAGAATGATCATCGGCAACTCGGCCGCCCACTCTTCCAGTTGCTGCTCGTCCAGCCCGCTGCGGAGTTGCACGCCAGAGCGAATATCGCCCGGGAATTTGGCGGCAAAATCGCCTTCTTCGTAGAGTGTCTCGCCGATCTTACGTCCGGTATGCGCGTCGTAGACGCGGCGGCTGGCATTGCCGTTGGCGTTGGCGAAAGCGATGAACACTTCCCCGGTTTCGCCGAAATCAGAACGGTAAAACCAGGCGCGGTCGATGTGGGTTTTGGGCCGGGCACGGCGCTTCGCCGTCAAGCTTGGCCGCTCCAGCACAATTTCAGCCTTCGGATCAAAGTACAAGATTCTCTGGCAGGACTCGCATATCACCATCACGCCGCTGCGCACTTCATTGTAGGTCTGGGGCCGTAGCACCACCTGGCAACCCATGCATTTCTGGTCGCGAACCTCGGCCAGCCCGGTGCGCCGAAACTTGGCCACGCGGTCGTAGTGCCGCAGCAGCTCGGGACTCACTCCGGCGCAGGCTTTTTCGCGCTTGGCGTTCCACTCGGCCAACTGCTTTTCGTCTTCCGCAGTACGCTCGCGGGCCACAACTTTTTCTTTCTCAATCTCTGCCATCTCCGCCTTCAATTCTGCCTCGGCGGCCTTGACATCCTTCTCGCGAGATTCGGCGTTGACCATCAGCTCGAGAATCTTGTCTTCGTTGGCGCGGATATCCTGCTCAGCGAAGTTGATCTCGTGCATCAGGGCTTTGTATTGTTCGTTGGTTTTGACTTCGAGCGATTGGTCGCGGTATTTGGAGATTTTCTGCTGCAGGTCGGCGATGGCGGTTTCGTACTTGCGGCGGGCGGCTTCATCGGCCTTGACGGCAACTTTGGCTTTTTCCAGGACGGCCTTAGTCCCGGCAAGCTGGGCTTCAATCGCCGCCATGCGCTTGGGCAAGGCGGCCACCTCTTCTTTGAGGCGAAGGATCTCCCGGTCGGCCCGCTGCAGCTCGATAAGGTTCTGTACGTCAGGAAGCATGGGGAAATCGCTCGCCGTAATTTTAGCATGTGGGAACCAGCCTTTTGACGGCGTATCCGGAAGGCCATAAGATTTTGGGACTGGGGGATGTGCCTTTGGGTGGCGCAGCGGTTCACCGCTGCGACAAGTTGCCTGTTTTCTGAGCCGGCTTCAGCCGCTGGGGGCGGCGCCGCCCATTGCGACTCCTTCGAATCAATCATGCCCTTCATAACCACGCAACGGCTGACCCTGGGCGACTTCGAACTCACTGCCGTTTCCGACGGGATTTACTACCTCGACGGCGGAGCTTTCTTCGGCGTGATTCCTAAAGTCATGTGGGAGCGCAAGATAAAGACGAAGGCGGACGAGCAGAATCGCGTGCAATCCGGCCTGAATTCGCTGGTGATCCGAACCGGCGGCCATACCATTCTGGTCGAAACCGGCATCGGCAACAAGCTGCCGAAAAGAATGGCGGAAATCTACGGCCAGCCCGCGCAGTTGCTGAAGAATCTTGCCTTAGCCGGAGTCGCGCCGGAAGATATCGACATTGTCATCAACACCCACCTGCACTTTGACCACTGCGGCTGGAACACGCTCCGCAGGGGCGATCAGGTGGCGCCCACTTTTCCCAAAGCGAAGTACTACGTGCAGGAAGGCGAGTGGCGCCACGCCCATGAGAATCAGCGCGATGGTGTGAGCTACTTCGCCCAGAACTACGATCCGCTGGTCGAAAGCGGGCGGATGACATTGCTGCGCGGCGATCAGGAAGTAGTTCCCGGTGTTTCTGTCTCCGTTTTTCCCGGCCATACGCGGGACATGCAGGCCGTCGTCATTCGGAGCGGCGGGCAGACCGCTTGCTACATATCGGATCTGATTCCCACCAGCGCCCACCTCGACTTGAATTGGGTGATGGGTTTCGATCTGTATCCGGTCGAAACCATCGAAAGCCGGAAACGGTATTATGCACAGGCCGTTCCGGAGAAATGGCTGACCGTATTTACGCATGACCCGGAGATTCCATGGGGCGTGGTCGGGCAGGATGAGAAGGGGAAGATGACGTTGTCCTTCTGAGCGAAGTTTGCCTGCGTGAAACGCAGTCGAAGAATCCCTACCCCGGCAGCGCCGCTGGAGTTGGGGTGCTTCGACTGCGCGGGCGCTTCGCTCAGCATGACAACAGGGCAGAGGCAGTTCGCAGTCGTGCCTCGAAAAATTCTTCCACGCAGCCCAGAATCTCCACCGGGCTCTTCGAGTCGTAAATTGCCTTACGCAGCGCGGCCCCGCCTGGAACTCCATGCGTGAACCACGACGCGAACTGCTTCATCTTGCCAACCGCGTCTGGCAGTTCTTCCTCAATCAACATGCGGAAGTAAGTTCGGATCATCTCGTAGCGGTCGGCCTCGGAGGGCTCGTCGTAGGGCTTAGACAATGAAACTGGGAACGGCACGACTTCAGTCGTGCTCTTAAGCGTCCCAAAATGGCCACGGGCTTTAGCCCCTGAGGGAAGGTCGGCCTCGGCGGCTAAAGCCGCGGCATGTGCGCCGTTATCGGCACAACTGAATTCGTGCCCTTCCCGAATCCGCGCGAGCCACGCGCAGTACTGCTCAATCTGGCGGAAGATCCACGGATTCGAAGGCGCGGTGCGCCCGATCATCACCGCGTCGCATCCGGTCTGCGTGACCATGGCGCAGGCATCCTCGGGCGTGCGAATGTCGCCGTTGCCGATGACCGGAATCTTGACCGCATTTTTCACCGCCGTAATCCACTCCCAGCGCGCCTGCCCGCCATAGCCCTGCGCCCGCGTGCGAGCGTGCAGGGCGACAGCGCACAGGCCGCAGTTCTCAGCTATTTTGGCCAATTCGACGCAGACGATTTCTTCGTCATTCCACCCGGCGCGGAACTTTACCGTGAAAGGAATCTTCACTGCCGCGCGCACCGCCTCAAAAATCTTCCCAATCGCCGGCAAATCGCGCAGCAGCCCCGAGCCGCCATTGCACTTGACCACTTTCTTCGCGGGGCAACCCAGGTTCAGGTCGATGAGATCGAAACCAAAGCCCTCGACCATGCGGGCCGCCTCCGCCATCACCTCGGGATTGCTGCCAAAAAGCTGCGCCGAGATGGGATGCTCGTCCTCGTAAAAATGCAAATACCGCTTGGCCTTCTGATCTTTTTTTCGAAGCACGCCGTCGGCCGAGGTGAACTCGGTCATAATCAGCCCGCATCCGCCCAAGTTGCGGATGAAGCGGCGAAAGACGGTATCGGTCACGCCCGCCATGGGGGCCAGCACCGTCGCCGGCGCAATCTCCAGGCCGCCAATCGACAGCCGCGCCGGCACCGGGCTGACCTGTGTGGCGTGGGCACCCCCGCCCGCATCCGCCGGATTGCCCCAAAACTTGCGCATCAAGCTTATTCTACTTCCTTCCCCCACCTGTCCACTGGTGTCACAGTTCGCAGCGAATGCAGTTCAATTGTGCGCACAAGCCCCGGGTTCGGCTGCAAAGCCCGAGATCACCACACAGCCCGAAGGGGTCTACTACAACCTGGAAGGCGAGCGCGTCGAAGAAGGTGACAAATAGGCGAAGAAAAGCCTCCGCGTGGGAGGCTTTTCAGTCGTTTTGCGAATAGAAGAGCGCAGTTACTTCTTTGCGGTCTCCGCCTTAGCCGGCTCCGCCTTGGCGTACTTGCGCCGGAAGCGCTCCACGCGGCCGGCGGTATCCAGGAGCTTCTGCTTGCCGGTGAAGAACGGATGGCAATTCGAGCAGATTTCCACGTGGATGTCGCCGCGATGAGTGGAGCGGGTGGTAAAACTGTTACCGCACGCGCACATGACGCGAATTTCGTTGTAAGCGGGATGGATAGCTGCCTTCATCGAGTCCCCAATCTTGTAGCGAACCGTTAGATTCTACTGGATGGGCGCGGGATTCAGCAAACCGGGGAGGCGCGCGGGGAGCAAGTTAGTTGGAGAAACGGATATCGTCGGTCGGCTCGAACTAGGGGATTACGCCGTATTTCCGCCAAGCGCCGTCAGAAAAGCATCCCGCCTTTTCTCGAACTCCCCCGGGGCGTACACCGGCTGCACGACCAGCCTTGGATTGATGGGTTGCCCTTCAAATTGGTCACCACGATACCGAGGGAAGAAATGCAGGTGTAGGTGCGGTATGGTGTTCCCGTGAATTTCGTAGTTCATCTTCACTGCCCCGGTGACGGAAGATACGGCCATTGAGACCTTCCGTGCATCACGCATAAATGCGCAGGCGGCCGCTTCCGGCAGATCGTGCAGATCGACGGCATGAGCCTGCGCGACGAGACAGACGTAACCCGGAACCGGCGCCGCTTCCTGCATCGTCACCCAGGAAGCTTCAAGCTTCGCCACTACATCCAGTGGCTCCTTTCGGAGACATATCGGACATGCCTCACCGGAACACAATGCCGACCAGCGATCAGGATCGTTCCACAAGCTCATTTGAACCTGCCAAGGCGCGAAGAGTGACGCCAGACAACAAAAAACGGCAGGGCCGACCCCCTGCCGCTCTTAACCTGAAAAACTTGGGCCCTACTTCCCGCGATTGACGGCCTTCTTGAGTTCAGCTCCGGCGGAAAACTTTGCCACTCGTCGGGCTGCAATCTTGATGGTTGCGCCTGTCTGCGGATTGCGTCCGTTGCGCGCCTTTCTCTGCGATACCGAGAAAGTGCCAAAGCCAATGAGCGCCACCCGGTCTCCCTTTTTCAGGGCCGCGGTAATGCTGTCTACTGCCGTGTCGATGGCAGACGCTGCTTGCGATTTGCTAATCCGGCTGCCGGTTGCGATCCGGTTAATAAGATCGGCTTTATTCATCTCGTCTCCTGTCCGGTTTCTTTTGTGCTCTGCGCGTGCGCTTACAAGCGCATTTGCGGAGTGGAAAACTCGGTGGGCCTATTTAGCTCCTGTCTTCCCCCAATGTCAACTGTGGAAATCCGCGCCCATTGCCTTGTTTGCGTCCCCCAGGCGCTTGCGGGTCCGTCCCGCTTGGGATTCCGGACAACCAGCGCTAGCGCCCCATTGAATCCCCCACGCAGGAAGCCGCGCCTACTCTTCCTCTTCCTTCACCACCCCGCGCTCCGCCTTGGCCTTCTCGATAATCTTCTCCTGCAACTGCGCCGGGACAATGTCGTAGTGGTGCATCTCCATGTTGAAGCTGCCGCGGCCCTGCGTCATGGAAGTCAGGTCCGCGCCATACGTCAGCATTTCCGACATCGGCACTTCGGCTTTGACTACCGTGTTGCCGCCCTTGTTGTCCATGCCCTGAATGCGTCCGCGGCGGCTGTTCAGGTCGCCCATGATCGAGCCGGCAAACTCGTCCGGTACGGTAATCTCGGCCGACATGACCGGCTCGAGCAGCGTGGGCTTGGCGACCTCCATGGCTCTCTTGAAGGCGATGCGGCCCGCCATCTGAAACGACATGTCGTTCGAGTCCACATCATGATACGAACCGTCGTAGAGCACGACCTTGAAATCCACGACGGGAAATCCGGCGAGATAGCCGCGGGCGGCCGCGTCTTTAATCCCCTTCTCAACCGGCGCAATGTAGTTCTTCGGAATCGCTCCGCCGAAAATGTCGTTTACAAACTCAAACCCTCCGCCATGCGGCAAAGGCTCCATCTTGATTTTGCAGTCGCCGTATTGGCCGTGGCCGCCGGTCTGCTTCTTGTGCCGGCCCTGGACATCAGCCTTCCCGCGAATCGTCTCGCGGTAGGGAACCTTCGGTGCTTTTAGGTTCACTTCCGCGTGGTAACGCTTTTTCAGCTTCGAGACCACCACCTCAATATGCTGCTGCCCCGTTCCCGCGATCAGGAATTCCTGCGTCTGCGGATCGCGGAAGAAGCGCAGCATGGCGTCCTCCTCCATCAGTTTGTGCAGGCCTGGGCCCAATTTGTCTTCATCGCCGCGGCTCTTCGGTTCGATGGCAAACGTAATCGCCGGCTCGGGCAACTTGACCCTGGGATACTGAATCGGCGCGCCCTTGTCGCCCAGCGTGTCGCCGGTCAAGGTATCGCGCAGCTTGGCTACGGCCCCAATATCGCCCGCGTGCAGCTCATTCACCGGCACCGCCGTCTTCCCTTGCATGATGGAGATGTGCGCCAGCTTCTCCTGCCCGCCGCGGCTGAAATTCTGCACCGTAACGTCGTTCCTCAAAATCCCGGAGAAGACTTTGAAATAAGAGATTCGACCGGCAAAGGCGTCCGCCACGGTTTTGAATACATACAACGACACCGGCTCGGCGTCGGTCTCATGCCGTTTGGGCACGTCGCCATTACCCGATGCGGCCGGCTCGCCCTGCACCCATTCGTGCTCCGAAGGCGCCGGCGTGAAGTCCACGATGAAGTCCATCACCCGGTCGGCGCCGATGTTGCCGAGCCCCGAACCGAAGATCACGGGAAAAATCCTGTCTTCGCGAATGGCCACATGCAGCGCCGGAATCAGGTCTTCTTCCGGGATGGTGCCCTTCTCGAAAAATTCCTCCATCAGCGCGTCGTTGCCCTCGGCGATCATCTCCACCAACTTCTCGTGCGCGGCCTGTGCGGCGGCTTGCAGGTCGTCGGGAATCTCGCCTTCTTTGCCTTTGCCATCGCCGCCCAGCTCATAGGTGTAAGCTTTCATGCGCACCAGATCGACCACGCCGCGCAGATTCTTCTCGCTGCCGATGGGCAACTCCAGCGGAATCACAAAGCGCCCAAAGGCCTTGGTCAGCGACTCCAGCACTCGCTCGGCGTCGGCGTGCTCGCGATCCATTCTGCTGGCCACAATCAGCCGTGGCGTCTTGAATTCCTCGCAATAGCTCCACACCCGCTCGGTCACCACTTCCACCCCGGCAACGCCATCCACCACCACGATAGCCGCATCCACTGCGGGCAGAGCCAGTTTGGCCTCATGCACAAACATGCTGAACCCAGGCGTGTCGACGATATTGATTTTCGTCCCGCCCCACTCCACATAGGCGAGGGTGCCCGAGAGCGACATCTTGCGCGCAATCTCTTCGTCGTCATAATCGGTGGTAGCCGAGCCATCGTCCACCCGGCCGAGGCGCTGCGTGGCTCCGGCGGTGTACAGCATCGCCGAAACCAGCGAAGTCTTCCCGGCATGTCCATGCCCTATCACTGCGACGTTGCGGATATTCGCGCCTTCATAAACCTTCACGGGTTCGCTCCTTGTCTACGCTCTAGCCATTGTCATTCCGAGCCAGCTTCATCGGCGAGGAATCCGCTTCTTGCCTTGCGGAAACAATAATACGTGGATTCGCTTGCCACGACCGGGAGGGCTGGAACTCCGGTAGGCCGCAAGAATGTTAGAGGACAGGAGATCGCCCGGAGTTGGGCAGCCCACCAAAGCCATGGATGCTATCACAGCGGAAATTCACGGCCAACCCGAAGGGTGGCTATGCCGATGATCTAGAAATGCTCGGCGACGACGGCGCTTCCTGCCGTTCGCTGTGACTCGACGCACAGACTCATTCTGACCCTTGTGTTATTGGATTTCCCATAGTCCCATGGCGTGGCCGGATTCCCGCTGGTACCACGATGATCCGGATCGCACAGGCCAAAATGATCTGGCATAAGATCAGCCCGCTCAGAGCAGTAGCCTCGGTATTCGGCGTTTATGCAGGGCTGCTCGGCATCGAACACGGATACTTTGAAACGCTCCAGGGAAGTGTCGCGCCGCATGGCGTGAGGATACTCGCCAGTCGGTCGGAACTGCCGTTCCCCTTCGGCCACGAGCCCGCCCTGACCATTGTCCCAAACTTCTTGCTCACTGGAGTGCTTGCGATCGTTTGCGGGCTGTCAGTCCTGATCTGGGCCGCTGGGTTCGTCCAGAAGAAACACGGCGGCGGGGTCTTGTTTCTGCTTTCCATCATCCTCCTCCTTGTTGGGGGAGGATTCGGACCTATGACGCTTTTGATCACGGCTTCCATTGCCGGGACTGCGATCAATAGGCCGTTAACCTGGTGGCGCACTCATCTCCCCGCCAACCTGAGACGGTTACTTGCAAAGTCATGGCCATGGTTTTTCGGCTTTGCCCTGCTCTGGGTGCCCGTTGAATTTATCGTCGGGCGTATCTTTGGCGTGAAGAATGACCCGAGCCTAACTCTCGCAAACCTGAACCTCATTCTTTGTTACCCGCTCCTAGGATCCTTTCTGTTGGCACTCGTGGCTGGAATTGCGGGTGAAATCGATAGGCAGATCGATTCCCCCAAGATAGCATCGATGCGTGGGGCGCCCGCATCGCTAAGAGCATGAAGGCACGCTGGGAATTGTCGATTACATCCTCGTGTAAGAGAGGCACAAGCCGATAGGTGAACCAGGTCAGGGATGCAGACTTGAAGCAAAGCCGCAACGCATTCTGGCGAGAGATCAACGCAACCAGAGCAATCGTATCCACGCTTGGAGTTCTTTTTGCAATTTCCGGCATGAATCACGGCTTCTTTGAGGCCCTGCAGGGGAACACGCCAACTCGCGGCCTGATCGTGCAGGCCATCGGCAAGCAAAACCGGATGTGGATCTACGGAACCGAAGAGGCTTTCACGCTGATCCCGAACTTCCTGATAAGCGGAATCGCCGCGATGACGGTCGGCGTCCTGATCATTGTGTGGTCGCTAAAGTTTGTTCACAAGAAGCATGGCAGTCTGATCTTTCTGCTTTTATTCATCTTGCTTTTTCTGGTGGGCGGCGGCATCGCGCAAGTCCTTTTTTTCACTCTGGCCTGGGCGGTCTCCACGCGCATCAATAAACCGGTGGTCTGGTTGCGTTCGGCTTTCCCGGAAGGCGTTCGCGCCGCGCTAGAGCCTTTATGGCTATGGCTCCTGATCGCCTTTACCCTGCTAGCCCTGATCGCCCTTGAGATTGCGGTGTCTGGCTACGTGCCGGGCGTGCATGACCCGAAACTGGCGCTTCACATTTGCTGGTCTCTGCTTGGGATTGGCCTGGGATTGCTTCTGCTGGCTTTCGTTTCTGGATTCGTCCATGACGTGGATCGTGGCAGGTTGGCCGGCAGCGCGTAAGGGACACCCCGGAGCTGGATTGATCTATTATCGTCCATCGTGAATGGTTACCGGCAATCAAAAGCACTTCCCTAGGTTTTTGGAAGAGGACTAGAGTCATAACTCCTCGCGAATTGATCAGTCTCGCCGCTCCCCCTCTAGTGAGGAAGCGAAGCCCGGCAGGCTGTGGATAATTCACCCCTGCCGGAAGGTTTAGGCTCTAGAAAAGGGCTTCGGACAGCCTGACGCCCGCATCCAAGACCTGACGTCCAAATTCCGGGAGAGCATTCATGGCTGGCATAACCGAGGTCCCCGCTTCCCATTCGCCCGAGGAGTTCCCCACGCCCCTTTCGCCCGAAGAACTAAGAAAGATAGATGCCTACTGGCGAGCCTGCAATTATCTTGCGGCCGGCATGATCTATCTCCGCGCCAATCCCTTGCTGCGCGAGCCGCTCAAGCCGGAGCACATCAAGAATCGGCTGCTTGGCCACTGGGGTTCCGATCCCGGCCAGTCCCTGGTTTGGGTTCATCTCAACCGGCTCATCAAGAAGTACGATCTTAATGTCATTTACATCGCCGGCCCCGGTCACGGCGCGCCGGCCACGCTCGCCAACTGTTATCTCGAGGGTCACTATTCCGAAATTTATCCGGACAAGAGCCGCGATGAAGCGGGCATGCTCAAGTTCTTCAAGCAGTTTTCCTTTCCTGGCGGAATCGGCTCGCACTGCACGCCAGAGACGCCCGGCTCGATTCACGAAGGCGGCGAACTTGGCTACTCGCTTTCCCACGGATATGGAGCGGCGTTCGACAATCCCGATCTCATCGTCGCCGTCGTAATCGGCGATGGCGAGGCCGAGACTGGTCCGCTCGCGACTTCCTGGCACTCCAACAAGTTCCTGAATCCGATTCGCGACGGGGCCGTTCTGCCGATACTCCATATGAATGGCTACAAGATCGCAAATCCCACCATCTCGGCCCGCATCCCTCGGGAAGAGCTGGTGGCGCTGCTGACCGGATACGGCCACAAACCCTATTTTGTCGAAGGCGACGACCCACCTGCGATGCACCAGCAAATGGCTTCGACCATGGAGCAATGCATCACCGAAATTCGCTCAATCCAGCAACACGCCCGCTCCACAGGCGACACCGCGCGCCCTCGCTGGCCCATGATCGTACTTGCCTCTCCCAAAGGATGGACCGGGCCCAAAGAGGTAGACGGCCACAAGGTCGAGGGGTCCTGGCGCGCGCACCAGGTTCCGGTGTCCGATCCGGCTACCAATAAGCGGAGTCTGCAAATCGTGGAAGACTGGATGCGCAGCTACAAGCCCGAAGAGCTATTCGACGCCAAGGGAACTCTCGTACCCGACCTACAGGAACTTGCGCCCTCCGGCGCGCGCCGCATTTCCGCCAACCCGCACGCCAACGGCGGCTTGCTGCGCAAGGAACTGGAGCTGCCGGACTTCCGCAGCTATGCCGTCAACGTGAAGGCTCCGGCTTTCACCTACGCTCCCCCCACCGACGTGCTCGCCCACTTTTTGGCCGAGGTGATGCGCCGCAACATGACCAGCTTCCGCGTTTTTGGACCCGACGAAACCGCCTCCAACCGGCTCACCGCGATCTACGACGCTTCGAAAAAAACCTGGCTTGCCGAATTCAAGCCGGAAGACACTGACGGCGGCGAACTCGACGTCTTCGGCCGCGTCATGGAGATGCTCAGCGAGCACACTCTCGAAGGCTGGTTCGAAGGCTACGTGCTTACCGGCCGTCACGGCCTTTTTTCAAGTTACGAAGCCTTCGTCCACATCATCGATTCCATGTTCAACCAGCACGCTAAATGGCTGGAGAAGATCAAAGCTAGAACTGGATTGGCGCGCCCCCGTGCCATCGATCAACCTCCTGATCACGTCGTTGGTCTGGCGGCAGGATCACAACGGCTTCACTCACCAGGACCCCGGCTTTCTCGACGTGGTCACCAACAAGAGCCCGGAAGTCGTGCGCATCTACTTGCCGCCCGACGCGAACTGCCTGCTCAGCGTGGCCGATCATTGCCTGCGCTCGCGCGATTACGTCAACGTGATCGTCGCCGACAAGCAGGACCACCTGCAATACCTCACCATGGAGCAAGCCGTGGAACACTGCACCAAGGGCATCGGCATCTGGGACTGGGCCTCCACCGACGACTGCCAGGATCCCGACGTCGTGTTGGCTTGCGCCGGCGACATCCCGACCATGGAGGCGGTCGCAGCCGCCGCCATCCTGAAAAAGAACTTCCCGGACTTAAAGCTTCGCTTCGTGAACGTCGTCGACCTCTTCCGCCTGATGCCGGAAACCGAACACCCGCACGGACTCTCCGACCGCGATTTCGATTCTCTTTTCACCACCAATAAGCCGGTCATCTTCAACTTCCATTCCTATGCGTCGCTCATCCACAAGCTCAGCTACCGGCGTAAGAATCATGACAACATTCACGTGCGCGGATACAAGGAAAAAGGCAACATCAATACCCCCCTCGAACTCGCCATTCTGAATCAGGTGGATCGCTTCAATCTGGCGATCGATGTCATTGACCGCGTTCCACGCCTGGGGCCGATTGGCGCGCACGTCAAGGAATGGCTGAAGGACCAAATCATCGAAAGCATCAACTACGCTCACACCGAAGGCATCGACAAAGAAGAGATTCGCAACTGGAAATGGCCAGGATAGGCATGGCGGAAGCGTTTCCCGCAAAAGACGATCTGATTCTCGCGCTGAACAGCGGCTCCTCGTCGCTGAAATTCGGCGTCTATTGCCGTGGCGCGGACGATGAAGAGGCGATGCTGGCGGGAAGCGCCGAGGGCATTGGGCGCGGCAACGGCAGCTTGCACATTCGTTCGTCGCATGGAAAATCGCTGGTCGCGCGCGAGTGTATTCATGAATCGCAAAGCGACGCCCTTGCCACTCTCGCCACTGCTCTGCGGGAACATATTCACCACCTGCCGGTGGCCGTAGGCCATCGCGTGGTGCACGGAGGCCCCCATCTCCAGACTCACCAGCTCATCACCCCACAGGTTTTGGACCAATTGCGCGCGGCCACGCATTTCGCGCCCTTGCACATCCCACAGGCGCTCACGCTTATCGCGTCCGCGCAGTCGATCTTTCCCTCGGCGCAGCATTTCGCCTGCTTCGACGATGCCTTTCATCGCACCCTCCCAGAAATCGCGTCGCATCTGCCCCTCCCGCAGCGTTACTTCGATGCCGGCATTCGCCGTTACGGCTTCCACGGGCTCTCCTACGAGTCGCTGGTGCGGCACTTCGGCTCGCAGATTCCCGAACGAGCCATCTTCGCCCACCTCGGCAATGGCGCGAGTCTATGCGCTCTGCGCCAGGGACTGTCGGTCGATACCACCATGGGCCTGACCCCGGCCGGCGGCATCCCCATGGGAACCCGTTCCGGTGACCTCGACCCCGGCGTCGTGCTCTTCCTCATGCGCAACCAGAAACTGGGCGCCGACGAACTGGAAGACTTGCTCAACCATCAAAGCGGCCTGTTCGGCCTCTCTTCCGGGGAAAGCGATGTGAAAGCGCTCGAAGCACGCGCCCATTCGGGCGACCCACACGCCGCTCTCGCCCTGGAGGTTTTCGCCGTCGCCGTGCGCAAAGTCATCGGCGCCTACGCCGCGCTGCTCGGCGGCGCCGATCTCGTCGTCTTTACCGGCGGCATCGGCGAGCACAGCGACTACGTTCGCTCCATCGCCACAAACGGCCTGGAATCCATCGGCATCACCGCGGACAAGATTCAGATTGTAGCCGCGCAAGAAGAACTACAGATCGCCCGCCATTGCCGCGGATTGATGTCCGGGAGTGCGGGGAACCCCGGTACGCCATAGAGCTCGGGGACGGGAGTCCCCGGCGTTGGGCACTTGATTTCGATATCGTCGAACTGTACAGTTCAGATAGCTGAAATGGAGAGTTCATGGCAACCACGGCTCCAAGCAACGGCGCCATAGTAGTTTCCGCCCTGCGCGCCAGGGCGAATTTCGGAAAGCTGCTCCGTCGCGTCGATGACGAGCGCCGCTCCCTCATCATCGAGAAGCGGGGAACGCCCAAAGCCGTGCTCCTCAGCATCCGCGACTACGTCAAGCTGGCTGCGCCAGAGCCCGAGGTCTTGCGAGTTATCGGCGAGGAGTCGGAGCGGAACGGCACCAGTAAGCTGACCTCACGCCAGATCGACCGGATCATCAAAGCCACTAGGTCCCGGAAGCCTAAGCGGTAATGCTCCCGCTCCGTCTGGTCGTCGATACCAATGTGGTGGTTTCCGCCGCCCTCAAGCCGGACGGACTGCAACGCACGGCCTTGCTGATTGCAACCACCAAACCGGCCCGGCTTTACGTCTCGCGAGCCATCCTGGAGGAATACAGCGAAGTGCTTGCCCGGCCGGAACTGCGCATTCGCAAGGGCCTGCGCCATCAGATGCTGCAAGTCATCAGGAACAACAGCTATTCCGTTATTCCGTCGCGGCACCTCGAGGTTGCGTCAGACCCAGATGACAACATGTTTCTGGAGTGTGCCGATGCCGCGCGCGCCGACTATTTGGTTACCGGCAATCAGAAGCATTTCCCAAGGTTTTGGAAGAAGACCAAGGTCATAACTCCCAGAGAATTCATCAGCCTGGCCGCGCCACACTTAATCGGGTAGCGGTCAAACTTGGAGCAACTCTTTCCCCCATTCCGGGTTCAACATAGTAGCGATATCCTGTTGGGAGGAAACCCCTTGAAAGCATCGCAATTCTTACGCAGCGGAGGCCGTCGGGCTCGGGCCACGATGGCGTTTTTTGCAGGCTTTTTACTAATTTGCGCGACGGCGCTGCCGGCCAGCGCCCAGTATGCGCCCGCGAATCCAAACCGCCCCATGAATCCAAACCCACGCAGCATGAGCGCGACCGGGCAAGAAAACGGCGTCAGCGCCGGCGGTAACTGGATGGAATTCCGCGTCGAAGACCCCATGACCGCGGCCAAGAAAGTCCGCTTTGAGCTGCTGGCGAACAATTACCTGAGCGAGGACCCGAGCTACAAACCGCGCGTCGAACTGGTCTGCACCGATGGCAAGTACAACTACGCCGATTTCAATCCCGGTATTCGCCTCGGCCCGCCCAACCGTCCCGGTTTTTGGGGACAGCCGCAGCTCGAGGTCGAAGTTCGCATCGACGACGCGCATGGCTACAAAGGCTGGAACTGGATGCGCGACCGCTTCCTCCAGATGGACAAAGGCACCACCCGCGGCTTGATCGGCGCGCAGATCTTCAACGTGAAACTCACCGGCCGCGACGGCTCCGAAATCGCCGAGTTCTCGCCCGCGGGTTTGGACCTCAGCCGCGTGAAGCAAGCCTGCGGCCTGACGCCAAGAAAGCCCAGCAAAGATTAAAGACTGAAGACTGAAGACTGAAGCCTGAACCAAACCATTGTCATTCCGAGCCAGCCTTATCGGCGAGAGCCTGCCCTGAGCGGAGCCGAAGGGAATCTGCTTCTTGCCGGCACAACAGAGAAGTTCCTTCGGCCAGCGTACCGCGAAGAAAGGAATCTGGAGCCGACGATCGGACTTGAACCGATGACCTGCCGATTACGAATCGGCTGCTCTACCAACTGAGCTACGTCGGCTTTCGGTGGGCGTGGTCTAGTTTACCAAATCCTCACGTGGGGACAGCCGCCCTCGGCCCGCCCGCCGCCTTGGTCTTGCAATTCGCGGCAACGGGAATACAATTGCCGCGAATTTGTTTTCAAAATGGAGATTCCAGATAAATAGCACTCACTTTTTCTTTAGCCAACTCCACCTTTCTCCGACCTCCCGTCGCGCCGCGGCCGCGTTGGTCATGATGGTCGCGTTGGTCTGCATTATCCCCACGCAGCTTACGGCAACCGACGTTAGTAATGTGGGCACGCTGGCGTCCCAGTGCGGTGCGGGCAAGCACAAGGCTTGCAGCGAGCTGGCGAAGATTGCGGTCGAGGATAAAGATGCCAGCGTCCGCAGCGCTGCCGTTGCGCAGCTGACCGATCAGGCTGTGCTGGCGAAGGTTGCGCTGGGGGACGAGAATGCCTCCGTACGCGCCGCTGCCGTGGCCAAGCTGACCGACCAGTCCTTGCGAGCGAAGATTGCGGTCGAGGATAAGGATGCCGGCGTACGCTGTTCTGCTCTGCCGTTGGACCCTTTGGTGCAAGAATTGCGTAACCGGGCAATGCAGGGGGTTCAATGGTTTCCCCGTTCCCGCCAGCCCTTCTCGCTCAATCTGATGTGACGGCGAGGGTCAAAGAATGGCAGAACGGAGAATCGCAGGACGCCAACGGACCGCCGCCGCCCCAACTCAGCGGTCAATTTACTGTTGAAGGTACGAGCGTGTTCATGTTGGAGCGCGAGGGTGACGCCTTCATGGCTTCTTGTGAAATTCCCGCAACGGACGGCAAGATCGCAACCGGGGGAGCCATATGGCAGGAGAGGAACCAGGACGTCACGACCGGCAGAATGCTCTCGGCTTCCCCCGCTATTTCAGGCGTGATATGGACTCCTCGTACTACTGTGATCGGAAAGTTGGATCTGACAGGACCTGGTGACATCACGAGTAGCCCCAATTTCGATTTCGACGCCTTTAAAAATGCTCCGGGCGTGATTCCCTTCGCCAACGGCTACGCGGTTAATCTCTTCGGTCAGAAACTCAAAGAACAAGGGCTGGTGGACCCTGATGCGCGCCCCAGAGGTAACTATGTCACCGACGACGGTAAGCCACTGTATGGTCGTCTGGTCAGGAACCGTTCCGGAAAGTTGGAGGAGATAGCCCTTAGGCCCTAAAACAGTCGATCAAAGAGAGAGCCTGGAGCTTCTCCTATTTCTTCTAAACTTGCATACAGCGGGGAAGCTGTACGATGGTGCCGATTTCGAGCTTTCGCTCCGCCAGGCAGCCGCCCTCCGCTGTCCCTCTCAAGCATTATTCGAACCGAATCAGCACAATCTCCGGCCAAGTCCCCACCCGCAGCGGCGGACCCCATGTGCCCGCGCCGTAGGAGGTATAGACCAAGAGGTTGCCCAGGCGCTGCAATCCGTAAACGAACTTGCCGTAGATGCGGGAGGTAATCCAGCTAAAGGGCACGAACTGGCCGCCGTGGGTGTGCCCGGAAAGCTGCAGCGAGACGCCTTCTTCCTCCGCAATCTTCACCCGGTCGGGCGTATGCGTGAGCAGGATGCTGGCCTGGTCGCGATCCACCCCAGCCCGGCGCAGAACCGTTCGCAAGCGATCGTCCTTGGCCGAGTCTCGAAAATGCACGCCAACAAGCTGCATGCCGTCCACCATCACCTTCTCGTTGTTCAGCACACGCACGCCGGCGCCCCTCACGGCATTTAGGTATTTCGTGGGATCGGTAAACTCCTCATGATTGCCGGTCACGAAATACGTCCCCAGCGGAGCGGAAAGCTCGGCCCAAGGCACGGCGAGCATATCCGCGTCGACTGCGGTGCCGTCATACATGTCGCCGGCAATGAAGACGATGTCCGGCCGCAACCGGCCGAGCATCCTAACGATGCGCCGCATGAACCGAATGCCGCGCACATGCCCCAGATGAGTATCGCTGACCAGCGCCGCTACCCGCCCCCGCCAGGATTCCGGCAGGTTCGGCAATTTGACCGTAATGCGCTTCACCCGTGTCCAAGCGGCATTGACTATCCCGTAGAGACTCGCCAGCAGAGCCAGCCCAAAAAGCCCCGCCGCCAGCATTCGCCGATCTGGGCGCAACCCAAGAACTCGCGCTCCGCCATACACCACCCAGCAAGCGCAGGCCGCCAGAAAGAAGAAACTCAACATCCCCAGCCACACCGCCGAAATCTTGTACAAAACCCGCACCACGACATTCGAATAACGCCAAGCCAGCAATGACGCGGCGATGAAACTGACCGCCATCACCGCCAGAGCAATCTGCCATGTGGAAATTCCCGGCGGGTCGGCAGTTACCCAGAACGACGTCCAGGTTTCGTATAGAAACCAATGGGCCAAAAGCAAAACCGACTGCACGATGGCAACGAAGATAGCGATTCTTGACCTCACCGGATTTGGCCATACCCTTTCACAACAGAAGCTATTCCGCGAACTTCGGAACGCCCCTATTAGATGAGATTCGATCGGGAGAGGATTGGGGCCGCGCGGGAGGCCTTTATGGCAGCGCCAGAAGCGTGTGCGTGAGGCCAGGACTGCCGGCTATCGCGGTGAAGCAAATCGCGCAAGCTCCGGCCCCGAAGGGGCCATCGATAATAGCCCAGCGCCTTCGGCGCTGGGAAAAGCGGGAAAGATGAGCCAGTCCCGGGAGGGGACGACTGAAGTTCTCATCGCGGGAAGCGTTCCCCACCCAGCCCAGAGTTTTTCCGCACTCCCTCGCGCCTTTCGAATGCAATTAGCCGCGGTTTCGGTAAGAGCACGCCCTCCGGTCGTGCCGCTGAGCCAGCGAGAACCTATCCGCGCTTTGCTCTCCAAAAACCAGATTTCTCCGCTCGAAATGACTGCATATCCCGATACTGAATCGCCCTTCCTCAACCTCTCAATCGTTTTCAACATTCACTACGAACCGCGACCCTCAGCCGTTCCCTCGGAATGAAATTCACGGCGCAACATCCGGAGCATACGCTCACAAAACGAAAAGGCCGCCCGGCAAAGGCGGCCTTCTCTTTCAAGGGAGAATAGTTCCAACGGAGGTTTATTGCCGTCAAAACTTTCTGGCGAAATCTTAGAAGTCGAAAAAGGGGGGTGTCAAGGGATTTCTCAGAAATAAATGGCTTTGTTTTCAACAACATATAAAAATCGTCAACAGTGCCCGGAATTGGCCCATCTTGAGACAAAAGCCGGTTTTCGGAGACTAAAGCGCTTTGATTGATGAGCTTACGTCGGAACTGGGGGTTTCGCTCCGCCGGTCGGACAGGTGCAGGCATATGAACTCCATCTCCTCCCGGCGCTGCAAAACCTGCTCGGGAAGCAGTTGCCGAATGAGCACGCGCACCCCGCCAAACGCGATTCCCGCCACAATGGCCAGCCCGCCAATGATCGCGCACAGAATAATTGCGTTCACCAGCAGGTTGGCGATGTTGTCTTTCTTACTGAAGTAAGTGTTCTGGTTCCAGGTAACGTTGGCGTCGTAATTCACCGAAGCCAGCAGAGACTTCGCTTCATCCGCCGAAATGGCTCCGCTTGCAACGGCGACGATGGGCCCGGTGCGCTTGTCGTAGATCGGACTTGCGTTTGCCGAGGATGGCTGGTTCGCTTGCGCGGGCGTCGTCTTCTGCGCCGCGTCCGCATCGATCCGTTTCAAGGCATCGGCGGCAATTTGCGGCGTGGGGTACTCGATCAGCATTAACATGGCTTCGCCACCGGCGGTATCGTAGTTAGCCAGCGCAACTTCGGCGCCGCGGCCGAAATCCACCAGCTCAGCGGAAAGCGGCGCACCCACTTTTTCCAGCGCGACCGGTCCAACCACGTATTTTGCGGTGTCCTTGACATATCCCTGCCGTGGGAGATACTCGCGCAGTCCGGGCAGCGCTGCCGCGTTGCCCGCCGGCCGGGGAAGGTCGTCGGCCAACTCGCGCAGTTCCGCTGCCGACATGGCGGTAAGCCTCTGGAAAACCGCGTCCACCAGGATATTCCCGCGATAAAACAAGACGCGCTCGTTCAGCGACGCGCCCTGGTCGCCAATCTCCTCCCTCACCATCGGAGGCACTTTGTAGTAGTTGAAGGCCCCATAGGCGCCGCTGGCGTCGGCAAAGCGCGCGGCTTTGATGGTCACTTTGCGGCCATCGTCGCGCAGGTAAGTGGCGGAGGCGAAATCGGTAAATCCGTATTCCTTGAGCAGAGCCGCATTCACCGGGTCAGCCACGGTGGCGTCCGGGCTGGTTTGCGCCGTCCCCGACAACTGCCATCCCCCAAATGCCTTAGGGAGAATTGGAGCGGGTGTTGTGGCGCGGGCGCCCTCGCCCGCGTACGCCGCAGAGGACGCCAACACCAGTAGGGACGCTATCAATCTGAACCGAAAAACCCGCATAGGAGCCGAAGACACTTCCACTCTCACATTAGACTACAGAGCGAGGAAGAAAGTTTCCAGGGAGTTGTGTGGAGCGGACACTCTTGTCCGCTGCTTTTGCAGTTGGTTCTTGCTTGTCGCAGAAGTAGTCCTTCGGGGCGTACGAAGGGTAACAGTAACAACAACTTCAAGTGCAGCGGACAAGAGTGTCCGCTCCACACATTCATCGCAGATTGGGGATGAGCACGGCTACCTTTACTGCCCCGCGCCCTTGCTAATCTGGCTGGCCACGTTCACCCCGCTCAGCCCGCTCACATACTTCGCAATCCCTTGATAGAGCGATTCCGCAATCCGCTGCCGGTAGGCGGAAGTTTCCAGGCGGCGTTCGTCGTCCGGGTTGCTGACAAACGAAATCTCCGCCAAAATCGACGGCATATTCGCCCCAATCAGCACAATGAACGGCGCCTTCTTTACTCCCCGGTCGCGCATGCCTGGGCTTTTCGTCACCAGCCCGCTGTGCATCGCGCTCTCCACGTCGGAGGCGAACTCGCGCGATTCGTCGATCTTTTCCTTGAGCGCGATCTTCTTCACCAGGTCTTGCAGCTCGTGAATCGATTTCTCCGAAACCGCGTTCTCCCGCGCCGCCACTTCCAAGGCGTCCGGCGAAGAGGAAAAGTTCAAGTAATAGGTCTCCACCCCGCGCGCGTCCGGGTCGCTGCTGGAATTCGCGTGCACCGAGATGAACAAATCCGCCTGATCCTGATTGGCAATGGCGGTGCGCGTTTCCAGCGGAATGAAAGTGTCATCCCGCCGCGTGTAGTCCACCTCCGCGCCTAGCCGGGTCTCCAGCAGCTTGCCCAGCCGCTTGGAAACATCCAGCACCAGGTCCTTTTCGCGGAGGCCGTTCGGCCCGATCGTGCCCGTGTCGTAGCCGCCGTGGCCCGGATCGATCACAATCTTGCCGATCTTCAATCCCAGGGCGCGAATCAGCGAGCGATCTCCATTCGCCGTCGGCCGCGCTTCATGCACGCTCTTCGACGCGCGGAGTTTGGAGCGCGGCGCGGCCGTGCCGGTTCCGGAATCTGCCGCGGGGGTGTCTGCCGCCGGTGTTGAGCCGGAATCGTCGTCATCGTTATCGCTGGCGTCCGCTTCCACAATCTTCTTCTTGTTGTTCTTGACTGGACGCGAAGCCGGTTGCGTATCTTTGGCGGCTGCGGCCCCAGGCGCCGGTCCTATTCGGGTCAACGCGGGACCAGTCACGGGTGTCGTGACTTTCCGCACGACATCGGGCGCAGTCGTCGAGTCGTCATCGTTGGCGGAAGCTTCGCTCTCCCGCTTACCTTGGGCATCATTGTCGCGCGCGGCCCTGCCGTGCCTATCCACACCATGAATATCGATAATCAGCCGTGGCGGGTTGGGCAAGAGGAACGCGTTGTAATCCAACAGGCTATCGACTTCCAGCACCACGCGGGTCTGTTGTGCCGCAAACTGCGCCACCCGGATCTTCTTCAGGAATCCATCGTCCACATCGAAAGTCTTACCCACCAAAGTCGAGGCCAGCTTGGTGTCGGCCAGGTCAAAGAAAATCCGGTCGGGGTGGGCGATCCGCTGCGACTCGAACTGGACGCTCTGCTCCAGGTCAATCGCCACTCGCGTGTAATCGGGCGTGGACCAATGGCGAATGCCGGTCACCCGCGGCAGGCTCGCGGCCTTGTCTTTCTCCCCACCAGCCTCGCTGGCATCTTTCGCCGGGTTCAATTTCACCGGGCTCGCATCTCCATCGCTCGCGGCGGAGTCCTGATCCGCCTGCTTCACGCTGCTGTTCAGAGCGGCTTGTTGCTTCTCGTCTTCTTGCTGCAACGCCTTGCGCGCGTCATCCGCCAGGTGGTTCCGCGGATAGCGCCGCAGGAATTCTTGAAACGCGGCGCGCGAGTCGGAGGCATCCTCCAGGTCGTCCTGGTAGATTTCCCCAATCGTAAACAAGGCGTCGAAGCGGTACTTGCTGCCGGGATACTCGCGGCGCAGGAACTGATATTGCTTGATTGCCTTCAGCAGAATGTCGTTGTCGTCAAACCGCCGGCCCATCTCCACCATCAACTCGGCTACCGCCACCACGCTGGGGTCGGCCTTGGTGGAAGTCGGCGCGGCGAAGTACACGCTCCGGTAAGCTTCAATGGCCTGCTGATAATCGTGGCGCGTGCGATCTTTGGCCGGACGCCCGTTCAGCGCCTCCCGCATGCGTTCCGCTTTGTCGAATTGCTGCGCCGCCCAATCCTCAGACCTGCGCCGGCTGCCCAGCGACGGCGTTGCCGCCAGCATCAGCAGAAACAGAGCCGCACTCCAGCGCCACCCGCGTTGGCTTGAATATGAGTTTTTCAATTTCCTGGGCCTGTAATCGCTACCAATCTCTCAGGACCGCTCTGCCGCCGAGGGAACCTCCCTCAGTCGGTGTTGCTGAAATACAAAAAGCCCTGCGCATCCCGCTGCACTCGGATAGGCTCATGCGCCGCACCGCCTAAAATGTGCCAGTCCGACCCCGCCCCGCCGTTATACAGCTGCGTGATCCGCTTCACGTACGCGCGAGTCTCCGCAATCCTCGGAACACCCGCGCTGCGAGCCACCGCTCCCGCTCCCGCGTTGTAAGCCGCCAGACTGAGCCGCACGTCGCCTCCATAGCTTTCCATCAGCTTCTTGAGGTGCCGCACGCCCGCGTCGATGTTCTGCTCCGGGTCAAAGGGATTAGTCACGTTCAGCTGCCTTGCCGTCTGCGGCATCAGCTGCATCAGCCCCATCGCTCCCTTGCGCGATACCGCGTTAGGGTTGAAGTTGGATTCCACCTTGATCACCGCTCGCACCAGGTTGGGATCCACATTGTGTTCCGCTGCCGACTTGTCGATCGCCGCGTCAATTTCTTCTTGGGTCAGGTTCTTGCGCGTGAGATCAAAAGACTGCGACTGCGACGTCGCGGACGACGTTTTCCCCAACAACTGATCCACCTCCGCCGCCGCCGAGCGCGCCGCCCGGTAGTTTGCCCGCGGCACCGGCTTCCAGCGATGCTCGATCACGCTCCAGTAAACCAGCGAACTGCGCTGGCTCTGGGATGCCGCCGCCTGCCGGGTTCGAGCAGGGGCCGCCGGAGCGTAGTCGTTCACAAACACCCTGCGGCCGCTATCGTCGGTGCTGGTGGTAATGGATCCGGACACGTCGCCGGAGCCGGCCTCTGCCTGCACGTATGGCGTGGTGAGAGAAAGGAAGGTCGCGATTACAGGACTTGCCATCAGGGCGAGTTGCAGGCGCTTTCGCATAGCCGGGTACCAGCTTCTCCTTCGCGGAGGCACACAAACCCCCGCTGCTATCTACCCGGAACCTGACGGAGAACCTTACTGCCAGAGTAAGTCGATTATAGGCTGCGGCGGGGTGCTGGGCAATCTGACAAGAGGTCATTGAACCACGGTGGTAATCCGCGCAAGTGATTGATAAATATAATAATTGTCGTGCTGAGCGTAGTCGCGCCAAGCGGAGCGAAGCCACGGCGGAGTCGAAGCATCCCTACCCTCCAAGTTCGCGGTCGGTTCCGCGGAGATCTCTCAACCTTCCTGAAAGCCCCTATGTTACGCTGGCCGGTTCCCATGACTGAACCAGAATCCCCCCAACGCCAAATCCCCGACGCCCTAATGCTCCACGGCTTCTGGTATCGCGCACTGCCCAGCGACCAAATCCGCGGAAGCCAACTGCACAAAGCCACGCTGCTCGAGATCCCGCTAGTCATCGGCCGTGACCGCCAGAAACGCCCCTTCGCTCTCCACGACGCTTGCCCGCACCGCGGCATGCCACTCTCCTGCGGCCAGTTCGACGGCCAACAGCTCGAATGCAGCTACCACGGCTGGCGCTTCGATGCCCACTCAGGCCAATGTCAGCTCATCCCCTCATTGACCGATGGCCAGATCAAAGACCAAAAGCTCCGCTTCGACCGCATCTACGCCGGCAGCTACCCCTGTGAGGAGCACGACAGTTTCCTCTGGGTCTTCATCCCCGAACCGACCGCGCCAGGAGCGGGTTTCACCAAAACCGCCGAGCCGCCATTTCCCGCCCCGCAAGTCCCGAAGTTCAGTGACAGTTTCAAGACCGCCTACCTCACCGCCGAAATGCCTGTCAACGTGGACCACGGCATCATCGGCCTGATGGACCCCGCGCACGGCCCCTTCGTGCATCAATCCTGGTGGTGGCGCAAGCGCGAGAGCATCCACGAAAAGCAAAAACACTTCGAGCCCATCCCCAACGGCTTCCGCATGAGCGCGCATACCCCCAGCTCCAACAGCGCTCCCTACAAGTTGCTGAAGTTTTATGCCAAGGGGGATTCGGTGACCACGACGATTGACTTCGTTCTGCCCAACCTGAGGCTGGAGACGATCCGCGTGGGCAAGTTCTGGTTTTCGTCGCTAACCACCGTGACCCCGATCACCCGCAACCACTGCCGCATCGACGTGGTTGCCTGCTGGAACATCTTTTCGTGGTTTCCGTTTGCGCCCTCCCTGCTGAAGTTCGTGTTCGCGAAATTCGTCGAACAAGACCGCCGCACCATGGAACTGCAAGCCGAAGGCCTAAAACACAATCCACACCTCATGCTGATCGACGACGCAGACCGCCCCGCGAAGTGGTATTTCGCCCTGAAAGCCGCGCACCTGGAAGCCAAGAAGACAGGATCAGAAATGAAGCACCCGCTAGCCGGACCGGTCACGCTGAAGTGGAGGAGCTAGCGTGGGGACAGCCGCCCCCGGCTGTCCGGCCAGGCGCAGCCCGGCAGTTGATGTAGAGCGGACACTCCTGTCCGCTGCTTTTGACTTTGTTTGGTTTCCCACGAGAAGCATTGCAACCGCAAGCTGAAATCAAGATCAAAAAGCGTCGGACAAGAGTGTCCGACCCACACAGACTACCCCAGCAGACCCTCCACCACCCCATAAGCCCCATCCAGGGCCGCATCCAGTGCCGAAGCGTCTTTCCCGCCAGCTTCCGCCAAATCCGGCCGCCCCCCGCCCTTGCCGCCAACTTTCTGCGCCACCGGCCCAATGACCTTCCCAGCCTGAATCTTCGAGGTGAGATCCTTGGTCACGCCGACAATCAGCGAAACATTCCCATTGCTCGCCGACCCCAGCACCACCACCCCCGAACCAATCTTATCGCGCAGCTGATCCACCAACGTCCGCATCTGCGCCCGCTCCAAATTGTCCGCGCGATGCGCCAGCACCTTCACGCCGCGAATGTCCCGAATCTTGTCGCCGATGTTCGCCGTCCCCGACGACGCCGACTTCATCCGCGCCTGATCAAGTTCCCGCCCCAGCCGCTTGATCTCCGCGTCCTTCTTCTCCAGCTCAGCTTTCAAAGCCTCCGCAGGAGAAAACTCCGTGGGTGCCCCATCCTCGCCTGTGGGTGCCCCATCCTTTCGCGTTCTTTGCGAAAGGGTGGGTTTAGAAAGGGTGGGTTTAGAAAGCGTCACTAGCCCCGCTACAACCTCGTCCAGCTTGTGGTCCTTCTGGAATTCACGAAGCGACCCTTCCCCAGTCACGGCCTCCACGCGCCGCACGCCTGAAGACACGCTGCCTTCTTTCAATATCTTGATCAGCCCAATTTCCCCAGTCTGCGCCGTATGCGTCCCGCCGCACAGCTCAGTCGAAAAATCCCCAATCTTGATCACCCGCACCCGGTCGCCATACTTCTCCCCAAACAGCGCCATGGCGTGGTAGTCGTTGATGGCCACATCGATCGGCACGTTCTCGATGACTTCAATCTTGGTATTGCGCAGCACTTCCCTGTTGATCAGGTCTTCAATGTCCTGCAACTCTTCGTCTTCGACCCCGGTGAAGTGCGAAAAGTCAAAGCGCAGATGATCCGGCGCCACCAGCGACCCCGCCTGCTTCACATGCTTCCCCAAAACCTCGCGCAACCCAGCCTGCAGCAGATGCGTCGCAGTGTGGTTGCGCATGGTAGCCGTGCGTATGTCGGTATCCACAACAGCGTCCACCTTGTCGCCAATCCGAAGGGTGCCCCACCCTACGCGGTTTTCGTAGGGTGGGGTTTTTACCACGACCTGATGCGCCCTAACCCCCTGAATCGGGTAGTAGCAACCAATCACCTCGGCGACGACGGTATTGTGGTCGTCCGAGTAAAACCATCCCCGATCCCCAACCTGCCCGCCAGACTCCGCATAAAACGGCGTGTGATCAAGAATAACCTCGCCCTCCTCGCCAGCCTTGAGTTCCGACGCGCCCTGACCGTTGCGAATGATGGCCAGCACTTCGCACCCATTCGAGCGAGTCTGCCGGTAGCCCTCGAACTCCGATTTCGGAAGCTGCTGGTAAGCGGGACTGGCGGTCTGCTTGGCCGCGCCTTTCCAGGAAGCGCGAGCACGAGAGCGCTGCTCGGCCATAGCGCTGTCGAAACCGGCCTGATCGAACACGATTCGTAGATCTCGGCAGGCATCTTGGATGAAGTCCCGGGGAAGCCCGAAAGTGTCGTAGAGTGTGAACGCCTGTCCGCCAGGGTAAACCGCACTGCCACCCCACCGCTCAACCTGGTCCATCACATGAGCCAAATCCTGGGTCTCAGCGTCCTGCAAAACTGAACTTGTGGCCCCTGTTTTGCGAAGCGCCTGGAGCGCAACATCACGAAGATTCTGTTCCAAATGCTCCAATCCGTCTCTCAGAGTGCGAGCAAATTTCGTTTCTTCAGCAAGCACGATCCTGGAGACGCGATTTGCGGTTTCCGTCAGTTCGGGATACGCGTTGCTCATGGCATCTCGAACCGCAAAGACCATCTCATGCAGGAACGGCTTGGTTTGCCCCAACAGTCGTCCGTGCGTAATCGCCCTTCGGACTATCTTTCTGAGTACATAACCCCGACCTTCATTTGAGGGCATTACTCCGTCTGAAATGAGAAATGAAACCGCACGCGAATGATCCGCGATCACGTTTAGGGAAGCGGCTGATTTGGTGTGAAACTCTCTGAAGTCTTCTGTCACTCCAGAGAGTTTACGCAGACCTACAAGTTGCTTAGCTTTCTCTCTTAAAGGTTCGAAAAGATCCGTACCATAGTTCGAAATCACGCCCTGCAAGACCGCCGTCACCCGCTCCAAGCCCATCCCGGTGTCAATCGAAGGCTTGGGCAGCGGATCCAGCCGATAGCTCGGATACTTCGGCTGCATGGTTTCGAGGTCAAGAAATTGCTCACCCTCGCCAATCCGATTGAACTGCATGAACACCAAATTCCAAATCTCTACATACCGCCCGCAATCGCACGGAAACGCGCAATTGGCGTGGCCAGAATCAGACGCCGCCGGGCCCATGTCGTAATGAATCTCGCTGCACGGGCCGCACGGCCCGGTGTCGCCCATCTGCCAGAAATTGTCTTTCAGCCCAGCCTCAAAAATGCGATCCTTCGCCACGCCCTGCCCCACCCACAGGTCGTAAGCTTCGGCATCGCGCTGCATCCCGCCTTCGCCGTTGAAGATGGTGACGTAGAGCTTCGTCTTATCAATCCCAAACCACTCCGGCGAAGTGATCAGCTCCCATGCATAGGCAATCGCATCCTTCTTGAAATAATCTCCAAACGAAAAATTCCCCAGCATCTCAAAAAAAGTGTGATGCCGGTTGGTAAACCCGACATTCTCAAGGTCGTTATGCTTGCCACCCGCGCGCACGCATTTCTGCGACGAAGTCGCCCGCGTGTAATCCCGCTTTTCCAGGCCAAGGAAGACATCCTTGAACTGATTCATCCCCGCATTGGTAAACAGCAAGGTGGGATCGTTCGCCGGCACCAGCGACGACGAGTGCACCCGCCGGTGTCCCTTTTCCTCAAAAAATCGCAGGAATGTTTCGCGAATTTCGGAGCCAGTCGGCATGTCGTGGGAAATAAATCGCGCAAGCCGATTCTAGCATTCGCGTAGCCGCGATGTTCACGCATCACAGACAACGGCCAATGATGGAGCTAGCGTTTCAGCCGTCCCTCCGGAACTCTTCGCGGATTTATTCGCCCTCCCAGCACCGAGGTGCTGGGCTTTGGGCGGTGGTCCCTCGGGGACCGAAAAGCCAGAATCACGCATTACCGCAATGTTCCGGTCATCCTGGCTCCGGTCCCGGAGGGACCACCGCCAATAGCCCACCGCTTCAGCGGTGGGTTGGGGTTGGCATCGAGCCAAGTCCCGGAGGGACGACTGAAATCCAAGCCAAAGGAATCCCCATGTCCCACACCTACGTCTCCGGCCTCGTTCATTGTGTTTTCTCGACGAAACTCCGCCGCAACCTCATTGCGGGCGAGCGTCAAGCCCAACTCTGGTCCTACCTTGGCGGCATTGCTCGGAAGAACGGACTCAAGGCCATCGCAATCGGCGGAACGGAAAATCACATCCACATCCTGTTGTCCCTTCCGGCGACCATGCCCTTGGCCAAGGCCCTGCAATTGTTAAAAGGGGGCTCCTCGAAATGGATGAACGAAACTGGGGCTGAAGATTTTGCCTGGCAGGAGGGTTACGGCGCCTTTACCGTAGGCATTTCGCAGCAAACCGGCACCGTCGCCTACATCAACCGCCAAGCGGAACATCACAAGAAGCGGAACTTCGAAGACGAGTTCCTGGCAATCTTGAAGAAACACGGAATCGAATACGACCAGAAATACGTATGGGGATAGCGTTTCAGAGGTCCCTCCGGGACTCCTGGATCATATGCATTCTCCCCACCGCTGAAGCGGTGGGCTATTAGCGATGGTCCCTGCGGGACCAGAACCCGGGGTGACCTGAGCGCCGCGGCAACGGCATAATTCTGGCCTTTCGGTCCCGGAGGGACCGACCGCCAATAGCCCAGCACCTCGGTGCTGGGTGGGCATGACAGCAAAGCCAAGTCCCGTAGGGACGACTGAAATCCCAACCGGGTAACGATCAATTCACGCGGCCTACTTTACGACGTCAACCGTCTTGTCCGCACCCTTCTTAACGTCATGACCGACGGCTTTCACGCCCTTGGTGATGCCGTGTCCCGTCTTCTTGGCCGCGCTGTCGGTTTTGTCGGCAACTTTTTCCGTGCCGTGCGCGGTATCTTTGGCCGCGTCTTTTGTTACCGTAGCCGTTTTGTCCGCCGCTTTGTCCGTATCCTTGGCGGCGGTCCTGGTGCCGTGCGCCGTGTCTTTCGCGGCATCTTTCGAGACCGCAGTGGTCTTGCCCGCCGCGGTCTTGGTTCCGGCCACGGTTTTGTGGGTCGCGGTCTTGCTATCGTGCGCCGTGTCTTTCGCCGCGTCCTTCGATACCGCACCCGTCTTGTCCGCCGCTTTTTCCGTATCCTTAGCGGCGGTCTTGGTGCCGTTGGCGGTGTCTTTCGCCGCCGTCTTGGTGGCGTGCCCGGTATCCTTGGCCGCGGTGTCCACATCGGCGGCCGCGCCTTGACCGAATGCGAATGCCGCGCTGAACAATAGGACAGCGAAAACTGCTGCAAATCTGAATCTCATGGCTCCTCCACGCTGGCTGAAAGTAACTGAAGTATCCCGCTTCGCCCCGCAAAACGCAACGAACGGAGGTCGACTCAGCCGGCGTTTCACTCCGCTTCTTCCTCCAGCGCGCTCAGCATCTCGTCATCCACATCCCATTTCTTCAGGATGGCAAAAATGGTCTTCGCCGCGAATCCCGCTCTCATCAGCTGCCGGAAAATCCGCGCGGCTTGTTTCTGATCTTTCGGCTTCTGCAGACGCTTGCGCCGCAGGTAGTCGCGTGCCTGCTTCTCGTCATTCACACCCTCAAACACCGCGTCCACGGCCTTCTCGATGACCTCGCCGTGAACTCCTTTGGTTTTCAAATCCGTGACCACCCGCCGCCGCCCAAACTTCTCGTTATCGCGCCGGAACGAGGAATAGGCAGCCGCGTACTTCGCGTCGTTGAGATATCCCTGATCTTTGAGGCGGCGGATCACCAACTCCACCAGTGTTTGGCCGATTTCCGTTTCCGCCTCCACCCGCGGCCGCAACAGCCGCTTCAGTTCCGCGACCGTGCGCATGCGCCGCCCGAGCGCCCCGACCGCGTATTCGTACAGCTCGTTTTCCGTGTAGGTCTTGCGCGGACGCGGGAATGCCATCGTCAAACGTTACCGCAATCTGCGGGGAAAAGCATGTGCGGGGAGATTGGGATTGCTCGCTCTGGCGAATGCGTTCTTAGCGAGTTGTCATTCCGAGACAGTTCTATCTGCGAGGAATCTGCCGGTTCAGTCGCCGTTGTAACCGGTCGCCTGCATGGCGTTCCGTGAGAGGTCGCTGGTCGAAGAGACGCCTTGCATGCGCAGTTTGAAGTCGTCGGCGTTGGAAGCGTTTTCCAGAGCCGTGTCGTAAGAGATCAACCCGGCCTGGAAAAGATCCCACAGCGACTGATCGAAAGTCTGCATGCCGTATTGCGAAGTGCCCGCCGAAATGGCGTCGCGCACCGCTCGCGTTTTTTCCGGCACCAGAATGCACTCCCGGATGTACGCCGTGTTGATCATCACTTCCACCGCCGGTACGCGGCCCTCCGCGTCGCTGCGTTTCACCAGACGCTGGCTGACAATGGAGCGCAGCACCGCCGCCAGTTGCAGCCGGATCTGCTTTTGCTCCGGCGGCGAAAATACCGCGATGATGCGGTTGATGGTTTCCACCGCGTCCAGCGTATGCAGGGTCGAAAACACCATGTGGCCGGTTTCGGCCGCGTGCAGCGCGGTGCTGATGGTTTCCACATCGCGCATTTCGCCCACCAGAATCACGTCCGGATCCTGGCGCAGCGAGGCTCGCAGCGCCGACGAAAACGACGGCGTGTCCACTTCAATCTCCCGCTGATTGACGTAGCCCTTCTTGTCGCGATGCAGAAATTCGATCGGGTCTTCGATGGTAATGATGTGCTCGGCGCGCGTCGAATTGATGCGGTCTACCATGGCCGCCAGCGTGGTCGACTTGCCGGAACCGGTGACCCCAGTGACCAGCACCAGCCCGCGTGGCATGTCGCAAATCTGCTCCACAATCTTCGGCAGATAAAGTTCGTCCAAAGCGCGAATCTTGGTGGGAATCACGCGCAGCACCAGCCCCACGTTGCCGCGCTGCTGAAACACGTTCACACGGAAGCGGCCCAATCCGGCCACGCCGTACGCCATGTCGATTTCGGCCGTCTCTTTGAATTTCTGCTTCTGCCGCGCCGACATCATGCTGAACGCCATAGTCAACATATCTTCCGCGTTCACCCGCGGCTGGTCGGTAAGCGGCACCAGGTCGCCGTCGATGCGCAAATGAGGATAGTTGCCGACTTTCAAATGCAAGTCGGACGCGCGCCGCTCCATGGCAATGGCCAGCAGATCATCAATATTCATTCCAGGCTTCCCCAACGACCAACCCGTATCATGGACCCAAACATCCCATTACCCAAGATGACCTAAGTAACGGGAGTTCGCCGAAAATGAGGACGGCATGAGAGGCAGCGCCGGATGAGCCGGGCCCGGAGACCGTCGGCGGAATCCTACGCGCTTTCCGCCTGCCACTTGTGGGATAGCCCTTCCAGTTGATGCAGGACTTTTTGGATGTCCTTCATGCGATTGGTAATGCCGTAGGTGACCGACGGCGGAATCGTGGGCTCGTAAACTCGGTAGACAAAGCCTTCTTCCTGCAGCATCCGCAGCCTCTCGGTCAACACCCGCGAGGAGATTCCCTCCACCTGGCGGCGAAGCGCCCCAAAGCGCGCCGGGCCATTGCTGGAGAGCGCCCACAAAATATGCATGGTCCAGGGCTTGGCCAGGACTTCCAACAGCCCGCCAATCGCACATGGCGCCGGAGGCTTTACGGTTCGCGGCATTCTTTTTCCCCTCTTAGTTACTTTATAGTGCCCGCTGTATAAAACGCTAGTAGTTATTAAAAGTAACCATCGAGCGGCGGCCATCATCCAAACCTGTAGATGGCCGCATGCCATCGCAAAGGAGATCCCATGGCTACCATTTCCGCAGTTCCCGCTTCCCGTTTCGAGTCGGCCGCGCCCCTGGACGCAACCGGATTCCTCACCGTAGCAGGACGAACTCTCTACGCCCTCATTTTCGTGATGGCCGGGTTGGCGCATTTCTCACACCAGGAGATCGCCTACGCCACGGCACAAGGCGTGCCCCTGGCTCCCATCGCCGTACCACTCTCTGGAATCATCGCCCTGGCCGGCGGGCTTTCCATCTTGCTGGGCTACCGCGCCAAACTCGGGGCCTGGCTCATCGTGCTGTTTCTGCTCCCCGTCACCCTCATGCTGCATAACTTCTGGGCTGTGTCGGACCCCGTGCTCCACCAGATACAGCTGGCCATGTTCATGAAGAACGTCTCCATGCTGGGCGGCGCGTTGCTGATTACGCAGTTGGGATCGGGGCGGCTGAGCCTGGATTCGCGGCGGAAGTAAGCCCCTCCGTGTCCCCTGCGTACGCTGGGGTCGAGACCGCTTGGTGGACTTAGTCCACAGACTTAGTCCATTTCAAGTGGCATGGAAGACGCTCGCCGCAAGCGACGGCGTGTTCAGATCAACTTCCAGCTATGCCAGGGAGAAAGGAGGCGGGCGTTCAAACAAAGACGCAAGTAACGGTTCTGAAACGACGGCAAGAGGCGATGAATATCTCCAGCCGAGCGGATGGAGACCCGCAATCAGTTCGCAGAGAAAAGCCGGGACAAAAAGCACAAAGAAAATCAGCACTCCTGGCGCGCCGGTCGTAACACTAGCAACCAACGCCAGCACCACGGCCAGCAGCGCAAAGAGCGCGATCTTCCGCAAAACGCGTTGGCTACACCAATTCACGGTCAAAATCCTACACCCCCACCGGCTGCTTGCTGCTCACCGGCACCGGAGTCAGCCAGTGGAAGCGGTCGGGCTTCTCGCCGCGCACAATCGCGAAGAACTCTTTCTGTATCCTTTTAGTGATTGGCCCGGTCACGCCTTTGCCCACGCTGATTTTGTCCACCGAGCGAATGGGCGTGACTTCCGCCGCCGTTCCCGTGAAGAAAACCTCATCGGCAATGTAGAGCATCTCGCGCGGAATCCCTTGCTCGACCACCGGAATGCCCAATTCGTTGGCAATCTGCAGCACTGAATCGCGCGTAATCCCCGGCAGCACCGAGTTGCCCAGCGGAGAAGTCTGCAGTACGCCATTGCGCACCACAAACACGTTTTCTCCGGACCCTTCGCTGACGTATCCGTTGGTGTCGAGCGCAATGCCTTCGACATAGCCGTTGATCGACGCTTCCATCTTGATCAGCTGCGAATTCATATAGTTCGCGCCCGACTTCGCCATAGCCGGCAGAGTATTGGGAGCCAGCCGCGTCCACGAAGAAACGCAAACGTCCACACCCTCGCCCGAATCGCCGCCCAGATACTTCCCCCACGGATAGTTAATTATGTAAACCTCGGTCGGCGAATTCAGCGGATGCACCCCCGCCTCGCCGTACCCGCGCAGCACGATGGGCCGCAAATAACACGGCCAAACTCCGTTGGCTTTCACCAAATCGCTCATGCCCGCGATCAGGTCTTCGACGCTGTAATCCAGGTCAATGCGGTAAACCTTGGCGGAGTCCAGCAGCCGCTGCATATGCTCGGGCGCGCGAAAAATCGCCGGCCCGCTGGGCAGCGCGTAGCAGCGCACCCCCTCGAATACCGAGGACCCGTAATGCACCACGTGCGACATCACATGAATGGTGGCCTGTTCCCAGGGAATCAGTTTGCCGTTATGCCAGATTTTCTCCGTCTTTTGAATGGGCATGACTACTCCTTCGCATCATTATAGACGAGCCAGCGGGCGGCGGTTTCGGGGCGCGGCCGCACCAAGGTCATGGGCGATCCGCGATTTGAATCGAATCGCGATCGGGATTCCTATTCCCCATATATACTGCTCTGCTCTGCAATTATTCTGAACTTACAGCCTGACGAAACCGTATTGGAGCACAATGAACCAATCCGAGCCTGCACCTTCGAAAGTCCCCGTCATAGCCGCTCTCTTGCTTCTCCTCCTGATGGCCGCCCTCGCCGGCGGAGCCATGCGCCACGAGTCCATCACCTTCGACGAAGTCGCGCACATCGGCGCCGGCGTCAGCTACTTGCAAAAGCTCGATCTGCGGCTGAACGAAGAGCATCCGCCCTTGGCGAAAGCCTTTGCCGCCGTGCCGCTGGTGCTGCGCGGCGTGAAAGCCGACTACTCCAGTCCCGCATGGACCTTCGGCAATTCCGGATTCTTTAAGCAGTTTTTCGCCGAATGGGTGTTCGGGCACCTGCTCATCGCCACCTGGAACGATCCGTTCGCCACGCTTTTCTGGGCGCGCCTGCCCATGCTTCTGCTCACGCTTTTTCTGGGCTGGCTGCTTTACGTTTACGGCAGGAAATTCGCCGGCCCCTGGGGCGGTCTGCTCTGTCTGTGCGCCTACGCGACCATGCCGGCCTTCCTCACCTTTGGGCCGCTGGTTCTCACCGATACCGCGATCGCCCTGTTCTGTGTTTTGACCCTGTGGGCCTTCGCCGATATGTGGCGCGCGCCATCGGGAAAAACCGTGTTCTGGTTCGGCCTCGCTCTGGGCGGCGCAATCCTCACCAAGTTCTCCGCGGGCATTCTGTTTTTTTGCTTCATCGTCTTCATTCTTAGCCTGCGCTGGCGCACAGTCGAAGGCATGCCTGCCAATAAAGCGGACCTGCGCATCTGGCGTCGCAAGCGCTGGGGCAGTCTGATCAAAGGCACGCTGCTCGCGGCTTTCGTGGTCTATGCCGTCTATTTCATTCTGTCGTGGAATCAGCCGACGGATTCGTTCTCGCAGATTCCGAAGTTCCCCGCCTCGCCCGTGTTCCGCCGCCTCCTCATGCCGCCCTGGATTTTCCTCAAGGGTCTCTTCGAATTCGCCTTAACCGCCAGCCGCCCCGCATTCATTCTCGGCCACACCTATCCCCACGGCGTCTGGTTCTACTTCCCCATCCTGTTTGTTCTCAAAGCGCCCCTCGCGTTTCTGGCGCTGCTGCTGCTCGCCATCGTGGTCGGCTTGATCGCGAAAGCCCGCCTCGTGCAGTCGAAGGCGATTTCGCCGGAATTCCAACTGCACTGGCGCGCCACCTGGATTTTCCTTGTGGTCTTCACCGCCGCGTGCCTGCTCAGCCGCCTCACCATCAGCATCCGCCACTTCTTCATCCCCATGGTGCTGATGATTCTGCTGCTCGCGCCTTTGCCCAAGCTCCTGGCGTCGCTGCGATATTCGGGCTGGCGCCCCGCCCGCGCCGCGCAATGGCTCACAGCCGGGCTGGCGCTGGTTCTCGTCGTCAACGTCGTCCACATTTATCCGCATTACATGCCGTTCCTCAATTCCTTCAGCATGGGCCGGCCCGGCTTCGAGCTGGTGAGCGATTCCAATCTCGATTGGAATCAGGCGCTGCCCGAAGTCGAGCAGTGGGTGCGGCAGCGCGGCCTGCAGCATATATTGCTCGATGAGTACGGATTCTTCGACTCGACCATCTACATGCCGCAGTCGCAATCCTGGAACTGCCAGCAAGCGTCGCCTGCCGATGCCGGCAAGATCGCCGTCGTTTCGGCGGGATCGATTCTCGACGCACACAATTGCGCCTGGCTGCTGAACTATCCGCGGGAAGAACTCGCCGCCGGCAGCATGTATGCCTTCCAGCTTCCCGCCGTGATTCCTCCGGCTGGCGCACCCGGCGGCCCGCCGTTGCCCGAAGACCGCCGCAACATTGGCGGAATGCCGGGAAATTTCGATGTGATTGCAATCTTTCGCACCTGCGTGCGCGATCCCAACCAGCTGCAACCGATCTGGGAAAACATGACCGCGCTCTTTCAGGCACAGGCACAAGCGCAGGCGGCGAAGAAAAAATAGTCGGAGCCGGGAACGGCGGAAGATTCTGCTCATCGGAGCACGAATATGAGCAAAGCTGGGACGATGGGCCAGATTTCTGGAGCATCGCCGCGTCTCAAGGCCCGAATCGCCGGCGTCTTGTACCTGACCTCCTTCGTCGTTGGCGCATTGGGCGAGCTGGTCGTTCGCGGCAGGTTGGGCTCCGGCCTCACCCTCATCGCGATCGCGTGCATGGTCGCTATGACGCTGCTCCTCTATCGCATCTTCAAACCGGTGCAGAGGGGCCTCGCTTTGTTCGCAGCGTCTTTCAACCTTGTAGGACTCACCTTCGAGGCTCTCCGATGGAATCCGCGTGGCGTGGACATCGCCATGGTATTTCACGGATTCTATTGCCTCGCAATCGGCTATCTCATTTTCAGGTCAACCTTCCTCCCTCGAATTCTAGGAGGGCTGATGGCGCTTGCCGGTTTGGCTTGGCTGAGCCTTCTGTCACCGACGCTCGCAAGCCATCTCTCCCCCTACAATATGGCCGCCGGCTTACTCGGGGAAGCATCGGTGATGCTGTGGCTCCTCGTGATGGGCGTGAACCTTCAACGATGGACGGAGCAAGCCAGCGTAGCGGAGAGACGATGATCAAAAAGGAGAGACGATGAATGCCGACAGACAGACCACCGCAATGGATATCACAGCAAAACTGTCGACACTGTGGATATTTGTGCTGTTTAACATGATCTATGCCGACATCATTTCTTTGATGGACCCCGGCTCGCCGATCCGTAGCGTAATGGCGGGAGCGCCCATGCCTCCCGTGGCCTTGTTGGTAGGCGCGGTGCTAATGGAAACCCCGATTGCCATGGTCCTCCTATCCCGCCTATTGCAGCGTAAGACCAATCGCTGGGCAAACATCATCGTAGGCGCAATAAATATTGTGGCCGTGATCGCGGGCGGACAGCCGCGTCCATACTACATAGTCTTTGCAACCATAGAAGTTGTGTGCATGGCGGCGATTGTCTGGTATGCATGGAAGTGGCCTAACCCTGATATTTAGGGCCGGTGGCCCATTCAAACCCGGTTTTGGCTTGAGTGGGGATATTTCGATCTTCTCAATTCTGTCATCCCGACCAGAACAGATCATCGCGAAGCGACGATCTGCGGAGTGGAGGGACCTGCTTTTCTTGGCCGCCGTGTGCCCCAGGATCTAGGTCGGGAAGGGCACGGCTTCAGCCGTGCCGCAAGGCGCAGAACCTGATGGACCCGAGCGGAGCGCGGAGATTTCGTGAGCACCAGGCCCAATTACCTGCGAGTAGAGTGGATTCGGGATGAATGGGCATCGACATCGAGACTAGCCTCACCCAGGTTAACGCCCAACACCAGGGCGTGAACCTGCCGGCGATCGTTCATCCCCCGCACACCGCGTCTCTCGTTCCACCCATGGAGAACCCATACTGGTTCGCGCCGCTCACGCGCTGATGATCGCCGGTCATGGTCACGGTATCAACCGGGCTCGGCCAGGTGAAGCTGTAAGTGCCCGGCCCGGTGTTTTGCCAACTGCCTGCGAGCCCGGGAGCGCTAAGAGTTCCGCTCGCCGAAATGTTGATGATCACGCCGTTGTACCAGCGCCACATCCCGGTGATGCCCGGGCCCGGAGAAACCCGCTGAGCCGTCAGCGATACGCCATACTGATTGCCGCCGGAGAGTCCGTTGCCATCCGGCGAGAGGGTCACTGAATCCACCGCTTTCGGCCATGTAAACGTGTAAACTAGCCCGCCCACATGCCGCCAGCGCGCCGTAAACGGCCCCGCGGTCAAAGTCCCACCCGCATTCACCACCACCGGAGTATTTTGCAGCGAGTGCCAGCATCCGACGATCGGGTCCGCCCCGACCGGCCGATTGGACGGAAGTTTCATCGCTGGCTGCGGCGTCGCGAGAACGGGATTGCCCTGATTCGGATTCGCCGGGTTCGGATTCACGACAGTGTTTCCCGGCGCAGCCCCGCCCCCAGCCGTTTGCTCCGCGCGTCGATTCCCCAGCACCCACCAACCGCCCGCCAGCACAACCGCCGCGCCTATCGCTATCCAAAGCCATTTGGGTTGGGTCTTCCCGGAAGTCTGGGGAATCCCCGCGACTGGCGGCGCGGCCGGCGTAACCGCTGGCGCAATCACCGGCGGCACCACGCCCGGAATCACTTTCTGCGATCCCTCCGGCAGCAGCGTGCGGATGGTGTTGGCCAGGCTCTCCAGGTGCGACTCAAACGGCGGAGTAATCGCGTCCAGCCAATGTACCGAACTGATGAAGTAGTCGAGCGACTTCGCCGGCAGCACATTCTCCACCCGCAGCGGAATCACCGAAACTCCGCCGCTGACCGCCCGTTCCACTTCCTTGGGAATGTGCGGCGAAGCATTGGCATTCGCCGAGAGCACCAGCACCATCACCCGGCAATCATGAATCGCGTCAATAATCTCCTCGCCGTAGGGCTGGCCCGGCTGTACATCGCGCGGCGCAATCCAGCAGCGAATGCCGCGCGCTTCCAGCCGCGCGCAAACCGCGTCGGCGATCGTCTTATCCTTCGAGGAGTAGCTGATAAACGCGTCGTGTGCCATAACTCTGGTAGCGGATTCTAACATCGGTACGGCTTCAGCCGTGCCAGACGGGTGGCCCACCTTTGCGTTCTGTGCAAAGGTGGGAACCCATGCAGCAAGCAGCGACCCGTTTGCAGCTTCTTGATCGCTCTGTCGGAGCGAGTTGGAGGGCCCCGCATCGGCGCCGTCTAACATCCGGATCGCGGAGCAGCGTCACAACCGAACCCCGCCTCCCACCTTTACAAAAAACGTAAAGGTGGCCACCCGTCCGTCTACGCCCAGACTCTTGGCGAACAGGATTGAGAAGGCGGTGAGTGCTCTTCACTTGGGCTAGTTGTATTTCCTCTCACTCCCGCACTCTTTCGTAGGCAGCGTACACCGGCTCCCAAACATAGGCTCGGAGCCGCTCCTCCAGATCCAGCTTGTCGGCCGCACCTGCAATCCCTTCCGCAATCGCTCGTTCGCCGACGGCCCGTGCAACCTCAAAACTCACCTTGCGGGAGTCGACGATAGGCGGAAGCAGACTTGCGTCTCTGTCCATTCGCGTGGGAGACAGCGACGCCAGCGCTTTCGCGGCGGCCATGATCATGCCGTCCGACACGCGCTTGGCCTGCGAGACCAAAATGCCCAGAGCCAGGCCGGGAAAGATGTAAGAATTGTTGGTCTGCGCGATGGGCGTCTTCTTGCCTCGGAACTCGACTGGAGGAAACGGGCTGCCGGTGCCGATCACCGCCCTGCCATCGGTCCAGCGCAACAAATCTTCGGGCACCGCTTCGATGCGCGAGGTTGGATTGGACAGCGGCAGGATGATGGGACGATCCACATGCTTCGCCATTTCCCGGATCGCCGCCTCGCTGAACGCGCCCGCTTGCCCGGAGACTCCGACCAGGATAGTGAGCCCGGCATTTCGAACTACATCGTGAAGATCGATCTCTTCTTTTTTGTTGGGCAGCGACCATCCCGCGATGTCGGTTTTTTTGTGCACAAACGGCTGCTTCTCGGCGCGAATCTCTTTTCTGCCTTCAACCAGAAAGCCGTGGTGATCGAGCCCATAGAACCGCCCGCGAGCCTGCTCCTCGCTTAACCCCTCCGCTTTCATCGCGCTGGTCAGCAGGTTGGCGATGCCGATTCCGGCGGAGCCAAAGCCGAGAATTCCGATTTTATGTTGCTTAAGTGGAACGCCGGTCGCGGTGACTCCCGCCATGATGGTCGCGGTCGCGACCGCGGCCGTGCCTTGAATATCGTCATTGAAGGTGCAGAGTTGATCCCGGTAGCGATCCAGCAGGCGCCCGGCATTCCCTCCCGCGAAGTCCTCCCACTGCAGAAGAACATGGGGCCAGCGTCGTTTCACGGCGGAGACGAAAGCGTCAATGAAGTCGTCGTATTCCTGTCCCCGTATCCTCGGGTTCCGCCATCCCACGTAGAAGGGATCGTTGAGCCGCTCGGCGTTCTCGGTGCCGACATCCAGCAGAACCGGCAGACAGTGCTCGGGAGGAATTCCTCCCAGGGCCGTGTACAGCGCCATTTTGCCAATCGGAATGCCCATGCCCCCGGCGCCCTGGTCGCCCAGGCCGAGGATTCGCTCTCCATCGCTCACCACAATGCACCGCACATTGTCATAGCGGCGGTCGGAAAGCATTTGATCCATGCGCTCGCGGTTGGGATAGCTGATGAACAGGCCGCGAGGCTTGCGCCAGATCTCGCTGAAGCGCTGGCAGCCCTCGCCCACGATCGGCGTGTAAACCACCGGCAGCAATTCTTCTATGTTGTGCGCGATGAAGGAGTAAAAAAGCGTTTCGTTCGCGTCCTGCAGATCCCGCATGAAGCTGTATTTCGCGAAATTGCTGGTCAGGCTCTCGAAAGCCTTCTTGCGGCGTTTTACCTGCTCTTCCAGAGTTCCCTGGTGCGGCGGCAGCAGCCCATGTAGCGCAAAGGCGTCGCGCTCGCGCGGAGTGAATGCTGTCCCCTTGTTCAGCCTCGGATTGGTGAGCAAGTCGTAGCCGGATAGCGGGGTGCGAATGACCCTCCCCTGCGGCGTATCGAGGACTTCGTAGGCTGCGGCTGCGCCCATGAATTTCGCTCCGGGCAGGCTCTGGGCACCAGTTGAGGTCTTAGCGAATCACTGCGCCAGACTTGCCTGCAAAGTCTTCGGCAGTTCATCCCCACGGAAATACTTCCCCGCGGGCGGGCTGGCTCACCCTTAGTTCCAATCTCTCTCGGCTCAGTTTAACTGAGGTTGCCCCGCCCTTTGCGCTTTTTCAAAGGGTGGGGGCCGATGCCGCAAATTTCGCGCCCGTTGGTCCCTCGATCCGCCGGCCCCGGAGGGGCCACCGACAATAGCCCAGCGCTTCAGCGCTGGGAAAAGTGGGGAAACATGAACCAGTCCTGAAGGGACGACTGAAGTTCTCACGCACACTGGTAAGCGCTGGCCGGTAGTCCACCTTAAGTTGGCCGTCGCACTCAAAAGGGTGCTTCATCCAAGCGAAGCTTGGGCCCATCCCTCCACGCAGAAGGATCTAGGTCGGGAAGGGTACGGCTTCAGCCGTGCCGAAAGGCGCGGAACCCGATTTAACCCGAGCGCAGCGAGGAGCCGCGTTGCCCCCAGGGTTCGTATCAGGGTACGGCTTCAGCCGTACCGCATAAGCCATCCCCGCCCCCTTGTCATCCTGAGGCAGCGGAGTCCTCCGCGAAGCGGAGGCCTCCCAACGAAGGATCCATGCATCCCGGCGGGCGGAGCGAGTTGGAGGGCCCGGCATCGGCGCCGTCTAACACACGGATCGCGGAGCAGCGTGACAACCGCACCCTGCGTCCCACCTTTACAAAAAGCGTAAAGGCGGGCCACCCGCCCGCGAGGCTTTCGACGACATCGTCTCCGGGAAAACAGTGGTCGAGTAAACGACCGCACGACGCGCGACACGCTGCTCGTAACCGGAGTTGACAATGCACTCCGGTTCTCCGCTAACTTGATCGGAGCTTTGTCCCGCAAAATAAGTCATCTCAATGGGCCATCAGGCCGCCCATTCATCGAATCGGCGCATAATCTCCATGAGCTTGCATCCCATCAGAATGACAGAGCCCCACAATATGAAGGGAACGCCATAGAGTAGGAGATGCTTGCGCGAACGGGCTAACTCAAACACTCCTACCTTCACGATGGCGTATGTATTCGCTGCGAGATAAGCAACCGCCAAAGAGCTCACTACTAGGTTGTGCATCTTCTTAGTCCTCCTTTTACCGGCCTGCATCTCCGCGCCGATACTCATCGGTTGCTGTACAGGAGCGGCAGTAATCCTCTGAGGTGCGGCTCATGCTGTGCCCTCCCGTGGGAGTTCCGCGCCGGTCGTGAAGGTCGCGCCGAACACGATGTTTCCTCTTGGGCGGAGCGCGCAGTGGCGACGACCGAGCCGCCGCCACTGCGTTCGCTATTGCATCAAGTGCGCAATGGTATGCGAGTCATTGAAGACCGTTCTCGATGCCAGCTTACCCTCCCGGATGGTCCACACCTTAGAGTTGAGACCATCCTCCGTCTACCGGAAGCTCGGCGCCGGTCGTGTAGGTCGCGTCGAACGCGAGGAAGAGGACGGCCTTCGCGATTTCCTCCGACGTCCCCCAGCGCTTCATGGGAACCATGCCGATCATCTTCTCCCTAAGCTGGGCGGCCGCGTCTTTATCGGGGAACATCTTGCCCAAGATCGGCGTGTCGATGGGGCCGGGCGTCACCGCGTTGACGCGAATCTCGCGAGGAAGCAACTCGGCGGCGAGCGTCCGAGCGAATGATCGCAGCGCGGCCTTGGCGGCTCCGTATGCGGCGTTGCCGGGCATTCCCTTGACGTTGGCGATCGAGGTCGTGAGGACGATAGAGCCTCCCCGGTTTATCAGCGGCGCGAGCTTCTGCACCGCGAAAAGCGGTCCCTTGGCGTTCAGGTTGAACATCTCGTCGTAGACAGCCTCGGTCATGCTCTCGAGAGGCGCTCGGATGCTGAACCCGGCGTTGACGAAGAGCAGGTCGAAGGTGTCGAACTCGGCCTTCACCCGAGAGGCGAGGGCGTCGATTTCCGTCAACGAACGCGCGTCGCTCGAAACCACGAGGGCGTCCTTTCCAAGCTCTTTCTGCGCCGATTCCAGGCCGGCCTGCGAGCGACCCGTCACCAGAACGCGCGCGCCCCCATCGAGGAGCATCTTCGCCGTCGCGAGCCCCATGCCGCTCGTGCCGCCGATAATCACCACCTTTTTACCTTGGTACCGTTCCATGTGTATTCTCCTCGCGAGGTTAGGGTTGCTTTGCTGATTTTGAACTGTTTGGTACGATAATCAGGCGCGGAGGCTGCGGTCAAGGAATTTTTGAACTATTTATTTCAAAATACCGTAAGACCCCGTGGACGATCATGTAGCTCCGCAATCGCCTGCTGATTCGGGTTACCGCGACCATTTCGCCGCGACCGGCGCTCCTTCAGGACACCGCGCTCAAGGATGCTGGGGAAGACAAATCGACGCCGGAGACCTTGACGACGGCCTGCCACGCGGCTTCCTGGCTGGCGCGATCGTGGAGGTGTGGGTGGCGCTGCGCCTCAATTGGGCCTGTGAACTTCCCTTGAGCCGAGGCGAAGAATTGCCCTGAGACGTCGGTTCCGAACTCCGACGCCTGGAGGTACCGACGGGCCGCGGTCTCCGGCGTCTGATTCATGCCGGGAATGAGGTTCACGATTGGGATAAACAGATACTTCAACACCGGGCCAGCGTTTCGCACCACCTTGGTGTCGGTCGCCGCACCGGGCGAGACAGCGTACACGGCCATGCCGGAGGGTAGCCGGCGCGCCAGCGCCGCGACCCACCAAGCGATAATGAGCTTCGCGTCGGCATACGCATTGTTGGGCACGTACTTCACGTTCGGCCCGTTGCGCATCAGGGCTTCAACAGCGGCGGTTCGGTCACCCTGGTGGTGTTTGGCCGCGAAGGCTGGCACGTCGGTGTAGCTGAACATGGGTACGCCCCCTCGGGCAGGTTCCGCGCCGGCGATAACAATCCGCGCGTTGGGGCTCAGCAGGTTGGCGCGGAGCAACCCGACAGTCAGTTGATGATGGCCGATCAGCGGGGCCTGAGACGCCTCGACGCCCGCCGCAGTGAGCACGCGCTTCTTACCTGGGACCATCCCTGCATTGAGCAGCAGGAAATCGATCGGCTGACCTCGCTTGACGAGCTCGGCGAGCGCGGACTGAACGCTGGACGGCGTGTCCAGATCCAGCTCCAGCGGCGTGAAGACCTGTTTCTTGGTCTCAGCCGCGAGTTGAGCGGCCGTTTCCTGGACCCGGGCCAGGCTGCGCCCGGTGACGATGATCTCGCGCCAGCCCTCTCCGGCAAGAGTGCGGGCTGCCGCATAACCGAGCCCGGAGGTGGTGCCGGTGACGAGCGCGATCGAATGTTCCATGGGCGTCTCCGTGGTGAAGGGTGAAGGCCGAGTCGTGAGGCCCCGCGAGGCCAGAGCCGGCTTGCTAATTTCGAACTATTCAGTTATATATTGGTGCGATGGCCATTGTCAAGGAGTTTTGAACCAAATGATTCAAAATACCGCTAGGCCGCGGGGTCGACCGCGCAGCTTCGACGAGACGGGGGCGCTGGAAAAGGCGACTCAGGTGTTCTGGTCGAAAGGCTACGACGGAGTGACGATTGACGATCTCGTCGCCGGGATGGGTGTGGGACGGCCGAGCCTGTATGCCGTCTTTGGGGACAAGCGGGCGATATTCTTGCGCGTCCTTAGGGCGTACGCAGAACGGAAGGGCGCATCAGCCGCGAAGGCACTCCTCTCGCCACAGAGTCTTCGCGACTCGATCGCGGGCTTTCTGAGGTACGCCGTCGAAAGTGCGACCGAGAAAGGGTCCGCCCGGGGCTGCCTTATGGTGTGCGTCGCGCCGCTTGTGAACGACGCTGAGGTTCAGCGGTTCCTGCAGAGCGCGGTCGCGGGCGGCGCGGCGCTGGTGGAGCGCCGTTTCCGGGACGGGATCAGCGCGGGAGACATCCCGTCTGACTTTCCGGTAGCCGTGCGCGCGATCCAAGTCACGGATTTTGCTCGTGGCCTGACCATGCGTGCGCAGATAGGCACGCCGCGCAAGACGCTCCTCAAAGATGCTGAGGAAGCGGCCGACTTGGTGCTCCTGCCGCGCCTGAAGGCCATCGGCAAGCAGAAGCTATAACTTTCTCTCGCCGGCGGCCCGGATTGGTTAATGATATGTCGGCTTGTGCGTACCGATTGAGCCTGGTGCCCCAGAGCCTGCCCTGAGCGAAGCCGAAGGGTTCGCGTCCGTTCTTTGGACGCTAACCTGGGTTGAGGAGTTACCGCGCCTGCGCAGCTAACCCCGCCCTCACATCCGCCACTTCATCCCCGCGAAAATACTTTCCCGCAGCCGCCTTCATCTCCGGCATGGCCGTGTAGGGTTTGCTGTAATCGTTATTCGCGTTCCAGAACAAGAACCCGATTCCGCCCTTGTTCTTCGCCGTCAGCACCTGCGTCTCGATATATTTCGGCGAGTAAGTTTTGGTGCGCCACGCAAACGCCTGCAGCCACGGACGAATCACTACCCCGCTGCCCGCCGTGATCTTCTCGAACCGGTCCATCGACTCCCCAATAAAATGTTCCGGCTCATCCCCAGGACGCGCAACCCCATCCATGCCAAAAAAGTGCGAAGGATAAATCATCGGCGAAAGCACGTCGCAATATTTCGCCATGCGCACAATGTCCTGCCCGGTGTGGTTCAAATCCACATCCCGCTGCCACGCCATAATCCCAAACACATCCAGCGAGAACAAAACGCCCTTCGGATGCAGCTCCGCATAAGCATGTTTCAGAAAGTCGGCAATCACGTCCGCCCGTTTCCATTCCGGATGCGCCGTCTGAAAAACGAAGCTGGCATCTTTCTGGTCGCCCTCGGCCGGAAAGCGCACATAGTCAAACTGGATTTCGTCCGCGCCCGCGTCCGCCGCCTTCTTGGCCAGCGCAATGTCATACTCCTGCACCTTAGGCTGCGAAGGATCGGTCCAAACCAATTTTCCATTTTCCCGCCACGGCTGCCCCGTCTTGCGTGACTTCACCGCCAGCTCCGGATGCGCCACCACCAGCCGTTCATCGCGAAAAATCGCCACCCGCGCAATCGCATGCAGTCCCAGCGAATGCAAAAAGTGCGTGAACTTCGGCAAATCGCGAATCGCCGGCCGCTTGTCGCTCGCCAGGGGACCGTCATAGGGAATGTTGACCGTCCCATCGCTGTCTTTCACGTCGAATACCACCGCGTTGCCGCCCACCTCGCGCCATCGCCGGATAATCTTCATCCCCCGGTCGCTTGCCGCCATCAGCCCCGTCAAATACACCGCCCGCACTTCAAAATCCCGCGAAAGCGGAACCGGCTTCTCCACAATCGGCGCATCCAGAATCCCCGGCACCACCAGTTGCTGCCCGGCCTTGAGGAACGTCCCTTGGAAATCGCCATTAGCTTTCCGCATGGCCTCCGTCAGCTCGCTCGAAGTCAGAAAAGACGTCTGCCCAATAAAGTGATGCGCCACCGAGACCACGCTGTCCCCGCGCTTGGCCACATAGAAAACGCTGCCCGCCGGCGCGGCTTGCCCGGCCGGCGACACCAAATCCGCCGCTTTGGGAGTAGGAATCGAAGCCTTGGCCGCGCTCACCGGCAGCGCCGCCGCCGACTGCGCCGCCGCCCGCGGCACCAAAACTCCCATATGCCATACCAGCAAGCCCAAAGCCAGGCAAGCTGCGGTGACCAACAGTATTGAGCCGAGACGACGCAAGGTTCCCCTCCACATACTCTCCCATGGATGCTACCCGCCGGCAAATTGCCTCGCCAGTTACGTCGGACCATGCCGGAAGGGTAGCTCTCCGCCGCTTGCCCACATGCTACGAAACTTCCCGCATGCGCAAACTATTTCCCTTTTCCCCGACCGCGCTGGTAGTATGCCGCTGCTTCCCGGCTCACCCCATTTAGCATCTAACACTTACAAGGAGTGGGAGATGGGCTGGTTCGGCAGGAGATGGCCAGCCATTTGCACTAAGGGACGTGCGCCACGAAAAAATGGGGATGACACTATTTAGCATCCCGATAACGTAAGCGACTTTGAACACTTTCCCGGGGACCGCACACAGGCCACGGAAATGGGGCCAGATTTTTATGAAGACGGTGCTCAACGCAGTGCTCGACCCTACCCGCCGTAGCAACGATGCCCGGGAGTTTGAGAACGCCCTCCGCCGCAAAATTGTCGGCCAGGATGCCGCCATTGAAAAGGTTGCCGAGATCTACCAGATGTTCCTGGCCGGCCTGAACCCTCCCGGCCGCCCCGTCGGCAATCTCCTTTTTCTTGGGCCCACCGGTTCCGGCAAAACCCGCGTCGTCGAAGCCGTTGCCGAGTCCCTGTTCGGCGACTCGCGCGCCTGCATCAAGATCGATTGCGCCGAGTTCCAGCACTCCCACGAAATCGCCAAGCTCATCGGCTCGCCTCCCGGATACCTCGGCCACCGCGAGACCCACCCCTTGCTGACGCAAGAAGCCCTCAATCAGTGGCACACCGAAAAGCTGAAGCTCTCCATCCTGCTCTTCGACGAAATTGAAAAGGCATCGGACGCCCTCTGGCAACTGCTGCTCGGCATCCTCGACAAAGCCACGCTCACGCTCGGCGACAACCGCCGCGTCGATCTCTCGCAATGCATCATCATTATGACTTCGAATCTCGGCGCCTCAGAAATGAGCGGCCTGGTCGACGGCGGCCTCGGTTTCGCCAGCAAAGTCACGGTCATCGACGAATCCCTCGACGACAAAATTAACCGCACCGCCATCGAAGCCGCCCGCCGCAAGTTTTCCCCCGAGTTCATGAACCGCATCGATAAGTCGGTCGTGTTCCGCACCCTGCGCGGCGAGCACCTCGAGCAGATCCTCGAAATCGAGCTGGGCATGGTACAACAACGCGTCCTGATGGCCTCACCCGGCAACCAGTTCGTCTTCAATTGCACCTCCAAGGTCAAGAGCTTTCTGCTGCACGAAGGCACCGACCCCCGCTACGGCGCGCGCCATCTCAAGCGCGCCATCGAGCGCAATCTGGTTTTCCCGCTGGCTAATCTGGTCGCCACCGGCCAGGTCCGCCTGGGAGATTTCATCCGCGTCGACCTCAACTCCGACGGCCAGCTCGTTTTCACCAAGGAAGCCGAAGGCACCATGGCCCCCATGCTTCTGGAGCGTTACGGAACCGCCGCCATCGGCGCCGCCTCGCAAGCCGCCCGCACCGCCAGACCCGTTCCCATCCGCCGCGAGATCGCCGCCACCCCCGGCGCCACTCCCGCCGTCGACACCAAATAATCCTCGTCCTCTCAGGGCTGGGGTTTTCGTCCAGAGCGAGCGCCCCCGCCCGATTCTTGTCAAGCCCCCAAACCCACCCAATTTCCCATAAACCCATGTCCCCAAAGCAAATAAATACTTGCCAACCATGTCTCATTTTCCCTGTCGAATGTGAAACAATAGATGTAGGAGAAATACAAAAAGCGGCCCGCAAGGGCCGCTTTTTTTGTGCCTAGATTCCGATTCGCAGGGAGCCCCCATGGCCAACCAAGGCATCGACATCCAACACCCCAAACTCCGCGGAGAATGGGCCGAACTCCGTTTCATGGCCCGCGCCGCCGAGCACGGCCTCCGCGTCAGCAAGCCCTTCGGAGACTGCGCCCCCTACGACGCCACCGTCGAACACGGGGGCGTCTTTCATCGGGTGCAGATTAAGTCGAGCGGGTTTCTTCGCAAGCCAAGCGAGGACCGGCGGGGACAGTCTGATTCTTACCTCTGCGGGATAGGGCGGGCCGATGGCAAGGCCTACACGAAAGATCAAGTTGACTTTCTGGCTGTCTACATCATCCCGTGCGACGTTTGGTACATATTCCCGGTCGAAGCACTGGGAGGGGCGCGTGGCCTGACTCTGCATCCTCGGCTAGGGCGTTCAAAGCACGCCCCGTACAAGGAAGCCTGGCATCTCCTCTTCGATACCGTCAAAGATGAAGAAATCGCCACCACAGAGAATCGCCCCGAATCTGAAATCGCCATAGAAAGCCGCGCAGTTGAACCCCCAAGCCACGCCGAAGCCCGATTCCAAGAAATCCGCGAGCGCCTCCTAGCTCATCCCAGCTTCAAACCCCGCCGCTGACAGTCTCCCGTCTCCAACATGCGTAAGCGCGAACGGGAAGGGCACGGCTTCAGCCGTGCCGTCAGAGGCCGAAACGGTTTTCCGGCTTTAGCCGCTGAGGGTCGTGTGGCGCGGGCGCCCTCGCCCGCAGGTTTGCGGCTTCGTATCAGGGCATCGCTTCAGCGATGCCGCAAAGTTGGTTGGACATGAACTCGCCTTCAGGCGCTGGGGGTTCCCTTCGCCACCTGTCATCCTGAGGCAGCGGAGTCGCTCGCGAAGCGGGCGACCCCCAACGAAGGACCTATGCATTCCGCCGGCGTCACCGGCGCTGCCGACGAATCCATAGATCCTTCGGCCCGCAAAGAACACGGGCCTCAGGATGACAAATTGAAGGATGACAAAGCCGTATTTAGAACGTTGGCTGCCGCCGGGCAACGCCTAGCCGAAATCCACGTTCACTACGAGCAGCAACCCGAGTATCCGCTCACAAAGGTCGAGAAGGCCGGAGAAAAACTGGACTAGCGTGTTACCAAGGTGAAGCTCAGCAAGGACAAAACGTCGCTCATCTACAACCAATTCCTGACCCTAAGCGGCATCCCGCCCGAAATCTACGAATACCGCCTAGGCAACCGCTCCGCCCTGGAATGGGTGATCGATCAATATCAGGTCTCAACCGACAAGCGCAGCGGCATCACCAACGACCCCAACCGCGAGGACGACCCGCAATATGTCGTCCGGCTCATCGGGCAAGTGACCACAGTAAGCCTCGAAACCGTGCAGATCGTTCGGGCGTTGCCGGGGTTGGGTTTGCCGCGGTAGCCCCCAGCGGCTAAAGCCTGCGCTCTGCAGGGGGCGCTCGGCACGAGTGGAACTCGTGCCCTTCCCCAAGAGCAGTCACGATTGCGGAGACTCGTGCCCTTCCCCAAAAAGAACTCACGATTGCGCGAACTCGTGCCCTTCCCCAACAACCACGCTTATCAAACTCGTGCCCCTCCCCGAGACACCGCTGCCGAACTCGCGCTCTTCCCCAAACTCGCCGATTCCATTTCCAAAACAGGACGATCCGAAACTATTTTTACCGGGAAGGGCACGAGTTTCACTCGTGCCGAACTAGGCTAGACGGAATGGCGGCTTCCAGCCGCTGAGGTTTGCTCGTGAAACCTACTCGTCTGATCTCTCCGGCTGGCACTTACTTCGTGACCTTCTCCACTTGGCAACGCAGGAGGCTGTTCGTCGTCGAGCCTTACGCGCGCCTGTTGTTGAAGACCATCTACGGCTACCGGCGAGCGGGCAAGTTCCAGCTGCATGCTTTTGTCCTGATGCCCGAGCATGTTCATCTACTGTTTACGCCCGCCAACGATGTCACGCTGGAGCGAGCTGTCCAACTTATCAAGGGCGGATATTCGCACGCGTTCGGGCAGGAATTCGGCAAACATAAAGAAGTCTGGCAGAGAGGATTCACGGATCATCGTATTCGCGACGGCGCGGATTTTGAGCGGCATCGGGAGTACATCCATCGGAATCCGGTGGCCGCGAGATTGGCGGAGGGCGCGGAGTATCGCTATTGCTCGGCGTACCCTGGATTCAAACTGGATGCGTGGCCCGCGGCGGCTCAAGCCGCAGTCGCGTAGAGCGTGAATCGGCACGAGTCGAACTCGTGCCCTTCCCGGACGCAGCCCTTAGGCAAAAAAACGTCGAATGGAGTTATCGATCCCGGGATTAGCCTCTTAGTCCCTCCGTTGGGGAAGGGCACGACTTTCCAGTCGTGCCGTAAGCCGTCGCACTCAGGACTGGCTTTAGCCACTGAGGGTTGCGTTTGTGGCGAGAGTCCCGCGGTGGCTAAAGCCGGACCACAGACCGCCAAAGCGGCACGAGTCGAACTCGTGCCCTTCCCGGAATTTCGGTTAGAGAATGCGAGGGCCGAGGCTTGCATCTCGTCCGGGAAAGAGAAACCCAATACACATAAACGTGCTAACATTACACATAGACTCCCATGCGCACCAATATTGAAATTGACGACCGCCTGATGCGCCAAGCCATGCGCTGCAGCGGGGCGCGCACCAAGAAGGCCACGGTGGACGCCGGCCTGAAACTCCTGACCCTCACTCACGCCCAAGGCTCCATCCGGCGGCTGCGCGGCAAGGTGCGCTGGGAGGGCGATCTTGAACAGTCGCGCCAGGGAAGAAATCAACGCAACTGACGATGGTCATCGTCGACACAACCGTCTGGATTGACTACCTGCGCGGCGCTAGGAATCCCGAAACCCAGTGGCTCGACGAGAGGCTGACCGGGCAGAGACTCGGGCTGACCGATCTGATCTTGTGTGAGGTCTTACAGGGTATTCCGAGTCAGGCGAGCTTTACTAGGGTTCGGCGCGAGCTGTTGAAGTTCCACGTGTTCGCCACAGGCGGCATCGATTTGGCCATCGCCGCCGCCGAGAACTACAGAACGCTACGCCAACAAGGTCATACGGTTCGCAAAACCGTAGACTGCCTGATCGCGACATTCTGTCTGCAAGGGCAGCACAGTTTGCTGCACCGCGACCGCGATTTCGATCCCTTCGAGAAAGTCCTCGGACTGAATGTGATCCACGCCTAAAATACGAAAGCCCCGGCAATCAACCGGGGCTTGATTCTGGAACCGAACGCTGTTCGCCAAACACCTTCAATGATAGTGCGGCCAGAGACTTTGTCAAGCTGACTTTCAGTGTCGAGTGACAGAGGAGGGCAAGGGAGTCGAACCCTAGCGGCTGAAAAGCCACTCGACTGTTTGGCGAACAGCGTCCAGTACCCACTGGCAACACCCTCCAAACATCGTCCGCTGCTATGGATTTTACGACTTGCGCTGTCGTGGGGATGTGACGGATGAACCTTGCTCAGATCAAGTTCCCGATTCGGGAATGCTCGACGGAGTTGACCGTGTAGAGCGGACACTCCTGTCCGCTGCCTTTGATGTTGGTGTTGCTCTTTTCAGTGGAAACCGACTGTTGCTGGGACGCCCACAAAACCAAATTCAACGGCAGCGGACCGGAGTGTCCGCTCTACACTTGCCCTGCGAGTGAATCGGGGGCCGCTAACCGCCCTGCTTCAATTCCACCAACACTTGGCGGGCGATTTCCTTTAGCGTCTCGAACACGCCATTGCCCTGGAACGCGATCGCCTCGATCACCGGCTCGTCTTTCCGCTTCAGTTCTTTGACCAGGGTTTCTACGGGAAGAATATTGGGCAGGTCGCGCTTGTTCAGTTGCAGCACGTAGGGAATCTTCTTGAAGTCGTAGCCGTGTTCCTTCAGGTTGTCGGAGAGATTGTCGAGCGCTTCGATGTTGGCGTCCATGCGCTCTTGCTGCGAGTCGGCGACGAAAACCACGCCATCCACGCCGCGCAGAATCAGCTTGCGGCTGGCATCGTAGAACACCTGCCCAGGGACAGTGTAGAGATGGATGCGAGTCTTGAAGCCACGCACCGAACCCAGATCCAGCGGCAGGAAATCGAAGAACAGGGTGCGCTCCGTCTCCGTCGCCAGCGAAATCATCTTGCCCTTCTGCTGCTCGGCGGTCTTCTGGTAGATGCACTGCAGATTGGTGGTCTTGCCGCCCAGCCCGGCACCGTAATACACGATTTTGCAGTTGATCTCGCGGGCTGCGAAGTTGATGAAGCTCAAAGACTTTCCTCGGAATTGGCGGCGGGATATTCAGGCACAGGCGAACGCGCAGGCCAAAACGTCCCCCCGTCGTCAAAATTTTGGCTTTTGGTACTGGATGTCTTATATCACAGCCCCGATTGTTACCGGCAGGTTACGCCAGTTACTTGTCGTCGAAACCCCCAAATCGCCGCCCCCCCCAAGAAAACTACTGACCCCCCGGCGCCGGATAGTAGCCGTGTTTGGCGTAGACGTTTAAGCCGGGGCGGGCGACCGTCACTTCGATTTCGTGGTAGGCCTCGCTGGGGGTTAGATGAGCGGCATAGCCCAGGGTGTACTGATTGCGGGCGTCGCCGATGGCGTGAGCGTAGGCGGTTTCAATGGAATTGCGCGAAGCCTCGGAGAAGAATTCGCCGGCGGTGGCATTGACGTACTTGGGGAGAATGTCGCTGTAGCCGAGGCGCGGCAAATGCAGTCTCTCGACGGTTTTGTATCCCGGTATGGCGGCTCCGCCGACACCGACGCCGTACACCGCGACGCCGTTGGTGAGCAGGACTTTGAGCACCGCGCTATAGCTGGCGCTGCTGTGAATTTCCCGCCCGTCGCTGATCACGAAGATAATCTTGCGCCGGCCGCGGTCTCTTTTATTGAGGTCGAGAGCCGCCCGCAGGATGGCGTCATTGAGCACGTGCGATTCCTGCGGCGGAGTGCTCACGTGGGGTTGGTTGGGATCGATGGGAATGCCGTTGATCACCGGTCCGCCGGGCCCGATAGGACCGTCCAAGATGGGTGGGCCGTTGGGTCTGCCGGTAACCGTCTGCAAGCCATCCAGGACGGCGGTAAGCTTTTTGCCGGCCTGGTCAAAATCCGCCATTTTGGCCACGGTCGAACTGTAGGTGTAGATGGCCACTTCGTCATAGGGGCTGAACGCACCTTGCAGTGCCGAGAATGTGCGGTTCACCTTCTGCACCGCTTCATCCGGCATACCCAGATCGATGATCACGGCGGCGGACAAAACAACCGGGGAACTATAAAAAACGTCCAGCTTCTGTTTCTGGCCGTCGTCGTATACGGCAAAGTCTTTGGCCTGTAGGCCATAAACCAGGCGGCCGGAGTCATCGGTCACACGAACTGGAATCATTACGTCGTTCACCCTGACCGGAATAGTGAAGCCGGTGCCGGCGGCGTCTGGAACGGCGTCGCCGGGGAACGTGGTGTCGGTATTGGTGGGCGGGGCTTCGGGCAGCGGCCCCGGTGGAGTCGCGGGGCGGGATTGGGAAGTGGGCGCATTTTCGGGGTTTGCCGGGTTTGAAACCGGCGGCGTGGCACTCTCAGACGTAGGCGGCACGGTGGGAAAAACCGGGGGTGGGCGAACGGCGGAGGGAGCGTCCGGAATATCCTGTTGGGGCTGGGCTTTTTGGGCGGGCGGGGCCTGGGCGGGCTGGGTTTGTCCCCGGCCTCCGGCCACGGCAAGGCAGAAGACCAGCACGCTTAGCCAGACTGTTCGACAAAGTCCACGCGGCATAGAAACGCGACCTTTCCACTTTCCGAAACTGCCCACTTGTGGGATGCTTTCGTCACCCCAATCGGTGCATCTAACCTCACCAGGGAATAGACTACCAAAAGAATGCGAGAATGACCTTCATGGCCAAGCCCGGCGTTTTGCGAGTTTTATGTCTTGCAGGTTGGATGGTGGCAATTGCAGGGACGGTAGCCAGGGGGCAGGAGCCGGCTCCCGCGCCCAGCTCAGATCAGCCGCAAGACCAGTCCATGGAAACATTGAAGGTCAACGTGGACGTGGTGCAGCTGTTCTTCAACGTCAAGGACAAGAAGGGCGCGCTGATCCCCGGCCTTGCCAAGGACGATCTGCAGATTTTCGAGGACGGGCAGCCGCAGACCATCAAGTACTTCACGGCCGAGTCGGACCTGCCGCTAACGCTGGGAATTCTGATTGACACCAGCGGCAGCCAGCAGCGGGTATTGGGTATGGAGCAGGAAGTGGGCGGCACGTTTCTGAACCAGATTCTGCGCGACAAGGACGAAGCGTTCGTCATCGACTTCGACGTGGATGTGAATCTGCTGCAGGACTTCACCAACTCCGCCCGCCGGCTGCGCGAGGCGCTGAATAGCACGAAAATCAACGCGCCGCCGGACAACTGCAGCGGCATGCCGGGGCAAGGAGGCGGCCCGCTGCCGTGCCACGGAACGCCCAAGGGAACCCTGCTGTACGACGCGGTGTACCTGGCCTCGCACGACGAGCTGGCTAAGGAGGTTGGGCGCAAGGCGATGATCCTGCTGACCGACGGAGAAGATCAAGGCAGTCAGTACAAGATCAAGGACGCGGTGGAAGCGGCGCAAAAGTCGGACAGTATCATCTATGTGCTGCTGTGCGCCGACCGGGGCTTTTATGGCGGCATGATGGGAGGCTACACGGGCGCGAGCGACATGAAGAAGCTGACCGAACAAACCGGCGGGCGGGTGATTGACGTGGGCAACAAGATCGACAAGCTGAGAGACGCCTTTGACGAGATTGCGCGGGAGCTGCGCAGCCAATACAACGTTGGGTATGTCTCGACGAATCGCGCCAAGGACGGCAGTTTCCGCAAGGTGGAAATCCGGCCGAAGAACAATAACTACAAGATTCAGGCGCGGTCGGGGTACTACGCAGTGGCGCGGCAGGAGGATTCGCAGTGAAGTGGAATGACTACCTCGCCGGTTTCTTTGCCGGAGTGTTTCTCGCTAATGCAGTGCCTCATTTCGTGCAAGGCGTTTCTGGGGACCGCTTCCCGACGCCATTCGCTCACCCTCCCGGGAAAGGATTGTCGTCGCCCACGGTGAATGTTGCCTGGGCGCTGTGCAATTTGGTTGTGGGCTACATCCTGTTTCGGGTGGGGAAGGTTTCGAGCGGAGGCTACGCTGCGCTTGTCGTTTTCTTCGCGGGCTTCGCTGCGATGAGCATAATGTCGAGCATGGGATTTGGGAAAAGGCGAGGGGAGTAAGGAAGTCTGTGATACCTGAACATGACGGATGGGGCCCGGCACCCGCCCGCGTCTCGAAACCGCGAGACGCGGGGCACCCCAAGTGACGGCGGGGGAGGTTATACTTTCCACCAAAAGCGGGCCACCCGCCAATCTGCAAAAACACGCCTTCGATCACAAGTTCCATCGCCTGGAAGGATTCACCGCCAAGTACAACGTGGAACGCCTGCTCTACTGGGAGTCCTACGGCGACGTCCACAAGGCCATCGCCCGCGAGAAGCAACTCAAGGGCTGGTCGCGAGCGAAGAAAATCGCGTTGATGGAATCCACAAACTCCAAGTGGCAGGACCTCGCCAAAGGCTGCTATCCATGGATGGAGAACGGCGCGAATAGGGATGCTTCGACTGCGAAAGGCCGGCCGATAACGGCCGACCTTCCTCCGCTCAGCATGACAAAGCGCGAAGAAATGACAAGGCGCGAGGAAAAATGATCCCGCTTTTATCATTCTGAGCGCAGCCGCGCCGCATGGCGCGGCGGAGTCGAAGAATCCCTACCCGCGCGGAACTGCGAGCTGGATGAATGCTGCGACCCTAAAGCAGCGGAAAGGAAGTTAATAGCCGCGGATCAAGCCGCCCTTCGGCTTGAGTGGGGTCGTCATCGTGGCATAAGCTCGTCAAGACCCACTCCAGTCACAAAAGAAACGCGACTAGAATGGGCCACCCGGTCAGCCATTTTCCAGCAGCCGCAACGAATAAGGCCGCAACTCTTCCGGATGTTCGCGCAGATACGCCAGCAATTTGTGCTTCTTTTCCTTGCCACGATCACCGTCTACGTTTGCGCCGAGCTCGATTTTTACATCGGATGGCTTGCGCGACTGCACCCGAAGATAAATGGAAGCCCACGTTTTCTTCACCGCGGATAAAGAAACGCCGAGCAGCTCAGACAACTCTCCATCCGTTCCGCCCTGCAAGGCAGCCGACAGCAGCCGCTGCTCGCTGCGTGCGAATCCGATCACCGGCTTGCGATAGGCCAGCAAGAGACTGATCCAGGTACCGGGCTGCTGCGCCGCCATTTCTCTTGTAACCTCGATGATGTGTGGCTGAAGGAAGGCCTCCTCCGCCGGCTGCTGCAAACTCCGGGAGTGAACCGCATCTCCGTCTCGTAAGCACCACGCTCCGCTATTCACGGCGACCACCATTTCCGCTGCATGAGTCGCCTGCGTCTGCAGTCGCTTGATGTTGTATCCACGGTACTCTTCGAAGAAAAGAGCTTGGCCACCTTGTATCACCTCAGGGAGAATCTCGAAGTCGGCGCGAGCAGCCGTTGGCCAGACCAGGATGTTCACCCCTCCGGTTGAGTTAGCGCGCCGTAGCGCTGCGTCCGTCAGTATCGGAACTGGGCCGTGAACGCAGCGCTTCACCACTTCAGGCCCGATCCACTTGAGGGGTGGCGCAGCCAACTCCATTGCGAACTCGTCAGAAATGATGCCGGCAGTGTACGAGCCGATCATCCTGGTCGCAGTCCCCGGACCAGTCTCTTCGTAGACGATGCTAAGGAACCCGTCTGAGTCTAGAAAACGGAGCCACACCCGCCCCAAATGCTCAATGGCAGGCCCGTATCTCGGCCCGACAACCGGATGGTCCGCGATGAACTGTACGCAGGTTGCGATGTCATCGGCTTGTGCCCGGCGATAGCGAATCATGCGTTACCCGAAGCGGCGATGGTCTTTTAGGCCACTTGTTTATATCACCGAAAGGAGTATCGTCCACCGCAACCAGTAAGTCGGCCCCCGGAGTACTTAATACAATACATTGCGTCTTGGGCCCGCGTCACCCATCTCTGGTCGCTCCGTTTGAAGTCCCCAGAGATTGCTTGCCTCGAAAGCCCCAACGACATAAGTCCTGAAGGGAAGTACATATGGCGGAAACACTCAGAGTCAGATCCCATTTCATTACGAACCGGGTATGCGTTCTCTCCTTGTCGGCCTTACTGGCCGCATCGCTGATTGGATGCGGGTCGACCAATCAAATCGCAGCGAACCCAACAGGTTCCCCAACGACGGCTGCTTCGACTCCAGCCGATAGTTGGCAGTTCCTTCTTTCGCCCACGTCATCGGGGTTTGCATTCGCGAACGACATAAATGCCGTCGTCAGCCTAACGGGGGATAAATTAGTTGGCACAGCCTACATCATTGCGGGAGTCCAACCGAATGCAGACCCCTGCTATACCCTTGACGTCCCAATTCCTTTGTCTGGGTCGATCGACGCCCAGGGCAACCTCTCGGTCACGTCCGGCGCTGTTCGCGGTCAGGTGTTGTCCTTCACAGGTGTCCTGGCTCCCGACCGCTCGTCCCTGTCGCTTGGCAACTACGCGTTCACGGGCGGTTGCGCCGCTGGGTACAGCGGATCGCTGACAGGAGTGAAGTTCAAACCGATCGCCGGTGTCTACGCCGGCACGCTAACGGCAACGAACTCTTCCGTCGCGGTGTCTTCGGACCTGACTCAAGTTTCTGGCGATCCTACCGGCTACCTAAGAGTAACCGGCACCGTCAGCTACGGGAGTCCGGGCTGCACCGAGGAATTCACGATAGCCACGTCACAACTGGCCGGTCGTATCATTCGGCTGGATTTGAGCGCTAAGGACGGCACCGCGACTACGGTATACGGCAACGTTAACTCGAAAGCTAGCCAAATAGACCTTGCCGACTACGACGGTGGGTGTAACGGGCTTGGTGGCGTCGGCGTCTTGAGCCTCGAATGAGGTCGTCCGAGCAACCGGGCGCCCCAGGGTTCGTGCCCGTTCTTTGGGCGGCAATCGGAGGGCTTACAAATGGACAATAAAGCACTGTTTCCTAGGAACATCCAAGGCTTCCAATACATAACCGACTTCCGCCAGGGCGCTAAGCCCATTGTGGACAAGGGCTCTTTGGGGTCTATGCAACATGGGGGCAACGGGGTCGCTCAGGACAGCCAACCATTCTCCCTTGGACCAGACGGGCTCACGGTGACGGTCACAAGTAAAGGGGATATCGCTTCCCGAACCGTTTACGTGGTTAGCAGTCCTCACTTGGTGTTGCAGGGGCATACTCCCAAAGGAGTTGTACCAGGCAAATTCAGTTATTCCCCCCATTTAATCGCTGAAGTTTTGTTTGACAAACCGAACTGTCAGGAAGTGACAACCTCGCCAACAACCTGGGCGGTGGGTTTGAATTTTAAAAGCGGGGACCAAACAGACGCCATAATGGACCAAAGCTCCTTGGTAGGTGCCACATGTCAATTCGTGAACGGCGGAAACGTGAACTTTAACGGGACGGAATATGATCCCAGCCCTTCTTATGCTTATTCGGGCAGTTATGCGGATTACAACGCAAAGGTTGGTACACAAAGCACAACATTTCTACTACGCGTCAACCTCGGTCGCACGGCAACCTCTGCGGACGCAAGCGCGGGTCTAACTCTAATCCGGCCCGACCTTGCGTCAGAATCGGGCTACGATGTCACCTACATCCCGCCTGAGGGGCAGGGAATACTAAACGAAACTGTGTCTCCAATTACTGACAACGTCTACAATTTATCTGAGGCCGAATCGAACGCCCAGAAGCTAACTGCGGCTGGTATCGTGGTTGTCAATCATAAGGGCCAAAGCACGGTTTCGGTTCGACTCCTCGAATTCAACCTAATGTATTACAACTACCCCTATTCAACTAAGTTGTGAGCGGACCGGTGGCCCACCTTTGCGCGCACGACCTGGGCCCCACGCCGATCGCTACCCCTTCTTCTCTCTTTTCTTCCCCTCGGCCATCACATGCCGCAGGATGCCGGTCATGCGCGTCTGGTAGCCAGGGCCTTTGGATCTGAACCACTCCACCACCTCGCAATCAATCCGCAGGGTAAGCCTCTGCTTACGCGGACGGTTCCACCGCGCATCCGCACGAGCCTCCTTCTCCGCGAGAGATAAAAGGTCATCTTCGACCGAGGCGAAGATTCTGCCCACGCTTTTCCCGCGTGATCGCGCCTTTTTCGCTTTTGTTTTCTTACGTTTCCGTGGCACGACGATATTGTAGCGCCAAAAGCGTCACGACGTTATGTTCCAGTGGGAACGTTGGGCGGTTTAGCGCCAGCCGAGAGCCGGAGCCACCATAGTCAGAATTGCTTCCATGACATGCGCGTTGTACTCCACACCGAGTTGATTTGGAATGGTTAGCAGGAGCGTGTCGGCCTCCGCGATCGCTTCGTCTTTCCGGAGCTGCTCGATCAGAATGTCCGGCTCGGCAGCGTAGCTGCGGCCGAAGATCGCGCGAGTGTTTTCGTCAATGAACCCGATCTTGTCCTCTTCCTCCTGAGAACCTCGTCCGAAATAGGCATGATCGCGCTCGTCGATCAAGGCGAAGACACTCCGGCTAACAGAGATGCGCGGAGTGCGCGAGTGACCGGCTTCCTTCCAGGCTGTGCGAAAGGCGCGAATCTGGGCGGCTTGTTGAATGTGAAGCGGCTCGCCGGTCTCATCGAATTTGAGGGTTGAACTCTGCAGGTTCATGCCTAGCTTCGCGGCCCACACTGCCGTCGCGTTGGAGGCCGAGCCCCACCAGATCCGATCTCGCAATCCCGCAGAGTATGGCTCAAGACGCAGCAGCCCCGGAGGATTGGGAAACATTGGACGCGGGTTAGGCTTCGCAAAACCCTTCCCGCGCAGCAACTCAAGAAATTCTTCGGCATGCCGCCGGCCCATCTCCGCATCGTCCTCATCTTTAATCGGGCGGTAGCCAAAATAGCGCCAACCCTCGATCACCTGCTCAGGGGAACCGCGGCTGATACCCAACTGCAGGCGCCCGCCAGCGATGAGATCCGCGGCCCCAGCGTCCTCCGCCATGTAATGCGGATTCTCATACCGCATGTCGATCACCGCGGTGCCAATTTCAATCTTTCGCGTTTTCGCGCCAACCGCCGAGAGCAGCGGAAACGGCGATGCCAGTTGCTGCGCGAAGTGATGAACCCGGAAGTAGGCTCCGTCCATTCCCAGCCGCTCGGCCTCCACCGCGAGATCGATCGACTGCAAGAGCGCGTCCGCCGCCGACTGCGTGCGTGACTGCGGTGAAGGTGTCCAATGACCGAATGAGAGAAAGCCAATTTTTTTCATTTAGTATCCGGGGACCCCAGTAAGAAGTACTTGACGGTATTATCGATGAACGCGGGTCGGATGTGGAGCCGGGGGCTCGGCGGGTTGGATTACCCAAGCTGTGTTATGGCGTGAGTGGGTTGTTATTGTGGCATAGCCTCGTCAGACCCACTCTAGTCGCAAAGAAGACGATCACTTCGGTTCCTGCGTTAATCTATATGCCGTGATGATCGTCTGTGCGGAGTCGCCTAGCTTGTACAGTGGACTGCGATGACTGCGCAACTCGTCCTCCGGCGCGGTTGCCGTTAGCACTCCAACATCAGTACGCACATAAAACGTGACTTGCCCAAGCTGCGGCAACGGGTACGTCGTTGTTGGCTGCATCAGATTTTTCAATTCTCCTGCGATTTCTACCGTTCTCATTGCCGCGTTGCGAATGGACTCGTGTGCTTGCCCGCCGCCCAAAAATCCACCACCGCTACTCAGGTAAACGCTCGCGGTCCCATCAGCATAGGCTGCAACAGTGGCTGTCCCGGCCGGAATCCCCCAATCCATGAGCACCGCAAATGGCGCCCCCGGTTTGACCGCGGTGGCACTGGGAACTTCTGCGAGGGGACTTTCTAGTGCGAGGTTGCGCAGCCCAATATAGGCGGAGGGCGGGCTCGCGGATGACTTCAATGCCTCGCGTTTTTGACGAGAGCGAATTGTCAACCACAGCCCGACGACGAAGAATACAAGCACCGCACATGCGATGATCGGCTTCATTTGCGCTGGCATCCTAGCAGGTAGGAACGGTGGTGTACAATCGCCCAACGGGTAGCCCATTCAAGCCATCTTGGTGGGTTGATTGGGGCCTTTTCTCAACATGGCGTTTGCCCGTCCGGATCACTTCTAGTTGGCGTAACTCCAGCCGGTCTCGATGACCTGGTGTCCCTGTTTGCGCAGTTCGTCGGCCTTGTCTTTTAGGGCGTCCTTGGAAGCGACTTGGCTACAGGTGACGTTGATCCCGCCCTCATTCCCGCTCTGTCCCACGTAGCGCCGGAACTCTTGCGACCAGGGCTCCTCCAGCATAATGGTCGGCGAAACGGTTTTTATCGGAAAGACGGCGCTGATTCGTACCACCTGAAGCGTGGGGCTGGTAAAACACAGCATGTTGACCGATCCCTGGCCGCCCGAGGAACTGGAAGATTGGGACGACGATCCCGAATTGCAGGAAACGCAAAAAGAAATGCACGAAAACGCAAACGCCAAGCCTGACAATCGAATGAATCGATTCATCGTTTCTCCTGTGTAGTGCGACGTATTGGCCGCGCGCGCGAACGCCCTGCCAAAACCACTTAGGCGGACTGACAATCTTACCCCACGGGAGCCCAAGGTTACTCCACTTCCCCGCCTTTGTCTTCTCGCCTTGTTCCGGCTGTAGCGTCGGCAGCGCATAGTCGAAAGTGTTCCAAATCTGGACAGATTTTCACCTCCGCATTACGTCCGTAATCGGTTCAGCAGGTGATTCGTGCTTTCCCATTCACGACCGTTCTACGATGGCTAACTGGAGCTTCTTGCTTGGCCCCGGAAACAACAATTCCTACGAAATCCGATATCGTCGCCGAGCACAAACGCTCGCCGATCGCCGTCCCAATCGCCGCGGGGATTTGCCTTTTCTTGCTGGTTATGTGCTCAATCGTGTTTCGGAGTCAACTTGAGCTGCTGTGGCCGAACACCAGTGATATTCGCGAACTGCAGGAACTGCAACTCGGTCCGGTGCGCTTAAGAGGGGTCGTGACTTACGTTGACGCGCCCGGCAAGCGATTCTGGATCCAGGATGAGAGTGGGGCAATTTTAATTAACCAGGACCCGACGGAAGCCGGGATTCACTTCAAACAACTGGTACAGATTGAGGCCAAGAAGACGCACCCGTACGATCCTCAATTGGGATTTGGCAGCGTTGTCCTGACTGGTTTCAGAATTACGGTTGTCAAAGCGCGAGGCGAACTACCACCTCCAGCCCCCGCAACGATTCAGGCGTTTCCCGAGAAGGAAAAGAACGGCATTCGAGTCACGATGCGGGGTGTGTTGCATTCCGTCAGTTATCGCAAAGACGGATTGGCTGTGGCCACTCTCGGCACATCGGGGCAGGAGGTCTTCCTCATGCTTCCGCGGAATGTTGGCGACCTATCTGCTTGGGTGAACGCGGCCGTGCAGGTAACCGGCGTGAGTGATGTGCTTCTCGATGAGGGCGGGAGTGCGCAGTCGAAAAACATTTGGGTGCAGGATGGAAAGGACATTGAAAAGATTAGCGCACCCCCAATGTCGGTGCCGCTTTACTCGCTAAGAGACTTGTATCGAACACGCAAAGAGGATGACGGGCATCGCGTTAGGTTACGCGGTCGAGTGGTTGCACTGGAAAACGGCAATTTCTTGCAACTCGAAGATGAGTGGGGTATCGCGGGATGTCGTTTGGACGATCCGGTTTCTTTCGGGCCCGGCGCCGCGGTTGAAATTGCAGGATTCCCACTGTCGGACGGGCTTCGCGAGGACCTGTCACACTGCACTGTGACCTCGATTCCGAATTCTCAATTGAAGTGGGGGCAGCCACAGATTTCTCCTTTGACGACTATCGCTGCCGTCAAGAGGTTGAGCGATCAGCAAGCGGAAACAGCTTTGCCGGCGCGGATCACTGGCGTAATTACCGTACTCGACACGGACTGGCACCAGTTCTTCTTACAGGACTCGACGTCAGGAGTCTTCGTCAAGTACAGCAGCAGCACCGTGCCCCTGTTTCAGGGAGAAAAGCTCACCGTCATAGGCCTCACGAATCCCGGAGATTTCGCACCCGTCATTGTCTCTCCAAAGCTGGTGCCGCTTGGAAGAACGCGCCTGCCGAAACCAATTCCACTCACGCCGCAAGCATGGTCGGGAGCGATGGATTCCAGGTTTGTCGAAGTGGAAGGTGTGATTCATGGACTTCGCGGCCGCCAGAATCCCAGGCACTTGAGTTTCTATCTTTACACCTGGTTTGGTCCTGTTCATGTGAACGCAAGCGCTGACTTTGGGAATATGTCTTACTTGCGGAATCTCGAAGATGCGACTGTCCGCCTGCGAGGTGTCTGTGGCGAAATCTTCAACTCGCGGCGGCAGATGATCGGAATCCAGGTGGCACTGTGGAGTTCCAAGGGCGTCGACGTGCTCGAAGCTCCGCAACCGGACCCATTCCAGATCTCGCCCGTGGCTATTAACAAGCTGCTGCGTTTTTCCCCTAACGCAAATCTTGGCCATCGGGTGCGGATTACTGGGTCTGTAACTATGATCGGAAGCGATTTCTTCTACGTCCAGGACAGAACCGGTGGCGCTCGAGTTGAAGGTGACCCCAAGGGGTTGCAACTGGACGACCTAGTGGATGTCCTGGGGTACGTTTCCGCAGCGGGTTATTCTCCAGGGTTGACCGATGCAGCCGTAAGAATTCGGCAGCACGATATGCCCGTCCCGGCCCAGCCACTAACGCCCGAATCCATGGCCGGCGGGCAGCTTGACTCGCAACTGGTCACGGTCGAAGGGCGCCTCTTGAGCATTGTTAACTCTGTCGAGTCCAAGACCTTGGTGTTGCGCTCGGCGGGACGAACTTTTGATGCCACTTTGAATTTGCCGAATTCCGAGCAGCCGGCCCCTGCATTGGAACCGGGAAGTGTTCTCCGCCTGAGCGGGGTTTATTCGGTGCAGTTGCGTTCCAGTACTGCGTACATGCTCATCACCAAAGATCCAGTGGGGTTCAGGCTGGTCATACGGTCTCCGCAGGATATTCATGTATTGCAGCCTGCATCCTGGTGGAATATGCGACACACCAGTGAAATGCTGGGAGTCCTGGCAGCGGGTACTTTGATCGGTATTGGATGGCTGGAAGTTCTTCGCCGGCGAGTTCGCAGGCAGAGGCGAGATCTGCAAAAGGCGAAGGAGAAAGCGGAAGCGATTGAGGCGTTGACCGCCGCCATGGAGGAGGTCATAACTGAGAAGCGGTTCACGTCGCGGGTCTCGCTGCAGAGCGACGACGAAATTGCCCGCCTGGGAGCGGAGTTCAATAAGATGCTCACGGAGTTGCACGTGCGCGATCTGGCCAAGGCAGAAGCCGAGGCCAAGTTGCAGCATCAGGCTCTGACCGACGAACTCACCGGCTTACCGAATCGCAGATTGCTGTCGGACAGGCTTTCGCAGGTACTGGCGATGGCCCAGCGGGAGCCGCGCGTCTTGGCATTGTTGTACCTGGATCTGGACGGCTTCAAGTTAGTGAACGACAGTCTCGGCCACACCGCCGGCGACGAACTTCTCCGCCAGGTCACGCAACGGCTCCGCACCAAGGTTCGACAATCGGACACGCTGGCTCGCCTGGGAGGCGACGAATTCACCGTGATTCTTACGACATTGCATTCCAAAGATGAGGCAGGATTGGTTGCCAAGAAACTCCTGGGCTTGCTGGAAACACCTTTTGTCATCGACAATCATGACATCACAATCGGGGCAAGCATTGGCATCAGCATTTACCCCGACAACGGTGCCGATGCAGCCGAACTGTTGCAGCAGGCCGATGCAGCCATGTATTCGGCGAAGCGCAGCGGCAAGAACCGGGTTACGTACTTTACCGCGGAGCTCGGTTCCATGGTGCGGGAACGACTTAATCTGGAGAATCAGCTCCGGGTCGCGGTGGCTCGCGGAGAGATTGCCGTCCACTATCAAGCGGAGTTTGATGTGGCCACACGTCGATTGGTTCGCTTCGAGGCTTTAGCGCGGTGGCAGCATCCAACATTAGGAAATATTCCTCCTTTGAAATTTATTCCCATCGCTGAAGAAAGCGGTTTGATTGTGCCATTGGGTGCCTTTATCCTGGAACGCGCTTGCGCGGACGCTGTGACTTGGCAAAAGGAATCCGACCACCCCATTCAGGTGGCGGTCAATGTCTCGAGCGTTCAATTCGTGCGAGAAACCTTCGTCGATGAGGTGGTAGAAGTCCTCCGGCATACGGGGTTAGACCCGAAATTGCTGCAGATCGAGCTCACCGAGTCCGCGATGTTGGATGGCACTGAGTACGCGGCTGCCATCATGAAACGATTGGGCGCATTGGGAGTGTCGATTGCCATCGATGATTTCGGCACGGGCTACTCGTGCTTTAGTTACCTTCCCAGGCTTCCCTTTAATACCTTAAAAATCGACCGTGCGTTCGTAAGAGAACTGGGCAAGCGTGTAGAAATGAAAGCGCTGATCCAATCGCTAGTGGTTCTAGCCCATCATCTAGAAATGCAAGTGGTTGTGGAAGGGATCGAGACCGACGAGCAGCTAGAAATAGTCCGGAACCTGGGTGGAAACCAGGTTCAGGGTTATCTTCTCGGACGACCCACCTCTGATCCAATATCACAATTAAGAACTTCAGTTCAGCCGAGCAAGGCGAACCAAAAAAATGCGCGCGGAGCGGCGGGCGGTACTCAGTGAGGGTCGGGCCGTGCGCATTGAATCGGGAGTCGGGCAAACAGCGACTCTAGACTTAATGACCCAAGAACCGACGCTGGCGTCGCCAGGCGGGGCAAATTCGGGGACAGGGCAGCATCGGAGGTGAGGCGATGATTTCAGCAGCTTGCAGTCGCCGTGGCGGAGGAGGAGGCGGGGCGATCCCGCGGCGGAAGCCAGGCGCCGCCTGAAGTATGACCGCCCGCCCTGCGTTCATCGCCAATAGATCATTCTGATTTCGATTGCGCATTCGGGTTCATTCACCGGGAAATCCGTTTCATCGAATCCCGGCTTGCCCCTCCTTTTGCGGGGATTGTTGGAGAACCATTCAGACGAAAGAGGGCATTTCTCTTGCTGGACAGTACTCGAGCATATTCTGTCGAACACCAATTTTAGGCTATGGAGGAGTCGGGGAAGCGTCGGCGACCACACACTTGGAACTAAATCGTTCGGCGGCCCAAATGATTTATTGTGATACCGAGGTACGCCGCAGTTGGCGCATAACCACGATGCCCTTCCGCTCGATTCCGATCATAGTGATCGCCTCTGCTCTTCTTGCTCTTTTTGGTGCTGACCAATGCTTCAGCGCTCCACCGACGCAGGACCCTATCCAGCATTTTAGACAAACATTGCAGATGGTTGCTTCTGACCCGCCAGACCCGTGCACGTCGGGGATCTATACCGAGGGCCCCAAGGCCAAAGCCGAGTCAACCCTCTTTGGTCTGGCGGTCGATATTGTTACTGCTGAACTGAATGCAACTCCGGCTGGACCAAAGCCGCCCGCTGAACGAGCCACAGAAGCTCTGAAGAATCTGGGGCTGATGAGCGCAAAGATCAATGCCGCGTGGCCCGATGAGGAACGCTTTCATTTTCAGGTACTCGACATTTCGCCTGCGATTGTCGTGAAAGTGAGCTTCCGCATACGTGCCATGTTCTTTGTCTTCGGTGTCCCTAATGATCACCAATGGAACCCCAAAGGGCTTTGGCGGCAGGTTTGGAGTGATGTCGAGCATCTCGACCCAACGCGTATTGGGTGTAGATTTGTGATTGATCTTTATCCTCTGCAGCGAGGACCGTCGGGGAACGCCAGGTTTCTCGCGACGTTCTCCTACATCCCGTGTTCAGGAATCACCCAAGGCATTGTCTACGATGCGATGGAATGGGATCCAAAGAACTCTGGAAACATTGAACAGATCATCGACCAGAAGGGCGAGTTCGGGCTGGATGAGGTCCCGAATGGGCATCCGCCTACACCGAACGATCTATCTGCCCCGGTTGGCGTGCTCCGAACCGAAGGCTCGCTCATTACTTTGCCTTACTGCTGGCGTTCGCCGATTGACACGGGGGATCACCCGGATATGTGCGCGGTTGACACCTACGACCTTTCTGGCGACAACCCCAAGTTTCGCTCCCGTGTATATAACCAGCCCGATCTATTGCCAATTGCAAAGGCAATTGAATACGCGGAAAAGCGGGATTATCAGGCAGTTCTCGGATACTGTTCCAGCGATGACATAGCGCACAGGATGGTTCGCGACCTTCCGTACTCTATCAACGCGGGTGATCTTCAGGTCACTCGCAAAAGCGAGGGAAAAGAACACGTGGAGATGGGATTTCCAAACACTTATCAATTCGATCTTGAGAAACGAGATGACCGCTGGCTGATTGTTGCGTTCAGTGAATGACCGGCCATGCATACTCGACCCACCCTTTGAGTCTGGCCGGGCGGCCACAACCGGACGCTTACGGAGAACCCGTAGCCTTCCACCGGCACTCCGAGGAAATTGGTATCCATCTTGCCATTCATGTTTTCGTCGTGAAAAAGATTCACCGCGTAGACCCCGTGCGGCAGCTCCTCGAAGATGGCGGTTGCGCTCAACGTCTTGGCGTCGATCTCAGCCTCCCGGTTTTCAACCCACTTTGAATCACGGTACAGGGCTAGGCTTATCTTGCCTTTCGTATTCCGAATTCCTGTAACTCGGACGGTGAGAGTGGAGGCGCTTTGCGCGGGCGCCGCTTGCGTTTGGGCCATGAGCCGGCCGGCGGAGGTCGCCAGCAGGGCGCTCGAGAGCAAAGTCAAGGCTGCAATTCGTTTGAATTCGAGGCGGCTTCTCATCAGCTTAGTTTCTTTTCGCGAAAGCTGCACTCTCCCAGGGGGCTGGCCCGCCCTTTGGTCTTGATCTTTCTCGCCCTTAGTCTAACTGAGGTTGCCCCACTCTTTGTGGTTTTCAAAGAGTGGGGAGCGATGCCGCCGACCCGGCGAAGCCTTGCCGCTCGACCCGCCTCATCTCCGCACGGAACCCACGACAATGAAACCGTAACACCGCCGCACTTGCTCCAGGATTTTGAGAAACAGGTCGCGCCGCCATGGACGGGCCAGCAGCGGCTGCCGGTGATGGCAACTGGTGGTGATGGAGTGGAAATGTCCGCTGCCGTAGAAGCGACGCAGGCGCGTGGGCATGGCGACAGTCTAGGCTGAGAATGGGCAAGGAGTCTGTGACCGATGAACAGGGTCGCGCCATGTGCAGACCGGATCGAGGGAACAACAGGCGCTGAGTTTGCAGCACCGATCCCCACCCTTTGAAAACCGCAAAGGGTGGGGCAACCTCAGTTAGACTAAGCCGAGAAAGAGAAAAATCAAGGGTGGGCCAGCTCCCCGGAGCATTGAAGCGACTGGAGCGGGACTTTCGACGTCAGCCTGAACCGACTCAAGGGGTGGATCCGTGGGGCAACGAATCGGAAAAAGCGGAGGAGATAAAGGCTGGCATTGAGTATTTCAAGAACGGGTGCTGGCTCCTATACAAAGGACCAACGCTCTGATCCATTCAGGTAGAACTCAAGGAGTACATATGTCAATCGGAGACAAAGTCGCTTCTTTGACTGCGATACTGATATGCCTTCTGCTGACCCAATTAGGTTGCGATGGAGGACGGAGCGTTGAAATCCCGCGCGACCTCGAACAATCTCGGGTTACCTCGCCAGACGGATTATTGGACGCGGTCTTGGTGCGCGAAGATGGCGGGGGGGCACCCGGTGGCTGGGAGTGGTACGTTTACATTGTATCTAAAGGAAGCGCGGTGAGCACGGGGCCGGGTGCGATCTTCAACGCGGGCACTCTGGAGGGCTGTGTGTTGACGTGGAGCAGTCCGCATCTTCTAGGTGTCGGATACGGTATCGCACACATAAATCAGTTCTCGAATCTCTGGGACGCATCCGCCCTTGAGCGCTCACTCGATGTTTCCAATCAGGATCGGGCGCTCATTGGCCGCGAGTACTTGGTCGAAGTTCGACTTATACCATCCTCTCCAGATTATTCGCTTCTAACTCCGACTGGAGCTTTCAAACCGAGATAAACATATCATGGGACGGGCAATCGCACGAAGAAGACGATACGCGGCCGTCGCAAAACAATTCCTCTCGTGGGGCTGCAGTCGAAAGCGAAGCCTTTGTTGAGGGCTGGCCCGCCCTTTGGTTTTGATCTTTCCCGGCCTTACTTTAACTGAGGTTCCCCCAGTCTTTGCGGTTTTGGGGGCGATGCCGCCGATCCCGTTAAGCCTTGCCGCTCGACGTGCTTCATCTCCGCCCGCCGCGCCTCGCTCACCCAGGTTTCCCAAATGGGGGGCTGGCCGCCCGGGGCACCCGGCTACTAGTCCATTGGCACAAGGTTGCCATTTAGGTCACGGGCCATCCATTCACCCTGTTCGACGCTGAGCCTTACCTGCTCGCCTTGTTTTTGTAAGACCCATCTTCCAGGCCTGCCCTTCCATTCGAGCCTGCCGCCGCAAACGGAATTAGCAAAATCGAGGATGTCGAATTTGATCTGCATGCCTTCGATCTGCCTTATAACCAGGCGGGTGGCCCACCTTTGCCGGGTGCCCCAGGTCTCGCGGTTTCGAGACCTGGGCGTCGGTGCCCTCCATCAATTCATCGGGCTCCCAACCATTTTCAATCTCACCTACAATTTCAACCTGGGGAACGGCGATAATGGCAACGTGATGCAGATTGTCAACGGACGGGACAGCAACCGCACCCAGAATTTTGTCTACGACAGCCTGAACCGCGTCAGCCAGGCGTATAGCAGCGGGCCGAACTGGCGGGAGACTTATGGGCCGACGGCGCTGAGTCCGGGCACGCAGCCGGCGACGCCGGGCATTGATCCTTGGGGGAATTTGACGAGCCGCTCTGGGGTGACGGGCAAGAACACGTACGAGGCGCTGACCACGACGGCGACGGCCAAGAACCAGCTCAGCGGATTTGGCTACGATGCGGCTGGGAACCTGAATCAGAACGGCGCGGCCATCTACGACGCCGAGAACCGCATCCTCTCCACCGTCGGATATACGTACATTTACGATGGCGACGGCCGCCGGGTGGAGAAGTGCATCACGCCCAACCAGCAAAACCCCGCCTCCTGCAACGGCGCGCCGGCCGGCAACGGCACGCTGTACTGGCTGGACAACTCGCTGGCCGGGCTGGAGAGCGATCTGGGGTGGAACTGGACCGCGCTCTACGCCAAGTTCAACGGCAAGCGGCTGGCGCGGATGGACTGGCCGTCGAACAATGTGCACTTTTACCTGACCGACGAGCTAGGCTCGGCGGACGTGATTGCCGACGAGGCGGGCGACATTCAGAAGGAGTCGGATTACTATCCCTACGGCGGGGAGATCGTGATCAGCGGCAGCGACCCCAACAAGTTCAAGTTCACCGGCAAAGAACGCGATTCCGAATCCGGCCTCGATATGTTCGGGGCCCGGTACTACGCGAGTTCGATGGGCCGCTTTATGATCCCGGATCCGAAGATGATTAGCCGTCAGAGAATGCGCGATCCGCAGCAGTGGAACATGTATCAGTACGGACGCAACAACCCGATCACGATGATCGATCCCGATGGTCGTGAGGTGATGGTCGCGCAGGAGCTGCAAAAATCTTATGACCATCTGATGAAATCGGAGAGTTTTAGAAACGCAATTGCTCCCTATCAAGGCAAGGGCAATCCAGACCTAAATATCCAACGTGGAAAGCTCGGCAACGATCCGATGGAGCCGAACCGCCACGATCTGGGTCTTACAAAGACCACGATCGTGCCCTCGATCCAGAACTGCTCGTCCGCGACCAGCTGTACCACGATCCCCGCCACGCTGAAAAGCGCCACAGTCACAATCGACGACAGCGTGAAGGACGGTAAGAGCAAGGATCAAACTGAGGGTGTGATGGCACACGAGGTCAGCCATGCCAACGACGCAGTGACCAACCCTCAAGGGTATCTGGATGAGAATGCTCGTGAAGCGAACAAACCGCACGATGACCGATCCGAAGAAAAACGTGCCGATCAGTTTTCGAACGACGTGCGGCAAGAAGTGAAGCGGGAAGACAAACAGGAAAAGAAAGACAAAAAGGACAACCCAGACTAATGAAACACTACGCAATGTTGGTATTGCTCCTCGCGTCTGTTTTCTCCGTTGTCGCAACGGTGCACGCGCAAAATGCGCTTACGGATGAACAGGCGCGAACGCTCGCTATGGACACGGTCGCGAAAGCAACTAGTACTCCGACCAATCAACTGAACACGAAAAGACGGGAAGACCTGGAAGATTCTCTCTTCTCCTTCCAACGCAAAATCATTGGCCACATCCGCAGATCCACGAACTTCTACGATGTCGTGAATGGCGGATTCCAGATCACTGCGGACGAGGCGACGTTCTCGACACCAACGCAACGATGGCTTGTCGCGGTTTCCACGGACAACGGAGCCACGTTCGGGCTGGAGGGCTTCAACGACGCAGAGACAGCGTTCAACAGACTCATCTCGAAGTCCGGATTTGACATACGGAATGCGACCCAAGCCGAAAACTTTACGAAGTTCTATCTGAGCGCAGTCTATGGGAACGCGGACAATGTTGTTTACGACGAGCTTCGACTGAGGCACAGGGTAGAGGAGCACTTCGTAGGATATGCCGACTCGCAAGAACCGCTGGCCCGAAAAGAGCATCGCTACCGCATCTGGTGGGCCGGGCTCGCGGCGAGAAATGCTGGCCAACTCCCACCAAGTACAAAGTATGATGGCGACAACCGCTACCTTGTTTCGCTCAACATCTTGAGCATGACAGTAGGCCGTCCGCCCGAGCTATTGCAATGGTTAGTTCACGTACAGGGTGATGGCACCTGTACGGTGCTCTCGAAAAAAGCGATTTACCCGCTGGATACGCACGGCTGAACGGGAATTCGAGAGTGTCCGGCAACGAGTTCTATGGTTACGACGTGCCGCTACACTGTGTCTACAGGTTCACCGGCAAAGAACGGGATGCCGAATCCGGACTCGACGAGTTTGGGGCAAGATACTACGCTTCTCCTCTCGGCAGGTTTATGACGCCCGATTGGGCGACGAAGCCAACCGACGTGCCCTACGCCGGGTGCCCCAGGTCTCGCGGTTTCGAGACCTGGGCGTCGGTGCCCTCCATCAATTCATCGGGCTCCCAACCATTTTCAATCTCACCTACAATTTCAACCTGGGGAACGGCGATAATGGCAACGTGATGCAGATTGTCAACGGACGGGACAGCAACCGCACCCAGAATTTTGTCTACGACAGCCTGAACCGCGTCAGCCAGGCGTATAGCAGCGGGCCGAACTGGCGGGAGACTTATGGGCCGACGGCGCTGAGTCCGGGCACGCAGCCGGCGACGCCGGGCATTGATCCTTGGGGGAATTTGACGAGCCGCTCTGGGGTGACGGGCAAGAACACGTACGAGGCGCTGACCACGACGGCGACGGCCAAGAACCAGCTCAGCGGATTTGGCTACGATGCGGCTGGGAACATGAATCAGAACGGCGCGGCCATCTACGACGCCGAGAACCGCATCCTCTCCACCGTCGGATATACCTACATTTACGATGGCGACGGGCGCCGGGTGGAGAAGTGCATCACGCCCAACCAGCAAAACCCCGCCTCCTGCAACGGCGCGCCGGCCGGCAACGGCACGCTGTACTGGCTGGACAACTCGCTGGCCGGGCTGGAGAGCGATCTGGGGTGGAACTGGACCGCGCTCTACGCCAAGTTCAACGGCAAGCGGCTGGCGCGGATGGACTGGCCGTCGAACAATGTGCACTTTTACCTGACCGACGAGCTAGGCTCGGCGGACGTGATTGCCGACGAGGCGGGCGACATTCAGAAGGAGGCGGATTACTATCCCTACGGCGGGGAGATCGTGATCAGCGGCAGCGACCCCAACAAGTTCAAGTTCACCGGCAAAGAACGGGATACCGAATCTGGTAACGACTACTTCGGGGCAAGGTATTATGCAAGCTCAATGGGCCGCTGGCTGAGTCCTGACTGGAGCGCCAAGGAAGAACCCGTTCCATATGTCAAGCTCGACAATCCTCAGACTTTGAATCTTTACGGCTACATGATGAATGATCCTCTCGGCGGCTTCGATCCGGATGGACATACCGTTTATCTGATCACTTATTCCACTGGAAATCATGGGGGAGATGACGATTTTTATAAAGCCGCCTTGACTCGACAGCATGAAATCATGAGCCAGAAGGGATTTAATCCGACCAAAGATATCGCACTGGTCGAAGGTGTCAATTCAGTTAAATCATTTGCGAACGCCATTAAGGATGCCAATGGTTTGGAATCGAAGTTCGGCAAGGTCGGGGAAGTCTCTTTGTATGGCCATGGCGGTAAGGATGGCCCGATTTTTCAGGAGGCTGGCCCAGGCGGACCTTCGGCAAGATTTTCCAATGAGCAGAATCCTCAGGCCATCTTAGGACTCAAAGTCAACTGGGCCGATGGCGGAGTCGCCCGATTTATGTCATGTCAAGCTGCTGTGCCTTCAACCAATTACCCGTCAGGATCGTTTGCTCAGGAGTTTGCAAATCGTCAAGGAATTTCAACCTTTGGCTTTAATGACAGAACAACGTTTTCGAGCACGCCAGTCGGCAAGAGTAATGGATATTATTTTGGCGGTGTCAACGAATATTTGGTCACGTGGGGCAAGACGCCCGGCAGTAATGTTCCAAAGGGTAGCGGTCCAGTGAAGCTCGACCCGCAGAAGCAATGAAGCCTAGCCGATGGAGAACTTTACGATGAGTCATCGTCGAAGATGGATATTTGTCGCCCTTGGCGTGGCGGCATTAGCTGGCGGGGGATGGCTTTTGACTTCCCCGGTATGGGTAAATATCGAGATGGGACCCATGACAGGTGACCCGCACTACTTGCTGCTCAATCCCTTTCGTGATCGAGGTCCGGAAATATCCGCAGGTAAATATCTCAACGCAATTCAGAGTTCTAATTGCAGAGCAGTGGTCTCATCACTTCCGTTGAGTAGCGAAGGTGATACAAAAGAATCGATCTGCGAAAAACAAGAGAGGAATCCAATTTCGCCGCGGTGTGACCTTATGGAGCGCGTCGACAAGGATCACTATGTATACCTTGAGTATTGGTGCCCATATTTGGAACCTGGCTCACCGGGGATCGAAAAGGTCTGGCCGTCCATGGAGCGTACGAAGGACGGATGGATATTGAAGTGGTATCGCCGTGCACAATGAGCTGCCCGCAAGCCGTCCTCCGGGGCGGCTTGCCGTGTTTACGCCTGTAAACAGCAGTGGCGCGATCCACCGAAGGGCACGCTGCCTACGGCATCGGATTTAGGCAGGACACGTCTCCCCCAGCCGGGAGCTGCGCGGCAACGTTGGGTTGCCGCCGAGTAACTGAAAGCGAAAAACAGCGTCTAAAGAAAAAATGCTCATGGCGGGTGGCCCAGGTGCCGGGGTTGAAAAGTGAGGCGGGTGGCCCACCTTTGCGGGGTTTGCAAAGGTGGGAGAGGCGGGTGCAGACGGCACCGCCTTGCTCGTCCTGCGATGTTAGACTGCGGCACATGCGCGGCCTTCCCACTCGCCCCGGCGGAAACGATCAGGAGACTGAAGACGGTCGTCGCATGCTGCATACAATCCCACCTTTGCAAAAAACGCAAAGGTGGGCCGAAATTCATTGTGGTTGTCTGTCGCGTCGCTGCACGGACCTTGCAAGCACGAGCGCTGAGGCGCTAAGAAACGTAACCCATGCCGCCGCGACAAATCCCAATGCCGATAAGGCGCTCCGCACGGGCGGATCATGCAGGGCGGCAGCGACAGTCAACAGCGAACCGCCGCAGAGGACGTCGAGAATCATCCCTCGATACCGCTTGCCCTCCCTGATGAGAAGCACAAACAACCACAGCCAAAACGAAAAATAGGTCGCGCTGGCAACCCACGTGTATCCCGGAGGCAAGCCGAGAGCCATCCAGTGCCCTCGTAGCCAAACGTATGCCGGCCAAATGGTATCGCGCGCTGAGCTGACAAGAACTGCGGCAAACACCCGCCCCGTGACGCCAGCATCGCGCCATTTTCCAATTACCTCCCGCATTCGCTTCATGCCGCCGCCCTTTTTACCAGCGCAATGCCGATTGCGTCCTCAAAAGCACCCCGCAGGCGCAGCCTTGTTCTGTGATCACGACATATCTTGGCACGGCCCCGAAACTGTGCGTGGACAGGATGCCGATCATCCGATATCTCGGTGCCGAATCGTGCCGTAAACTGAGCTCGCAGTATACGGAGAGCTACGCAGCCGATTTGCCGCATCACTTGCATCCGGCCACCATGTTATAGCCGATTCTGACCATCAATTTCGTGTATTCGAGAATTCCAAACAGCTCAGTGAACGATCCGCTGACTTCTTTCAATGCTCCTCTTGTGATAGGAGTCCCGACTGATTGCGCCGTAAGCGCTCCTGTAGCCGCCGCGGTTTCAGCTGTATCAACTAATCCACCGGCTGCGTCCTTCAGGGGACCACTGATCGTGCAGTCGGCCTGATGGATGATGTCGCCACAGTGAGGACAGTTCGGATTATTGTAGAAGGCCGCAAGCCCTGGATGAATATCCAAGTCGTTTGCGCCACCACTCATGCCTATGGCCTCGGGCGGGGGAGCGCAAAAGATGGTCGAAAGACTCCCACTGCAATAAACCCAGATATTGATCCCAGGACCGCCGGTAGGGTGGCCATATGAGTCGCACTTGAATTTGAAGGCCACGCAGGACTCGTATGCCGCCAGGTCCCGCGCGTGCATCTGTTCAATGGATGCCCCGAGAGCGCAGGTAACGTTCCCGTAGCAATTCGCGCCTTTCCCGGCGGGGTCGTTGCCCGGCCCGCCCATATTGCCCGCGCAGCCCGCATCGCTGACACACGGCGGTGGTTCGTTGATGCTGGGGCTCGCGTTGGGGTTGGCGTCGTTGTGAGCGCTCATGGTGCAATCGGGCGGGTGGCCCAGTTCTCGCCTCAAAGTATAACCTCCGGATAACTCACCGGGGGTGCCCCGCGCCCCGCGGTTTTCGAGACGCGGGCGGGCGGCCCACCTTTGCGTTTTTTGCAAAGGTGGGATTGTATGCAGCATGCAACGGCCGTCTTCAGTTTCTTGACCGTCTCCGCCGGGGCGAGCGAGAAGGCCGCGCATGTGCCGCAGTCTAACATCGCAGGACAAGCAAGGCCGTGCCGTTTGCGCCCGCGTCCCCCACCTTTGCAAACCCCGCAAAGGTGGGCCACCCGCCCAACGGACCCAAAGACTACGGCTGCTTCACAGGAACGCATACTTTACCGTTGGACGAAAGCTCGGGATGCTTCTCCAGAATCAGCGAAGCAAAAGGAAAATCTGAAACACGGGTGATGATTGGCACTTCGGGAAGCCAAACCTTCTCCTTCTGTCCAGGCAAGGCTTCTTTGGTGCTGAGTCTTCGGCTGCCGCTAGCCTGTTTCTTCGCCTTGCCGTCCAGCACTAGATACGTTTCGTCTTCGCTCCGGTCTCCGGGCAGGATATTGATAGTCCTCTTAAGCTCTCGGATTTGCCCTTTCTCGTCGATCACATAGTGATCGTAGACGGTCCAATCTCCAGCTTCATCCTCCTCGGTTACGGCGATTTTCGAGACGTGATCGCCCGAGTACTCCAACGTGCCTACCACCATCGCAGTCAGAGACTTCACTTCGGACGTCCACTCTGGCTCGCTCCCATAGGCACACCACTGGTGGTGCTCCGCGTCTTCGAGTAGGAAAACCCGCTTGCCTGTGCTCTGGGCGAGTGCGCTATTCACAACCACAGCACTGAGCAAAAACAGGATACCGGTAAATATTGCGCTAAATCTTCTCATTAGCCTCCTCCGCACGCGCTGACCATCGCCGCCGTGGGTCTTGTTCCAGCAGCTGGTAGTTGGAAGTGAACCGGATCAGGCCTGCGGAATGTACCGCCCCAAGTAAGCCCTTGAGCAGTCATCGCGGCCTTTATTGCAGCAAAATTTCCTCCCATGGTATTAAAATCGACCGCCATTCCAGCCTGATGCCACGACACGGCTGCCGCCGGGTTCGGGCCAGACGCTCCGTGAAGCATTCGCTGCTGATCGGCGGCGGTTCTGAACCCACTCGTGATCATCGGCACGACGCCTTGGCTATTCAGATTGCCGAAAGCCGCGTTGAGAGCGTTCGTCATTGGAGGTTGGAACAACGCAACCGCATTTGATCCAAGTGTGTAACTGCCCGATGGCGCTTGCAGGATGCACCCTAACGAAATCTGACCAGACAAGCTGCTCGTAAGGGTATCAACCTGGGGAGCAACTCCACCGTCGACCGAAGCACTCGTTCCACCCCCATCCAATCGTCGCCTACGCCGTTTGGGTTGATTCCCTGCGCCCCCCAACTAGCAAACTCTCCGCTTGCCTGGCCGCTCCAGTCGCCCGCGTTTTGATCCCAGTTTGAAGGATCACCGTTAAACCTAAGTCCCACCCAGACCCGCGCAACTACCCGAGCTCCCGCTTTGCCCGTCACTGTTCGAGTCGTAACTGCCATCGTCCCATACGCAAAATAACCCCAACGGATCGATGTAGCTCAGCGGGTTGTTGAGCACGTAGGCATAGCGGTTCCAGGTCTGCGGGTTGGAGGGATCGGCCGCCATCCCCGCCGGGTCGGGCATCAGCCAGCGGCCCTCGGTCGTGCTCAGTTGCCGGAACAAAGTGTGCTCCAGATTGCTCTCATAGTCGTGCTGATCGCCGGTAAACTGGAGCAGGCTCACCGTGCCTACGCTTCCGGTGCAGTTGAGGCTGTCGCCGAAGGAGAGGCTGGTGCACGACTCAACCCCTACGCCGGACATGTTGCTGTGCTGACGCACCGTCCCCAGCCAATCGCTGTGGTCGAAGTAAGTGGTGCCCTGCGAGTAAGTGGCAACGTGCATGCCCCCGGCATACAGTTCGCTCCAGTTCCAGCCGTTGGGGGACACCTCGGTCACCGCCCGCCCGCCCGCGTCGAAGATGTAGTCGTTTGGCGTCCCGCCCAGCGTGACCTCCACCCGTTGGCCCTGTGCATTGTACAGGTACGTCGCGGCGGTTCCGTCCACGGTGAGCTGGCGTCCTTCGGCGTCATACGTGTAGCTGTGAGATCCGTCATAAGTCATGTTGCCGGCGGCATCATAGGTAACGCCACCCCCGGTGATACGGTTGTTGGCGTCGAAGGAGTACTGGGGTGCGGGTCCGGAACCGGCTCAAGAGCCCGAGCCCCTGCCCCGCTGCTTTCGGTAGACCGACAAATACCCCGCCAGCAGTAGAAAACAAACGATGGCGCCGATAGTGTCGCCAAGTTTCCAGCCCTCGCGCCAGGCCCCGAACATGCCCACCGATGCCCCCAACAACAACGGCAAGATCAGCCCCCACACCCGACCCGCTTTCTGTTTCGGAGGCGCTCCCGAAGCAGCCGTCGGACCTCGGGAGACAATAGCTGCGATCACAACGACGATCATGACCGAGATCAAGGCGGCAGCCTGCACAGGAATGAGCTTATAAACAACCGCCATCGAGCTGGCCATGACGATTAACGCGCCGCATAGCGTGATAAATTTCAATTGGCTTCGCATTTGCCTAGTTGCAACCTGTGCTGCTTCCGCTCACGGAATTCAATGTCGTTAGAGCGCCAGAGTACCCTTGCGCCAGGTTCGGCGGGTTGCCGGTGGCACCTGCCTTAAAGCCCGACATGAAGATGCCTTCCCATCGTGCCGCATGGGACGCCGCGTCTAAATTGCCTCTCGTCGCGGCCAGCGTGATCATGCCCGAAATTGTGGTCATCGATGCCGCGACCTTTGCACCTTGATTAAAGGGCTGGGGATTCGGCATAAAGGCACCAAGTATTGCAGCGAACCAGCAGCCGGGTGCCCGAGGCGTGTCGCGGGGCACCCCATTGAGCTACGAAGAGGTTATACTTTGACGCTCGAAGCGGGCCACTCGCCGTCGCGGTGAAAAACTTGTGCCAGAAGATACATCACATACGCAAGCGAGCCAGGAAGGAAGCGGAGCCGCGGCCGTAGCTGGGAAGTTTTCGGTCGGGACGGTTTTCTTGCTGGTTTTGGCTGCCGTCGCACTCTATTTCTGCTATGTGATAGCCAGGCCTTTTCTGGCTCCCATCTTTCTAGCGCTGATGATCGCAATCGTCTTCCATCCGATCCATCTACGGATCCAGAGCCGCATTCAGCGCAGGAATTTGGCGGGTCTGACCTCTACAGTTTTGGTCCTGGTTATTTTTGTTGCGCCAGCGGCAATACTGGGAGTCCTCGTTGCCCGGGAGGGTCACGCGCTGTACCTCCGGTTGAGCGAGAGAAGCGCGGAACAGGGTGGTTGGAATCCCTATGCGACGCACTTCGTCGGCCGCTTTTCGCAATGGGCGGGACACTACGTTGACCTTTCCGCGCTGGATTTGCGGGGAGCGCTGGCGCGTTCGTCGGAACAGATCAGCCATTTCTTATTTTCCTGGGGAACGCATTTCCTCAGCCACATCGTTTCATTTTTTGTGGAAGCGATCATTGCACTCTTTACCCTCTTTTTTCTGTTCCGGGAAGGCGAGTCATTGAAGGTGCAGCTCGCGGCGTTCTTGCCGCTTAGGGCCGATCAATTCGAGCGTCTGTTCACCGGCATCAGCAATTCGATCGTCGCCAACGTCTACGGTTGCCTAGCCGTGGGCGCGTCGCAAGGGATCCTAATGGGCTTGGGGTTCTGGGTGCTGGGTCTGCCGTCTCCGATCCTCTGGGGACTGGTAACAGCTCTCTGTTCTTTGCTTCCGATCATTGGTTCATTTGTAGTATGGGGGCCCGCTACGATGTTCCTTTTCGTTTCCGGACATTGGGGAAAGGGCTTGATCTTGTTATTTTGGAGTGCAGCGGTAGTGGCGCAAATCGACCATCTGCTTCGGACCTGGGTCATCAGTCAACGAGCGAACATGCATCCTTTGCTCATGTTTTTCGCGCTCTTGGGGGGTGTGAAGGCGTTCGGGGCCCTGGGGCTGTTCATCGGACCTGTAGTAGTTTCGGTTTCGCTCGTGGCGCTTAGCATGCTGCGCGAGGCCAACCTGGACGCCCCTGCCGCCTGACGCCTCTCTTCGGCCGTTGCAGGGGCCCAAGGGTTGAGTGCGGCGATCATCGGCGCCATAATTGTGCTGAGCACGATGATTGATGGGGCACAACCCGATCGCTCCGTTCGCGCAATGAGCAAGCTCCGCGCGGCTAACCACGCCCACGAGCAAACAGCACGTTAGGAGAAAACGGTCATGATGCAAATTAGCGGCCGGCGTCGGAGAAAATGGGGAAAGCTTGTGACGAGAGCTGCGTTCTCGGGAATGCTTCTGGCGAGCCTTCCCAGCTTTTCGCAGTCGAGCTCGGGGCTGCAGGACTTCTTCCGGAACAACATCGGCCTGAGCGAAGAGCAGATTGCCGCAATCCAAAGCGGGACAGCCGTGGTGAAGGCGATGCCATCACGCACCCCCGACGAGGTCTTTTTATTCGGAGTAGTTTATGTCCATGCTCCGCCAGAGAAGTACATCCAGTTTGCGCATGATTTCGATCGTCTTCGTCAACTTCCGAGCTACCTGGCGCTGGGAGTATTCAGCAACCCTCCTCAGCTTTCGGATCTGAGCGGTTTCGCCTTCGATGAGGACGACATCAAGGCCCTGAAGGAGTGCAAACCAGGCGATTGCCTCATCCAGATGCCGGCAAGTTCCATGGAGCAGGCCCAGAAAGAGATTGACTGGTCAGCGGCGGATGTCAGCCAACAAGTGAATGACCTTCTACAAAAGGCAGCGCTGGAGCGCGTACGTCGCTACCAAAGAGAGGGCAACCAGGCGCTGGGTGTTTTCCAGGACAAGCGCAACCCGACCGATGTGTCCCAGCAATTCGCGTATATGCTCAGCTACGCCAAAGTGTTGCCGGAGCATCTTCCGGATTTCCATCGCTACCTGCTTGAATACCCAGAGGACAAGCCTGCCAACACCGATGACGCATTCTACTGGGGCAAGGTTAAGTTCGGATTGAAGCCGACGCTGCGGATCGTGCACCTTATTACGATGCGCGGAAAACCTGGCGAGCCGGTGGCCTGTGCCATAGCGGAAAAACAGCTCTATTCCAGCCATTATTTCGAGACCGCGCTTGACCTTTCGTTCTGCGTGCAACCCGCAGGCGGCGCTAGCGGCTTTTATCTCATCAAGGAAATGGGTTCCGAACAGGCGGGCTTGACTGGTTTGAAAGGTTCTATCGTCAGAAAGGCAGCGGTTGGTAGTTCACTGTCGAATCTGCAAAAGGCTCTGACGGCAATACGCGACACCTTGGAGCCGTAGCTGGGTGCCAGGGTCGCGCGTTTTTCGAGGCTTGGGCTAGGGCGAAATGGAAGTGCGCGTATAGCAACCCGCCCAGTTTAGTCTAGAACCCAGGTCTCGAACGCGAGACGAGGGGCGCCTGGTTGATTACGAAGGGGTTATTCTTTGATGCTCGAAGCGGGCCACCCGCCGAATCAATTGGACCATAGTATTGGCGATACCTTGGTATTGGGTCCTGTGGAATAAAAAAACGCGCGCCCTGTGCCGACATGTCCAATCCATTTCGTGGTGGTCGATACATTCGTCCTATAGATTCGTCGTCGTGATTCTGGCTTAATGAGCGGTGGGCCGATCGGAGCAATTATGAGCACTGCAATCACTGCCTCTCATCTGAAGCGCTTTGACGCGATCATTATCGGGACGGGCCAGGCCGGGCCGTCTCTGGCGGCGCGGTTTGCGGGCGCCGGCAAAACCGTCGCTATTATTGAACGCGATAAATTTGGCGGCACATGCTTGAATACGGGATGCACCCCGACAAAGACGCTCGTGGCGAGCGCCTATGCGATCCATGTTGCCCGCCGAGGTGCGGAATATGGTTTCGCCACGGGTGATGTGCGCGTCGATATAAAGCGGGTGAAAGCCCGCAAAGATGCAATCTCTGGGAGGTCAAGCAAGGGATTGGAGGAATGGCTCCGAGGAACGGCAAATTGCACGGTTATTCAGGGCCATGCCCGCTTTCAGTCGTCGAACACTGTCGAGGTCAACCATGAGATTCTGCAAGCCGACAAGATCTATATCGATGTTGGCGGGCGGGCCCGCGTTCCCGATCTGCCGGGCATTCGTGACGTCCCATTTCTTACCAACTCATCGATCATGGACATTGATTTCTTGCCCGAGCATTTCATCATCGTCGGCGGAAGTTATGTTGGGCTGGAGTTCGCTCAGATCTATCGCCGCCTCGGGAGCGAAGTTACGATTGTGGAAATGGGACCGCGCCTGATTGGGCGGGAGGACGAAGACGTTTCTCAGGCTGTGCGCGAAATCCTGGAGGCTGAGGGCATACACATCCGGCTGAATGCGAAATGTATCTCGCTGGCCAAACGCGAGGGCGGCGTTGCCGTCGGCCTTACATGCGAAGAAGGTCCGCCAGAAGTAGTGGGCACTCACGTTCTTCTGGCCGTGGGACGTGTTCCCAACACGAGCGACTTGGGTCTGGACCGGGCAGGTATTGTCACCGACCACCGCGGTTACATTATCGTTGATGATACGTTGCAAACCAACGTGCCAGGCATCTGGGCGCTGGGGGACTGCAACGGCCGCGGCGCCTTTACGCATACTTCCTATAACGACTACGAGATTGTTGCGGACAATCTTTTTAACGCCGACCATCGCCGGGTTTCCGACCGGATCCAAGCCTACGCCCTATATATCGACCCGCCGCTGGGGCGATGCGGCATGACGGACGCAGAGATACGGAAATCCGGACTTCGCGCCCTCGCTGCGAAATATCCCATGAGTCAAGTGAGCCGGGCCGACGAAAAAGGCGAGACACAAGGTTTCATCAAAATCTGCGTCGATGCCGAAACCAAGCAGATTCTGGGAGCCGCGATTCTTGGAGTCGGAGGCGATGAAGTGATTCACGTTCTGCTGGATGTGATGTATGCGAAGGCGCCGTACACGGTCATCCAGCGCGCCATGCACATTCATCCGACGGTCGCGGAATATCTGCCAACCATCCTCGCCAAACTTGGGCCGTTTGCGTAGAAGGGAAGAACGCGGCCACTCTTCAATCGGCGCCGGCATCGGCTACCCTGACGTCAAGAGACGTAAGGATGCTAACCACACGCTGGACTTAGACGAGGTACGCATGCCCCGATTGCTTTCAGTAAATGTCGGTCTGCCGCGCGACGTGACATGGAACGGCAAAACCGTCCGAACGTCAGTGTGGAAGTCTCCGGTGGATGGACGGCGAATGGTGCGCAAGCTCGATATAGAGGGTGATGCGCAAGCCGATCTCGTGGGTCACGGCGGGGAACACCGCGCCGTATTCGTCTACCAGATGGACTCGTACCGTTACTGGGAAGGCTTTCTGGGCCGCAACGATTTCACTTTCGGTCAGTTCGGAGAAAACTTCACCGTAGAGGGACTTCCTGATAATGAGGTGTACATTGGCGACAGATACCGCATTGGCGGTGCTGAATTTGAAGTGACGCAGCCACGCGTGACGTGCTACCGCGTCGGCATCCGCATGAACGAGCCTCGTATGCCAGCCCTGCTTGTAGCGCATCACAGACCGGGATTCTACTTTCGCGTCTTGCAGGAAGGTGAAGTCGGGGCGGGCGACGACATTGTAAAAATCACTGACGGTCCAGAGCGAATCAGTGTGGCCGAGGTTGACGCCCTCCTGTATTTGCCCGGACATTCCGGCGAGCAACTGCAACGCGCCCTGCGGATTCCTGCACTTAGCAAAGGTTGGCAGAGTTCGTTCCAGGCAATGCTGCAACAAGACTTGAGCTCGAAAACTACGGCGGGGAATCCGGGACTCGCCTATGAGGAACAATCGCCGGCATGGCCCGGCTTTCGGCAGATGCGAGTTGCGCAGATCCATAAGGAAAGCGATAGCGTAACTTCCTTCGTCCTGAGGCCAATCGATGGGCAGCCTATTCCTCTCTTCCAGGCGGGTCAATTTGTTGTCTTGCGGCTGCTCGTCGATGCGGGCAAACCGCCGGTTCTTCGCAGCTATTCCTTGTCTGATCTGCCGGCAGCCGACCATTTCCGCATCAGCGTCAAAAACGAATTGAACGGGATTGGGAGTTCATTTCTGTGCAACCGCGCGCGAGAAGGCGATCGATTGGATGTTAGTGCGCCGCGCGGAAGTTTTACTCTACATCCCGGCGGGAATCCTGTGGTTTTGCTAAGCGCTGGAGTAGGCGCAACGCCGGCAATGTCGATGCTGCACTCACTCGCCGCTGAAAAATCGCAACGAGAGATCTGGTGGATCTATGGAGCGCGCAATCTCCTCGACCATCCATTTGCCGAAGAATCGCGTTCATTACTGAAACAGCTCTCTCGCGCACGCGGATACATCGTGTACAGCAGGCCCGCTGCCAGCGACCAAGTTGGGGCAGATTTCGATGCAACCGGGCACATTGACACAGCTTTGCTGGAGAAAATTGGCGTGTCACGGGATAGTGACTTCTATCTGTGTGGCCCCACTTCATTCTTGCAGAGCATGCGCGATGGGCTGCAAAACTGGGGCGTGCCCGCCGGGAATGTGCACACGGAAATCTTCGGCGCCCTGGAGAGCATGACACCTGGCATGGCGCAGCTTGCTCACACGCCTCACTTGCCGCAGGGGCCGGCGGGATCTGGACCTCCAGTCTCATTCGCGCGCAGCGGGATTACCGCCGCTTGGGATCCGAAATTCGCGAGCTTGCTTGAACTGGCGGAGGCGTGCGATGTTCCGGTGCGATGGTCGTGCCGGACGGGAGTCTGCCATACCTGCATGACTGGTCTGATTAGCGGATCGATTATTTATAACCCTGAGCCGCTGGAGAGACCCGCTCCCGGGAACGTGCTCGTATGCTGTTCCCAGCCCAAAGCGGGTGTCACTCTGGATCTTTAAGAGAAGATCTTTGAGAGAAACGAGAGGAGTCCAATCATACGTTCCGATATTGTGCCCGGAGGCATTTTCCCCGATTACGAACTGTCCGGTCACACGGGCAAACGGCGCAAGCTCAGCGAGCTGCAGGGCGACGATCCGCTAATCCTTACGCTCGCGGGCCGGTACTATTGCCCAAAGGAGCACCAGCAGCATTTAGAACTGGCCGCGTTCTACCCGAAGATCGCGGGCGTACGCTCAGATCGCCATAATCGTCACCGAGATTGCTTTCGGTTGCTTGGTCTGTATAATCATACTGGGGTTGTCGTGGGGAAAGCGGGAGCAAGAGACGTTTCGGGTCGTTCGGTGCCCCGGTGGCATTGGGGGTTCGTCGGCGTGGTCATCTTTTCTCTCGTCGTTACGCTGGCGACGCGAACTTTCCACAGCACAACTCTCCAGTCTACAACTGTGCACTTCAGCTCGCCGCAGGCTATGCGGCAGCACATGGATAGCGATGCGGTTGGCTGGGTTTCTCCCGCGTCCGAGATTGCGGCGGAGCAGCCTCCCACGTTCTACGCTCGCATGGCGCCGGCCGGCCTGCCTCTGCCAACTTTCCATATCGAAGAGAATCTGTACAACCGACCACCTCCCACCTGCTGATCTGCTTCTTTCCCACGCTGTCAAGAGCTAGCTAGTCCAACTGAACTGTGACTCAGTCATCAATTGAGGCTGAGGAGTTCTGCCACGCGTTTGGCTCTCTGCTTTCGGATGTCGGGTTGGGCCGACGGTGGCCGCGCGGATTTTAGAGTGAGGAAATGACACTGCAACGCAAACACAAAGTGATTGGCGTGACGGTGGCGCTGGCCGCAGCGATCGCGATTACGCTGCTCGTACATGCGCTCGGTGACGCGAAAACTCAGAAAGCCGATGACCCAGTGCAAAGGATCGCACCGGTCGTCTTCGTCACCCGTGGTCCGCTTGAAAACACCGTTACTCTCACCGGTGAATTTCGCCCATTCCAAGAAGTCGATGTTCACGCCAAGGTTGCCGGCTACATCCAAAAGATCTTTGTGGATGTGGGGGACAAGGTCAGGGCGGGGCAGGCGCTGGCCATTTTGGAGGTTCCCGAACTGAATGCTCAGGTCGATGGCGCCCGAGCGGACATCCGGCGCAGCGAAGACGCGATTCGCGGCGCGCAAAGTGAAATCGAACGAGCGGAGTCCATGCACCGGGCTTACCACGCAGCCTACACGCGGCTCAAGCAGGCTTCGGAGGAGCGGCCGGGTTTGGTCGCCGAGCAGGAACTGGACGATTCGCTGGCTAAGGATCAGGAGACCGATGCGCAGATCAGTAGCGCCCGCGCGGCTCTAGCGGAATCGCAGAACCAGCTTGGGATGGCGCAAGCCACTCTCGATCGCCTGTTGGCCCTACAGACTTATTCGCACATCACCGCTCCCTTCGCGGGTGTAATCACCAAGCGCTATGTCGACACCGGCGCCTTGATCTCAGCCGGGACCTCATCGGAGACCCAATCCCAGCCGGTGGTGCAACTCGCGGAGTGGTCCCTGTTCAGGCTGGAGATTCCAGTTCCCGAATCCGACGTGCCGCTGGTCCATTTGGGCACTGTGGTGCAGGTTCACGTTCTCAATCTGAATCGAGATTTCCAGGGACGTGTGGCGCGCTTCGCCGACGCAGTCAATGAGGAGACGCGGACGATGCACACAGAAATTGACGTGGAGAATCCGCAAGACACTCTGACCGCTGGGATGTACGCCGAAGTAAAGCTGGGGTTGCAAGGGGAAACGGATGCGCTCACCGTGCCCGTTCAGGCCGTGGTCCAGGAAGGCAACCAGCATTACGTGCTGGCTCTCGACGACCAGAATCGCGTGCAGAAGCGGAACGTTGAGTTAGGAGAGCAAACCTCCACCACGGTCGAGATCGTTCACGGTCTCTCGGAAAAGGACCGGGTGATCAGCTCCGGCCAGTCCGGCTACGCGATCGGCGAAGTGGTACAGCCCAAGTTGGAGCAAGGATCAAGCGCGAGCGAGGGTCGGACAGGAGAGCGAAAGTAATGCCGAGATTCGCTCTGAAGTACCCCTTCTTTGTGATCATGCTTTGCTTGGTGATCGCTGTGGTCGGTGTGACGGCCGTGGTTCGCATGCCGGTGGATCTGTTCCCCCAGATCAAGATCCCGGTGGTGGTGGTGGCGACCTTTTACTCGGGGATGCCTCCGGAGCAAGTCGAGGCTGATATCACGGATACGTTCGAGCGTTTCTTTACGCTCGGCAGCAACATCGACCACATCGAGTCCCGCTCGTTGACGGGCGTGAGCCTGATCAAGATCTACTTCAAGCCTGGCAGCGACGCCAACGCCGCCCTAAGCAATATTGCGAACCTGGCTATGGCGGACCTGCGCCGTCTGCCTCCAGGCACTTTGCCGCCCGTGGTGCTCAAGTTCGATGCCTCAAGCCTTCCCGTTTGCCTGGTGACACTGAAAGGGGAGGGTCTGGATGAGACTCGGCTCAAGGATCTGGCGCAATTTCAAGTTCGTAATCAGATTGCTAACGTATCCGGGGCTTCGGTGCCGCAGCCCTTTGGCGGACGCTATCGCCAAATCATGGTTTATGTAGACCCGCTCAAACTGGAGGCGCACCAGCTCAGCCTGATGGACGTGGTTCGCGCGGTCAATGACTCCAATTTGATTCTGCCCGCCGGTGACGTTCGCATCGGTCCCAGAGACTACAACATTTATGCCAATGCACAGTTGCCCAACGTAGAGGAAATCAACCGCATCCCGCTGAAGACAGTGGGCGGCGCTTCGGTAATGGTTGCCGATGTGGGTGAGGCCAAGGACTCCGGAGCGATCCAAACCAACATCGTGCGTATCGATGGGCAGCAATCCGTCTACATCCCGGTGCTAAAGCAAGGCGGCGACAGCAATACCATCACGATTGTGGAAGGAATCAAGGCCGCGATCAAGGATCTGCTGGACATTCCAAAGTCGCTGAAGACGGCGGTTGTCTTTGATCAGTCCATTTTTGTAAAAAGCGCCATCCAGAACGTGATGAAGGAAGGCGGGATCGGACTGCTGTTGACCGCCATCATGGTCCTCGTTTTCCTGGGAAGTCCGCGCGCCACCCTTGCCATACTCCTCTCAATCCCCCTTTCCGTGCTGGCGTGCTTTCTGCTCATGAGTGCAATGGGTGGATCGATCAATGTCATGCTGCTGAGCGGTTTGGCGCTCGCTCTTTCCCGCCTCATCGACAACTCTATTGTCGTGCTGGAAAACATCTTCCGTTACATGGAAACCGGGGAAACGCCGATAGTCGCGGCCGAAATGGGAGGAATGGAAGTATCGCTCGCTGTCCTGGCTGCGACGGTTACCACCTCCATCGTGTTTTTCCCTGTAACGTTTTTCTATGGCGTCAGCCGATACCTATTCATCGATCTCGGCTTGGGCGTGGTCCTGTCTATCTTTGCTTCGTACATCTTTGCCATGACGGTGGTGCCGCTCTATTGCGCGCACTTCCTCCACCTTCCGGACGTGGAGGAGGAAATTGAACGCGAGTCCGAGAACAAGGCCGTTCCGCGCTCCCTCTACATGAGATTCCTTGGCCGGTTCAATGAGCTCTTCGAGAAGCTGCTGGCACTCTACGAGCGTTGGGTGACTCGCGCGCTGGTCCGGCCGGGGAGAACCGTGGCGTGGATTGCCGTGGGCATCGTTTTGGTCCTGGGAATTTTTCCTTTCGTGGGGACAGCGTACTTTCCGCGCACTGATCCGGGCCAATTCGTCATCAACGTGAAGGCGCCCAGCGGTTCCCGTCTGGAGGTTACCAATCAATACATCGCGCGCGTCGAAAACGATATCCACCAGGTGATCGGCCCTCGGGACCTGGGGATGATCGTCTCCAATATCGGGATCACTCCCGACCTCTCCGCCATGTACACCAGCAATTCTTCCATGGACACCGCATTTGTGCAGGTCAGTTTGAAAGAAGACCACAGCATCGGGAGCTATGAGTACATGCGGCGCGTTCGCCGCAAGCTGTCCGAAGACTTGCCGGAACTCGATACCTATTTTCAGGCGGGTGGACTGGTGGATGCCGTGATCAACCTGGGATTACCCGCACCCATCGATGTCCAGGTCCGAGGCAACGATCTCGACGGAGCCTTTAAAGTGGCGACCAACATCGCCAAACAGATTCGCGCGCGCAAGGGCGTGAGCGGCGTACTGATTCCCCAAAATCTTCTTTATCCCGGTCTGCAGCTCAATATCGATCGCGAACGGGCGAGTTTGATCGGACTCACGCCGAAGCAAGTGGTGGACAACGTCATCACTGCCCTTACTTCCAATGGCATGATCGAGCCCAGCTTCTGGATCGATCCCAAGACAGGCAATAACTACATGCTCACGGTGCAGTACTTCGATAAGCAGATCCAGAGCATGAGCATGGAAGATTTCAAACAGATACCGCTGCGCGCTCCCGGCACCCAGAACTACACGCCGCTGCAATCCGTGGCAGATATAACGCCAATCAATACTCCGACCGAAGTCGACCATTATCAGTTGCAGCGGGTTATCGACATCTATGTGATGCCCTCGGGAGAGGCCTTGGGTGGCATCAATCGCGAAGTCAACGACATCGTCCGTCACCTGTCGTTACCGGAAAACACACGGGTGGAAGTGCTCGGCTCCGTCGTCGGCATGAACGAATCGTTCAAACGCTTTTCCATCGGTCTGGTGCTGGCCATCGTACTCGTCTACCTGATTCTGATGGCTCAGTTCACTTCTTTTCTCGAGCCGCTGATCATTCTGGTCGCGATCCCTCCCGGATTGGCAGGAGTGGTGTTGATCCTGTGGCTGACGCATAGCACGTTCAACATCATGTCGCTCATGGGCGTAATCATGATGACCGGCATCGTCGTTTCCAACAGCATTCTGATCGTCGAGTTCGCGCGCCAATTGCGGGAAGAAACTGCTTCACTGCAGGAAGCGCTGGTTCGCGCGTGCAAGATCAGGCTCCGCCCAATTCTCATGACCTCGCTCGCAACTTTGCTGGGGATGCTGCCCATGGCGCTCGGCATAGAGACGGGCAGCGAGCAATACGCTCCACTGGCGCGCGCCGTGATTGGCGGCCTTGCGGTTTCAGTGGTCGCTACCGTTTTCCTCGTACCAGCGGTTTATCTGATGGTTCACGGCAAGAGTGATGGCAACAAAGATGGGAAAGAGGAGGAACAACCGGCATGACGTGGAGACGAACGCTTCTACTTGGCGCGCTCGTGCTTTCGGTCGAGTCGCTCTCGGCTCAAAGTCCGGCGCAGCCGGCGCCCGCATCGCAGAGATCGCTATCCTTGAACGTAGTGCGGCTCACAGTCAAAGACGCCGAGGCGCTCGCGCTGAAAAACAATCCAGCGATTTCTGTAGCGCGGCTCAGTGCGTTGGCCTCGCAGCAGGTGACGCGGGAAGTGAGCTCGAATCTCTGGCCACAAACCTATGCCAACCTGACCGGAGTCGATGCGCGCAACAATAGCCGCATAACCGCGGGGAACTTGAACAATCCAATTGTCTATACGCGAGCTGCCGCTGGTGTCACCGTGAGCCAACTCATCACAGACTTTGGGCGCACTACGAACCTGGTTGCCGGTGCCCGCCTGCAGGCAAAAGCCGACGAACAGAACGCGGCTGCTACAAAGGAAGACATTCTGCTGGCCGTGGATCAGGCGTTTTACAATGCGCTGCAGACACACGCCGTGCTGCGTGTGGCAGAGCAGACTGTGGCCTCGCGGCAGTTGTTATCCGACCAGGTCTCCGCTCTCACGAAGAGCAAATTGAGATCGGACTTGGACTTGAGTTTTGCTAACGTGAATCTGGCCCAGGCAAAGTTGCTCTACCTGGACGCCCTCAACAACGACCAGGTTTCCGCGGCGACCCTGTCGGCGATTCTGGGATATCCCACGGTCGAAGCATTCGAACTCGTGAACGATGACGAGCCGCTGGCTCCGCCCCCAGCCGACGTGGACCCGCTAATCGCCGAGGCGTTTTCCAAGCGTCCCGAGATTCTTGCGCTGGAATTTCAGTCGGAGTCCGCGGAAAGGCTGCACAGCGCGGAGCGCGACCAGTTGTATCCGACGATCAGCGCCCTCGCGGCGTTCGGAGACTCTCCTGTCCGTGACGATCGCGTCTATGGGCCTTACGCTGCCGCGGGAGTGAACGTGGAGATTCCCGTCTTCAATGGATTCCTCTACTCCGCGAAGTCCCGCGAAGCGGACTTGCGCGCCCAGGCCACCCGCCAACGCCTGATTGATCTTCGCAATCGAATCTCGCGAGATGTACGCACAAGCTGGCTGGCCGCAAGCACGGCATTCGACCGCGCGAATGTGAGTGAGCAGTTGTTGGCCCAGGCCAACCTGGCGCTCGATCTTGCCCAGACGCGATACAAGCTCGGCCTCAGCTCAATTGTGGAACTCAGCCAGGCGCAGTTACAGCAGACTCAGGCCGAAATCGGAAATGCGCAGGCGGGATACGAATACCGGCTGGCTTTGTCGGTTCTGCGCTACCAGACCTCTGGACTGTAAAGCTGGGTTGGAGGTACATGTTGTGCCTGCGACGATTTTGGTTGGTCGCCTAGCATGCTGATCGAGCGAAACAGATCCGACTGCGTGGTGTCCGCGCAGCATCGATCCCCACTCTTTGAAAACCGCAAAGAGGCAACCTCAGTTAGACGGAAAGTCGAGAAGGATTAAGTCCAAGAGCGCGCCAGCCTTCCCCGCCGCGCGACTCACGTAATCTAGTTCGTCACCTTCAGGCTTCGACGGAACGGCCAACTCATCCCCCACGCGTAAAACGCAACGATGGCCATGACGTCGAGAGGCATACCAAAAACGATGTAGAGTATCGGCATGAACAGCACCGTCTTCTGCAGTACCAGGCCCTGCAAGAGAATCTGGAAAGGGAGCAGGATCGTAAGGTGCGCCATAGTCACGATAGTTAGAAAGGCTTTCTTGGGCAGGCCGAAATCGAAGATGTGGTAGGTCAATCCAAATAGACATGGGACAATCGAAATCAGGCCCAGTCCATAAGTCGAGAGTCCTTCCATATAGCTGGTCGGGCTATGAGGGAATGCCGCCGGAAACAGGGCAAAGTAGGCCAGCGCCGTTACCTGCACCAGCAAGCCGCCGCGCACGAGGTACACCACCGGGATCCAGCGATTGGGGAACAGGTAGGTCGTCGCAAACAGCAGTATCGTTACACCGCAGGTCAGGCTCCAGACCAGGGAGCTGGGCGGAACCGGCGCCATGCTGAGGTAGGGGATTTCGAGCGTGAGGTGCGGCGCTAAATGACTTTCGGCCAGCAGCAAGTTGGCATGTAGCGGCAAGTAACGGATTCCCACCGCCAGGATTTGCCTCCACAGCATGCACGTTCGAGGCAACCACACCAGCCAGATAGCGGAAAAGAAAAGCAGAAGTGAGATTGCCGATGCCAGGTTCATGGGCTTGAGCGTGAAGTGCGCCATGGACCGGTGCATAATGATGATGCCGCCCCGGTGTCCGCGCGCGCGAATCGGTTCCACCGATCTGGCGCTGGCGGGCTTGTCAAAGGAAGTGGCTGGACGCTCAGAAGTCCTTGAAGAATCCAAGAGTGCTCCCACCTCTCACATAGAACGGGTTGTGATAATACTCCGCGACGAAATTGAACCCCCAACTTTTGCCCACCCACCTGCGCACTGTCAGGGAGAAGTCCTGGCTCTCAAAATCAGTGAGCGTCGTGGTCGGCCCAATCAGCTGGTACGCCTCCTCGCCCAAGCCCACCCGCACAGTGATGTATTGATGTTTGTTCCGGCCCTGGGTCACGGCGACAAAACCGGCCGGTGAAAAGACATTTCCTGGATTGCTGACGTTAAAACGCACGCCCGCTTCCACCACCCAGGGCTTGTCGAAATAGTAGGTTGAACCCAGAAAGAAACTGTAGTCGCGGTGGACGTCTTTTGCCGCGTAATAGGAAAGCCCAAAGCTTGTGATCCACTGTTTCTTCGCCAGCCACTTCTTGTTGATGAATCCGTCGGTGCGGAACCGAGGCCAGAAAAAACCTCCCGCACTGGAGCCCACGGTCAGCGCTCCATACCAGTCTGAGTTGAAGGTATAGGTATCGCCGGCGGCAAAGTACACACCCGCGTCACCGAACTCGCGTTGACCATTGATCTCAGCGTTCCAAACGTTTTTTCCCTGTTCGACCACCCCGCGGAAGTATCCTCCAGTCCAGTCGCCAAGGCCGTCGCTCAGCGCCATATAGTCGCCTCCCGTCTCGGCGTAGTTGGGCAGGACTTTGGGCTGGGGTTGGGCCTGCGTGTCGCTCACTGTTTGCGCCGGGGAAGCCGAGGCCGGGTCGGCGGACGCGCGCGTGTCCTGCGCGTAGGCGACAGCGGTGAGTCCTAGGCTCAGCAGCAAAAGCAGCCGTGTCACGGGATAGCAATTCTGTTTGGTCTCTGTCATTTCGTTAGAATCGCAGTCTGGAACTGGAGGTCTTTCCCGGCTCCGGCAATAACCATCCACGCGCCGTCGTCTTTCACAACCTGAGCAGCGCCTCGGGTGACGATTGGTTGGGCGTATCGGTTCGCGGGGAAGCGCCACGCCTGGTGCTCCAGGCTCTCCGGATGTATGGCGTCCACCGTGATCATTCCGGCGTGATTCGTGACTTTCCACTTCACCTTTTTGCGGGAATTGAGAAAGTGGGCCAGTTCGCTCATGGTGTACCAACGAAAGCGCCCATCTGCTTTCAGTTGCGCGGTCTCTTCGAGCCAATGGTCGAAAACATCGTGATACGGCAGAATTCCGGGAGGATGAAAGTAGACCAGGCGTGCAACCTGCTGGTCGGCCGTAAATCTCGCAACCTCTTTAAGCCAACTCTCGATCTCGGGAGCCGTATACCCCAATCTGCTCATTTCCTCGAAGCTGGCCGCTAAGTTCAGGTGGACGATGGGAAATGCCCAGATGTTCTGCCCGCTGCGTTTCCCATCGCGATATCCCTGCGTGGGAGCCATGCCTGCGTCCCCGGTAAAGTAGTAAGCGATGAAGCCGTGTGCCTCCAGCCAACGCGTGACCCACTGCGGCTGGTCGCCATTGGGCGCGGAATACTCGATCACCGGCTTGCCAACTACCTTTTCCAGGGCGCTTTTGTTCATGGCCAGGAAAGGTTCCAGTTGCGCCGGCGGGTCAGTTTCGACGTGTGCGGAAAAGTAGTTGTGGATCCAGCCTCCGTGGCTGCCGATTTCGTCGCCCATGGCGGAGTATTGGCGAAGCAACGACTGGCTCAGGCCATCGTGCTCGACATCAACCCCTAACTTGTCGCCGAAAACCGCCGTGTCAGGCCCGGCGGTCACATGGATCGAATACGGCCCCTGTTGCCGCAGGCTCCACGAACTCAGCTCCTGCAGGGGCTTAAGCGCGGCATTAGAATCGACGTGCCAGTTGAGCACCAAACCTCCCACACCATCGGGAACCGCCAGCAAGCGCGGCACGGACAGGGAGTTATCGGCGAAATAGCGGAGAAAGGCGTGCGTCAACACGCCGTCCGTATTGGCCTTCAGGTAGCCGAGCGGCAGGTTGACAAACAGAACTGAGCCTTGCTGATAGGGACGTTCCCCGGCCACCAATCCGGAAACCGAGTGAAAAAGAACCTTTCCGGAGTAGGCGCCTTCGGTGACAAAGCTGGGATACTTCAGCTCGCCGAGCTTGTAGCGCGTCAGCCGGACTTCGAAGTCCTTGGCTGGCGAAGCCTGCGCTGACATCTGCGCCGGTGCCGCCGGAGCCGTCGGTTCGAACGGATAGTACACTCCCGGCGGGATTTCGAACTGACGAATAATGGAATCTGTGGTGGTCAGCGTGTTCCACTGAGTCGTATGATCGGCGAGCTTGTCGTAGAGCGCGTAGTCGACCCCCGCCAGTTCGGAAAAACGCGAGCGCCCGGGCGCATAACGGCCGGAGAGCGACAGCGTACCCGCGTCGTATACCAGCATGAGCTTCCCGCCATTCGCGACAAAATGTTCGATGCCCGCGACAAAGAGATCACTGGCCTGCTGGTGGATGGAATCGGGCAGAATGATGCCCGCGCATTTCGACTCTCCGGCTACTGGCCGGAGAAACTCGGAGTCATGCACCGCGATAACGTGCAGCCCTTCTTCATTGGCGGCATCAAGCCACACCGTCACTCTGGGATCGGACTTGCTGGTGCCGTCGGGGATCAGCAGTAGGACGCGATCCGCGGTCGAGTGAAACGGATCGCTGCAGCTCCACAGCCCCAAGGCCAATGCGAGCGTCAGGAGAAGCGCTGCGCCAACCAAGCGAGTGGAGTTAGGGCGCTTCATGCTTTGGCCACCACCCGGCCGGATTCACGAGCCCACAACGTGCCGAAGATTAGAACGCCTTCCTCCACCTCGATATGCGGAGCACTCACGGTCGTGGCTTTCGCCCGGCTTCCGCACCGCGTGCCCGTCTCGATGAACATTTCCCGTTCCGCGATAACCGGTCCGTAGATCGCGCAGTGCGGGCCGATGTGCATCCGCCTTCCGCTGATTAGGCTGCCTTCCACGCAGGCGTGACTCTCCAGAACCATGTCTTTGCAGCTTTTCAGGCTGCCGCAGACACGCGCGCCAGCCCCTACGCGCAAGTCCCCCCGCACCACCAGGTTAGTGCGGATGATTTCATCGGCCTTGATCTCGAAGTCGCCATCGTGCAGTACGCGATCCACCGTTGGGGAAAACTCCCGCCCCTCGAAGGGGTCTGGCCGGGTATTCCCGCTGTTTTCAGGCTCGGAGGTGGCAATGAAAGGCGCATTCAGGCGGAGGAAGGTGCACTCGCGTTGCAACCGCACCGCGCAATCCGAGGACACGCGGCCCTGAAGCACACAGCCGCTGCCGACGCTGAGCTCCCCGGAGGCGTGCAGCCAGCGCAGCACACACGTGGAAGGACCCAGTTGAATGTTTCCATTGGCCAGAATCGCCCGGTAATTGTTGTTTTCCCCGCCGGCGAAATCGCGGCCGGCATAGATATCCTTCAGGAAGGTGATTCCCGGTGGGGTCTTGAGGTCCGAATTGGTGGCGATGAGAACCGGGCAAGCGTTTCCCTGGGTCGGAATTGGTTCGTCAGGCCCCCCCAGAACCATGTAGTTGGTTCCGTCCGGCAGGGTGCCGGTCGCCGCCTGCCCGGATGAGAAGCTCCGCTGCAGATCCGGTTCGAGTCGCTTGATGTAAATACGGAAGCTATCGGCGAAGTGACGAATCTCGCCGGCGTTCTGTTGGATCACGCTAAGCGGCATCGCATCGGACTTACGATGCAGTTCCAGAATGGCCGGCACCAAAGGCAGCGCGAGAAGCAGGCTCACGAAAGAAAAGAGCGCCGCAACGGCAAGGTAGGGACTCACGAGGCAACCTTCCGGAAGCGTTCGGTCTTGTCCCAATGGAACTCGGCGCCGGTGATGGCGTCCTTCGTTTGTGAAAGGGCGGCGCGGGACACCGAGAAAATACTCACCACGAATCCCATGATCAGAAGCGGCAACAGGCGGATCCGCGTCGGCGTTCCATCCAGCCTGACGGCCGCGGCTATCTCGAAGAAGGCGGCAACGTTGCCCAGCGCGGCGTAGGCGGTGAAACAGAGCAGGGCGATTACACCGTGCAACGGCGCGATGCCTTGGTAGAACACCGCCAGCGCGAGCGTCCAACCCAGCAGCGTGACCGGAGCCATGGCATAGACTCCGAGCAGCAGCGTCCCATCGATGCGTTCCCGCAAGGTCGCTCGGTGCCGCCCCAACAGCAAACGGATGCCATAGGTGACCATGGCTTGGTTATGGCCCTTGGCCCAGCGCATGATCTGCTTGATGCGAACTTTCCAGGTCTCGGGAACTTCCTCGTAGCACTCGGACCGATTCTGGTAGGCGGTTTTCCATCCGTGCAGCAGCAGGCGATAGGTCAAGTCTGTGTCTTCCGTGAGCGACTCCTCATTCCACCCGCCAATTTCCCGCAGGGCGCTGCGCCGGACTCCCGCGACCGTCCCCCCGTGCTGCGGCACCAGGCGGAGATTCATGCGCGCCTGTTGGTCCACTTGATAGCCGCCGGAGCGTTCCAAATCCAGCAGCCGTGTGAGCAGATTCGTATCGACATTCAGGGGCACGACCCGGCCCATCACTCCTCCCACCTCGGGATCGAAAAACGGTGCGGCCAGTTGGCGGATGAGGCCCGCACCGGGGAGATAATCGGCGTCGAAAATCAAAATGATCTCCGTCTCGACAATCTCCATTGCATCTTTCAGCGCCGCTGCCTTTCCCGGTTTGCCGCCGGTGCGATGGAACGGGCGAATGCGCCCGGGGAATCTCTCCACGAACGTGTCAATAATCGCGCGCGTGCCGTCGGTAGAACGGTCGTTCACCGGAATGATCAGCATCTTGTCGGCGGGATAATGGACCGTCATCAGCGCCTCAAGAATGTTGGCGATAACCTTTTCTTCGTTGTGCGCGGCCACCAGAACCGTCAGGGCGGGCCAGTCGGCGGTGTCAATGTCAATGTAGGGGTGCCGTTGGAATCCGAAGAGGCGGTTCAGGGTGAATCCGTAGTGCCGCCCGGTGTAGATGCAGATCAGCAGGACAATCGAGTAGAGGACATAGATCATGGCAAGCACCGCAACAGTCGCCCAACCGCCGAACTGTCATTCCTTCCCTGCAACCACGGTCTTTGCCCGTTCCACAAGATCAGTCTTCCGCCGGCGTGGTAGCGGTCTCGGCGGGAGTTTGAATTCCTTTTCCGGCGGCAGCAGTGGAGTTTCCTTGTTGTGCCAGCGCGCCACCGCCTCGACGATCCGTTCCGAGCCGTGGCCGTCTCCGTAGGGATTGTCGCCGTCGGACATCTCTTGATAGGCATCGCTGTCGTTCAGCAGTCGGTTGGCCTCGGTGACAATCCTTTCGCGGGACATGCCAATGATTTTCGCCATCCCGAATTGCGAGGCTTCCGGACGCTCGGTCACTTTCCGCAGCACCAGCACAGGCTTCTTGAACGTGGGAGCCTCTTCCTGAATTCCTCCCGAATCCGTGAGTACCAGGAAGGAGCGCCGCAACAGGCTGACAAACGCGATGTAGTCCAGCGGCTCGGTTAGATGAATCCGGTCTTCGTCCTGCAGCATCGCATTCACCGTGCTGCGGACGTTGGGATTCATGTGCACCGGATAGACGATGCGAATGTCGTCATGTTGCTTGACCAGGTCTTTCAGAGCCAGGCACATGCTTTCCTGGTCCGATCCCCAGGATTCGCGGCGGTGGGAAGTCACCAGCACCAGGCGGCGGCCGTCGCGGGGAATCCCGGCCAGTGGTGTGTTCTCCCAGTTATCGGGCATCTGGCCCAGCAAGCGGAGGGTATCGACTACCGTGTTCCCGGTCACCACAATCCTATCGGCGGGAATGCCCTCGGCAAGCAGGTTGTCGCGCGCGCTGACCGTGGGCGCAAAATGGATTTCGGCGATCACCGAGACCATCCTCCGGTTCACTTCTTCCGGGAACGGATTGTAGATGTCGCGGCTGCGAAGCCCAGCCTCGATGTGGCCGACCGCGATTTTGCAGTAGAAGGCGGCCAGCGAAGCCGCGAATGCGGTGGTGGTATCGCCCTGCACCAACATGATGTTGGGCTCGAACCGGTGACAGGCATTTTCCACCGTGTCTAGCACCCTGCCCGTCAACGTGTTCAGCGTTTGATTCGGACGCATGACATCGAGGTCGAAGTCGGGCTTGATTTTGAAAAGCTGGAGAGCCTGGTCCAGCATGGTGCGATGCTGGCCGGTGTGCACCACTGCGACTTCAAACTCCGAGGAGCGCCGGCACAACTCCCGGATGACGAGTGCCAGCTTGATGGCTTCCGGCCGGGTGCCGAGAACCGCAATAACGCGACACTTCATAGTGGTACCTCTGTCTTGCGGCTCGCCCGGCATTCCTTAAGATTTCTGTGCCTGGAAATGCCGACGTTCCCTCATCCACCTCAGCTGCAAAATGCTTATTTATTGCTTAGTTAGCGAACCTAGACGAGATTGTATGGACCCATCAGTTTGGGTGAAAGAGTACTATGGTCACCCACAATCTCATGGGGACTTCGCCCGCGCTCCTATCCACCCAACGTCTTCCCGTTTTGTTCAGTTTTATGACATCTCCTACAAAACGTCCGGGGACGTTCTGTAAAGGATGTCATGGGACGGAACACCAGAAACGCAAAGGTGGGTTACTTCCGAGGTCATCGTCCGAATTACACGGCCCATGGCTCCTAACTAGGACACTCTCCATACTCACGAGCGGCAAGATGTCTTACGATCGTCGCCGTCCATGTTCGTAGTTGTGACAGTGGAAATGGGTTGTCGGAGCACAATCGGCGAAGACAAGAAATCCCGAGCGCATTTTCGGGAATCAGTTTGTGCGCGCGCCCCATTTCTTCTTGACATGCGCCACAGGGGCGCGTAGCGTACGCCTCCGTGTCTACCTGTTTCTCAGGATGGCCGGTCCCCGTCACGACCGGCGGCGACGGCCGCGGGCTCCCCCACTCTTCAAACCCAAAAAAACAACAAGGAGACAGAATGCACCTAAAGAAGTTCGTTTCTTCAGGAGTTCTCCAGGCAATCCTCATCGCTCTCGTGGCGGCGGGTTGCTTAACATTGGCGGCAAACGCCCAGACGGTTTACAACAACGGAACCGGCTATAACAACGGCTACTACTACTCCCTGTACACCAGTGGCGGCTCGGCGCAGATGACGTTTCCGGGCGCCGGGCAATATCCCGGCAATTACGCCATCAGCTGGCAAGGCGTGGGAGATGTGGTTGGCGGCAAAGGCTGGCAAACCGGCAGCGCGATGACGGTAGGCTACAATGTCGGCTACGCTACCGGCTATAACACTATTTCCATCTATGGCTGGACGACAAACCCGCTCGTGGAATATTACATCAACGAGCTCGGTTCGCTATATCTGGCCAATGCAACCTACAAGGGCAGTGTCTCCAGCGATGGACATAACTACAACACATACGAGCATCTGCAAGTCAACCAGCCTTCTATTCAGGGCACTGCAACTTTCGAGCAGTACTTGGATGCCTGGGGCGGGTCCTCGACCGGATCGAACCACACCGTCACCACCGGCAACCACTTTAACCACTGGAATAACATTGGGATGAGAATGGGCGCCTTCAATGTAATGATTCTGGGAACAGAGGCGTATGGTGGTCGTAGTGGGTCCGTTAACGCAACCGTGTGGTAGACAAATCCCGCCAAGTCGTTTGATATCGCCATGGCCGGTTGGTCTCACAGCCGCCGGCCTGGCGGTATGTATTTCGAAAAACAATTCAGAAGAGTTACGGGCGCGGGCGGAACCGCCTTCGTGGGCAAGCGGCTTTTGAGCTTATCCGAACATTTGTGCTCCAGATGCATGTGATTCGTTGATGTTGATCCGGATAGAACGGGACACCTTAATGAGAAGACTACTCCTTTTGGCGGCGATCATAGTTGTCGTTGCTGGCGTTTGCTCGGCAGAAATGCCTGAAAACTTTCTATTGGTCAAGGGCGGGACTTTTAAGAACACGAAATCCAACTACTACGGCAAAGGTATAACCATATCGAGCTTCTATATTGGAAAATATGAAGTAACTCAAAAAGAGTGGAGTGAGGTAATGGGAAGTAATCCCTCAAAGTTCAAAGGCGATAATTTGCCAGTGGAAATGGTGAACTGGTACGACAGCGTTGAGTACTGCAATAAAAGGAGCATCAAAGAGGGGCTGAAGCCGTATTACAAGATAGACAAGAACAACAAGGATCCGAACAATCTGCCAGACCCGAACTATGGCGATCTCGATAAGATCAAGTGGACGGTAACGATCAATGCAGGAGCCAATGGTTACCGATTGCCGACAGAAGCAGAGTGGGAATATGTCGCAGGCGGCGGCCCGATAAGCCGGAGTTACACATACAGCGGAAGCGACGATGTAAATGAAGTAGCATGGTATTGGAGAAACTCTGGAGACAAAGCGCTAACCGGATTTTGGTACTGGCCCATCCTTGAGCAGAACCATGATCAAACAAAACCTGTCGGCGGCAAGAAACCCAACGAGTTAGGGTTGTACGACATGTCAGGTAATGTAAGGGAATGGTGCTGGGACTGGTACGGAGATTTGCTGGCTAATGTAACCGACCCTCAAGGAAGTCAAGCCGGCTTTGGCCGGGTTTGGAAAGGCGGCGGTTGGATCGGCGACGCCCCCTTCACCGAGTCGGCTTTCCGGGGTAGCCTGGCCGCGAATGGCGCGGGCCCCGATCAGGGTTTTCGCGTGTGTCGCAGCCAGTAAACCAGAACAAGACAAATCAAGCATCCAGGAGAGATGCTCCAAGTGTTCGCGTGGTTCCTAGAAAGGTCCGTGCTCGGTCGAGGAGTGCTTCTAGCCGCCGCTCTCGCTCTCTGCGGCTTGCAGGCCCGGGCCCTGCCCGTTCAGGTGGCGCTTGACTGGCCCAGCGGCATGCCCACATCCGCGCCGGCGCGCGCCCACATTCAGGCGGTTTGGACAGCCGGTTCGTCCGATAACGGCGTGCCCGTCGAAGTCGAAGCCGAGGCCGGGCCGGACGGCGTGGTCCTGAATCTCGGCGACGGCACTTGGCAGCTGCAGGCTTCCGCGCCCGGCTACTGGAGCCAGGGAGCCGAAGTCGTGGTCGCCGGCCAGGCGCCTGCGAGCCTGCGGCTCGCGCTCTGGCCAGCGGCATCTCTGCGCGGCGAGATTCTGACCGCCGACGGCGAAATGCCGCCACACGCCCTTGAAGTTCGGTTGAGCGCCATGCCAACCCCCGCCGACGACCCAACCGCCCCGCCGGCGTCCCTCCCGCGAGCGCAGCCGAGCCCCTCCCGCGCGGAGCTTCGCTGCCAGGTCGACGAAGGCACTTGGAGCTGCCTGGGTCCAGCCGGCCTGTTCGATGTGCGGCTGGAGGCAGCGGGGTACACTCCGCGCTACCGTTGGGGAGTGAGTCTGAAGGCCGCGGAGAGCACCGATCTCGGCCGAACCGATCTGCGCCGGGCCGCCTCGGTCTTCGGGCGCGCGGTTCGAAAGGACGGTTCGAACCCGCCCGGTCCCTGTCGCGCGAGCCTGCGAGCCAACGCCGAGCGCCGCGGCGCGCCCGACTCCGACGCAGAAAGCGCGCCTCAAGGCCAGACGAACTTCTCCGTTCCTCTCAGCCAGCTCGGCTACTTTCAAGTTGTCGGCGTGGCGCCCGGCACGTACCTGCTGGCGGTCGAGTGCCAGGCGGCAAGCGGCATGCGCGAGCTGAGCGTGCAAGCAGACACAGAGACCCGCATCGATCCTCCTTTGCTGCTCGAAGAGCTGACTCTCGACATTTCCATCACGCCGAAGGCCGATCCCGATGGCCGTCCGTGGCAGCTCACTGTGGAGGCGACGGCTCCGCGCTTGCTCCGGATTGCGGACAACGCCTCGACCTCAGCCGACGGACGCTGGGTCCGCCACGGCCTCATGGCCGGGACCTATGGCGTCACCGTCAACAGCTCCGACGGCACGCCCTGGCTGCAGCAGCCCTTCGAGCTGGGCGCACGCAGCGGGCCGCTCTCGCTGCGTCTCGCGTATGTGCGCGTGGCGGGCCGCGTGGTGCTGGGCACGCAGCCGGTGCGTGCCCGGCTGCTCTTCTTGAACGACGCCGCGGCTGGCGCTCCGGTGACGCTCGCGAGCGACGATCATGGTAGTTTCCAGGGGCTGCTGCCTGTCCCGCCCGGCGTCCAGCAAACCAGCTGGACCGTCGAAGCGCAGACCGCGCGTCCGCCGATCAGCCGTCGCCTCGAGGACGTGAGCGTGCCGTCGGCTGCTGCCGGCGCGCGGGCCTGGCTCGAGCTGGCTCTGCCCACCATCGCCGTGCGTGGTACCGTGGTCTCCGAAGAGGGCAAGCCTCAGAGCGGCACTCAAGTCACTTTCGAAGACGCCGGCGGAGCCCGCACGACAACCAACACCGACAGCACCGGCGGCTTCCAGTTGCCCGACCTGCCGCCGGGCAAGTACACCGCCGTGGCCGAATCGTTCGATGGTGTCTCAGACCGCGCCGCCCTTCAGGTACTGGAGGGTAGCGAGAGCGAGCTGAAGCTGACCCTCAAGTCCTACAAGCCCATCCCCTTCTACGTAGTCTCCAGCCAGGGGCCGGTTTCGGGCGCGGCGGTGCAGGTCTGGATCTCCCCGGGCGTCCCACGCTTCTTCACGCGCACCGACGCGGACGGCCGTTTCGATGTGAAACTGCCGAATGGCACCGCGGAAGTGGGGCTAACGGTCGGAGCGCCGGGATTTGCCCTCAAGCTGACCCGGCTGCCCATTTCGAGTGGAAGCGATGCGCCGCCGAATGCCAATACCATCACTCTCGATGCGTCCGCTGGCACGCTTGTGCTCGATCTCAGGCCCACCGAATCCGCTCTCGACAGCCCTGCCGTGCCTTATCTCGTGCACAACGGAGCCATCCAGGATGCCGGCACGCTCGCCGGCTGGGGCACCGATCAGGCCGGCGCCAGCGGCGGCGACGGGCCGGCGGTGGTCGATGCCATCGAGCCGGGAGGCTACGCACTTTGCTTCGTCGCGGACCCGGCAGACCTGGCTGCAATCTGGCAGGGCGCGCTGCCCTCGGACCGCTGCCATGCAGGCTCGCTCCAGCAAGGCGGTACACTCAGCTTGTCGCCAAGTCAGGAGAGGTGAACGCCGGCGCTGAAGATCAATCACTGGGAAATTCGGGGAAATTCCCCCAAGCTGGAACGCTAAGCAACTGCGGCGGGTGGCTGTAGATGATCAAGACGTTGTACCTGGTTCCGAGCGGCTGATGGGCGGCTGGTAGTTGAGGCTACCATGAGGGCGGGCGCGGTTGTAGTAGTCGGTCCAGGGAGCGAGGCATAGGTTGCGTTGGTCGGAGTCGGGCCAGTGGGTGGCGTAGGCCCACTCGCGGAGAGCGGTCTGGATGAAGCGTTCGGCTTTGCCGTTAGTCTGAGGCGAGTAAGGGCGGGTGTGGCGGTGCTTCAGGCCCATCTGCTGGCAAGCGCGGTGGAACTGATGGGCGCGGTAACTGCTGCCGTTGTCGGTGAGCAAAGCGCGGACGCGGATGCCATGGCGAGCGAAGAAGTCGACGGCATCGCGCAGAAAAGCGATGGTGGTGTCGGTTTTCTGATCGGGCAAGATCTGGGTGAAAGCCATGCGGGAGTGGTCGTCGACGGCGACGTGCAGAGCCTGCCATCCGGGATGCTTGTGTTGGCCGCGGCGGCGGCCGTCGCCGCGCCAAGACACTTGCTGGAAGCGGGTTAGACCCTTGATATCGAGATGGAGCAGGTCGCCGGGAGCGGGATGTTCGTAGCGCACGACCGGCGGGGCGGGATGCAGATCGCGCCAGCGGCTGAGCCGAGCGCGGCGCAGAATGCGGCTGATGGAGGCGGGACTGACGGCGGTACAACGCGCGATCTCGTAGCCGGGAGTGTAGCTGCGGCGCAGCTGCACGACGCGCTCGATCACCGCTTGCGGCAACCGACGCGGACTGCGATGAGGCCGCGAAGAACGATCCAATAAACCCGCGTTGCCTTGGGCGCGAAAGCGCCGCACCCACTTAGCAGCGGTCTTGACGGTGACGCTGAAGGCGGCCGCGGCCGCCTTCAACGTCACCGCCCGTTCGACTACCCGTTGCACCAAAAGCTCTCGACTGCGGAAGCTCAGTCGGGCATTCTTGTGAATGTCCATTCGATCGCACCTCGGAAACTGGATTGCTCGTCACAATCAGCTTCTCTGGTCCCGTTCGAAGGAACAACGTGTTGAAAGATCACAG
>CAVZMC010000074.1:0-7631 GCA_963776125.1 uncultured Acidobacteriaceae bacterium | reverse complement strand
TTCTTCTTGGCCTGGCCATTGCCATCCGCCGCCGGACCCGCTCCTGGAGCCCCACCCGCGCCCGGCCAGGCTGAGCCGCCTTGTACATCTGCTCCGCCAGCTTGTGCGACGCCTGGGTCAGCGTCTCGCGAGCCTTCTCCATCTGCGCTTTGTCGTTCGACTCCAGCGCCTTCTTCGCGTCGGCAATCGCGTTCTCCACGTCGCCGCGCTCCGAGCCGCTGATCTTGTCGCCCTGCTCGCGCAGCATCTTCTCGACGCCGTAAACCATGGAGTCGAGCTGGTTCTTGGCCTCGATCGACTCACGCTGCGCCTTGTCTTCGGCGGAGTGCGCGTCGGCTTCCTTGGCCATGCGCTCGACTTCCTCTTTGCTCAGACCCGAAGACGACGTAATCGTGATCTTCTGGTCCTTGCCGGTAGCGTTGTCTTTCGCCGTCACATTGAGAATGCCGTTCGCGTCAATATCGAACGTCACCTCAATCTGCGGCACGCCCCGCGGAGCCGGTGGCAATCCGGTCAAATGGAACTTGCCCAAAGTCCGGTTCTGCGCCGCCAGCGGCCGCTCGCCCTGCAACACATGGACCTCGACCGAAGTCTGACTATCCGCCGCCGTCGAAAACGTCTCCGTCTTCTTGGTCGGAATCGTTGTGTTGCGCGGGATCATCGGCGTAGCCACGCCGCCCAAAGTCTCAATTGCCAGGGTCAGCGGAGTCACGTCGAGCAGCAGCAGGTCTTTCACTTCCCCGCCAGCACGCCGCCCTGAATCGCCGCGCCCACAGCCACGACTTCATCCGGGTTGACGCCCTTGTGCCCTTCCTTGCCGAACAGGTCCTTCACCAACTGCTGAATCCGCGGCATACGCGTCTGCCCGCCGACCAGAACCACTTCCTGAATTTTGCTGGCATCCACGCCCGCATCCTTCATGCACTGCTTGCACGGACCCACCGAGCGCTGGATGATGTCTTCCACCATCGTCTCCAGCTTCGCCCGCGTCAGCTTCTTCACCAGATGCTTCGGACCGCCCGCGTCCGCCGTAATAAACGGCAGATTGATCTCGTGCTCCATGGTGGTCGAAAGCTCGATCTTCGCCCGCTCCGCCGCATCACGCAGACGCTGTAGCGCCATCTCGTTGCCCTTGCCGCGCAGGTCGAGGCCTTCATCCTTTTTGAATTCGTCGATTAGCCAGTCCACAATCCGCTGATCCAGATTGTCGCCGCCCAGGTGCGTATCGCCGTTCGTGGCCTTCACTTCCACCACGCCCTCGCCGACCTCCAGCACCGAAATGTCAAACGTGCCGCCGCCGAAGTCGTACACGGCGATGGTCTCGTCCTTCTTCTTGTCCAGCCCATAAGCCAGCGCTGCCGCCGTCGGCTCATTGATAATGCGCTTGACGTCGAGCCCGGCAATCTTGCCCGCATCCTTGGTCGCCTGCCGCTGGGCATCGTTGAAGTACGCCGGCACGGTGATAACCGCCTCGGTCACTTTCTCGCCGAGGTAGTCTTCCGCCGCCTTCTTCAGCTTCTGCAAAATCATGGCGGAAATCTGCGGAGGCGTGAACTCTTTGCCCTGCGCCAAGACCGCCACATGGTCGCCCGACTGCACGACCTTGTACGGGACCATCTTGATTTCTTCCGTCACCTCGTCAAAGCGGCGTCCCATAAACCGCTTGATCGAATAAACCGTGTTCTCCGGATTGGTAATGGCCTGCCGCTTAGCGACCTGCCCCACCAGCCGTTCCCCGTTCTTAGTGAACCCAACGACCGAAGGAGTCGTCCGCCCACCCTCTTCATTCGCAATCACCGTGGGCTCTCCACCCTCCATAACCGCCACGCAGGAGTTGGTAGTCCCGAGGTCAATCCCGATAATCTTAGCCATGGTTGGCTCCTTTACTTAGATAAGTGCTTTAAAATCAATGCGCCAGTCATTGCGATCAGGAGCATGATAGAACTTGAGTGATTTGCTGTCAAGGTTTAGATGCGGCAGGGGGTGGGGAGGTCGCGGGGGCTGATCCGGAAAAGCGTCTTAATCGTCTGCTCCGGGCTGTCCGTTACTTTTCGCTTCCGCCCAGGCAGCCGGCATGATGTCCCGCTTATCCGCACAGGGGTGAAGCCATCTTGTTAGGCATCCAAACTGAAACTGGCTTAGCCGTTCAATGTCGCTGGCGGTTGCAGCAGGTGTGAGGTGCGTGCCGATCGCAATGCAAACCTCGCAACCGCCTGGCCATTCGATGCTATAAGCCTGGTTAGGGGGACGCAAAGACCTCTGCGGCAGATTTCCACCATTTGTGAATCCACCAATCAATGTATAGCCAAATGGAGTACGCCCCAGTGCCTTGCTTTCCCTCGGGAGCACCTCCACAGAAATTCCATAAGATACGCGCCGGACCACTCGGTCATGAAAAGACACAGTGGCTCCGAACCTAGTTGGGCGACCGCCCAGAACGCCGTAGATGTCAAAGCACCGGCATTTCGAGAAAAAATCAATGTGCGAATAAGCGAAATCATTGACCACAACGTCCGCGAAGCAATCCGATAGCTCACACGCCCCGTGGTAGGTAGGATTCCATTCCGCTAAGATCGAACGGGCGCTCTCTAAACTTGTCTCACCGTGGTACAAGCTTTGAATTTGGTTCCTAAGGCGTTCTGCCCGAAATCGCAAAGAGTATTGTTGAACTCTGATCATGGCCACCAGCAGGCATATTCCAGCTGCGACCGTTAACCCACTCGCGCGTAATATCCGGGTGTAACGGGGTAGAGACATATTCTCTAAGACACCGGACAGGCCTCAACCGGCTCAAGTAATTGGACAATCTGACTCGTTGCTCAGTGCCCTAGGTTCGCGCCCGGTGCTGGGCCCTAACCTGGGCAGAGTAATGTCGGGTCGGGCGCGTCTCACCGCAGCGCAAATCGTATCAGGGCGCGTCTTCAGACGCGCCGCCACCCCACCGTCCCCCCACCAACCTTGTCATCCTGAGCGCAGCGAAGGACCTATGTACTTTGCCCGCGCCAGCCAACTGCACAGGTTCTTCGCTCCGCTCAGAATGACAAATCAAATCAAAAAGCCCCAGCCCCGAGCCTGCCGTGAGGTCACGAGCGCTAACCTGGGCCGAGTCATTTTTCGGGTCGGGGACGTCTCGCCGCAGCCCAAATCCTCGTATCAGGGCGCGTCTTCAGACGCGCCGCCACGCCGTCCCCCCACCAACCTTGTCATCCTGAGCGCAGCGAAGGACCTATGTACCCTGCCCGTGCTGGCTAACTGCATAGGTTCTTCGCTCCGCTCAGAATGACAAATCAAACCAAAAGAACCCGATTCAAAGCTGCCGTGAGCAAAATCCAACGATTCGCGCGTTCACGGCGCCAAGCTGGGCAGAATAATTTCGGGCTTGGGCCGGGCTCATCGCAGCGCAAAGCTTCGTATCAGGGCGCGTCTTCAGACGCGCCGCCACGCCATCCCCCACTAACTTTGTCATCCTGAGCGCAGCGAAGGACCTATGTACTTTGCTCGTGCCAGCCAACTACACAGGTTCTTCGCTTCGCTCAGAATGACAAATCAAGAGCGCGATAGTCGGCAAACGTCACGCCCGCTCCTGAAATGACACCGCCTCATACCATCCCTCGCTCAAATCCCGCCAGGCCGGATTCTCCGCCACGATGAGCGTAATCTTCTTGATTCGCAGCCAGCCCTTGATCTGCTTTTCGCGAGCAATCGCATTGCCGACATACTGAAAGCGCTCGAAGTAAACCAGGCGATCCAACTTGTAGTGAGCGCAAAACTTCGAACCGCTGCCCTGCTTGTGCTCCCACACGCGCCGATAGAGATTGTTGGTGATGCCCGTATAGAGCGTCTTCGAGCGATTGCTCATGATGTAAACGAAATAGGAACGCTCGTGCATGGCTTGCATAAGTTCCTCGCCGGCGTGGCGCTCGCCGCGCGAACGCCAATTCTCAGGATGGCAAAGGTGCGCGAGCTTGTCTGTGACGAATAACCATCGCCAAACTCCGGTTGGGGCAGTCAAAGAATCCTAGCCGCGTGATGGACCCAGGCCGCGCAGCCTCGTATCAGGGCGCGTCTTCAGACGCGCCGACCGGGCGGGTGGCCCGCCCTCTAACTCTCTGCGATCTCAAAGCGGGGTGCCCCGTTCTTCGCGTTCTTTGCGAAGGGCGGGGAATGTCTATCCATCACAGACCTCAAGGTGCGCGACGAACTACGATCCGGAATGCCCGCAGGTCTAACCCGCTACTATGGCCCGGTGCCCTAGAGCCGGCCCTGAGCGAAGTCGAAGGGTTCGCGACCCGCTTTTGGGCGCTAAACTGGGCGGAGTAATTTCGGGTCCGGGGCGCGGCTCACCGCAGCCCAAATCTTCGTATCAGGGCGCGTCTTCAGACGCGCCGCCACGCCGCGCCCCACTAAACTTTGTCATCCCGAGCGTAGTGGCTGCTTCGCGAACGCGAAGCAGCCACGCAGTCGAAGGATCCCTACCCTCGCACCGGTTACCCAAATAAGGTACAATAGTACCCATTATGGGTATCCAAGCCTCTCCGGGACGTTCCGGCCCCACCCTGTTCGGGCGCACCCGCAGCTCCCTGCTCGCCATGTTTTATGGCCATACCGACGAATCTTTCTACATCCTCCAGCTGGTGCGAGCCGTAGGCGGAGGCCGGGGGGCGGTGCAACGCGAACTAAAGCACCTGACCGACCTGGGACTGATCGTACGCCGCGCACAAGGCAATCAAGTTCTCTACCGCGCTAATGCTCAGAGTCCGATCTTCAAGGAAATAAAGAGTCTCGTCACCAAGACGGTGGGCGCCCACGACGCCATCCGCTCGGCCTTGGCGTCATTGGCAACCAAGATTCAGATTGCCTTTGTGTACGGTTCGGTAGCCCGGCAAACGGAACAAACCAGCAGCGATATTGATCTCATGGTTCTGGGCAACGCGTCATTCGGCGAAGTGGTCTCCGCCCTGGGCCCGGCGCAAAGAGTCCTCGGCAGGGAGATCAACCCCTCCGTCTTTCCCCCATCCGAATTCCGTTCCAAATTGGCGGCGAGAAACCATTTCTTGCGCGCCGTCATGAAAGAGAAGAAACTTTTCGTGCTGGGCTCCGAACATGAGCTTGCAAAACTGGCTGCGAAATAGCTGGCTCGTCCAGCACACGGCGACCCGGATTCTTCCGACCGGCGGCCTTCAATGATGCGCTTTAGGGCGCCGCGCGGCTTCTTAAAATGTTTCGCAGCTTCGTCGAGCGCCAACTCCAACTCGGCCTCACTCAACCTGAGCACGCTGTCCGCCCAGGCAAACAATTCTATCTTTCGCCTGGTCTCATCTGCGGCTACTTCCTCGGCGGTGCCTGCAAATGCGTCTTGTTCGGCGGTAGCTCCTTCACTGCTCTCGTCCTCAGTGCCGTCATCAATTGCTGGGCAAATGGAAGGCACTCCAGCCGCGGCGGCCGCAGCCTCTTTCTCTTCGTCTGGCGGTTCCATGCGTCCATCAGACATCACGCCCTCCTCAGCAGATCGTTGAAATCGTTCTCGCCCCGGACGGGGACTTTGATATGCGCCTGCACGCCGGCGCGCAGCGCCCGCCCGAGGAGCACCTCGGCAGCCTTCAGCCCGGCTTCATCATTGTCTGCCGCGATCCACAGCCGCCGAACCTGATGAGGCCATCGCAACGACCGCATACCGGCTGCACTCAGCGCCGCGACTGTCGGCAGATTCGTAATCTGCATGACGGACAGCGCCGTCTCGATGCCCTCGGCGACGGTGAGCTGCTCGTTGATTTTTTGGATTGGCGTGAGCCAGACACCGCCATGTCGAAGCTGCCCGAGAGTGAGCTTACAGGCCTCAATAGCGGCTTTCCGCACAGGCCCATCAGGTCCGCCGTCCTGCAGGAAGGTGAAATGTGCGCCCGCATCAATCAGCGGGACGGCGCTACACGAAGCGCCGGAATCCTTCGTCGCCCACGCGCTGAACGAGTGAAATCATGGCCGGGTAGGTCCCGCCGTCGCTCCAGTTTCGCTGCCGCGGGAGGAAGCGAATCGGGGCGGGGGCTGGGACATGAATGCCTCGACCTTGCAGGTATCGTTCAACCAAAGAACCGGCCGCTGGCGTTGCCTTGCGCCAAGCATCGAGGGCTCGGGTAACCTTCGACGGCTGCTCACTCGGCGCGATAACAATGTCGCTCGCGACGCCCATCATGGCGGCGATGCCCGCAATTTCACCACAGGCACTGCACGAGACCGTAATACGATCCTGTTCCACCGCGACTTCCAATGTAGGCTTGGCGTAGCCGCACGCCGGGCAGGTAGCGCCCGCGCCAGCGGTTGTCGCGTCCGCGGGTGAGATTGAGGCGTGCCGCTGCTTCGATGGCGATGTCGATAATGCTCATGACGATCCACCACAGGAAGGCGGCCAAGTCGTTGCGGTCAGAACAACTCGAGCAAACGCCAGGTTTGGAGCGTTTCGCGCTTCAGGACGGCAGCCGTCATAGCGCACGTCCCACGGCCGATTGCTCTTGCGCGACGAGCCATTTCTGCACGGTCGCTCGACGATAAAGCACCTGACGTCCGACGAGCGTCCGCGGTGGGCCAACGCCAAGCACATCCCAACGATCGAGCGTTCTCGGGTTGAGCCGCAATTCGGCGGCGAGTTCTTCTTGGTCAGAAATTCCGAGAGGATGGGTTCAGAGGTAGACATGGCAAACTCCTAAACGCCGTTCTGCGTCAGAAATACGCCATTCAGAGAAAGTCAGTCAGGAGGGATAATTACTGCGAACTCGCGGGATTTCTTCCCCCTACACGTCAAATAAATCTCGTCCCCATCGGCCTGCCTTCCCGCTTTCGCGCGGCTTTGATAGCCTCATTCACGGTTTCATCGGAGCATTCGCGTCCAAGCGCGGTCAAAAATTCAATTACAGATCGAAAAAATGGTCCAGAGCCGGCTCCGGCTTTTTTCTTCGTAATGTTTCGGTATGCTTTTTCCAAATTCAAGATGAAGTCATGCGGTAAAGCTGTGGTTCCAGGCGGTCGCCCGCGTTTCCTACGAACCGTCTCAGCAGCCCGGAAGGCGGCCGTTTCCAGGACAGCCAGACCCGCGACCCTTTTATCAAACTCTTCGCTAAAGCGGTCGATGATGGGGTCCAAGAAGTCTGGATTGCCATTCGCTTCAGCCCATTCCACGAACCAGTGGCCGCGAACAGTTTTCATCGCCTCATCAGCCTTGCAGCGGGCGTCGCGCAAGGCGTTTCCAAGCTGACGCAGTAGTTTGGCGCGATCGCCAGCAGGCATCATTGCTTGTTGTTGGCTTACCTCCCACTCCCTCTGAAGATATACGAACGCCAAAAACCTGAGACTTCGCCACGCACCGTTCGAATCGAAGGGCTTAGTTTTTGGACTGCGCTGTACTTTGCGCAGCAGATCGAGAAAAGTCTCTTCGTGCCGATCGAACGCAGTTAAGCGCGCCTCAATTCCCGCCTTAACAGCTTTCTTCCTTGCGTTAGGGGTTGTCTTTTTGGCGTCGCTCATGATTGCACTCTAGTGCGGGGTTCGCCGAGCGTCGCGACATTAGACGATATTGGGTTTAGGATGCGCTCAATCATAGCCGCGAGCTTTTCAAGTGCGTCGCGCTTTTCGTCTGAGAT
>CAVZMC010000073.1:0-122638 GCA_963776125.1 uncultured Acidobacteriaceae bacterium | reverse complement strand
ATTTTCCAATGGAGCGAACTCAGTTAGTAAACACCATGCGGCAGCGTGATCGATCGCGGATTAATACCTGTTTTCTCCCGGTTTTCTCCGGTTAGGTTTGCTTTTCCTCCAAGTTATTCTGTGTTTCATGCCAGATTGTCCTTGACATCCACAGGGCTCATACCTCAGATTACCCTGCAGGTTGGAACCTGAGAAATCTTTTATCCATTCTCAGGTACCACGGAGATGCTCCCGCTCTGGCACCTCCCAACCTAGATGGCTACAACGCTTGCCCCGGTCGATTCCAGGGAAGTTGTCCGCTGCGACCACTGTCTGCTGGTTCAATTTCGCACCACCAATAATCTTTGCCGCCGCTGCCACGCCTCTTTGGACGAGGATGAGCCGGAAGTAGTCTCGGCTGCGCCGGAACCGCAAGTGTTGCCGATGAATGGCAATGGGCGCGGGCACCTGAACCTGGCGGCGTCGATCCGGTCGCTGCGTTTGCGCAGCGGTCTCAGCCAGCGGCAACTGGCCGGGCGCATGTCGGTGCCGAGAACCTACGTCTCCAAGATTGAAAACGAAAAGGCCACGCCCACACTTTCCTCGCTGGAACGGCTGGCGCGGGCGCTGGAAGTCACCGTGCCGGATCTGCTCTCGGGCGGCGAGCGCAATCGCCAAGACGAGATTCGCGATTTGATGAAGGATCAGTTTATCGCCGAACTGCAGCCGCTGGTTTGTCTGTTGGACGGCTTACAACTCTCGAGCGTGCTGGCGCAAGTTCGGGATTTGTCGCTGCGCCCGCGGCGTAGCGCGTAGTTCTCGATTTTTATCCGGGCAACCTGCCAACTACGGCCGGAGCCGCAAGGCTCCGGCTTTTTTTCTCTGCCGCCATTGCGCGCCCGCTTTCTGAACGAAAAGCGAAAGCCTTCGCGCGCATGCCCGTAAGGCCAGCAGGCTCAGGGGCTTAGCCGTATGTACGTTCCTGCACTAACAAAGTGTTCCAACCTGAACACTCGCCGCACCGGAACGTCAAGTTTCCAGCCGGAATCTGGTCTCCGCCAACGCGTAGAGTCTGCGCCAGACCAGGCGATTCGTGGTGACAACGACCCCCGCCATCAGAACAGTGGAGGCAATGAGCAGTCGGAAATCTCCGCTATCGCTGGCCTGGCTTATGATGGCGCCGAGGCCAATGGTGGAGAAGATCTGTCCTTTAAAGTGGAAATATTCGGCGACGATACTGGCGTTCCAGGCACCGCCTGACGCGGTCACTAAGCCCGTGACCAGATAGGGAAAAATCCCCGGCAGAATCAGTTTGCGCCAGCGTGCCAGTCCTCCAATCCCGAAAACCGAGCACGCCTCTTTTAGGTCCGTGGGGATGGCGATTGCGCCCGCGATCACGTTGAACAGAATGTACCACTGGGTACCCAGCAGAAGAAGAATGATGGAGCCCACGCCCAGCCCGCCGCCAACGCGAATCAATAGAAGCAGGACAACCGGAAACAGCGCCGTCGCCGGAACCGAGGCCGCAATCTGGGCCAGCGGCTGGGCAATGCGCGCCAGCCGCGGACTAAAGCCGATGGCGACGCCAGCAGGAATGGTCCAGGCGGCACCGATCATGAGGGTGGCATTGACGCGGAGAAACGTCGCTCCCAGCGCGAGTACCAGCCGCGCCGCATCGGAGTGATTGATTCCGGCGAGCAGGAGAATGACCCGCAGCACGGCGTAGCCCGTGAAACCCACAGCGACAATCCCCGCGACGCGCAGAGTCCAAGTCCTCCACGTCGCGGTAGTAGGAGCGGAAGCCGGCGTCTCACGCTCCTGCGCAAAGCGAGACATCAAGGCCTCCCGTGCGGGCTGCCAAGTCCTCTTGCGAAGATAGGCCAAGCTGCTCGAGCGCTGCAGTAAATCGAGAACCCAGGAGCGCGGAACGTCGGTACTCTCGACCTGCTCAACTTTGAACTTTTCTCCCCACGCGATCACCGGCCGCCAGACAAACTGATCAAGCAGCACGATCACGGCGATCATGGTGGCGACGCCCCAGAGAATGGAAGCTGTGTCTCCCGCGCTGGCGGCGGTCTGCAAATAGGAACCGAGTCCGGGGAGCCGGAAGTCGTGTGAGCCGAGCACAAACATTTCGCAGGCCATCAGAAAGAACCAGCCACCCGCCACCGACATCATGGAATTCCACACCAGGCCGATGGCGGAAAAGGGCAGTTCGACTTCCGTGAAGCGCTGCCACCAACTGAAGCGGTAAATACGGGCGGCTTCACGCATCTCGCGCGGAATTGTCTTCAGCGAAGCGTAAAAGCTGAACGCCATATTCCAGACTTGGCCGGTGAAAATCAGAAGAATCGCGCCCATTTCCACGCCCAGCTGGCGGCTGGGAAACAGTGCGACCATGGCCAGCATTACAGCCGGCAAGAAGCTGAGCACCGGGATGGACTGCAAAACGTCAAGCAGCGGAATCATGAAGCGCTCAGCTTTGGGATTGTAGGCCGCAATGTACCCGTAGACGAGCGTGAAGGCCAAGCTCAAGAAATACGCGATCGTGATGCGGAGAAGCGAGAAGCCGGCATACGCCGGAAGCGCCAGCGGGCTGCGGGAGATTTCCACTTGGGGCGTGAATGGGCCGAACCAGGTGCGCGCTACCGCCAATGTGCCGTAGAACAACGCCAGGGCTGCGGCGAACATCAGCAAGTCGGGCAGGTAGGACCTTTCGACTCGCGGCAGCAACGACCATAGGCGATAGGGAGAAAACGCTGCCAGCCCGCCGGACTTCTTGTCGTTCATGGTTTCGCCACCGCCGCCTGGGGACTGGGAACCGCCGCGGCCTCGGTGAGAACCAGCCGGCCATTTTCGGCGTCGTAATCGAATATTTCGGCATAGCGTCCCCAGTTCATGGCGGTTTCGAACTGGCGCGAGACCTCGTCCTGGCTGAAATGCTCGTCGAGGATATCGTGGAAGAATTCTTCAGGAATGGAGTGGTCCGTCTTGGCCCGCAAGACACTCGCAATGCACTGCAAAATGGCGACATGTTTGAGCACGGCTTCGCGGAATAGAACTTTGCGAGTGAGGATATCGGCCTCGGCGAATGCCGCGCCCTCGGAAGTCACTTCGACGTCGCCCTCTTTCGAGGTAGCGAAACCCAGCAGGGTCGCGGCTTCGATGATGGGCAGCAAGTCATCCACGTCCATCGCCAGTGGTTCGGCGAGACGATAGATGTCGTCGCGGCCGCCGCGGTCATGAAGAAGTTCGAGCAGTCCGGCAATGCCGCCGGGGCGGGCATGCGGCAACATCTGGTACCTCGGCTTGGCGGACCGGGGCACGATGAGCGGCGGCTCGCCAGGAACCGGCGGCACCGCGTGATCCAGCGCCGGCTGCGTCATAATTTTGTAGATATAGTCCACGAACTCCACAAAGCGAGCGGACTTGCGGTCACGGGGCTGGGGCAAGTCCACGGTGAAATCGGAGCGAATGCGCCCAGGATTCTTGCCCAGAACAATGATGCGGTCGGCCAACAGAACCGCCTCTTCGATGTTGTGCGTGACCACGAAGATCGCACTCGCCGGCATCTTCTTACTGAGCCACAGCTCCAGCAGTTCACCCCGCAGATTTTCCGCGGTGAGCACATCCAGCGCCGAAAAAGGTTCGTCCATGAACAACACTTCCGGTTCCACCACCAGGGCTCGGGCGAAGCCCACGCGCTGCTTCATGCCGCCGGAAAGTTCCTTGGGGTATGCGGTTTCGAAACCATCGAGCCCAACGGTGTCCAGCATCTTGAGCGCGCGCTTGTGGCGCTCGATGGCTGGCACGGCACGGGCTTCGAGTGGCGCTTCCACGTTTTCCAGGACGTTTAGCCAGGGAAACAGGGCGAAACTCTGGAACACGATGGCTACGTTGGGGGCATGATTCCGGATGGATTCGCCGTGCCAAAGCACATCTCCAGAGGAAGGCTGGGAAAGACCGGTGAGCATGCGCAACAGCGTGGACTTGCCCGAGCCGGATGGGCCTAAGAGAGCGACAATCTGGCCGGTGCGAGACTTCCAAATCGGTGGGCGCAATGACCTCAATGCGATTGCCGTCCGGCTGGACGTAGAACTTCTCGACCGCGCGAGCCTGGATGATCGCATTCGCCACGATGTTTCACTCCCAACCTCGCTTACATCTATACACGATTCCAAGCGATGCGTGAAACACTTTATTGTTACTGGATTGTTACAGCGTGTTCTGTCAGAGGCGCCTCCACTTCAGGCTGCGAAATCCTCCCCGGGAGGCGCGGGCATCGGCTGTGGCGTCCGGTCGGTCACTTCGGCCAGGCGTGCCAGGCGGTCCGCCAACTCGCGGGTCAGCGATCCCGGCTGGTAGCGCCAGCGAAAACTGCCGTTGGCAACGCTGGGCGTGTTCAATCGCGCCTCACTGCCGAGCCCCAAAACGTCCTGCAGCGGAACCACGGACAGGCTGGCCACCGAGCCTTGCGCCAGGCGAATCAGGCCCCAGTGAATGCCGTCGGGGCAAGGCCCGGCGTAGGCGCTGATGGCTTGGCGCTCGAAGTCGCTGACGCCAGAGGTCCACCAGCCCAGCGTTGTGTCGTTATCGTGCGTTCCGGTGTAGATCACATGGTTGGCGGTGACTCGGTGCGGGAGATAAATGTGCGCGCCGACGTTGCCGAAGCCGAATTGCAGGACCGCCAGGCCCGGAATCTGGTGGCGTTCGCGCAGCGCGTGAACCTCGGGCGTAATGTATCCCAGGTCCTCGGCGAAGAACGGCAGCCCGCCGAGAGCTTCGCGCAGTTTGTTGAAGAGTTCGTCTTTCGGGCCGTCGACCCAGCGGCCGTACATCGCAGTCGGTTCGCTCGCTGGTATCTCCCAGAACTGCTCGAAGCCGCGGAAATGATCGAGGCGAATGTAATCGCAGGTCTGCGTAGCCCAGCGCAGGCGCTGAATCCACCAATCGTAGCCCCGATAGCGCATGGCGTCCCAGTTGTAGAGAGGGTTGCCCCAGCGCTGTCCAGTTTCGCTAAAAGCATCCGGCGGCACGCCGGCGACGACTTCCGGCTCCAGATCGTCGCGTAACCGATAGAGATCGCGGTAAGCCCAAACGTCCGCGCTGTCGTAGTCCACGAAAATGGCGATGTCGCCGACCACGCGGATGCTGCGCTGCGCGCAGTAGAGGCGTAGCGCGTGCCACTGCTCGTAGAAAGCAAACTGAATAGCGCGGCGGACGGCCATTTCCCCGGCAAGCTCCGAACGGGCGGCATCGAGGGCGGCTGGCTCGCGGCGCGCCAATCCACTCGGCCAGTGATTCCAGCGCTGTTTGCCGTAGCGGTCCCGCAACGCATCGAACAAAACAAAATCCTCCAACCACCATGCGTTCTCCGCGCAGAAACGCTGGAAGCGGGCGTGCGCGCTGCCAGGAGCATCTTCCAGGAAGTTTTTCGCGGCCTCGGTGACCAGCGGCAGTTTGCAGGCGAGGACCTGCTCGTACTCAACCGCGGCAACCTTCTGCGAAAGTCCGGCGAGGCGCGCGGGATCAATCCAACCGCGCTCGGCCAAACGCTCCAGGCTAATGAGCAGCGGATTGCCGGCAAACGCCGAAGTCGACGAATACGGCGAATTGCCATTGGCGGGCGGGCCGAGTGGAAGCACTTGCCAAAGCCCCTGCCGGCCGGCAGCTAGAAAATCGAGGAACCCATAGGCTGCGGGACCAAAATCACCGATGCCGCCCTGCGATGGCAGGGAGGTGGGATGCAACAGGATTCCTGTGGCGCGAGGGAAGGGCATACGTATTGGCCGAGCGCGGTCTCCACTTCCGGGTGCGTCTTGGAACCTGGGGAAAAACCGCCGATCTTGTCACCTTCGAACCTAGCGAGAAATGTGCTTTCTCTCGAAGCCCGGAAAACAGCGGATTTCTCGTCGCTGCGCTCCTCGGAATGACAACCTCTTCATCTTGATCTTGCTAACAATTCGGATGCGCTATCGCAGACTATTCACCTTCGTTGTTCGACCGCGTCAGGTTCTTCATCTCTTCCGGGTTAATCTTGATCTTGCCGGCTTTTTCCATCTGCTGGCGCAAATTGGCGACGAAGAGTTCGAACAGTTCCGATTGCTTGGTTTGCAGCAGCGAATCGCGAATCTGGTCTTTCTTCGCGGCAAAATCCTGTTCCGAAGGCTCCTGCTTTTCCACGACCGTGAGCACGATGCCGCTGGTGCCGGTCTGAATAGGCCCGCTGGTTTGGCCGGGGTTTAGGGTGAATGCCACGGCACCCGGTCCGGACATGGAACCGACGTCGGGAACCTGGCCGTCGGGCAACACCAAATCGCTCGTCTTCACCGTGGCGCCCAGTTCCTTCGCGGCCTTTTTCAAATCGTGCTCCGCCTTGGCGCGGTCGGAAAGTTCCTGGGTCTTCTGGGTGAGCAGCGCCGCGACGCGCTCGTTCCTGAAATCGGTTTCTACGCGGCGGCGAATTTCATCGAACGTGGGCGTGGACGGCGGCTTGATATCAAGCAGTTGGAACACCACGTATCCTTGGGGTAACTGCACCACGTCGGCGGGAGATTTATCCGGCGCGCTGAAAAGCGCGCTCATAAACTGTGGTGACTCTCCAATACCGGGCAGCGAGTCGGTGTGGCTGACAAAATCGGTGGAAACGACCTGCAGGCCCTTGGCGGCGGCAGCTTTCTCCAAGCCATTGCTGTGGGCCTGGGTGAGCAGAGCGGTAGCCAGCTTGTTGCCGGCTTGCTCGGCCTCCTGTTGCTTGATGAGAGGTTCGATCTGGTCCTTGACCTCAGCCAGCGTCTTCATGTGCGCGTCTTGTTTATCTTCCACCTGAATGATGTGGAATCCATAACTGCTCTGCACCAAGCCGCTCATCCCACCCTTGGGAAGAGAGAATGCCGCTTGCTCGAATTCCGGAACCGTGCGGCCACGCTGGATCCATCCCAGCGAACCGCCATTCTTGGCGCTACCTGGGTCTTCGGAGTTCTTCTTAGCGAGGTCGGCGAAATTTCCGCCGGCCTTCAATTGCTTCAGAATGTCTTCCGCTTTTTGACGCGCCGCGTCAACGGCCTTGGGATCAGTCTTCCCGTCCGGCCCAGGGGTTGGAGTCTTGATCAAAATATGGCGGACATTCACTTGCTCGGGCACGCGGAACTCATCGCGATGCTGGTTGTAGTAATCCTCGAGTTCCTGGGGCGTGACCGTCGTCGATTCGCTGAGCTTTGCGCTATCGATTACCACATAGCTGACCTTGCGCTTTTCGGGAATCGCGTTGTTGTAATTCGCTTTGTTTTGCTCGTAGTAAGCATTCAATTCGGCGTCGGTGGGATGAATTTCCTTCTGCAGGTCTTCCCGGCTCAGCACGGCGTAATCAAATTTGACCTTGCTGTTTTGGCGGGTGAACTGCCGGCGTATCTCGGCCTCGGAAATGCTGGCGCCGCCGGCAACCAGGTCGTGGAGCTTGCTGAAGAGAATTTCATCCTTCACGCTCTGCTCGAACATCGGAACGGTAAAATCGTGCTCCTGGAGGATTGATTCGTAGGCTTCCTGGCCGATGAAGTTGCCCCCCGGGAAAAATGCCTGCGCGAATTGCGGGTTCTTCTGCAGTTCGTCCCGCACCTCATCGTCGGTGACTCGCAGTCCCAGCCGCCGCGCCTCCACCAGGATCGCCTTTTGGTTGATCAAGGTCTGTGCGGCCTGCTGCGCGAAGTAAGGGAGAAGCGCCGAGGTTTGGGCTCCGCCTCGCGGAAACTGTTGCTGCAGCATTTGCCGAGCCTGGCGGTCGACTTCCTGGGTGGTGACGTCTTCACCGCCTACTGTGGCCAATACACCCTGGCCAGGGCCGCCAAAGCTCAAGGCGGAAGTACTTCCGGTTGGCACCAGGTACCAGACCATCGAGAGACAAATCAATGTGAGCAGCCCGCCGAGAAAGTACTTCTTGAAGGGGCCGGGAGTTTGCAGAAATCGAATCATCTTGTGGAAGCTCCGGGATAGAACGGAAACGACAATTATAAACTACGGCTGGGCGTCGGATGGCCGGCCGCCGTATGTCGAGCCGCTATTTGCCCCGCGAATAATCGAACGAGTATTTCTGCCGCTCGTCGCCCGACATGTACCGCGTGTTGTAGTTCAGCAGATAGTCGAAGTGCGCTGGGTCTGCCGGAAATGACTTGCCCTCCGGATAGGGATAGTCGCCCATGCCGCGAAACGGAAGCGGGTCCACGGTGTCGCCGTTGGCGGCGTAGAAATCCATGTCTTTTTCGTAGCCGTTTGCCATGAAAAAGTAGTCGCGGACCCAGCCCGTGGGCAGAGCCGGGAGCTTCGCGGGATTGAAGTCCAAAGCAACCTCTTCGCCTGATCCAAAGACCGCAAAGCGGTCGTCGGAGGCAGTCACCAGCGGAAGCACGTCGCCGTAGCGTGTATAGACTCCCGTGGGGCGCGTGTAAGGGCCGGTGGGACTGGCTTTCTCATAGACGTACATGACGTTCCCCGGAGGCTGGTCTTCGATCTTCAACGGGAAGCCGTGGAAATTGAGATCGGCGCGAGACAGCCGGACCGAAGTCAGCCGCGCTTTCTGATTCTGGCTGGCGCGGTCGATCAAAACGCTGTCCCAATAGATCTGCAGATTAGTTTTGATGCGAATGCGCTGGGTACCGGGCGGCAATTTGCCGGTCAGGTCGGCGGTCATGGTGCGCGGGCCGCCAGCCGGGAACCCCATATCGTCTTCCACCCGTATCCAGCTGCCATGAGCATCAAGCGCTTCGACGTAAGGCGCGACCGATTCGACGCCCGCCTGGGCGGCCGCGTACATGCTGTTCGCCGAATAATACTCGACTTCACCATGCATGAGCAGCCACAACGGGCCGCCATCGTAAGGCGCGCCGAGATCGAGCTCCAGGGTGTGCAGTTTCGCGAATCCGCGGAACTGGGTCGTGTCAAAGTCGCCGAAGTAATGGTGCGCGAGCAAACTTGGTAGAACGTTGTGGCCGTGCTCGTCCCAGGCTCCGGCGGGCGGGCGGGCGTCGCGACTAAAGACAACTTTGAATGGCGGATACGGCGGGTTGCTGGCGAAGTATTCGTTGGGATAAACGTCGACGGCAGCCGGGTGGTCCACGGCCAGGAGCTTTGCTTGATCGAGATAAACCACTTCTTCCAGCGGCTCCATAAAACGGAAACTGAGTTTGCCGTTCTTCTCTCGAATGGCGTTGCGGTCAATCTTAATGTATTCCGTGGGGCGCGGAATATCGCGCTGGTTGGGGCCAATCCAATGGCCGACGACGCCCGCGCCCAGCATGTCACCGACTAGCTCATAGCGCTTGCCATTCCATACAAACAGCGTGGGACAGGAACTGCCGCGGCGGTCGATCTCCGTATAGGCTTGCTCGCGATTGCCCGCGACGTTGATCTCATCTTCCAGCACGCCGGTCGGCCAGAGCAGGCGAACAACATCGGCTTCCTTGGCGGCGCCCAAGCCAATATTGAGGGCGACAGAATTCTGCCCAAGGTAGCCGGAGGAGCCGGCGATCTCAAATTTCTGCCGATTGCCGCCGGCGAAGACTTCGATCTTTGTGCCGATAGCACTCTTGTTGTCGGCCAGCCCCTTCAGCGCGAGCCGCAGCCAGTGATTCTTGTTTCCGCCTTCGTTGCGGAGCAGAACCACAGGGCCTTGATTCTGGGTGATGAGCAAGTCGGTCGAGCCGTCGTTATCGTAGTCGCCGGTGATTATCGCGCGAGGATCTTTGAGTTGAATCTTGTCGAGACCGACGTCATGAGTGACGTCTTTGAAGCCATCAGGACCGAGATTGCGGAAAAGCTTGACCTCGCCTTTGCCTTCCGCAGTTTCGCCTACGGCGACGAGATCGACCCAGCCGTCGTCGTCGTAGTCGAAGGCCGCTACGCCGAAGGCGTGGACCCAGTTCGTGGGAGGCAGCGGGACCTGCTCGAACTTGCCGCGATTGTTGCGCCAGAGGGTGAGGCTGGAAGTGCCTGTGCCGGTAAAGGCGAGGTCCATCCAGCCATCGTGGTCGAAGTCGAGAGCGGCAACGCCAAAATTCCCGCTAAGAATGCCAGACCACGGCTTTAGGGATCGAAACATGCCCTCGCGGGGGTTTTCAAAGATGACCGTGCCTGCGCTGCCAATGGCCTGGGATATGCCCGAAATCTGCGCTCCCCTGCCTGTGACCACAAGGTCGACCGCGCGATCATTGTTGTAATCGGTTCCAATGGCTGCGACACTCGACGCGACGCCGGCCAACCCGGTTTCGTTGGTTACTTCGGTGAATGTGCCATTGCCGTTGTTGCGCCACATGGCATTTGCGCCCGGAGTCGTTGCGTGAGCGGCGTACGCACAAATAATGTAGAGGTCCAGGTCGCCGTCATGGTCGTAATCGATGAACGTCAGGCCAGGGTTCGTACCGGACGTCTTGATGCCGGCCGCGGTTGTGACATCTTTGAAGGTTCCGTTCTTCTCGTTATGCAGCAGGAGCACGCGGTCGCCTAAACTTACGGCAAGGTCAACCGCGCCATCATTGTCGTAATCTCCCGCAGCGCAGCCAATCGCGCGAAGCGTGGAATCGAGCCCAGCTTTCACCGTCACATCCTCAAACTTGCCGTTGCCCAGGTTGTGAAACAGGGCCATGCCGCCCTGCGGTCCATTGTCTGCAAGAAAGAGATCCTGCTTGCCATCGCCGTCATAATCCAGGAAGCAAGCTCCGGGCCCCAGATAGGAAGCCGAATCGTTCGCACCGCTGGACACAAATTTCCCCGCGAGCCCCGCCTGTTCGGTTACATCCACAAACCGAACCGGAATCGCGGCTGGCACTTTTTCCGCCACTGCGGCCGTCTCTTCTACCTGAGAATATTTCCCCTGTTCGCCGTAGGCCGCGCTGATGGGCACACCCAGCTTGCTATGGGTGAGGTAGGTGAAGCGCTGCATGCGGACGTGCGCCTGAGTGGGGTCTCCGGACTGCTGCAAAGCGCGAGCCAGACCAAATTCCGCCGACGCGTGCAGCGGATTCAGCTTCAGGGCTTGCTGCAACGCGTCGATCGCCTCCGGAAACCTCTTGCTTTCGGAGTAAACCGAGCCTAGGAAATACCAGGCGTCGGCGTCGTTGGGGTCGATCTCGGTAACGTGGCGGAAGGCCTCGATCGCGGGCTGGGAATCGCTCGCGTTCTTGGCAATCAGGCCAAGATTGAACCAGGCGTAGGAATCTTTGGGGTCTTGGTTGACGACCGACTCTAGAATCTTTTTGGCCTCTTCCGCGCGCCCCAGGCTGAGCAGAGCGATGCCGCAGTTGACTTGCGCGCTCAGCATCCGAGGATCGGCCTTAGCCGCCTCTTCAAAAGACTTGAGAGCCTTTTCGAAGAGCTGCTGGTTCATGTACGCCGTGCCGAGATTGTTTAGGCGGGCGGCCTGAATGGGATTGGCGGGCTTGGTGGCTTGCGGCGTCGCCGTAAAGATGCCGGCTGCAGCCAGAATGATCGAGGCGCAAGCAAGAATTCGCTGGGTCATGCTTAGAAGCAGTAAACCACAGAGGGCCCGGAGGAGCACAGGGATTTTGCGTTACTCAATCGATGGCGGTTTCCGCCAGGGTCCGCATTGCGCCTCCAGCGCAGCCGCGACGGCCAGGACCGATTCTTCCTCCCACGGACGGCCGGCGATTTGCACGCCGATGGGCAGGCCTTCCGCCGATAGGCCAGCCGACACAACCGCTGCCGGAGCGCCCAGCAGATTGAACCATTCCGTGTAGCTCCAGGCGTCAAGATAATCCACGGTCTTGCCGTCAATCTGCCAACTGCGCTCGCCGTGCCTGAAAGCTGGCACTGAGGCCACGGGACACAGCAGAATCGGATACTCGCGCATTTGGCCGAGAACCTGCGCGCGCACTTGGTCCCTCTGAATCCAGGCGTGCAGCAGGGATTCGCCGGAGTGAGCCGGCTCCTTGGCCACCCAGCCGGAGAATTGTTTCAGCAGAGGGCTTATCTCGGCCTCGTGTCCTCTGATCTCCGGCGCCAACATCATTCCTCCGGCCACCCCGAAGAACTTCCACCACAGTTGCCGCGACTGCTCCAGGCCCTCGGGGCGAAAGGGTTCAACCTGAAGACCGGCGCGGCGCAGGGCTTCCGCGGCGGTGCGTACTGCGGTGCGCGTCTCAGGCGTCACGGGAGTGCGGCCATCATCTTCGAAATAACCGATGCGAAGTTTCTTCAACCGATCTTCGCTAGGCCATCGCACCGGAACGGGCGCGGCGCAAGTGTCGCCATCATCGGGACCCTGCATGACTTCGAAAAGAACTTTCAAATCCGCGACGGTGCGGGCCATGGGCCCGACCACACCGATCCGGGCAAACGGACCTTCTGAACTTGGAAAGTGTCCGGCCGCCGGGATGCGGCCCGGGGTCGGCTTGAGCCCGCAAATGCCGCTGAAGTGAGCGGGGACACGAATCGACCCTCCGCCGTCGCTGCCGACTCCTCCCGCCGAGCATCCCGATGCAATCGCTGCCGCCTCGCCGCCGCTCGAACCGCCGGGCGTCCGCGACAGATCCCAGGGATTGTTGGTGCGGCCGTAGAGAAGATTGTCGGTCTCCCAGGCCATTAGCAGCTCGGGAGTGTTGGTGACGCCAAGAATGATCGCGCCGGCTTGCCGCAATCGGGCTACGAGAGGAGCGTCTCTCCCTGCCACGTGTCCCTGCCGCAGCTCACTGCCGGACTCGCAGCGCATTCCGGCCACGTCAATCGAACTCTTGATGCTCAGCGGAACACCGTGCAGGGGGCCAAAAATTTCACCGCGCATCGCCGCGGCTTCGGCGACACGCGCCTGGCGGCGTGCACCCCTTACATCCACCTGAACAAACGCATTCAATTTCGGATTCAGGCATTCAATCTGAGTGAGATGCGCATCCACCAGTTCGACCGGCGACAATTTTTTTGCGCGGATTTGTTCCGCCATGGAAAAGGCGGAAAGGAAGTTCAGTGCGGGCATCCTGTGCTCTCACTCGCGGAAAAGCGAGTCTAGCACGCAACCCTTGGTTGCTCGGCGTCTCGGTTTCGAAGTAAAGTGGGCTAGTGCCTTAGCCACAAAAGAACACAGAGTCATACAGCGGACCGCCTGCGCAGAGGTCAACCATGGTCCATCAACATCCGCCCCGGTTCTTGAAAATCGTCGACGACGCCCGGAAGCGTATTCGGGAGACCACCGTCGAGGCGGTGAAGTCCAAACTCGATCGCGGCGAAAAGTTTCTGCTCGTCGATGTCCGCGAGGAAAGCGAGTTCGCCAAGGACCACCTGCCGGGAGCGATTCACCTCGGCAAGGGAATTATCGAGCGGGACATCGAACAGCGCGTGCCCGATCTGAAGGCGCCGATGATTCTTTATTGCGGCGGCGGATTCCGCTCTGCCTTAGCGGCCGACAATCTGCAGAAAATGGGCTACCAGAACGTGCTTTCCATGGACGGTGGCATTCGAGAATGGCGCGAGAAAGGCTATCCTTTGACACACGGGTAGGCCAAGCCTGCGCGGCCCTAAAGCAATTCGTGAGCCGGCAATGGGCTCGCCGGAGGGTCGCCGTCCTTGGTAACTTGCTGCAAGAACCTCGAAAGCTCAGCATTGAGTTGTAGCAGCCCGCAACTTTTCCTCCCCAGCGGCGGCTTTGAAGATTTCTATGCATGGGACCGTGTTACTCATAGATGACAGCAAGTTCTTCCGCAGAGTGAACGAAATGGCCGTTTCCAAGGCGGGATACATCGCACTGGTGGCGGCTGATGGAGAAGAGGGGCTCCGGATCGCCCGCGAGAAAATTCCAGATGTTATCGTGCTGGATATGATGTTGCCAAAATTGTCGGGGCCCCAGCTATTGCACGCGTTGAAGAAGGACCCGCGCACAGCCCGAATTCCGGTCATCGTTTTGAGCAGCCTGCCGCAAAGCAATGAAGCCAAACTCAAAAGTGAAGGCGCGGCGGCTTATTTTGAGAAGTCGCAATTAGGGGTTGAAGACGGGTCGGGTGGATTGGTGCGGGCGATTGCGAGTGTGCTGAACCCGGCTGTGCGGGGCTGATTTTGCAGTCGAAACTCTTAGACATGCAACGAGGGAAGCGTAGTTCGGATGATTCTTCGGCAGCGGCTCCTGCGCTCGCGGTGCTGAAAAGCTCCGCCATCGGGAACATGACGACCGAGCAATTCTGCTTGGAACTATCCAAGATTTTTCAGGTGCTCACAACCGAGGTGGCCCTGTTTCGAGCGCAGAACCGCCTGCTCAAGTTTCTTTTTCCCAACGAATTGAAAACAGCCGGCTCCATTCCCCTTTCAAGCGGCTCGGCTGTTGCCAGTCATACTGCCATCAGCCGAAGGGCGGAGCTTTACAACAACTTCCTGCAGGTCAAGCATGCCAGCATATTTGAGAGCGTGAAGCTGGGGCACGTGGGAGATGACGCGCCGCCGGAAAAGCCCATCCAGAAGCTCATGTCCGCGCCGGTCCTGGATCCGAAGGGCAAGGTCTTGGGAGTAATTCAGATCAGCCGCAAGGGATATGACTTGGTTTCATCGGGTCCGGATTTCACACTCGACCAACTGCATCAACTGGAGCGTGTGGCCAGTCTGGCGGCCCAAACGCCATTCATGCGGGACGCCGAGCATTCCGCGAAGTAGGCTTGCTTCGGTTTCGTTTGCCCGGCCGTTTGTTTTCTTGATCTGCCATGGCTCGGTCGATGGCCACCTTCTCTTGCTTGGTGAGCGCGCGAAAGGCGCCCTTGGCCAGTTTTCCCAAAGCAAGTGGGCCAATGGCGACCCGCACCAGGCGTTTCACCTCCACTCCGACCTGACTTAGCATCCTGCGGATTTGCCGGTTCTTCCCTTCATCCAGAACAACCTCCAGCCAGGTGTTGCGTTCCCCCACCCGCAGTATGCGCACCGCTTGGGCGCGGAGGAGATCGCCGTCTCTGGTCGCGATACCCTTCGTCATCGATTCCACAAGCGTCACGTCGACGACTCCTCCCACCTGGACATGGTAGGTTTTGTCCAAATGCGTTTCCGGCGCGAGCACGCGGGCCGACCATTCAGAGTCGTTGGTGAGCAAGAGCAATCCCTCGCTCGCTTTGTCTAACCGCCCCACTGGCGCAATCCAGGGGAAACCTTCCAGGCCGGAATACACGGTTTCACGGCCCTTTTCGTCGGAGGCGGTCGTCACCACACCGCGCTTCTTGTTCAGCATGAGATAGATTCTCGCTCCGGCCACTGCGGGAGCGCCGTCGACGGCAATGCGGTCCTTCTCAATCCTGACCGGTGTTTCCGGATCGCGGCGGACGACGCTATTCAGACACACGCGTCCCGCGCGAATAAGGGCGGAGGCTCGCGAGCGCGAGCAGTATCCCAACTTGGAGAGCGCCCGCGCCAATCCAATTCGTCGTGAACCGCCCGCGCGAACCATATGTCCCTCCAGATCGAACTTCCGGCACACCACCGCGAAAGACGAGTCCGATCGGTTAGAGGGCGTTCTTCTCGGACCCAGGGACTGGAAGATCGAAACGTTCCGCAACCCGCGCCGTGGTCTCCTCAATAGTGTCGAAAATCACACCGTGAATTCCAAGTGTGCAAGCTCCAGCGACGTTGGCCGCTATGTCGTCGAGAAACAGGACTTCCTCGGGCAGCAGATCAAGCTCTTTCAGGCAGATTTCGTAGATGGCGGGCTGCGGCTTGACATGACCCACATCACAAGAAAACGTAAGGCTGTGGAAGCCTGCTAGCCAATCACAATGGGCAGTGAGGTAGCGGCTGATCTCGAGGGGCATATTGGACAAAACTCCCAGGCGCAGCCCTTTGCGGCGTAGCTGTTCCACCCACTCCAGGGTCGCCTTGTTCCGTCGCGACCAACTCTTGGAATCGAGTGTCACCAGTTCCGCAATCTGCTGCTGCGCGAAGACCTTGCCATCCTCGCGCGCCACTGTGGCCCAATAAGAATCGCCATTCAAGTCGCTGCGATCGTAGCGAAGACGAAACTTCCAATAAAGCTCCTGAAAACGCGAAACGGCCATTCCACAAATCCTGGCCATGCTCTCCAGGTCGGATGGGTGCTGCGGATGGCACAATACTTTCCCGTAGTCAAAAACGACCGCCCGCACCTGAATTTTCCCGTCTCGCGCCCGTCGCTCAGTCTGCATATTTCTCATGGAATTATTGATGATACATGGTGAGCCGAGACCTGATTCCTCGTGTAATATCATCGGTTCGGTTTGCGCCGTGTGGCAACGGCAAGCAGCCTGCTGTGGATGCCGGGGGCCAAATCAGGCCTCTTCCACCGGAGCCAAGCGAGGAGCCATGCAAAAACGATTCATCCGCCCAGTATTAGCTTTCTTTCTTCTATTCGCCTCTGCCCCAGGCCTGGTGGCATTGGTTGCGCCGGTTACAAGCCCCGGGTGGTCGGCCGCTCCCGATGCCAGAGAAATGCGCCTGGTAAAGCTGGAGCAACAGACCGAAGACGCGAAGAGTTCCGCCGACAATGCCTGGATGCTCACCAGTGCGGCGTTGGTTCTAATGATGACCGGACCAGGATTGGCCTTGTTTTACGGCGGCCTCGTCAGGAAAAAGAACGTTCTGGCCACCATGATGCAAAGCTTCGCCATGATGGCGCTCATCTCCGTATTGTGGGCGCTGTTCGGCTACAGCTTGTCGTTCGGCGCAGGTAATAATTTTATCGGTGGCCTCGGTCACCTATTCCTGCGCGGAGTTGGGGTGCAGCCCGATCTCGCCTACTCCGCCACCATTCCGCAACAGACTTTCATGATCTACCAGTTGATGTTCGCCATCATCACGCCGGCGCTCATTACCGGAGCCTTCGCGGAGCGCATGAAGTTCAGCGCCATGTTGCTGTTCATGGTGTTGTGGTCGATTCTGGTATACGACCCGATGGCGCACATGGTTTGGGGTAAGGGCGGCCTTTTGAATGCCTCGCTGAACGGGTATTTTCCCACGCTCGATTTTGCCGGAGGCACCGTGGTTCATGTCACCTCGGGAGTTTCCGCTCTGGTCTGCGCAATCTATCTGGGCCGCCGGGTCGGCTATCCTCGGGAATCCATGCCGCCGCACAGCATGGTGTTGAGCTTTGTGGGAGCATGCATGTTGTGGGTAGGCTGGTTTGGTTTCAACGCCGGCAGCGCACTTGGCTCTGGCAGTCTGGCCACTAGCGCTTTTGTCGCGACCCACCTTGCGGCGGCCGCCGCGGTGTTGGGATGGGGCGGCGCCGAGTGGCTGCGCAACGGCAAGCCCAGCGCGCTGGGAGCGATCTCCGGCGCTGTAGCCGGATTGGTCGCCATAACCCCCGCCGCAGGCTTTGTTGGACCGATGTCCGCGCTGTTCATCGGTCTGGCCGCCGGCGTCTTCTGCTACCTGATGGTCACCAAAATCAAGGCGCGGTTCCGTTACGACGATTCGTTGGACGCTTTTGGCATCCATGGCGCGGGAGGAACGTTGGGGGCTCTGCTGACTGGGGTTTTCGCGGCCAGCGCCGTCAATCCTATTTTTAAGGATGCGCAAGGCCATACTCTGCCTTCCGGTCTGATCGACGGCAATCTTCACCAACTGATCAACCAATGCATGGGTGTGCTTATCGCCTCATCACTCGCGGTCGTAGGCACGCTCATAGTCCTCAAGATTGTGGACGCAACCATCGGACTGCGCGTGACCCAGGAGCAGGAGGTCCAGGGGCTCGATCTCTCACAACACGGCGAAGAAGGGTATGTCTGGGAGGTTTCGGCATAGATCCTTTGGTGTCTATGTGTGGGGATATTCTTGTCCGCGGCTTTGGTCGTGGAACCATAGAGATGCATCAACGCCAAAATCAGAGCGTCGGATAGGAGTGTCCGCGGCTCGCGCCATCGCCATAACAATTGCTGATGGGGACGATAAATAGTTTCGATTTCCGTGTTCCTTCGGCTGGCGGGTAGAGTGAAAAAGGCCACGCGAGCCCTCCCGCCGCCCAAAATATCGCGGCGACGGCGGAGGCATTGGACCCCCCATCGCGTAGCCCGGTAATCCGGAAAACCATGCCCACCGCGCCCTCAGTCACCGACGGCCTGCGAGAGACCTACATTCAGGAATCCGCCCGCATCCAGCGCGAATTCGGCGAGACTGGAAACGGCCGCGCTGCCCTGGCTCAGCGCACAACGTTGGTCGAGAGCATCGTGCTCTCGCTTTGGGAAAAGCTCATCGCGCCGCAAGAGGGCGAGCTGCAGAACTTGTCCCTGGTGGCTCTGGGAGGGTTTGGCCGGGGATGGCTCTTCCCCTATTCCGACATCGATCTCCTCTTTCTCTACGCCGACCGCGACACCGAGGTGAAGTTTAAGGACAAGATTCGCCACTTCTCGCAAGAACTGTGGGACCTGCGCATGAAGCTCAGTCCTTCCACGCGCCTTATCTCGGAGTGCGATCACTTCGAACCAGAGAACGTGGAATTCACCATTTCGCTCTTCGATTCCCGCTTTCTGGCCGGCGACCGGGAGCTGTTTAAGCAGTTACATGACAAGCTGATCCCAAAATTGGTCATGCGGGAGTATCAGGGCCTGGTACAGCGTTTGGCGGAGATCACGCGTGACCGCCATGCCAAGTACGGCGGCACGGTTTTCCACCTGGAGCCTAATCTCAAAGAAACTCCCGGCGGCCTGCGCGACTACAACGTGACTTGTTGGCTGGCGCTGATTTCCGCCATGGACAAGCAGCGCGACTGGCCTGATGCAAAGTCCCTGCTGGCGCCGACGGTGCGCCGGCAATTCGAGCCCGCGCTGGATTTTCTGATGTCGGTCCGTTGTTTCTTGCACCTTCGCCATGGGCGCGACGACAATATGCTGATCTGGGAAGCCCAGGACGAGGCCGCGCTGCGAAAGATTGGGATGGCCAACACCGAAGCGGTGAGCGCCGCGGATTGGATGCGCGTCTACTTCGGCCACGCCCGCGCCATTCACCGTGCCTGCTTGCAATTGTTGGAGGAGATCCCGGCGGCGCGCTCTTCCCTTTACCGCCAATTCCAAAACTGGCGCTCGCGGCTCTCCAACGCCGACTTTTCGGTCGTCGACGGCCTCATCTTTTTGCAACAACCGGCCGCGCTGCAAGACCCGGATCTCCTGATGCGGCTGTTCGACTTCATGGCCCACCACGGGTTACGACTAAGCACCACCACGGAATACCGCGTCGAGCAGGTCTTGCCGGAACTGGCCAAGCGCCCTCCCCACGGCGCACAGCTTTGGCAAAACTTGCAAGCGATTCTTCTTCAACCGCACGCCGCGGACGCGCTGCGCGCCATGCACTCGTTGCATCTGCTCACTCTTTTGTTGCCCGAGTTGAAGCTCATCGATTCTTTCGTGGTGCGCGATTTCTACCACCGCTTTACCGTGGATGAGCATTCCTTCCTTGCCATTGAGAGCCTGCATCGGGCGCGCTCCTCACCTTCGGAATGGGACCAACGCTATGGCCGCATTTTGGAAGAATTGGAGCAGCCGGAATTGCTCTATCTCGCCCTGCTGCTGCATGACGTGGGCAAAGGCGTCCCGGGAGTGGATCACGTGGATGCCAGCCTGGAGATTGCCGAAGGTTGCTTATCCCGTCTCGAACTTAATCCGCCAGACCGGGAGACGGTTCAGTTCCTGATTGCCAGCCATCTGGAAATGTCGGCCACCATGCGCCGCGATATCTTTGATCCGGAAAACGTGCATGCCTTCGCGGAAAAAGTGGGCACCCCCGAGCGCTTGAAGATGCTCTGCCTGCTGACCTATGCGGACATCAAGGCTGTCAACCCCGAAGCGCTGACTCCCTGGAAGGCGGAGAACGTCTGGCAGCTATACATTGGCGCCAATAACTACCTGAGCCGCAGCGCCGACCAGCGGCTGCATGCCGGCACCGACGCCGATGAGGAAACCCTGTCCCGGCTGCACACCTTGGCGCCCGTGGTCGGAAGAAAGGTTAAGAGTTTTCTGGAGGGGCTGCCCAAACGTTATTTGCGCGTCTATCCTCCTGAGGACATTTTGCGCCACGTTCATTTGGCGGATTGCCTGGGCGACGATCCCGTTCAGCTGGATTTGAAGCGCGGGCGCCACTGGTTTGAGCTGACCCTGGTGACCCACGACCGTCCATTTCTGTTTGCTAATGTGGCCGGAGCGATCGCTGCTTGGGGCATGAATATCGTGAAAGCCAACGCTTTCTCTAATCAGGCCGGCACCGTGGTGGATACGTTCTACTTTACCGACCGCTTCCGCACTTTGGAACTGAACTTGCCAGAGTGGGAGCGATTCAAGCGCAGTGTTTCGGATGTGCTGGTGGGCGAGGCGGACTTGGATCGCATGCTGCGCGACCGCAGGCAATCCGAAGAGCGCAACCGTGCCCCTAAGGTGAAAGTCGAAACCCGCATCACTTTCGACGACAGCTGTTCCTCGACCAGCACTCTTGTCCAGGTAATCACGCAGGACCGGTTAGGGCTTTTGCACCGCATATGCTCGCGCTTTTCGTATCAGGGTTGCAACATCGAGATCGCGCTGATCGACACCGAAGGACAAATGGCGATTGACGCTTTCTATCTTACGTCGTGCGGCGCCAAGCTAACCGGCGATCATCAAAAGCAGCTTGAAGATGCACTGCTCGAAGAGCTAAAGAGCACGTAGGCTCTAATCAGCCCGACGCTCACCTTGCCAGGTGGAGCGTTCCCCTCAGTTCAATGCGATCAGACGAACCGCCGACTAGTATCCCGAAATCACCGGGCTCCGCTTTCCATTGCTTGCCGTCCACGTCGTAGTAAGAAAAGTCACGGCGGTGCAGCGTGAGAGAGACTTTACTGGTCTCATCTGGCTTCAAGTCGATTCTGGCGAACCCCTTCAACTCCTTCACCGGACGCGGTACGCTGGAGTGGGCATCGCCAACGTAAAGTTCGACGACTTCCGCGCCTTCGCGTTTGCCGGTATTGGTTACGTCCAAGGTTACCGTCACCGGTTGATCGCCACTCACGATCTGGGGCGAAACGGAAAGATTGCTGTAGCGGAACGCGGTATAGGAGAGCCCAAAGCCAAACGGGAACAATGGCTTGATCCCGCTCTTGTCGTGGTGCCGATAACCGAGGAAAACTCCCTCCGTGTACTTGACCCTATCATCGCCGTCGTTCGGGTAGTAACTGTTATAGGTCGCATTGTCTTCCGGCCGCCGCTCGATGCTGATCGGAAGTTTGCCCGACGGGTTCGATTCTCCAAAAACCAACTGCGCCAGCGCCGTGCCGCCTTCTTGGCCGGCAAACCACGATTCCAGAATGGCGGGCGCGTGTTCCACCCACGCGCTCATCTCCACGCCGCCGCCGGAGGTGATAACCACAATGACCTTTTTGTTAGCTGCCAGCATAGCTTCAATCAGTTCATCTTGCCCAATAGGCAGATGGAACGTGCGGTCCGCCCCCTCGCCCTCGGTCGTTGGATCGAAACCCACGGTGACCACGACGGCATCCGCCCTGGAAGCGATCACCGAAGCTTCGGGATCAACCAAGGAGTCCGATCGCACCACGCCCAGGCGGAGTGGCATGTTACCCCAAGTCGCAACCCGATAAGCCTCGACCCGAATCTGATGCGGACCCGCACCGAGGTTGACTAGCACGTCATTGATCAAAGATTTGTGTAGCGTCCAGCTATCAATCACCAGTTTGTCGTTGAGGAACACGCGCGCTCCTCCTTGCTCGCCCATCGCCTGCAGTACAACGTGATAAGCTCTTGCATCTTTTGCCACGAAGAACCCGGTCCAGCGCGCGGAATGGAAATCGGAAGACAAAAGATGCTCGGGTCCGTAATTGATGTCTGTATCGACTCCGGTGCGGACAGGATTCCCGCTCAAATCGCTGGACGCGAAATATTCGGCCCGAACTCCGCGCACGCCGCCGGACGCTTCCGTCGCAAAAACTGTTCCCCGCGCGACGTCCGCGAGTGTCGGAAGACCACTCTTGTATGCGACTTCGGCGCCACCGCCCAAATAGTTGGCCAGTCCTTCCAGAAAGGAGATGGCGTTGAAAGGACGCACTTGCGCGCTGCCGCCACCCACTGGCTCCGCCGGATAGGCATCCGGCCCAATAACCGCCAGCGTCTTGATCTTGGATTTGTCGAGCGGAAGCAATTTGCCGTCGTTTTTCAGAAGGACGATGCTCTCCAGTGCAGTCCGCAGAGCGACGCGGCGGCCTTCCAGGTTGTATGTGGGAATGGAGAGATCCGTCTGCTCGCGGTCGAACCAGCCCATGCGCAACGCCGTGCGCAAAATGCGGCGCACATGCTCGTCGATGGTCGCTTCGCTCACCGTACCGGCTTGAATGGCGGGCAGCAGCGTGGCGCGGTTCATGAATTTGGCTGAAGGCATTTCCAGATCAAGCCCGGCATTCACCGCCGCCACTCCGTCGTGGGTCGCGCCCCAGTCGGACATGATGATCCCGCTAAAGCCCCAGTCTTTCTTGACCACCTGATTGTTGAGGTAGTCATTCTGCGTCATGTGCTCCCCGTTGGTGAGGTTGTAGGAATCCATGATGGCGCATACATGGGCTTCTTTCACCGCCGCCTCATAGACCGGCAGATAGATTTCGCGCAAGGTGCGCTCGTCGATAATCGAGTTCACGTTCTGCCGATCGTACTCCGCGTTGTTGCCCATGAAATGCTTCATGGTCGCGCAGACACCCTGCGATTGCACGCCTTCGATGTAGGCTACGGCGGTGTGCCCGGCGAGAAAAGGATCTTCGCCGAAATATTCGAAGTTGCGGCCGTTCATCGGCGCGCGATACAGGTTGACGCCCGGGCTAAGCAGGAAGTGCACGCCGCGGGCGCGACCGTCCTCTCCGATCACCTTGCCGGCGTCTCGTTCGAGAGCTGTGTCCCAGGTCGCGGCCAGCCCAATGCCGCCAGCCAGCGTGGTCGACGGTCCGTAATTGCGGACGCCAATGGGACCATCCGCCATTTTCAACGTCGGCACGCCCAGCCGGGGAACGGCGCGGATGTAGAACTCGTTGAGGCCGCCGATGTAGTCGATCTTTTCCTCCAACGTCATCTTGCCAAGGATGGCATCGACTCGTTCCTCAATCTCAGCGGGTGACGGCCGGCTGGTCTGCGCAATCAAAACCTGCGACCCGCAAAGCATCAGCATAACGGCCCAACATTTGCGCATGATTTCTCCTGGACAGTTTCGGCCGGTCGGCCATCGGGATGAGTTTATCGGCAGCTTAGATGGGCTTGCAGACCATCATCATTCCAAGAACGACGGGCAAGTAAATCACCGAGGCGTGAACCAGACGGCTCGCCGCGCCGCGGGAAGCAGACTTGGACAGCTTGGCGCCGTAATACAGAAAGAACAAACCCGCCCCGGCCACCGGCAGCAGATAGAGTGGAGTGAAACCGCGAGTGGCGAGCGGCAATAGGGTGGTAATTACCAGGGCCACGGTAAATCCAATAATCTCCGCGCGGGTAAAGCGTCCGTCGGCGTCAAAATCCGGCAGCATCTTGAATCCCGCCTGCGCGTAGTCTTCCCGATACATCAGGGCAATGGCTAGGAAGTGCGGAAACTGCCAAAGGAAAAGCACTGCGAAAAGAAACCAGGCCTGCCGGCTAAGGCCGTTTGAGGCACCCGCCCAGCCAATCAAAGTCGGCATTGCACCGGGAATCGCCCCCAGCAAGGTGCAAAGCGGGGTCCGCCGTTTCAGCGGCGTGTAAACCAGCAAGTAGGACAGCAGGGTCGAGATCGCCAGAAAAGAAGCCAGCAAATTAACCGTCAGGGCTAGATAAATCCCTCCCGCCACGCTAAGCCCCAGACCAAAATACAGAGCCTCGGCGGGAGAAAGCCGGCCGGAAACCAGCGGCCGATCGGCGGTGCGGCGCATGTGCGCGTCGTGCGTGCGCTCCATGTACTGATTCAGAGTCGCCGTGCCACTCGCCACCAGCAGGGTCCCCACCAACGTATGGAAAAGTCCAGCCCATCGGAAGGCCCCGCCGCTACCCAAATAGTAGGCGGCAGAGGTCGTCATGAGGATCAGCAGGTTCACTTCCGGCTTGGTTAGAGTGTAGTAATCGCGGAGCATGGAAGCAAAAGATCGTGCGTCCGGATTTGCCATGGTGTCAGTGATCGCCATTCAAATTGCCAGCTACTGCGGGTTCAGCGGAGACGCCCTGGGCCAGCTACCTCCACGATAGCCGAGCCGGACCGTACCATCCAACGCACATCGACAACCCTATACCTGCTAAATTCCGAGGACTGCCGCGCCCCATTTCGTCGAGCACCCTCTTGAAGCGGCCTGAGTATAGCAGAGCGTTCGACGCCAGGAAAAGGCCCGAAAAAACGTCCCTTAAAACCGCCTTCGCCACGATTCTTTCGTCCGCTAACGCAAGCTATTGGTTCACGCCGCTCGCGAGAAATCCGCCGTCCACTGCCAGTAGATGCCCTGTAACAAAGCTGGCTGAATCGGAAGCCAGAAAGATCGCGGCGCCCACCAGCTCATCGACCTTTCCAAAACGGCCCATCGGGGTGCGAAGGAGAAATTCATGCCCTCGCGGGCTTCCGTCGAGCAGCGCTGAGTTGAGTTCGGTGCGGAACACCCCGGGCACAAGAGCGTTCACACAAACTCCGTAGCGCGCCCATTCAATCGCCAGGGACTTGGTCAGCGATGCCACCGCCGATTTGCTGGCGGCGTAGGCAGCGACTTCGTACAGGGCCAGGAATGACGACAACGACGCGATGTTGATAATGCGTCCCCACCGGCGCTCGATCATGTTCCGTCCGAACACCTGGCAACCTCGCAGTGTGCCATTCAAATTTGTTTCCAGGATTTCGTTCCAGTCGCTCTCCGGCTGGTCGAGCGTGGGAGCCCGTTTGGTGCAGCCGGCCGCATTTACTAGAATGTCAACACCGCCGAATTCCGCGAGTACCGCCTTAAGCAGCGCTTCCAGGCTAGCCCGGTCGGTTACATCCGAGGGAACTACCAGAGTCTTGCGCCCCAATTTGCAAATCGCATCCGCCGCGGACTGAATAAGCGCGGTACGCCGTCCGCTGGGAACCACATTCGCGCCTGCTTGTGCCAGACCTTTCGCAAGCGCCAGTCCAATCCCGGAAGTTCCTCCTAGCACCACAGCGGTCTTAGAGTTCAGATCCAGTCCAGGATATCCCATGGAAGATAATTGCCCCTTGCAGGAAAGTTTTCTCGGAGGTAGCTAACAATCATATCAGTCCTGTGAGACGGGAGTGCGCCGTTCAATCCGAACCAGAGAAATTCCCGCGGGCTAGGGATGCAGGCTCCCCGGTGATTTTCTGGAAGATCAACTTTCGGCGGAATCCCTATCGCGAAACCACCTTTCGGTTGCTCGATGTCGCAAACTCTCGCGCCGACGGCCCGGACTTCCCCGCTTCCCCCCTGCCCGCCGACGGAGCAAAATCTCGCTGTAGAACCAGCGCTACGGCGCCGCGCAATCGGGCCATGCTGGGTTCTACCGACGCCGGCCTCACGCGCGGCGGCTTCCCCACCAAGACTCCCGCCGCGATTTCCGTCTCGATGATCGGGCCCAGGCGGCTCCACAGCCGGGTGAATTCCGCAGCGACAACAATTTCTTCCGGCGCCAGCCCGGCGACGATCATGCGCATTCCTTTGCCGACAGCGTGCGCCATGCGATCGAGCGCCTGCAACGCCAGGTCATCGCCCGTTTCCGCCAGCGCCAGCAGATCCTGGAAGCTGAACTCCGGCGGGGCGGCGCTGGATTCGCGGTAGTAGCGCAAGGCAGCGCGGTTTGAGGCGTACATTTCCCAGCAGCCGCTGCGGCCGCAAGCGCACGGCAGTCCATTGGGTTCGAACTGCGCATGGCCAAACTCGCCCGCCATTCCGTTCAGTCCGCGCACTAACTGCCCGTTGGTGAAAACGCCGGCACCCAGGCCCTCGGCAATCGTGACCGCCACCAGATCGCGCACTCCTTCCGCGTGACCGAACCAAACTTCTGCCAGCACGCACGCATTGGCGGCGTTCTCGAGTTCCACCCGCATGCCCGTCGCCTTTTCGATGGGGCTCTTCAAATCGAAGTCCGACCATTTCAAGTTTGGGGCGAATCCCACGCGCTGAGTCGCCAAGTTGAATCGGCCAGATAAGCTAATCCCGACCCCTTCAAAGACCCGATCCGGGTGCATGCGCTTCTGATGAAGAATTCTGCCGGCAAAATCTTCGGCGGCTTTGTGCGGATCAGTCGGCGTGGCGACGGCCTCTTGCGACAGGAATCTGCCGTTCACATCGGCGACCGCGACGGTGCTCAGCACCGGTCGCACATCGGCAACGATAATCGCCCGCCGATCGTTGAGACGCAAGTACGTGGGCCGCCTTCCCCGCGGCAATCGGCCGGTCGGCCCATAGACCACCCAGCGCTCGCGGATGAGCTGTTCGGTAATCAGCGAAACCGTGCTGCGCTGCAACCCTGAGGCCCGGGCCAGGCTTGCCCGCGAGATCGGTTGTTTGCGCCGGATGAGATTGAGTACCACGCCTCGATTGATATCCCGCGCGGTTTCACTTGATGCGACCTGGGTATTGGTGAAGTCGATCTGTCGCATTAGGTTTTCTGCCTCGGAACTACGCTAGAAGCCCAACCCGAAATCATTTTCGCGTACTCGCGCCAAATACTGGAAATACCCGGTCTAATTCGCGCCGCGAACCAAATTTGCCGCGACTATATGTCTGACTTTCTGGGATTGTCAAGCCGCGGGCGAACGTCAAAAGGAGCTTCTATCGCGGCTGAGCGTGGATCTCGATGTAGTCCAGCGGCGCGCGTTCGCCCCCGTCGGGAAATCCCACGATACGAATTTGGTCTCCCGGACGTAGCGCAACTCCAGGAATCCAGCGCCTTGTCGAGGCGTCGCCGGTCGGCTGCGTGGCGGGCAGGCGATCGTCGGCAAGCCATTCGTCCACCAACTGATCGCCGACGAAGAGTTGGAATCGGGAAACGCCATTCGCTTGGTCGAAGTATTGGACGTCGATTTCATACCATCCCGCGGGGCCGTCGAACCGCAGGGCGGCCGTGCAACTTTGCGCCGGCGCCGGACATTCCACGCCCTTGCCGCCGGAAGCGTTTTCCGCCGGGGTGATGTCCACATCGACGTATCCCTGTAGCTGCATGGCTTCCGTTTCGATGCGATCCGGATAATGCCCCACGCGGCCTTTTGCGTCGGCAATCCCGGAGGCGCGGTTGAACCAATTGGTAACAGCGTCGCGCCACACGATGGCGTATCCCGCCTGATATTTGAACTTCGTCAGAATGGCCGCATAGCGTTCATCGTCCACGCGTCCGCGCAGCGCTTCCCATTGCTTTACGAACTCACCGGCTCGCTCCGCGCCTTCGTAATGCGAATCGTAGAGATACTGGATGACGGTTCTGCCTGAATGCAGTTCGTAGGTGTAAGGCACATGATGAAAAAACAACAGCAACTCATCAGGAGTGGTGCTCACGGATTCGAACATTTTCGCCACGGGCGGCGAATACTGGCCGGCGAAGCCCGTGCCGGTGGCAACGCTGCGATCCATCCCCACACCTTTGGCGTCGGCATCGTGCCACATGCCCCAGCCGTTGCGTTCCGAGGCTTCGACGCCCGGACCGTAGTGCGGGCCGGTAATGTTCGTCAACGTTTGCAGGCCCAGCGGTCCGGTATAGCTCTCATAAATGTGCCACGAGGCTAGTTGCATGTTGTCGATGGTTTGCACGACTAGCGGGTCGCTGCCGAAGGTGAGCCTCGTCCATTCCTCAACGATGTCTCTTGAACTTAGGTTTGGATCCCACGCCAAGCGGCCAAAGGCGTAGAGATTGGCCATCGCTAGCGCACTTCCCAGCCAGGTCGGATCCATGCCGACGCCGGAGACTCCGACGTACCCGCCCAGCGGCTGATGGAACGTTTTTCCCGCGACCAGATCCTTCACCGGAGTGCCGGGGCCCCTGGCCTGCATGTCAAAATCGAGCACTTCCTTCCACAAAGGCGCCAGGAAACAAAGCTGGCGCTGCTGACCCAGATATTCTTGGGTGATCTGCAGTTCGATCGCTTCGCTGTTTTTGTGCAATCCCGCGAAGAGCGGCGATGCCGGTTCCCTCACCTGAAAATCGATGGGGCCATTCTTGATTTGGATGACGACGTTGTCGTCGAATTGCCCGTCGAGCGGATGGAAAATATCGTATGCAGCGCGGGCGCGGTCGTTCTTCGGATTTGTCCAGTCGAGGTGATGGTTGTACACGAACGCGCGATAGAAAAGAACGCCGCCATGCGGCTTGAGCGCGCGGGCAATCACGTTGCCGGCATCGGTGGGCGTGCGACCGTAGGTGGAGGGCCCGAGCTGGCCTTCGGCATCGGCTTTCATCACAAAGCCGCCGAAATCGGGGATCCGCTGGTAAATCTGATCGATCTTGTTTTTCCACCACGTCATTACCGCGGGATCCAGGGGATCGAATGTATCGAGCCCGCCAACTTGTTTCGGGCTGCCAAAATTTGCCGCCAAGCCCAGGCGTATTCCCCAAGGGCGAAACACCTCGGCCACGCGGGCGATTTGCGGCAGGAAATCATCCTGCAGCGTGCGTGGATCGGCATTTACGTTGTTGATCACGCATCCATTGATCCCGAGCGACGCCAGCAGCCGTGCGTAGTCCCGCACCCGGCTCAAATCGCCGCGCACCGCGCCTTTGTCGAAGAAGACGGAGGGGCCGCCGTAACCGCGCTCGATGGTGCCATCCAGGTTGTCCCATTCATCCACCCAGCGCAGCGGAGCGGAAGGTTCCCGCTTCTCGTTTAGCTTGCTCACATCTTGCTCGAGACCAATCTTGCGTAGCAGCGCGAACGTGCCGTATAGAACACCGCGGTCGTTGGGCGACGCGATGACCAGCGACTCGAACCCGTCCACTTGCGCGATGGTGAGCCAGTAGCCGTCCTCTTTCAGGTCGGCCGGCGCATTCAATTCCGGGGCAACCGCGCGTAGTTGCGCAAGCGTGAGCAATACGATCGCTTTCTCTCTGGGCAGGCTGCTCTCGGCACGCAGTGTTCTTCCCAGCATCTCCTTGACGCCGCGAATCATCTCCTCCTGTGCGGATTTCAGAACCACGGAATCGCCGAGGACCACCACCACCGCGGGCAGAGATTTATATTCTTGCGCGCTTGCCTGCGGCAAAGGCGCGTATCGTAGCCAGGCATCGTAGCCTGTTTCCGCGTGCGCAAATTGCAATGGCAGGCCTGCGAACAACAGCGACGTCACGATAACTTTTTTCAACCTGCGTTTCACTGGTTCTCCCTAAGGTGTGGGCATGGGCACACGGGGTCTTGCCGCAGCCTCTCGTTTAATGTTTGGCCGGCAACGAGGCCCCCGTCGGCGGTGCCTGCAAGTAGCGGCTGGCAAACGTGATGAATGTCGGCCAATTCGGAGCGGGACTATGGCCGCCGCTGTGCTGGCGGAATGCGATGTCGCCGTCGATCAGCGGAGTTTCCATCGGTGGGAACACCGTCGTCCCCATATCTCTCTTGCCCAGCAGCACCCAAACCGGAGCAGCCGCGGCCGCGGACATGAACATGCCATGCGCGTCCACCCATCCGTCGGCCAGGGTCATCTTGTCGCCGTTCACGAAAGTCGCACCGCCGCTGATGAATACCGGACGCGGAGCGCACATGGCGATCAGCTCATGAGAGTCCACGGGCATATCGTCCGGCGTTAACGGACCGGCGTACTTCAGGAAATTCTCCGCCATCCAGTGGTATTCGTTGGTGCCGGCAACGTTGCCGATCTTCTCGCCAAAATCGCGGCGATACAGCGCCGCGCCCCCCAATCCGGATGAACTCACATAGGCGATTGCGAAACGCTGATCGTACGCCATGGCCACGAGCGTCGCCTTCCCGTAACGCGAGTGGCCTTCAATGCCCACTTCTTTTGCATTCACCGCTTTGTCGGTTTCAAAATAATCCAGCGCGCGGCTTGCGCCCCAGGCCCAGGCACGCAGCGAACCCCAGTCGTCGAGTTTGCGGGGCTGACCTTGGTTGACCAAGCCGATGATGCCTTGCGCCAGGCCGGCCCCGTTATCTGCCTGAACGCTCGCGGGAACCAAGGTCGCATATCCCCAGCCCTTGGCGAGAACCTGCTGTTGCCAGGTGGGTCCAACTTGTGGCGGCATATTCGGAAAGCGTTTTGCAAACGCCGCCATCTCCTTACTCAGACCGAACTCCATCATCACGGGCACCGGCCCCACCGCGTTGGCCGGAGTCGACAAGGTAAGATCGATATCCACCTTGATCAGCGGATAGGAAGAATTGTCCACGTGGCCGAGCAGATGTTTGGTGATGACTGGCACATCGCCATTCATTTCGCGCTCCGTGCCGGCCACTTCCCAAGTCACCGCGGGCACGTTCTTGGGAACGCGGCCGTAGATCTCGCGGTCAAACATCTCTACGATCTCCGGCCGGCGCTTCGTCCACCACACCTTCGCCGTGGTAACCCGCTTGCCATCGCTCAGCGCCAGGACGTCTGGCAATTTGGAAGACAGCGCGGCTTTGGATTCCTCGTAATTTGCCGCGGTCGGCAATTTCGGATCGCCGTCGGCGCCGCGGCGCATCGACGTCATGTGCAGGGCATCCATGACCCGCTGGTGATCTTGCTCGGATGTCAACTGCACCGGCGCAGGCAGGGGGTTTGCGTTGGGCGGCGTGGCGGCATCGGCGGCACGCGCCGAAACCTGACCCGCGGAAGCCAGCAGCGGCAGCAAAGCGCAGCATCGCGCCAATCTCAGGGTAAGCAAAGCGTCCCTCTCAGGGTGCCTTTTGAGCAGCGAGAATTCAACCTCGTCCGTTCCACAGCCAGCCACATTCTAGTCTCGATTCAAAACTGACGGAAGGGTCCTGACCCATCGTTGGGAAACACGCCGGGGAACAACCTTGCTTCAAATCTGCCTATTGACCGCGCCCAAGGTCACCTCCCATCGTTGGAACCAAGGAGGTTGGTGAGCGCGGTAGGAATCGAACCTACAACCTACTGATTAAGAGTCAGTTGCTCTGCCAATTGAGCTACGCGCCCTGCCGAGTGGTATTCCGCCCGCGCAAGCCTCCGCGTGCGGTGCCACGGATTGCAGATGATTCGCCCTGATTCTGCAGCCGGGAAGCTGCTTGCCGGAACCATTGCTTCAGGTTGATCACGAAGGCGAAATCGAGTCTAACATAGCGGCGCGTGCCCGCACCAACTGCACAGGGATCGAGATGCAGAACTATCTGAGCCGGCGAATGAAAGTCGAGGCCGATCAGGGTGCAGGCAGAGCAATCCAAAGCGATGTTGCTTTTCTTCTGTTCCGCCAAAACGGAATTCCTGCCACTGTGACTCGCCCAAATTCAGGAGCGCTGGCGAATTCCCGCCAACCGCGCTACGGCCGCGGTCACGCTTCCACTGGGGCGGCTCGGCGGCAGACTTGCCGCTTCCACGCGCGGCCGCCATTCCACGGTCCCAAGAACTGGCGCGTCCTCCAATGCAACCGTCTGCGGCAGAGCGACAAACCGGCGCTCCGCGCAGAGTGCGTCAATCAGTTTCTGTTGCCGCGAACTCAAAACTTGTAACGGCAACATTTCGAAGTGGCGGAAAATCCACAGCAAATAGATTCGCTGAGAGAATTGGGGCTTGATGTAGCGCGGTCCAACTGGCGTCAGCACACGCAACACACCCGCCGACAACTTGTCGATCCACATGGCTGGGGCACCTAAAGTTACAAAATGTCGGTTTCCTTGAACCAGAGCAATTCAAGGGCCAGCATTATGCACTATTTTCGATGCATTTGTCTCGACATTTTTGAAATTTTTATTTGCCTGACCGTTAGACCCACCCCTAGGCAGCCTGCGCCATGGCAAGAGGCTGCATCTGAAGTCCATCGGGACCGAACTCAGCCCGGGATTTCGGGCAGGATTTCGATGTTGCGGATGCTCGCCGCCACTCCAAATCCTGCGCCGGCCGACGACTTTTCCACACGGATCACATCTGCCTGGCAGCACACCCAACGCTTCTCGCCATGGGTGAGTTCGGCGGGCAAAATCAGCACCATCTCCAATTCGCTGCCCTGCTGGATTTGCGCCTGCGTGTACAGGAATATACCGCTCGCGCTGAGGTCGCGGGTGTAGCCGGCGGTTTGCGCGCTCTCTTTGGGAGAGCGGATCGTGACTGGCACCCGCGCCTGGATACGGCGTCCGGAGCGGCGCTCAGATTTCGCGTCAGGCATGGGAGAGCAGAGAGTACCATATTGAGAAAAAAAGCCAAGCCCGGCAGTACAGGCTTGACTGGTCGGCCAAATCGGCCGGAGGGTGTTTCCGATGGGTGCAGAACTCCGGAATCCCTAGAAAGTAAAGGCCAACCCGCCGCGGACGGAGCGCGCCGCCTGCACCAGGTATACGGTGCGGCCATCGCTTCCCATCAGCGGGACGTAACCTTGCGCCAGCAGATTGCGGATGTCGATCATCGCATCCATGTGGCAAGGCAGAGAACCGGTTCCCGGTATCGGTTGCTTGAGGAAAAAGCTTAGATAAGGATCCGTTTGCCCAGGCGAGGCATTGAACATATCGACCGGTGTTAGAGCCTGCCCGCTCACCCAGCCATAGGACGCGATCCAGCGCGTCTTGCTCGAAAGAACGGTGCCATTCACCTTCACGGCCACGCTATGGCGGTCGCGCGACTCCGTCCACTGGCGGGCATCTTGCAGGCTGACATCCGCTTTGCCCAGGTCGAGCACGCCGCCGTAACCGTAATCCAGCGTCGCCGTGATGTCCGAGGTCATCTTACGTTGCAAGACCAGGCGAAGGCCTCGGGCATCGAGGTTCCTGCCTCGATAAGTAAACGTGCCCGAATAAGGGTCGGGCAGCGCCTCGCCGCTGTCGTCGGTGAACTCGCCCACCCCGGTGAGCGCGGGGTCTGCCACAGTGTCGGAATACACCGCAGCCTGCAGACTCGTCCCGCCCACGCGCCGGGAGAGCGCCAATTCCTGATGGTGCGCATGTTCCAACGTGGGCTCGAATCCCACGATGCTGACCCGCGGCTGGGACTCGCTCAGGTCGGCCGGGGCCGATTCAAACCCCTTTTCGATGCGGCTATCCGGCTCTGACGTGGCGTAGCTGTACGCCACCACGGTATTGGGTGAGAGGTGCAGGCTGGCCGAGCCAAAGGGGCGAAACGCGCTCACCCGGCCCATGAACTGGATGGTCTGCAGCTCGCTGCCGAACTTCAGTTCCAGAACGTCGGCCACGGTAAAGTCGTCGGAAGTGGTGAGCGCCAGCGCCTGTAGCGACTCGTTGCGCAAGCCGGCGTCGGGCGAGGGCAAGGTGCGCAGCGTCAAAGCCACCTGCGGCAGAGATCCGTTCGCCATTTTGTGGCTGTAGGAAGCTCGCAGCACCGCCGCTGAGGGCCCGTCGCCGTAGCCCACGTTGCCGCCCAGCGACACCGTTCCCGAGGAGAAGATCGACTTCTCCACCGAGAAAGCTGTGCTCATATCCTGGGGGCTGCCAAAACCGTCCGCCGCCGAGCCAGCGAGCAAAGCCAGTGTGCCGGTCACACCGTGGCTCGTCTGCTCCGCCGCCGGCACCAGAAGCACCGAACCATCGCTCAGCACACGCAGGACCGGGCGGTTGGCGGAGGAGCGTAGCACCCATTTCCAATCGTCGTCGTCCCCGGAGCTCCCCGACGGCGCAAATTGCACGGCCTCAAACAGCGTGCTCAGCGTGACGTTCACCACGACGCTGCCACCGGCGCGCAGCCCTACCCGCTGGCGCAGGGCCGGCAGAAAATATGGGGCGGAAACCTTAAGATTATAGATTCCCGGCAGCAATCCCGCGACCGAGTAGAAGCCCTTGGCGTCGGTGAATACGCGCAAGCTGTGGATGGCCGAGCCCAGAACCTCCACCATGGCGCCCATCTGCGGCGCGCCACCGGCACTGCGCACGTAGCCCGAGATCGATCCTGGTTTTCCCGCAGCCCACACGGGGAGCGCCAGGCCCAACACGATCAGCAGGCTGCCGAACTTTCGGAGCATGACCACCCTCGAGGGAGTCCAAGCCCAGCGGCTATTCGACGGCAAAGGTTGCCGTCGGATCCACTGTCTGCTTGGAGATGTTGTCATTCACCTTGATCTCTATCCGATAGATGCCGGGATTCAGGTTGGCGGCCGACAAGGTCTTTTGCAGGGTCGACCTGGTCGCCCACATTGCCCATCTTGTCCGTGGAATCCACGCTGTGGACGACGGCTTTGTTCGTTGCCGCGTCGATCACATCGTACTCAAACGTGGCTGAGGCCTTGTGCGTCTTATCGTCCACGCTCAGGTTATACACCTGCATCCAGAAATTGACTTTCTGGTTGCGCTTGAAAGAGGCCGGCTTGCCGTCCGCCGGCGCCACCCGCGGCCGTACTTTGGTGGTACCGATCACGAAGCTGCCAGTTCCCACATTCTGCACCGCGACCGGCTCCATCTGGTCCGCCACAATCAGCGTCGAATTGGTCAGCCGTTCATCCCCGAAATCCGGCACCACGATCCCCCGGCTCCAGGTTCCCACGCGGTCGCCGTTGACGTCTTTGACCACAATGTCAAAGCGGTAGCGTCCCGGCCGCAAGGGCAGGGCCTTGGGATACATTTGCGAATTTTCCGCGGTCTTGGGGAGCAATTCCTCGGGAATATCCGCCTGCACCGTGTCTTCAAAGGTCTGCGCGATATGGCCGGTCAAAGTGGTGACCCGGCCAAAGATGTTGACCGTGCCCCGCTCCACGCCGTCTTTGTTCACGAACGTAATATCCCGATTCTTGATCTGAATGGCGATCGGCACCAGCACCGTGTCGCTGGTGACTTTTACAAAATCCACGCGCACGTCAAACGGCATTAGATTGACGATGACCCGGCTCTTAACCACTTCTTCGAGATCTGTGAATTTTACCTTGGGCGGTTTGTATAAGTTGGCATATTGCGCCAGGCGGTCAAAATCATGCGCCCCCTGCATCTGCATGCCCCCGGGACCGATGCCCAGGGTTTCCAGGCCCGTTTGGTTGAAACGGTCGACTTTGTTGGAGATTCCCAACTGCTCATACAGCGTCAAGCCCGCATTAGGGATTTTCGCCAGAGCGTCTTTCTCTCCGCGATCCAGAGTCAAGTGGTATTCGCCGCACATGCACGGGTCGACGAATTCGAGGTTCACGTCCTGGCCCACACCGTCAAGGTAGCGATAACGCCAGTCTTCAAAGGGATAGGTCGAAGTGTCACCGCCACCTTCGTCGATGGGCCGCTCATATTCGCCGCCCGAAGGGTGCGCGTCAATCTCATCCGGCTTCCCGTACATAATCCAGATGCGCCCCCGGTCGGTCTTCCACCCCGGCATGCCAGAGGCGAAATGTTCGTTGGCGTACGCGATGCGCTGATAGTGCTCTTCCTTGTACTCGTTTTCCGGAGTGTCCGGCGTAGGATCGCGGCGCTGCCAGAAGGCTTCGATAAAGTTGTCCCGCTCCTCGTCGTTCGACAGCTGCTTGAAGGCTTCCACTTCTTCCGGGGTAATGATGTAAACCACGTCTTCCTCGAGCCACTTCTTGTAGGTCTGGCTGACCTCGGCACGGAAGCGTTTTTCGTTCTCTTTTTTCTGCTTGTCGCTCAGCTGCCGTTTGAGTGGGTCGGCATCGGGATTTGCCGGCGTGCTGGAAGCTCCGGCCGCAGCTTGATCTGAAGAAGCGGCATTGTTTTGCTGGGCGGCGGCGAGCGTGACCGGAAGTGAAAGCGACGCAATCAGGAACGAAAGTAGGAAACGATGGCGCAAAGTTACCTGAGACCTCATGGACACTCCTAACCGGCACGCCTAGCGGGCTTCATTCTATGTCTTTCGCGACTGCAAGGCAAGATTAACCCGAAGGTAACCGAAACCGGGTCATCGCGCCTAACTTGAACCATTTAAGCGAATTGCAGGCTGTTGCCCCTAGGCGGCACCGTTTCCGGCGTGGCGGATCGGGCCTGAAATGCCTCTGTCATGTGCGATTCGCAGTCTGTGCTTTTCGTTGCCTCGCGCCAAGCTATAATTCAAGGTTCTGGGTTCGCGGTTTGCCCCGTTTCGAGCCTAGGTCCGTAGCCAACCACGCGGTATGGAACTTTTGTGCTCCATTGGGCGTATTTGCTGGTGTGCGCCTTCATCGCGCCGGGGGAAACGCGCAGTTGCCGGCGCAGTTTTCAAGAATTTCCAAGGGGAGCAATGAGCACTGGAAAGAAAGTCGCAATTGGGGCCGGTGTGGCCGTCTTGCTGGCGGCGATCATCGGATTCACCGTCCAACAGAGTCACAAGAATTTGGTCACCGTCCAGACTGGCAAAGCGCAACGGTTGGATTTAGCGGCGATCGTCAGCGCCTCCGGTGAAATCAAACCGAAGGTCTATGCGAACATCGGCGCCAACGCTTTCGGCAAGATTACGCATCTGTACGTCAAAGAGGGCGATCGGGTAAAGAAAGGCCAATTGCTGGCGCAGCTCGAGAACGTGCAGCCTTCGGCGGACCTGAACGCTAGCCAGGCCACGCTGGAGGTCGCGCAGACCGATGCAGTCGCCGCGACCGCCGCCCTGAACACTTCCCTGGCTGACCTGAACCGCGCCAAATCGGACGCCGAAAAAGCACAGCTCGACTGGACGCGCAGCCAGGCCCTCTACAAGGACGCTCTGATCGCAAAATCCGACTACGATACGCAGAAGGCGGCATGGCAAACCGCCGAGTCGGGCCTGGCTCAGGCCGAAGCCAAAGTGGCGCAGGCGCGCGCCCAGGAAGATTCCGCCAATCGCCACATCGCGCAGAATCGCGCCAACCTGCGGCACGCCGTGGACGTGCTGGATAAGACCACCAATGTGGCTCCGTTCGACGGCGTCATCACCGACATACCGGTACGCGAAGGCGAGACCGTGGTGATCGGCATTCAGAACGCGCAAGGCAGCACATTGATGACGATTGCCGACATGTCCGTCATTACCGCGGAAGTCGAGGTGGACGAGACCGACATCGTCAACGTGCAGTTAGGCCAACCGGCGCAAGTCACCATTGACGCCATGCCCAACCGCATCTTCAAGGGAGTGGTGACCGAGATCGGCGACAATGCGATTGTGCGCTCGACCGGTGTGTCCACGACGCAGCAGACCACCGCCAGCCAGGAGGCCAAAGACTTCAAGGTGGTTGTCACTTTGCAGGATCCGCCCACCGAAATTCGTCCGGGGCTCTCCGCTACAGCCAAAATCACGACCGCGTCACGCAGCCAGGCTCTGAGCATTCCCATCCAAGCGTTGACGGTCCGGAAGAAAGCGGATTTACTGGCGGCCAGCGGCGAAAAGGATTCGGTCGAAGCCGCCGCGCCGCAAAGCGACGCATCAAACAGTGGCAGTAGTGACGCGAAGGATGAGATTCAGGGGGTCTTCGTCATTCGCGACCGCAAGGCCGAATTCGTTCCCGTGGATACCGGAATTGCCGGCACCACCGACATCGAAGTGCTGAAGGGCCTGAAGGACGGCGACGAGATCATAACCGGCAGCTACAAAGTGCTGCGCACGTTGCGCCCAGGCGCCAGCGTCAAGATCGACAACTCGGCGCCGAAGAAGGAAGAAGAAGAAAGTTCGTAGGGAGGCAGTCTTCAGTCGTCAGTCGCCGGTCGTCGGGCAACGCACCAAAGCTCTCAAGCGACGACTGCAGACTGAATCGTGACCCTCCCCCGGTTCATGCGTCCAATACGAGATCGGAGCAGTTGATTGTCGCCAGAGGACTTGGAGAAAACAATGGCCACCGCAGAAGTCTTGAATCTCTCGCAACCCGTGGTGTCGGCGCCGCCTGACTCTTGCATGATCTCGACGCAAGACCTCTGGAAGACTTATGACATGGGCTCGGAGCAACAAGTCCACGCCCTGCGCGGGGTGAATCTGCGCATCGAGCGCAACGAATACGTGGCCATCATGGGGCCTTCCGGCTCGGGTAAATCCACGCTGATGAATTTGATCGGCTGTCTCGACTCGCCCAGCAAAGGCCAGTACTGGCTGAACCAGCAATTAGTCAGCGAACTGGACGACGACGAACTGGCCCGCATCCGCAACAAGGAAATCGGGTTCGTGTTCCAGACCTTCAATCTGTTGGCCCGCGCCACCGCTCTGCACAACGTGGAGCTTCCCCTGATCTACGCCGGCATGCCCGCGCATGAGCGGGAGGAGCGGGCGAAAGGTGCACTCGCGTCGGTGGGCATGGAATCGCGGATGACACACAAGCCCAACGAACTCTCCGGCGGACAACGGCAAAGAGTGGCCATCGCCCGCGCGCTGGTGAACCACCCGGCCATCATCCTGGCCGACGAACCCACCGGCAACCTGGACTCCCAGACCGGTACGGAAATCATGGCGCTGCTCGACAATCTGCAGGCCCAGGGCAATACCATTGTTCTGGTCACCCACGAAAAAGATATCGCCGAATACGCGCATCGCGTTATCCACATCAAGGACGGCATGATCGAGCGCGACGAAAGAAAAGGCAAAAAGAAGGCATAGCCACTGGTCGCCGCGCCGGGGAGTTCTGAGTCCTTCTCCGGGCCCTCCGCGATGAGCTTTGATTTCCCTAGAAAAAGGCGAATCTTAAAGGGCGGAGACCGCCGAGAATATCCGCGGAGGACGCGGAGGGGGCGCGCCAAATGGTCATGCGATCTAGCCGTTGGTGTTCGACCTTCGCAAAGCCACTCGGTGCGCAGCGCGTTTCTTCTTTTTCTTGGCGCGTCGGGCGGCCGCGAATTTGTCCACCGGGACCTCCCCTGAAGCGGCTTTCTTTTTTGGGCTTGCTGGCGCGGTTGATTCCGAAACATCTGGTATAGCGGCGTCCATTTGTTCTCCTCGGCGGATGATCTGCCTCTTGGCAGACTAACACCGATTTCCCTGGAATCGAGCATGGGGTAGTGGTCTTAATTTTCTTAGGGGTAGTTCAGGTCATTCGATTCACGAGTCTCCGCACTCCGAGAAATGACCAGCCGAGAAGCACAAACAAGGCAGCATTCAAAGTCCCCAGACCAAGCACTCGTCGCCCAAACTTCGAAAGCGGGCTGCCAAGGCTCAAGATATGCGGGCACACCGGACAGGCGTATTGAGTTTGGAGATTAAGCCCGATTAGATACGAGTAAAAGATCGCTGCGCCCAAGTAACCAAGAAATGCCAGCGCGAGGGTGAACGCCGCTTTGTTGTTGAGCCTCATGCCGCCGCCAAGGGTGATCTTCACTCAATAATCCCACCAATTCCTCCGAACTCCAAACGTGATGCGTAAGACGCGCTTCGAAGATGTGGCGGCGAGCAGCCGGTTGATGCTTGGCCAAGTATCCCTGAGAAATTCAAGACCGTCGATTGCCGAGCGTTGCAATATCCCTTGCGGAACGAAACCAACTATGCGATAACTACGTCATGCGTAGTACGCGACACGTAGTAAGGACCGCGGATCGCCCAGGAATGGAGCACTATTCCGACCCGCCGCTGCTGGTGCTGGCCAGTCTGGCCAGCGGTCCGAAGCATGGACACGCCATGATTGAGGACATTGCCAGCCTATGCGGAACCCGGCTGGGCCCGGGGACGCTGTACGGGGCGATCGCGCGCCTGGAGCAGCAGGGTTGGATTGAGCCGCTTCCGCCCGAGGATCGCCGCCGGCCTTACCGCATTACCGCGGAGGGCGCGCGTGTTCTTCGCGCCAAGCTGACCACCCTGCAACGGTTCAGCAAAACCGGGTTGGGCAGGTTGGAGGCGTTATGAATCCCGCGCTCGCCCGCCTGCTGACGCGGATTTATCCGCGCGCGTGGAGAGAGCGCTATGGCGCGGAGTTTGAGGTGCTGCTGCAAACCGGCCAGGGCGGCCTGCGCACGTCGGTGAACGTTATTTGGTCGGCGCTGGGCGAACACATCTTTCCCACTCGAGGACGAAAAATGGATCAACCTATCCGTTCCTTTGGCACCATCATCAGACGGCCAAGTGCGTTTCTTCCGGTCGCGATGTCGCTGACCGCACTGTCAATCGTTCTTGGTTATGTAGCGATTTTCGGAGCTGTCCGTCAGCCCGATGAGGGAGCCACGGCTCATCTCTGGCAGTTGCTGATGGCAGGCCAATTGCCGGTAGTCGCGTTTTTCGCGATCAAATGGCTGCCGCGCGCTCCGCGACAGACGCTGTGCGTACTGGCGCTGCAAGCGGGCGCCGCGCTCGCGTCCATGGCCCCAGTCTTCTTCTTCAATTTGTGAATGGGGAAACTCCTAAACATTTGCGCTTGATGCCCACCGAGGGCGAGACACTCTCGAGTTAGCCGGCGGGTGGCGCTACGGGCTGAAGGTTACTGGCGCAGCATTCTCATTGGCCCCAGGTTGGGATCGATCACGTCAATGTAATCGCTTTGCGCGTCCACTACCTTCATCATCCAGGGTTGCGCGCCAAAGGCCGTGTTGCCGACAAACGACAGAGCCTGGGTTTCCGGCACGTAGGTCCAGTTTCCCTCGCTGACATCCACTCCCTGGGGATTATTGAGCTGGTAAGTGCCATTGGCTCTGAGTGAGAGATACGACATCACCACGGCCTGCCCGTTTATCAGCTTCTTGACGGTCCAATCCCCGCTAGGATCGAAAGCTGGCGCCGGGGTGGGCTCGGGGTTAGCGGAGCCGTTATCCGTGGGCGCGGGTTGGGCCGGTTGATCTTGCGCGGATTGGCCGTCCACCGGCGCGGCCGGTTGGTCCGTACTCGGCGTGGAAGGCGCAGTCTGTGTTCCTGTGTCGGTGGCCGCGGAATCCGTGGACGGGGCAGCGCTTGGATGCGACTGCTGATCCTGAATCAGCGATACGATGAAGCCGAAGACGAAAAGCGCGGCCACGGTGCCGCCCAAAATCCAGCGCCAGCGCTTGCTTTTTTTCGGCCGCGCGCTTTCCTGCACCAGCGCGATCAAGCGGTCGACATCGTTGTAGTTGCCTCCCAGTACGCGAACTTGCCGGAAGCAATCGAGCGCGCCCTGGTATTTTTTCTCTTCATAGAGCTGCTGGCCTTGGTGAAAAAGTTCGACCACCCGCTCTTGCTGAACCGCCTCGTTCAGTTGCGCGGCAACTTCAGGATTGGAGGGCGACAACGACAACGCCGCCCGCAACGCTTGCACCGCGCCGTGCCAGTCCTGCTGGGCCTTTGCGGCGCGGCCTTGCGCCAGCAGATTGCTCAACTCATCTTTGGGATGGCTATCTTCCTCCGGAGCCGGCTTGGACTCTCCTAACGCTTGTTCCAGCCTGCGCATCAGGCGGGCGATGTCGACGTCGAAATTGACTTCGCTGATCGAGAGCGCCTGACGCCGAGCGAGGAAGGCCAAATCCGAAGGCAATTCTTCCGCCGCCGGCATGACCGCTCCGCCCACCAGCAGCGGAATCACTAGAATATTGCGCTTGAGCGCATTGCAGATCTCCTGGCGCAGAATGTCATCGGCGTTGTCCAGGCGGCGGCGGCCGGCGGCGTCGGTGATGCCAAGCCAGCGCTTGCCGATGATCGCGACCAACACTTCGCAGCTGACGCCTTCGTGCTCCAGCGCGTCAACGAAATCCTCGCCGGGCTGAAGGCCGACCACATCGCGGAAGATACGCCCGGGAAAGCGCGCGTCCAGCCGGTCGTAGATGCGCCCGGTGTAACCTTCGGAATCATCGCGGCGATAGTTGAGAAAAACTTTTCCGCCAGGCATGGCTGTCTCCTGAAGGCGTCGCGGATCGGACGCCCGGACGGGGTGCACATTTTACCACCAACGCCCGGATGGCTTGTCCATGCCAGGTCACCAATCCAAGACCAAAAATTAACACATTCCGTTCTGGACTTGAGCGACGGTCTGCGGGAGAGTGGTTTGCAACTTTTTGGGCCGCCAGACCGCAGCCCAAACAAAGAGGAGGGGAGCCATGCGAAACCTCGGTGTGGGTATTTGTCTGCTCGTACTTTTCTCGCTCACCAACAACATCTTCGCACAAATCAAGAAATCGCCAAACCCACGCCAGCCGGTGGCGGCGGACCCGAGTTTCTTTCGCAGCTTAGGAAGCACGCCGACGCACATGGCCGCCAGTAGCAATATGTCGGCGGACGCCAGTGCGGCAACCATGCAGCAGCCACAGCGCATCGTGTCGGTGCCGACTTTCATCAGTGCGTTTCGATTCCACGGGCAGGTTTTTCCTTACACCATGATCGGGCAGGCACCGCAAGCCCACAGTACCACCGTGATTCCAACGTCGTACGTCCCTATTTCGTTTGTGTTTGACGAATTCGTCGATCAAAACGGAAACAACATCGTGATCGACGCCACTGCCATCAACAACGAGATTCTCAACTCTCCGGAGTTCCTGCCGTCGCCGTTTTCCACTGGAAACACGCAATTCACCGACGCGGTGCAGCGAGCGGAGTTTTTCCACATCATCAATCGAGACGGCGACAACGACGCCGACGATTCCTGGCACACACTTTTCGGCCGCCCTCGCATTCTGACGCCGGTGCTGGTGGAAGTGCCGGTCGGATCCTCGCAAGTGTTTGTGCTGCCGGATGGCACGTTTTTCGCGTTGATCGATATCAATTTCATCAACTCGCAGCTATTCACTCTTCTGCAAACGGAGAACGTGGATATCCATGAGTTGTCGATCATGCTTACCCGCAACGCCGTCTACGGCGACTTCAAGAACGGCCAGCCTCTCGATTGCTGCATTGGCGGCTTCCACAACGCGCTTGAAACCAACCAGATTCAGAACAACATTTTCGTGCAGGTTTTCGCGTTCTCCACATCGCTCGATCCGGATGTGGCGGACGGCATTTTCGGCGACACCGCCGTTTTCTCCGACATCAACGCGCTGAGCCATGAGATTGCCGAGGCCACCGACGATCCGTTCGGCAACAACATCACGCCCAGCTATCAGGTGCCCGGCGCTCCGGCCGGGACCTGCCAGAACAACCTGGAAATCGGCGATGTGATCGAAAACCTCTCTCCCGACTACACGTCTGTCACGCTGCACGGCTTTACTTATCACCCGCAGACCATGGGGCTGCTGCAGTGGTTTGAGGGGCGCAGTCCTTCCGACGCCATTGGCGGGGCTTACAGCTACCCGGACACGACCAGGCTGACATCGCCGTTTACGCCTTGTCCATCAACCAAGTAGAGGGCTTCCGCGGCGAGCACAGGGCGCCAAACGTGGCGCCCTTTCTTCCTTTTGAATGTGCATTCTGGCCGCGGGAACGCGAGCTCCGGCCGCGCTGGTCAAGTGGCTCAAAAGGAAGACTTCCCTTGCCACAATTGTGCAAACATTTGCGCGGCCTGCGCGTTGCGCCCCGAAACCCATACCTTGCCTGCGCGAAGTTTGGCAGCGGTCTTGCAAATATCCAGGGTGGATGAAGGGCTGCTCCACTTGGAGATGAAGGCTATGAGAATTGCCATATTGATATCTTGTCTTGTTTTTCTTGCCGGTGCGGCATTCGGTCAGGTTGCCGCTTCCTCGCTCAGTGCCCAACCCACCTTCGTGGAATTTCAGACACACGACCAACACGCCTCCCAGCATGATATGGGGCGGATACAAAATGTGATGGAGGAATCCGTCGACTACGTCGGCCACGGCGAGCGGCCGCTCTGGGAAGTGGCTCCCCCGGTGCACGAGGTTTCTCTTGGCGAAGCAGCTCGCGCGCTTCGGGCGGAGCACGCCACGGCGAAGAAATCCAAAGTGGTTTGGACGAACTAGTGTCTGCGCCCCTTCCGCTTCGCAGCCACCAGGAAAGTAATGTAGCCAGTTTTTCGGGGCGAAGTCAGTTCCCGTCGAAGCGCGCCGGTCCGGCTAGAACCCGGCAAAGTGGCTTTCTTTCACATCTGCCTCCGCCACCGCCTGGCCCACCTGTTGCAGTTCGGCAATATGACCGACGGAATCGAGGGGTTCCACGTCTTCCGGGCGAATGTGGCTGAGGCCCAGGCGCGTCAAACCGCGCTCGGTTAGCTCGGCGTTATAGCGCGTGTAGGTGAAGAGCTTCGGTGTGGCGGGGCCGGCCTTGCCGCACATGTCGCCGATTTCCATATCGAGCACCGGGCCAGCCACGCACTCGCCGAAGCAACGGCAGAGAAAGTCCTGCTGGTTGAGCGCGGCGAACATCAACGCCCCTGGAATCGAACTGACGTTGTAGACCAGGGTGAGATCCTCCGCCCGCAGATGGACATTGGCCTTCGGCGTAGCCCCGGTGCCGACCGAAACCAGAAGCATGCGGTCCACTCCCGTGGGCCAGCGCAGGTTGTAAGGCTCGACCGTGGCCATCAAAAAAAGCTGGAAGGCGGGATTGTTGAACATGGTGACGCCGCCGTCGACGAATAGAAATTCCTCGCCGCCCACATTCACTATCTCAGGCGGAAAATAAGTCGGCGCGGCGGTGCTGGCGCGCACTAGCTGCCACAGCGGCAGATCGAGATTGCATCCGGGAAATTTGCGGTCGTTGAACATGGCGCCAGGGTTGTTGCACACCGGCCAAGGAGAATCGGTGGTGGCGTTGCGCATCACCATCATGAGCAGGGTGCGCAGCCGGGTCGAGCCCAGCGTGGTATCCACTCCAATCACCTCGCGCAGCATCGCCGCCAGTTGCTCCTGCTCGAATTTGTAGTGGAAGCGGCGCAACACTGCCGCGCGGCTGAACATAGCCGGCCCACTGTCGATGTAGAACGAGCGCAGTTTATCGACGCTCATCCCGAGTGCGAGGCATGTGCTGATCACTGCGCCCGTGCTGGTCCCGGCAATGTAGTCGAAGTAGTCGGCCAGAACGGCGTCGGATCTATTCATCCGCTTGCGCACAATCTGCTCGATTACGTGCAGGATTTCCAGCGAAATCACGCCGCGAATGCCGCCGCCATCGAGCGCCAGCAATTTCTTCTGCGGGCTGGGTTGCAGCTTGTCAAGAAAGGAGTTGGTTGGATCGGGCATCGGCCTCGGCTACGAAGCCAGTAGATTGTACTTCGAGTCAAAGTATTCGGCACCACTCATCCATCCGGAGCGCGCCGAGAAACTCCCCACAAAAGGAAAGAGCCTCCGTTAAGGAGGCTCTTTGAAAGCTGAATGCCGTATGCCTCTATTGCGCCGTTGCCCCGGACTTCACCGCAGCGTCGTCGGTAGGCTGCACCGCAGGCTTCCCCGCGAAGAAGCTGTGATCATACAGATTGCGGTACATGACTCCGGTAATTTCTGCGGCTTTGGGACCAAATGTGGGACGTCCGCCTTCGAGGAAAACGACGACCACCACGCGGCCTACGCTGGTATTCGCGTAAGAAGCAAACCAGCCGAAGCGGGTACCGGCGTTCGAGCAGGTTCCGGTCTTGCCTAGGATTTCCTCCTCGTTGAAATTCAGGTGCAAGCTGCGCGCGGTGCCGTAGCTCACCGCCCCCGCCATGCCGTCGGAAATTTCCGGGATTAGCGGGGCGATATCGAGATGCCGCTTGATGCGCGGTTGGAAGTTCGCTACCTCGTCCGGCGTGGTGGGATGCTGCAGGTAATAGAGCGTGCCGCCGTTGGCGATGGCCGAGACCATGGCGCCCAGTTGCAGCGGCGTCATCGAAACTCCTTCACCGAAGCTGCACATCTTGGCTACGCCGCCCAGCTTGGCCGGGATCGCTTCCTCGGGATAAGTGCCCAGATGCTCGCCCGGAATGTCGTATCCAGCCATTTCGCCCAGGCCGTATTCGTGCGCATAGAAGCTGACTTTTTCGAAGCCGAGCTTGCGGCCAACCGCCTCGAAGTAGGCGTTGTTGGAATGGGCCAGGGCTTCGGTCAAATTCATGCGGCTGCGGCCACCCAGCGTGACCTCAGTGTCTTTGTCGATGACCCCTTCGCTCAGAGCAGCCAGCGCGACAGAAAGCTTAATGGTGGAACAAGGTTGCGCACCGCTCGAAAGCGCCAGCTTCTGATTGACCATGGCCAAAATGCGTCCGCTGGTCGGCTCAATCGCGACCACGGTGCCATTCATGTTGCCGAGAGCGTCGAGAGCAGCCTGGCGGACGACCGGATCCTCGCCGGTGGTGACGTCGCCTTCGGCTTGGTCGGCGGTGACAAACGAGCTGGCGGAGAAGCGCTCGTAGTAGTGACGACGCCGTCGAGAATGCAAGGTCGCGACTGTTCGCGGATGAACCACGGCGCGGCTGCGGGCCAAGTGCCGCATGCGGCGATGCGCCCGCTGGCTCTCGGTCAGATGCGACTTGGGTTTTCTCGGGGTGACCGAACTCAGATTGACGTTAGCGGCGATGCCACTCCCAGGGAGCAGCATCATGGCGAAGACAAATATGAAATATAAAAGTGCGGAACGCTTGTTAAACATTAAGTCTCTCTGACCTGTTCCCCGGATTTCGTCGCTTGTCTTAGTTACTTATGCAAGATGCTTGCCACCGGCGAGCGCCAGAGCGAAGTCTCGCAACATAACGATAATACGAGACTTAGGTTTTTCAGGCAACCACAAAGTTGGCCCCTTGATTACCACAGGGCCACTTTCTAACAGCGTGCAAACAAAATGTGTTAAGTGGGGTCAGGTAGCGAGGCTTGGAACTTCCGTAATCCCCGGTTTGGAGTGGTGAATGCGGCCCGATGACGATGATGAGTTCTGGCACCGGCAACCAGCGTGAGCGATCGAGCTGGTTCGCGGCTCAGGTATTGAGCAAGGTTTGCTCCGTGGCAAGGATTGATTAGAAGGAAACTCCAACATCGGAAACCGTGAGCTTCGTCGTGACCGACTCAGGCCGTCACATCGATCAGGCTTTTCTGTATTTCGTCGGCGACCTTCAGCGTGGCGAGGTTGACGGAAGATTGGGTCTGGGCGGAGATCAGGGACAGCGCCGCGGCGCTGAAATTCGCCGTATCCAGATTGGCTCCGGCCGGAGAGCCCACCCCAAGCGAGGCGATGTTGCTGGCAGCCTGGTTCAGTTGAGCGTCGGCTGGCTGCAATCCCTGCAGTGCAATAGCGGAGATATCCATAATCTCCTCTATCGGCGCGATCTGTTCAGACTTTAGCGGCGAACACGCTCGGCCAACACAAGCCCTCAATAAACCCCGAAGTTCACATCGACAGAAGTAAAGACGGCGACCGGCTTGCCATCCATCTTTGCGGGCCTGAACCTCCACTGCTTCACCGCATCGATCGCGCTCTGATCAAGGCGCGGGTCCAGCGACTGGGTTACATGAAGGTCGTGCACCCGGCCATGCTCATCCACGATCAAGCCTACAACACAGACGCCACGTATCCTGCGTTTGCCCTTAAGAATCGCGGGATAGTCGGGGCTGGGACTATAGATGGGCCGCGGGAGAGATACACCGAGGCTGACGTCGACGACCGTCCCTTGAAAAGTGTCGGCCGCGAACGCGCTGGAAATCTGATTGTCTTTTTGCCGCGCGAAGACCGGACTTAGCAGGAAAAGGCAGGCGCCCCCGAGCAATGCAGTACGGATAAACATAGGGGAGGGTCTTCGCTTGAAACGAAGCTAGCATGGCCGGATTGGACGGGACAAGACGCTAGCCTGTGGAAATCAATGTTTAATTTTCCACTGCCGATTTGTAGGTTCCGAATTTTTGCGCCACCGGCTTCAAGGTTGGATAAAACTGCACAAAACTATGTTCAACTGCGGCGTGATCCTCATGGCACTGCCAGCACGCGGGCTTGGGATTGGCACTGGCGGTCTGGTTGTCCTGGCCGAAACTGAAGTAGGCCCATTTTTCGGGGAAACGGGTTTCGTCTTTCACCTCAACGCCCAAGCCCATCAAGTCACTCTGGAAGTGGCCGAACTTGTTGATCGAACCTTTCGACTCCGAGCCTCGGTCCTCGACCACAAAAATGGTCTTGTCTGGCCACTTTCCGCTGTTCAGGAACTCGTGGTAAGCCCACTGCGGAACGAAAACGTTGGTGAACATTTGATGGTCGGGGGGATCGCCATAAGCCATGCCCAAACCCGAAGAGAGGAAGACCCAGTCACGGTAGTCGGTGGGGCGGAGGAGTTCATTGTCCTTGGTGAACTGCGGATAGGATGACGGCGACGAAGCGGCAGCCAGCAGCAGAACCGCGATCGCGGCGATCAGAACCAGTAGATAGATTCGAGACATTCGGAGTCCCTCCTTAGGATGCGTATGGTACGCGGCGGGCGCGCGGTAGGTTCCAATTGTTTGCACGGTTAACGGTTTGCCGGGTTAGACGATGGAAGCCGCTGGAAGATAACAGCGGCCGAGGAAAAAACTGGGGGACAGCCGGCGGCTGTCCCCATGATCGGCACAACTCGCCTCGGACTTTGGACTCCTCATTTAGAGCTAAGATCGCCGGGCGCGCAGGGCGTGGTCCGGGTGCAGGTGCCGCCCATGCAAGTCTGACCAATCGAACAGCTGTTGCCGCACCGGCCGCAGTTGTTGTTGTCACTCATCAAGGCCGCGTCGCTGACGCAGGACCCCATGCAACTGCTGTAACCGGGCCCGCACGAGCAGGAACCGCCGGTGCAAGTCTCTCCCACGGAGCAACTATTGCCGCAACGGCCACAGTTGTTGGAATCGTTCATAAAAGTGATCGTGTCCACGCAGCTTCCATGGCAGGACGCCTCCCCGGCTGAACATCCAGCGACGGCGGGATTTGCGCTCGGCGGAGGAGAGACCGCCTGCACCGGCCCAGGCTTCGACGGCGTCAAGCCCGCGGCCTGGCCCCACGGAGAGCGAATGCGGCAACACCAATTCGGCCGGTGTTCCCGTGTCGACGAAGAAATTCCGCGAAGTCCCAATCACGGCAAAGGACGCAATGGCGCCCAGACCCGCGCCGACCAACGTGCCGATCCCGGTATCCCGCAGCCGGTTGGGATTCACCGTCAATCCATTCACCGTTGTGGGCTGCCCGGCGGCGGAATGACCGATCAGTGCGCCCAATCCCGCGCCAGCCAATGGCAGAAGAAAAACGGCGGCGCCGCGGCCGGAGGTCGCATCCGCCACAGCGTAGCCGTCCGCACTCTCCAGGTCACGGGACCGGCGAACGGAATAACCTCTCCGTCGGGAAGAGTGAGCGTCATCGATTGCAGATGCAGCTCGCCACGGCCTCCGTTTCGCTGCAGTTTGTCCACTTTGCCCTGCATGAAGGCGCCGGGTGGAATCGCGACAGCGTCTCCCACAGTGACCGGCGCCATGACCTGAGCGTAGATGTCGTCTCCCTTGTGCATGGTTTTGCTTCGCACCGGATGGGTAAGCACCAGAGCGATGTTTGTTCCGGCGGGAACGATCATGCTGTTTTCAATGGCGGGCGAGTTCGGCGCAGCGCTCAGCGCGCCGGATGCTGAAGATGGTTCCTGCGCCCGGCACGTGAAACTCGCTAACGCAAGGGTTAGTACGCCGAATACTAGTTTGAATTTGTTAGTGGTTAAGAAAAAGAAAGTAAAAGAAAATCGACGAAAGCGGCTGCGCACTGACATGACGCTACCTCCTGTTTCGCAACATCAACATCAGGCCCGACTCAGGTGCAGCTTGGGGAAAACCGCATCTGCCCGTATTGAACTCCTTTGCGATTCGAATGTCGTGTTTTGGACGTATAGAGTTTTGCAAAGCTGGATGATTTTTTGTAAAGCGGGGCGCATGACACAGCTTCTCGCCTTCTCAAGGCACCTCTAAGCTTAAGCTGCCGTCGTTGGCGATAAGGCGATCACATTCAGGATGCGGGCAATGCGATTTCGCGCCAGTTCTTCCGCAGAATCTTGAGCGCAGCCGGCGGCTTGGCGTAGACAGGCGATTTCACCTCGGTGCTCGCAAAACATTCCAACTGGTTCGGTCTCCCCATCGAACGCGGCGTTCGGATCATTCATTGTTTTTTCATCGCCTGTTAACCTGGGGTGAGGCGGCCTTCTTTATAATTTCGCGCTTGTTGGCGCATGGCTTAGGAGGTCATGAAAACATGAAGAAACGCCTTTCGATGGTGTTTGCCGCAACTCTCGCGGCAGCAGTGGCACTAGGATCATTCCCCGTCAAAGTGAATGCGCAGGAACACGACCGCGACCGAGATTTCGATCACGATTTCCACGGTTTTGTGCCTGGCAGCATCGTTTTGAGCGGCACAGTCTACGTTGGGAATGCCGACACTGTTACCCCGGGCGAAGTATTACCGCACGGATGTCTGAACACCGGCCCGGTCACAAACCCTAATCCTGCCACCGTGAATGTGCCTCTCCTCCCTGCCGACCAAACCGCCACTACCACCACAACGGCCGTGACGGTCACCTGCGGCTATGCGAGCGATAACGGCGAAGCCCCTAATCTCAACGACAATCACAACGTTTGGAACAACGCCAGCACCGATGCCAGCTTTGGCGTCTCCTCGCCCATCGTTCTCTGGAACCTCAGCACCGCATGGCGACTTGCTAGGTACGCTGCACGTTCCGAGTAACGAGATCGTGACCAGCTTTAGCTCCAAATCCGAGCTCGCCCTGAATCGCTCAGCGGATGGCAGGAGCCTGACCTTCATGGGCTACCGCGGCGGTCCCGGCTGCCCGATCCTCACCCTGGATCCGACGACCAACATCCTCACGCAGGGCACGAACGTGGGTCCCATCTCGCCGACTGCGCCGAACCTGATCGATGTTTCGGCCTCCAGTACGCCGGGCCTCTGTGACCCGACCAATCCCTCGGTCGCGAGCTATGCCGGCGCACCCAATCCGACGGCTTACTACCGCTCCATCGCCGAAGTGGACGCCTGGGGCCACATCTCCTACACCGATGGCGACGCCTACAGCGGCGACAACTCCCGCGCTGTGATCAAGGCGGACAATTGGCTGTATTACTCGGTTGGAAACGACAACAACGGGGGGCTGTCGAAGAAGCAGGTGCCGATCACGCAGCTCGGCTTCAATCTCTCCCACTCGACGGGCGCCGAACTGTTCGTTCCTGGCGCAGCGCCGCTAGTCCCGCCGGACAACAACATGATTTCCTATTTCGTGTTCTCGGGAGACAAACCAGGTAAGGACACGAATTTCCGCGGCGAGACGATCTTTAACGATACGCTGTATGTCGCAAAGGGCAGCGGCGGTAACGGCATCAATACCGTCTATCAGCTCGGTACTCCGGGCGTTCTACCCACTACAGCCAACGCCCCCTCGGGCGGCCTGGTTAACGAACCTTATACGATCCTGCCTGGATTCCCCAACACCAGTGCCAGCACAAACAGCCCGGGTGGTGACTATCCTTTTGGGATTTGGTTCGCGAATGCTACTACTTTGTACGTCTGTGATGAGGGCGACCTGATCTACACGCCGAATCAGGTGATCAATGGTCAGGTGAACGTTGCCGACGCCGGTACGCTGGCGACCGCCGGCCTTCAAAAGTGGGTCCTCACCACAACGGCGAGTGGCAGCCAAACCTGGGTGCGCGAGTACGTCATCCAAAATGGACTCAACCTTGGCGTGCCCTATAGCGTCCCGAACTATCCCGCATCGATCGAGCCCGCGACCGGCGGATGTCGCAACATTATCGGCGTCGTCAACCACGACGGCACCGCCACAATTTACGCGATCACGTCCACGATCAGCCAAAACGGCGACAACGGCGCCGATCCCAACAAGCTGGTGGAAGTCACCGATCTCATCAGCGCCACCCAGCCAGCAACGAACGGTTACCTCGACAGGTTCGTCACGATTCGCTCGGCCCGCGCCGGCGAAGCGTTCCGCGGCGTCGCCCTGGCCCCCGAGGAAGACGGCAGATAGAAACCAACAACAGAGTTGGCAGCCAACCAAGGCTCCCCGTGCGAGCTCAACTCGGGGAGCCTTGTTCTTGCCCGCACAAGCTAGCGAGGTCTCAGTTACCCCTCGATGAGTTCCTCACCCTGAAATTATCAATTAGTTCGGCTCCTTGAGGCGTTGCAGATAGTAGTACCATTTGCCGGCGAAGAGGATGATGGTGGCGAGCTGCCAGCCTTCCTTGCCGAAACCGTTCAGCTGCGCCTCCGAAGCGGTGGGAGCGTCGGTGACCAGGATTTTGTATTCGAACTCGTTCACGGGATGGGATTCTAACGCGACTCTTTTTCTATTTCCAAGCGCAACAACTTGCCCACGTTACCTCTTCTTCGCTGCGCAAAGGGAGGTTCCAATGAGACCCGAACCGAAGGTACTGTCGCAGGAGCAAGCGACACGCACAACCATTGACAGCTTCAACGAGATGTTCAATCGGCGAGATGTTGACGGGTTGGCGGCGCTTTTGACCGAGGACACGGTATTCGAAGACACGTCGCCAGCTCCAGACGGCCGGCGCATCGAAGGCAAGGCCGCCGTGGTCGAATTCTGGCGCGGTTGGTTCCTCCGCAATCCCGACGCCAGGTTCGAGGCCGAAGAAGTAATCGTCAGCGGAAATCGGGCGACGGTGCTGTGGATATATCGCAAGATGCGCGACGGTCGACCATGGCACTTGCGCGGCGTTGATGTTTTTACGGTGCGCGATGGAAAGGTGGCTGCAAAACTAGCCTACGTGAAGGGCTGATTCCGCCGGGCGCAATGCCAGTGTCATGCCAACCACTCAAGATGCGGGATGCAGTCGGCGCCGCAGAGTTTCCGCGATCACACCGACCAGCGCGTAAGTAGCGGCATTGGCGGCAAGCACCTCATACAGACTTATCGGATAGTGCATCCCAGCGATTGCCACGGGGCAGGTTAAACTGACGAGAGTCCAAAGATCCCGCAGTCGTCCGCTTGTGGATGGGAAGGTTGCGGCGGCAAAAAGCGCCCAGAAACCCGCAACCAAAAAGCCTGCACCCGCCCATATAGCAATTCTGTGCTTCATGGCACTCCAACCAGAATTATTCTACGACTTTCCACTCCCGAACCATAACTCGAATCGGGCGGTTAGGCTCACCGGGCGGATAGCAACCAGGATTGGCGGGACCTTCTAGCTCCGCCAAGTCGAGGGAACGTCCACATACGAGCGGTCGAGCTCGCCGGCCGAGGGACAGCCCAGCAGTTTCAGGGTGCGCTCGAAATCAACTCGCAGAATCTCCAGGGCGCGTCGAACTCCGGCTTCGCCCGCTGCCGCCAAGCCGTACGCGTAGGCGCGGCCACACAGAACTGCTTTCGCGCCCAGGCAAAGCGCCTTGGCGACGTCGGTGCCGCGACGCACGCCGCCATCCATGAGGATTTCAACTTGGCCGTTCACCGCCGTCACAACTTCCGGCAACGCGCGGATGGACGGCGAGACACCATCGAGCTGGCGGCCGCCATGATTCGAGACCACCACCGCCGCAGCCCCGGCATCGACGGCGCGGCGGGCGTCGTCGCCGGTCAGCACGCCTTTCACTACGAACGGACCTTGCCAGTGCTCCTGAATCCAGCGCAAATCCTGCCAGGTTATGGTGGACTTGGCGAGCGCGGCGCTCACGTCGATGAGCGGCATTGGACCCTGGCCGGGAATAACCACGTTGGGCAGCGGAGGCATTCCGCCATCCAGCAGAAACTGCGCCAGCCAGCCGGGGCGCGAGAGCACCTGCGGCAAATACGGAATCTTCGACCACAGGCTGCCGCTGACCAACTCTTTCATGCCATTGCGGTAGTCGCGCTCGCGCATGCCGGCAACTGCGGTGTCGATCGTGACCACGAGTCCTGAGAATTTGGCCGCGCGGGCCCGATCAATGGCCGCTTCAGCAGCGCCACGCCCGCCCATCAAATAGAGTTGGTAAAAAACCGGCCCGTTGGACGCGGCGCGAACGTCTTCCATGCGATGGCCCGAAATGGTGGAGAGAATATAGCCCGTGCCGGCAGCCCCGGCGGCTCGGGCTGCGGCGACCTCGCCACCGGGATGCATCAGCCGGCTATAGCCAACCGGAGCGAGCATGATCGGGACGGAAAGATCGAAGCCCAGCACCCGCGTCGTCAGGTTGCACTGCGGAACGAACACCGCATGGCGCGGCCGGAACGTCACATCGTCGAAAGCCCGGCAATTCTCGCGCAGCGTGACTTCGCCGTCGGCGCCGCCGTCCAAGTAATCGAACACCGCCCTGGGCACGCGTTTGCGAGCGATGGACCGGAAATCATGGATGCTGACGACGCGAGGAGAGGCGACCGAGCGGGCAGGGTTCATGGGCGGACGGTATTTTATCCGTTTGCGGGAGAGAGCGCCGGATTTTCTCCCCCGGCGCTCTTAAGATGTCTTGATCCGGCGGGCAGCTTCCGCACTGCGGGCCAGGGCCGCGCCGCAAGAAAAGCCGGGCTTGCGCCCGGCTGGACAGCCGAGGCGGCTGTCCCCACGTCAGTTTTTTCGTTGCCTCAATTGATATCGAACTGTTCCTGATGCAGCGCGGGATCGCTCTTCACGATGACCGTTTTCTTGGTCAGCTCTTCCATCTCCAGCAGAGCGCGGCCGTTGTTGGCTTTGAGCGCTTTGCCGACTTCGGGATTGACCCGCAGCATCACGTCGGAGTGGTCGAGGTGCTTGGCCATCTTGCGCATCTCGATGTAGATGTCGTTGCAGACCGTGGTCACGGACTTCACGTAGCCAGTGGAATCGCAATACGGGCAGGGCGAGCCGATGGTGCGTTCGAGCGACTGCTTGACCCGCTTGCGGGTGATGGCGACCAGGCCGAAATCGTTAAATTGTAGAACCTTGGAGGGCGCGCGGTCGCCGCGCAGAGCTTCTTCCAGCGCCTGCATCACTTTTTGCCGGTTGCGGCGCTCGTCCATGTCGATGAAATCGATGATGATGATGCCGCCCAGGTCGCGCAGGCGAATCTGGCGGACGATCTCCTTGATGGCGTCAACATTGGTTTTCACGATGGTGTCTTCCAGGCGCGCCGTCTTGCCAACGAACTTGCCGGTGTTCACGTCGATAGCGACCAGGGCCTCAGTCTGGTTGATGACGATGTAACCGCCGCTCTTCAACCAGACTTTCGACTTAAGCGCCTTGTTGATTTCGTCCGTCAAGCCGAACTGCTCGAACAGCGGCGTCTCTTTCGAATAAAGCTTCACGCGTTTGACCAGCGCCGGTTGGAAGCGGTTGGCGAAGCGCAGTATGCGCTCGTATTCCTGCTCGGTATCCACCCAGATGGCGGAGAAGTCGGACGTAACCTGGTCGCGGAGCACGCGCTCGACCACGTTGAGATCGTGATAGATCAGGAGCGGCGCTTTGTCGTTGTCGGCGCGCGTCTTGATTTCGTTCCAAAGGCCTTTCAGGAAGCGGATGTCGGCGCGCAACTCATCTTCCGACGCGCCTTGCGCGGCGGTGCGCACGATGAATCCGCCATGGCCATTTTCGCGCTCGCTGACGATGATGCGCTTCAGCCGCTGGCGTTCTTCCTCGGAAGAAATCTTGCGCGAGACGCCGGTGTGATTCACCGTCGGCATGTAAACCAGAAAGCGGCCGGGCAGCGCGATGTGGCTGGTGATGCGTGCGCCTTTCTTGCCAATCGGCTCCTTGGCGATCTGGACCAGAATCTCCTGGCCTTCCTTCAGCAGGTCGGTGATCTGCTGCGCGGGCGTGTTGTCGCGGCTGCGGAAGCGGCGTCCACCGCCACCACGGCGGCCGCGCGGAGCGGGCCGGCGATCGAATCCGGGCCGCTGCGTGCGTTGCGTGTAGCCGGCGGTGCCGGCGGGCGCGCGAACCACCGCGCTGGCTTCCACCGTGCCATTGCCGCGAGCCTCGGCGTCGAGCAGAGCCTCGGCTTCCGCCTGCGCTTCTTCGAGTTCAGCTTCCGCTTCGGAGGCGTCGGCGGCTTCTTCTTCGATCTCCGAAACTTCCACACCTTCGCTGGGTGCAGTCTCGGCGACGTTGAATGGTTCGGCCACGGGTTCCGTGGATTCGGATACGGATTCGCCGGAAGCGGCAATCTCTCCCGCCGGTTCGCGATAGTCTTCGGCGGCGCGAGTTTCCTCCTCCATCTCGTCGAAGATCTCATCTTCCTCGAGTTCTTCCACGTAATGGGTGAGGTCGGTCTCCTCCTCTTCAATTTCCTCTTCTTCCACGGTTCCCGCGGAAGCCGCCAAGCTGGCGGGCTGTGCCTGATCCGAATGTTCCGGAATTACAGTGATCCTGTCGTCCTCTTCGTCCTCATCCGCTGCGGGAGCCGGGAAGGCCGCTTCGGTATTGATCAGATCGATGCGTTCCGCCGTGCGGCCCCATGCGACGCGAGTCCGGTCGCCGCTCTCTTCATCCTGATCCTTCACCTCATGCCGCACTTCATCGCGCTCAGCCACCCCGCCCGCAGCTTCAACCACGGGGCCGGTGAACAACGGTTCGTCCTCCGGAAAACTCTGCGCAACCGGCGCAGGCGATTCGGAAGCCCGTTGTTCCAGAGCCTGGTGTTCCGGAACTGGAGAACCGGAACCAGCCGGTTCTATCTGTCGTGCGGGTGCGGCAGCCGGCGCCTGCGCGAGACCCCGATATTTCGAGATCGACTCGCCCGGCAGAATGATTGGCTGGTATCCCGGCGGCGGGCCGTAATCGCTCCGTTCGCTGCGTTCAGGGCGCTCGCTGCGCTCTGGACGAGCATTGCGTAAGGATTCCCTCGGTGCTTCCGGCGTGGGCTCGGTTGCCGCCGGCCGGGCGAACTTGGACTCCGGCATGCGCTCGCCGCGACGGCCGCTGCGGCGACGGCGGCGTCCGCGCCAGCCTCCGCGTTCCTCGCCTTCGCGTTCTGGCGAAGCTGACGACTCGCGAGGCTGCGGCGGCGCTTCCGCGCTTGCTTCACCCTGCGCTTCCGCGACGCTGCTGGAAGAGGAAGCAAATTCGGTGGCAACGGGCTGAGCTTCGACCCGGGGCTGGTATCTGGGTTCGGCCGCGGGCGCGCCCGCGGCGGGAAGCTCGTCGACTTCGTCCGAGTCTTCCAACTCCATGAAATCGGAAACGTAGAGGAACGCGTCGCGCTCCAGGCCAATGTCCACAAAGGCCGATTGCATTCCCGGAAGGACGCGGGTTACGCGGCCTTTGTAGATGGAGCCGGCCAGGGTGTATTCGTTTTCGCGTTCGAGGTAGATTTCGGCTAGCTGATCGTCTTCGACTAGGCCCACTTTGGTTTCGTGCGGGGTGGAAGACACATACAATTCTTTGGTCATCGATACTCCGGTCCCGTGCCGTCAGGCGGCTGCGGGATTCACCGGGGCGAAGCGAGGAAGAGATAGGGAGGATGGAGCATCGCGATGGTCCCGCATAGGGGACGGCTGTGGCCACGGAGGTTTCCCCGAGGCTGGGGCCGTTGCATAAGCTTGGGAATCTTCTGCACTGATCGCATTGCGCTGCGCCAGGTTTGTGACCGCTCTCTCACGATCCTTGCCGCTTCAAATCCGATTTCTCGTCTTTCTCATCGGATTCCAGATCGGAGGGGGCCGTTACCCGTCCGGCTGCGCCTTCGCTTCAATCCTGCCCGGCCTCTAGTTGCGCTTCCAGCCGGTAAGTGCCCTCTTTACGCGAGGGCGATCGTAATCTTGTCCTTTACTTCTCAGTAATCTTGTTTTAGCCGCGGATGGCAAGTGCGGCAACTCTTTCCCGCCCTCTTCCTCCTGTTTCAATTCACGAAACGGCGCATGCGGACGTTCATCACAATGCCCAGCGCCAAAAACATGAACAGGACCGAAGACCCGCCGTAACTCATCAGTGGCAGGGGAATTCCGGTGACCGGCATCAAGCCAACCACCATGCCGACGTTGACCAGAATGTGGAAGCTAAGCACAGCCACCACACCCATCACAATGAACGTGCCGGCGCGGTCGGGCGCCGTCTGCGCGTTCTGGGTCAACCGCATCAGCACGATAAAGTATAACAGCAATACTCCCAGCGCGCCCACAAAGCCGTGCGCTTCCGCGAACGCGGCGAAGATGAAGTCCGTTTGCGGGACAGGGAGGAACGCCAACTGTGTCTGCGACGGGGCTTCGCTGCCCCAAATCCCTCCTGAGCCAACCGCAATCAGGGATTGATTGATCTGGTACCCCGTCCCTCGAGCGTCGGCATCCGGCTGCATAAAGACCATCAGGCGGTCCTTCTGGTAGGGCTTCAGCACATGCCAACCCATCGGCAGCGTCAATCCCGCGAGCAGCACCACCGCCGCCGCTTGCTTCCAATGCGTTCCCCCCAAAAACAGCCCCATGACGGCAATCGGCAGATAGGTCAAGGCCGTTCCCAGATCCGGCTGCGACAGAACCAAAAGCATGGGAATCCCGGCGATGCAGCCGGCCTTGATGAAATCCCCCCAGGAAAGTTCGTTGTCATGGTCGACAAAGTACTTGGCCACGGCCAGAATCAGGATGAGCTTCACCCATTCGGAAGGCTGAAAGTGGCCGCCGCCTGGCAGTTTGATCCAGCGTCGCGCGCCCAGGTATTTCTGCCCAAAAAGCCGGACCGCAATCAGCGACGCCAGAGACGCGATGTAGAACCAGTGAATGTGGTCGAGCAGCATCTGGTAGTTGATGAGACTGACCACGAACATGCAGACCACACCGCCGATAATCCAGTACACCTGTTTCATGTGCGCGCCGGCAAACTTGGTGTGATCGGTGGCGCTGTGGATTTCCATCACCCCCAGGCCGCAGATGATCAGCACGAAGAGCAACAGCACCCAGTCGAAATCGCGATATGAGATGAAACGAGCCATGAGAATCAGCTATTAGCCTTTGTAGAGACGTAGCTAGCTACGTCTCTACGGCCTACGCCGCTACTGCACTCCCGGCGCTGCCGCCGCCAGCGGCAACCGGTCCTTTGCGACGTCGAGCATGAACCGGCCACCCTGCAACCGATCCGGGCCGCCGTCCGAATCCTCGTTGGGTTCTGTCCACAGCGCGCCTACATCCACCTTGCCATTCTTGGCCACGTTGGAAGGCTGGCGGCGCTGCTTGTCCACGTACGCTTTGATCACCTGCGTGGCCAGACGGGCGGCCAGTTTCCCATGCTCGCCGCCTTCGAATAAGACGCACACGATGATGTCCGGGTCGCGCCGCGGCGTGAATCCCACGAACCATCCGTTCTGATTGAAGTCCTCGTTGTTCTCGTGCTTGGCCCGCGTGGCCAGCGACACGATCTGCGCCGATCCGGTCTTGCCGGCGATATCAATCCCCGGAATATGTGCAGACGGCGCCGTGCCTTCCGGCAACAACACGCGTCCCATGGCATCGGTGATGGTATTCCAACCATCCGGGTCGATGGGAATGTTCTTTACGTCGGCATAGTGCGTAATCTGAACGAAGTTCGACGGCAATCCGGACGGATTCACCACATGCGGCACCACCATGCGGCCATCCATCGAAATCGCGCCAATGGCTCGCATCAACTGCACGGGCGTAACCGCAACCGCACCCTGGCCAATGCCCACCGAAATGGTTTCGCCGGCAAACCATTTCTGCTTGAAGTTGCGTAGCTTCCATTCCTCCGAGGGCATCACCCCGCTGGCTTCGTCGGGCAGGTCGATACCGGTTTTCTCGCCTAGCCCAAGAGCCGTGGCGTATTTTGCGATGCGGTCGATCCCCAGTTTCTCCGCCAAGGTGTAAAAGAACACGTCGCAGGACTGATAAATCGCTCTCGGCAGATCGACTTCGCCGTGGCCAGACTTGACCCAGCAGCCGAAACGGCGGCCATAAAAAGTCGCGCCGCCATTGCAATGCACGTTAAGAGTCTGGGCAATCTGTTCCTGCCAGCCCGCGACCGACATAATGATCTTGAACGTCGATCCCGGCGCCAACTGCGCCTGAATCGCCCGGTTCAATAAAGGCTTGTCGGGATCGGTCACCAGTTTGTTCCAGTCGCCGCGGGAGATGCGCACCGCGAAATCGTTGGGGTCGAACGTGGGCCGGCTCACCATGGCCAGGATTTCGCCGGTGTGGGGATCCATGGCAACAATGGCGCCGTTCTTCCCTTCAATCGCTTCCTCGGCCGCGATCTGCAAATCAATATCGATGGTGAGCTTGAGCGGTTTGCCGGGCACGGCTGGCTTTTCTCCCAACTCCCCCATCTCCTTGCCGTGGCTATTCACCAGCACCTGCTTGGAACCGTTCTCGCCCATCAGCAGAGAGTTGTATTCGAGTTCCACGCCCGATTTCCCGACCACGTCGCCGGGATTGTAAAGCTCCCATTGCGGCTGGTTCAGCATCTGCTCGCTCACTTCGCCCACATAGCCGATTAGGTGCGCCATGAAACCTTTGCGCGGATAGAGGCGGCGGTGCGCCATAATGGTGTCGAGTTCCGGCAACTCATTGCGATGGGCTTCAATGAAGGCCAGTTCGTCCTGCGTAATGTCATCTTTCAGATAGATAGGTTGGAACTGCGGCATGGCGGCGAACCTGCGAATGCGGGCGCGCACATCTACAGGGTCCATATGCAAACCCTCCGCGATGAGGTCGGCGTCGGCGGAAAGGTCGCGGCTGGAATCGCGCATCAGCAGCGCGGTGAACGATGCGTAGTTATCGACGATGACCCGGCCCTCGCGGTCAAGAATCTTGCCGCGCGGCGCCAGAATAGGCACTTCGCGAATGCGGTTTTTTTCCGCCAGGTTAGCGTAGAAGTCCGTCTTGGCCACCTGCAGCCGCCACAAGCCATAAGTGAGAACCAACAGCATCGCCAGGATGGCATACTGCACCGCCGTGAGGCGGGCGGGCGATACTTTTTCATCGCGGCCAAACATTGAGGAGTCTTCGGTCGTCAGTCTTCGGTCGTCAGCCTTCCGCAGGGTCGCGCGGCGGGCTGTCTTCAACCGGCTGTCGAGGATGCTTTCATTCTAAACCCGCGAGCACGCCGAGAGATTAATGGGAGGGGTAACTGTTGGACAGCGACCGCTTGGTTCCCCGGACCACTGCCGGCTGACTGACGACTCTTTCTATGTCTTCACCTTAAACCGATCCAGCAGGAAGAACAGCGGCACCGCCAGAATGGCGTTCGCGAACGCCGAGCCCAGCTCGTGCGGCCAACTCCACGCCACCGACAGGCCGACCAAACCGCGCGCCACCATGAAGAAAACAACCTCGTGAACCACATAGAAGCCCAGAGTGACCAGGAAGCGGGCGCCGGCATTTTCCACGTCCAGCCGCACCCCCAGGGAGGATGCTCCATACCCGACCACGGTCTTGGCGATGCCGTAGAGTCCGAGGGGTTGATGAGTCAGCGAGTCCTGCACCAGGCCGATGAGCGCTCCCGTGGTCAGACCCGCAACCTGGCTGCGCCGGGCCACGGCAAAGAAAATCGTCACCAGCAAGGGTAAGTCGAAAATTGCGAAAAAGGGCATCCGCAACGGCAGGAACGCCTGCAGGAAAATCGCGCCCAGCGGAATTAGAATCGCAACCGGCAGGCGGAACCGGTAAACCTCGATCTGCTCGCCGGATGTGTAAGTGATGGGCACGCTATTGAGGGGGATTCCCGGGAGGAGGGGAGTCCAGTTCGCGTTTCTCCGAATCCGGTTTCGTGGAATCCAGTTCTGCCGTGGGCGCTGGAGCCGCTGGCTTGGCGGCTTTGGGCGGAGCTTTCACGGTGGGGGTTACAGATTTCGGCGTCCCGGATGGGTGCTCCTCAGTAGCCGGTTCAGCCGCGTGAGACGGCGATGCGCCATCGAGCGCGTCGGAAGTCTCAAGTCCCTCGGCGGCGGCGGCTTTGCCCGCGGGCGCCGCCGGCTGATCCGGCACCGAGGGCAGCCTTTGCGCAAGAACATCCGCCGCCCGCAACGGCGCATTTCCACCCGCCACGGGGGTTTCCTCTTCTTGTTGGGTTATGACCAGAACCTCTTCCAGCTTGCTGAGGTTGGCGGCGGGACGGATGCGGATATTCAGGAATGATTCCGGACCTTGGGAAACGCTGGCTACTGTCCCGGCCGGCAGGCCTTTGGGAAAAATCTGGTCGCCCCCGCTGGTCAGGACCTGATCGCCGGGCCCGACCTGCTCATCGGACAGAATCTTCTCCAGCACAACCTCACCCGAGGGTGTTCCGCGAAGAATCCCTTGCACCCGCGTTTTCGCCAGAACCGCTCCCACCCCGCTCGTTTGGTCATCGATGAGCAAAACCAGGGAAGTAGTTTCGTAAACCGAAAGCACCTTGCCCACCACCCCGTCGGCGGTGATAACCGCCATGTCACGCTTCACTCCGTCGGTTCGGCCCTTATCGATGTAGATGCCGCGGGAGAGGTCGCTGCCGGTCAAACCGATGACCTGCGCCGCCACCGTCTTCAGGATGAATTGCTCCTTGAATCCCAGCAGCGCCTGCAGGCGGCGGGCTTGCTCGGCGTCCTCGCTCAGACGCACCTGCTTGAGGCGCAGATTCTCAATCTCGTATTTCAGGTCGCGATTTTCCTGGCGCACGCCGCGCAGATAGACATAGTTGTGCCAAAGTTCGGAAATGCTGCTTTGGCTCCAGACCACGGCTTTTTCAAAAGGGGTGACGGCCGCGACCGACCACACCCGAATCAGGCGCGTGGATTGGCTGTCCGGGGAACGGCGCACCTGCACCGCCAGCCCCAGCACCTGCGCAAATAGGATCGCCACCAGGATGCTGACATTGCGGTAGCGGGTGATGAAGGAATCCATAGTCAGCTACTGGCTACTAGCCGCTAGCTTCAAGCTGTTAGCTCTGGTCTCTTGCCGCATGCCAATGCCAAGCGCAACTTGGATTCTGTGAGCTAGAAGCTAGGAGCTAGCGGCTAGGAGCTGTTATTCAATCGAGATTTTTCGCAGCAGCTTGAAATCGCTCAGCATCTTGCCCGTGCCCAGCACCACGCTGCACAGCGGATCGTCGGCAATCGAAACCGGCAGCCCGGTTTCCTCGCGGATGCGCTTGTCCAGATTCTTGAGCAGTGCGCCGCCGCCGGTGAGCACAATGCCGCGGTCGCTGATGTCGGCGGAAAGCTCCGGCGGAGTGCGCTCCAGAGCCACGCGAATCGCATTCATGATGGTCGAAACGCATTCGCTGAGCGACTCGCGCATTTCACTGTCGTCCACGGTAATGGTCTTAGGCACGCCCTCGATCAGGTTGCGGCCTTTGATTTCCATGGTCAGCGGCTTATCCAGCGGATACGCCGAGCCGATTTCAATCTTGATCTGCTCCGCGGTGCGCTCGCCGATCAGCAGGTTATATTTCCGCTTGAGGTAATTCATGATGGCCTCATCCATCTGGTTGCCGGCCATGCGCACGGAACGCGAATAGACGATGCCGCGAGAGCGAGATGACCGCAATGTCGGTAGTGCCGCCGCCGATATCCACCACCATGTTGCCGGAAGGCTCGGTGATCGGCAGGCCCGCGCCGATCGCGGCCACCATGGCCTGCTCCACCAGGTGCACTTCGCTGGCTTTGGCGCGATACGCCGAATCCATGACCGCGCGCTTTTCCACCTGCGTGATCTCCGAAGGCACGCCGATCACAATCCGCGGATGCACCAGCATCTTGCGGTTGTGCGCCTTCTGGATGAAGTAGTTCAGCATCTTCTCGGTGACTTTGAAGTCGGCGATCACGCCGTCCTTCATGGGCTTGATGGCGACGATGTTGCCCGGCGTGCGGCCGAGCATCTCCTTGGCCTCTTTGCCCACCGCCTCCACTTCGCCGGTGTTCTTGTTGATGGCCACGATGGAAGGCTCGTTGACCACGATGCCTTTGCCGCGCGCGTACACCAGCGTGTTGGCGGTGCCCAGGTCGATGGCGAGGTCGCTGGAAAAAAGGCTGAACAGCGATCGCAGGTTGTGCCAGCGCGTTGCGCTCGAGTGAAAGCCATTGGTTGACATACGTGAAGCTCTGCTCTCTTGACTCGGTCTACCGGGAATTGCCCGGTCGGTTTCGGTTTCAGTGGGGAGAACTTAGCTCTCGATCTCTAGTTGTTTTCGTCGACCTTCAGTTTCCCGATCTTAATTGCTTTCCGTCTCAATTCCGAATTGCAAACTAGATTTTGCCGATCTTTGGAGCCTGTGGGAATTCTATGGGAGATTCCCCATTCCCGCCCTAATCGAAAGGGCTTGCACCTCAGAGGGCCAAACTGGAACGCTTCCCTTACTGAATTTCCACCTTCTTTTGCTCGGTGCTAACCCCTCCCTTGGAGTTTTGCGCCGTAATGGTGATCACGCTCTCCCCCGCCGGCAGCGGTGGAGTGAAGTAGTGAAACGTGCCATCCGCCCCCACCACCGGGACTTCCCGCCCGTTGACCATCACCCGCGCTCCCACCTCGGTCTTGCCCGTCAACTCGATCACGCGGCCGTGCTGAATCAGGGGCTCCAACTCCAGGTTGATGCCCACCATGCTGCTGTTCTTGTCCTTTGGGATGATGGTGAAGCGGTTCTTTTCGCTCTCCGCGGATTCTTTGCCTGCGGCATCGTACGACTGGACCTCCCAGTAATAGGCCCCTTCGCCCATTCCGCTCACCATCACATCGGCGGAATCCACCTTGCGATCCGCGATGGTCGTGGAAAAGTACGGGGTCCGCGAAATACGCAGGCGGTAGCCCACGGCGTTGGCCATGGCAGTCCAGGAAAACTCCACCGGCTTGGTGCTGTCGGAAACGAAAATGGGCATCATGTTCGCCGGAGAGATGGGCGTGGGCGGACCGATCTCTTTCTGTTTGGCCATGCGCGGAGATTCCGCCTGAAAGCTCACTTTCTCCCAGTCCGCCAACCGCACCACTTCGCCATTGCGGGTGACTTCGCCCGAACCTTTCTTCACCAGGATCTCGTGCTCGTCGGTTCCGGGATCGTTGTGCACCATGGCGGCGCTTTCCGGCGCCAGCGAAGCGGTCGCGCCCGATACGATCACCTCCGACTTCGACCCAGCTACGTAACTGGCCGTCGCTAGATCGACCGTCCCGGTGCTCACCGCCACCGAGACATTGGTCTGCTGCTGGTCATTGGCCGAGTTTTCCTCAATTACAATCAAGGAATCCTGCTTCACCGTGTAGTTCGTGCCGTCGTTGAACACGATCTTGGCCATGCCCTCGGGGCCGGTCTGCACCACGTCGCCCTTTTCCAGAGGCACGTTATAGTCGGCCGTCACCCAGCTATTGCCGTTCGCTTTCTTCACCCGCACGGTGCCGTCGAGGGCGGTAAAGTGCGCCTGCTGCGAACTCATGGTCCCGGACTTGCCGGCGGTTCCCGCGGCTCCGGCCACATTTTCCAGCAGTTTGCTGAATACGTTGCTGACCGCCTTCACTTTACCTTCCGTGAACTCCGGAAAGGCAAAATGGAGGCCTACTGAGAAGACAGTCACTCCCGCCAACGCCACCAGCAAAACGCTGCGGTAGGTGACGGTTTTCCACGCAACGTGGATTCCCGGTTTGCGCTGTGAAGACACCAAGGGCACCGTAACCGTAAACCCAAAGAATATCGTGTAATTTCAATCTTATCACAAACTTAAGTACCTAAAGCGGTTTATCAGGTGGGAACGCTCTTGACTGAGCCGACCATTGGTTTTCTTTTGTGACAGCCCCGCGCCACCCGGGGCTGACCGCCGCGCACCGCGGGGGAAACCTGGCTTGTCGCGCTTCAAGCCGGGTTGTAGCATAAAGTTTCCCGCAGTTTCCCGACACATGAGGAGGCTTCTGTGGCAACCGACACTTTGACCGGCCCGGCGATTCTGGGAAGCACGAACATCAAGGTTCACAAGAACTTCATCGATGGCGAGTGGGTTGAGTCTTCGACCGGCGAGACCTTCGAGAACCGCAATCCCGCCGACACGCGGGACGTGGTCGGCATCTTCCAGAAATCGGGCAAGGCCGATGTGAATGCCGCAGTCGAAGCGGCCAAACGGGCGTTCGCCAAGTGGCGGCTCGTCCCCGCTCCCCGCCGCGCCGAAATCGTTTATCAGCGCCGCCGAAATGCTGATCGAGCGCAAGGAAGAATACGCCCGCGACATGACCCGCGAAATGGGCAAGGTGCTCAACGAAACGCGCGGCGACGTGCAGGAAGCCATCGACACCGCTTACTACTTCGCCGGCGAAGGCCGCCGCCTCTTCGGCCCGACCACGCCCTCCGAGTTGCCCAACAAATTTGCCATGGCGGTGCGCCAGCCCATCGGAGTCTGCGGCATGATTGCGCCGTGGAATTTTCCCATGGCGATTCCATCGTGGAAGCTGCTGCCCGCCATTGTTTGCGGCAATACTTGCGTGATCAAGCCGGCGCAGGACACTCCGCTTTCCACTTTCAATTTGGTGAATGTGTTGACCGATGCCGGCGTGCCCAAGGGCGTGATCAATATCGTGACCGGCTCGGGGCCAAGCGTTGGTGGGCCTTTGAGCGAGCATCCCGACGTCACGCGCCATTTCTCTGACTGGTTCGAGCGCAGTCGGGCGCATCGTCGGCACCACCGCGGCCCAGAGTTTCAAACACTGCTCGCTCGAATTAGGCGGCAAGAATCCCATGATCGTGCTCGATGACGCCAACCTCGATCTCGCCATTGAAGGCGGACTCTGGGGCGGTTTCGGCACCACCGGCCAGCGCTGCACCGCGACCAGCCGCATCATCGTGCAGAAAGATATTTACGGCGAGTTTGTCGAGCGCTACGTCGAGCGCGCCAAGCTTCTGAAAGTCGGCAACGGATTGGACGAAACAACGGAGATGGGCCCAGCCATCAACGAAAAGCAACTGGAGACCGATCTCGACTACGTAGCCATCGGAAAGGCCGAAGGCGCGACGCTGAAGTGCGGCGGCAATCGCCTCGACCAGGGCGACTACCAATACGGCTGGTTCATGGAGCCGACCGTCTTCGTCGACGTTGACCCCAAAATGCGCATCGCGCAGGAAGAAATTTTCGGGCCGGTAGTTTCCATCATCCCCTGCGAGGATCTCGACGCATGCCATCGAAATCGCCAACGGAATCGAGTACGGCCTGTCGTCCGCTCTTTACACCAGGGACGTGAACAAAGCCTTCGCCGCCATGCGCGACTTGCATGCCGGCATTACCTACATCAACGCTCCCACCATCGGTGCTGAAGTTCACCTGCCTTTCGGCGGCGTGAAAGCGACGGGAAACGGCCACCGCGAGGGCGGCCTCGGCGCGATTGACTTTTATAGCGAATGGAAAGCCATCTACGTGGACTATTCGGATAAGCTGCAGAAGGCGCAAATCGACAGGGCGGAATGAGTGTGAGCTCTTTCCTCCCGCCCCCCAGCCAAACTCTCGATGCCCCACGCTATCGATCAGGGAATCGTCGATAATCTCCCACTTCCATGTCCCGCCCTCGCGATTTAGAATTCCCTATGCCTCTCACTCAATCCCGCGAAATCCTCGCCGCGCGCTGCCTGGACAACGTCCGCTACGCCATCCGCGATCTCGCGGTCATTGCCGACGACGTTGCCAAGCAGGGCCACCAGGTTCTTTACCTCAACGTCGGCGATCCCAACATTTTCGATTTTCAGACGCCGGCTCACGTAGTTGAGGCAGCCTACAAGGCCATGCGCGATGGCAAGAACGGTTACGCGCCCTCGCTCGGCATTCCGGAAGCGGTCGAAGCGATTCGCGGCGAAGCCGCGCGCAAAGGCATCTCCAGCCTGCAAGATGTGTTTGTCACTTCCGGCGCCAGCGAAGCTGTAGATATCTGCCTGACCGCGCTGCTGAATCCCGGCGACGAAATTCTGACCCCCTGCCCCGACTATCCGCTGTACTCCGCGGTGCTCGCCAAGTTGGAAATCCCGATCAATACTTATCTATTGAACGAGGACGACGGCTGGCAGCCCGACTTGGTGGACCTCGGCCAGAAAATCAATCCGCGCACCCGCGCCCTGGTGCTGATCAATCCAAATAATCCCACCGGCGCCGTGTGCTCGCGCCGCATGCTGGAGCGGATCGCCGAACTGGCGCGGCGGCACAATCTGGTGATCTTCGCCGACGAAATCTACGACAAGCTCATGCTCGACGGCGACCCGTGTATTTCATTCGCCTCGGTCGCGCCCGACTTGCCCGTCGTCACCTTCGGCGGCCTATCGAAGAACTATCTCGCTCCCGGCTGGCGCATCGGCTGGGGCATGGTCAGCGGCGATGCCGCCGCGGTGAAGCCCTACATCGAGGGCATTCACCGCTTGCTGCGGGCGCGCCTGTCGGCCAATCATCCCGAACAGTACGCCATTAAGCCGGCGCTCGAAGGCCCGCAGGATCATCTCGTCGAAGTGAACCGCAAGCTGCGCAATCGCCGCGACCTGACCATGAAAGCCTGCAACTCGATTCCGCGCATGAGTCTGGTGGCGCCGCGCGGCGCCTTCTACGCTTTCCCGCGCATCGACATTCCCGAACGCGATGAAGTATTCGCAAAGGAACTGATTCTGCAGAAGCACGTGGTCGTAGTCCACGGCTCCGGCTTCGGACAGAAGCCCGGCACCCAGCACTTCCGCATCGTGTTCTTGCCCGATGAACCGACGCTGGCGCGAGCCTATGGCGCCATTGGCGATTTCATGCACGAGAGATATCCGTAGAGAGCGAACGGAAGGAGACACCGGCTCCGCAGCTGAAGGTGAGACACGTTTTCGGTCGGCACTGCGGTTCTGGGTGGCGCTGCGGCACTCATTGACCCCATTTTGGCGAACAAACGGCGCAAGCTTGCGCTAACGCCTGTTTACGACAGTTAGAATCAATGCGTGATGAACAAGCACTGGATTAGCCTATCTGTTACGGCCCTGTTGTTCCTCTCGATTACGTTAACCGCACAGCAGTTCCACACGCGGTTGTCCCCAGCCCAGAAGGAACATATTCTCGATGGCCAGTTCCACGAAGTGACGAAAGTGGAAGCAATGACAGTTAACGCAAAGCAGGCGTTTGCCAAGATTACCGGTGAACCCTCGTTTGCGTTGGCCAATCCCGGACAGAAGTATCAGGTCACAGATGTCGTAGTGGATCGAGGCGTGCCCCGCAGACGCCTCATTTTCGCGGGAGTGCGGGACGACGAATGGTTCGTTCACTACGAGCTAGGCGGAATAGGACACAGCTATTGCGTTCTGCTGTTTAAGGTTAGTCCCCAACATGAGCTGCAGTTCGTGTGGGGCGGCGCTGGGTCTCGTGGCGCAAACAACTTTGACCAGCTCCGCAAAATGGTCGGGGCTGGGCAATTCTCCGATGAGATGCAGAACTACTGGTGACCAGACTGTTGTGACATCGCCATTGCACTCATTGACTGTGTCGTGAGCGTAATCGCCTGATAGCGCCAACAATCGGGATCAGTCACATGACAGCGGCAAGGCGTAGCATCCGACACGCGAGTATAGAGGCTGGTCACCGACTAACGTGACTTTGCGCACTGACGAAATATTTTTGAGCGACTATCTTTCACGTGTCTTGAAAACCGGGATTCTGTTCAGTTTGACATTCTAAGCAGCACATCCATACAAGGAGATGCAGGTCAAGTCGAACTATAGCGGATTTGAGCACGACGACAGTGGTGACTTCCGGAAGCGCGTGGAGGAATCCTTTGCCAAGCTGAAGGGGTGGAAGCCTGCCGAGCCCGCGAAACCGGAGCCTTCAGCCAAGTGATTTCGGCGGTACGCCGCGCGTGACGCCCACGGTGGCGTCGACACGCGGCGAGGGCAACTGCAGAAGAATGGCGTCGGGTTGAAGCTACAGAGGCCAGCCCGGTACAGCTCCTCGAAATCCTGCTGGAGAAATCCGGCCAAGTTCCGCTGCGGATGGGAAATGAAAGATGAGGAGGTTGTTGCGATGCGAATCCAAACGCGTCTTTGGAAACTTGCAGGATTGCTCTTGAGCTTCTTGACCGTCAATGCGTGGTGGGCAGCGGCACAGGCGCCTCTGAAATCAGTCAACTCACCCGAGGGTGGCAGAATCATGTACGGCGTAGTGGACGGGGCCGCCAGCCAGGCGGGTGGCATGGCTTCGGTATTGCGTGCCGTGCATGCCAGCTGCGGCGAGCGGCCGCAAATCGGCCGGGTCCTCAAATTCCGCGGCACCGAAACGGTCGGAGTCTTCTTCACTGTGGCGAACCACCCGGCCGGAAATGCCAAGGTCGCGGGCCTCGTTCTGGCGGCGATGAAGGGGCCGAAGCAGGTGGAAGCGGCGCTGGTGTCGGATGATGCGTCGCGATTCGGTAAGACGGTAAATCCCATGCTGAAGGAGCTGTTTGGTGAGTGGCACCCCGGGGGCGCAATGAGCAGCGCAAGCGCGTCGAAGGGCGGCAGTTCGGGCTCGGCGGCAGGCGGACATCCGGACCCGGCCGCCCAGCTGCACACGGTTACCGCGCCGGACAACTCGGCCAGCATTGGCATTGCCGACGGCTGGCAGCTCGATCCGCACAGCGCCAGCAGCACGATGGCTCTGATCGGGCCGAACGGCGAACTGGCAGTCTACGGTGCAAATAAGCCAGCGGTGGACCCCTACAACCCACAGCAGGTGAATGCGGTGCGGTACGGAATCTACAAAGGGTCGGGAACGATGCTCTACCCCTACCATCAGGATCTGGGGAAGGCCTATCCGGAGCTGTTGCAGGCTTGGCGGCGCGCCAACAACGCGTCACCGGCAAAGCTGCAGGTGGACAAGATTGAACCGATGAATCCGCCGAAAGGGGGGGGCAGCTGCGTCCTTGTCACGGGGCACATCGACGCGGATGGGCAGGGCATGAAGAAGCTGATCGATGATATATGCCAATTTCCGCCGGCCCAATGGGGAGCGTACTCAATCACACGCAACTTCGAGATTATGACCGACGCCCAGTTCGAGCGGGAGCAAAACACGGTGATGGCGATGTTCATGAGCGCCAAGATAAACCGGCAAGTGATGAACCAGCAGATGCAGGGGAAGCTGGCGCAGAAGCAGCAGTCTGACCAGCAATGGCGGGACTGGGGACAGCGGGAATCCAATCGGATTCGCGCGCAGGGCGAGGCGGCGCAGAAGAGCTTTGCCGACCGCCAGGCCGCCAACGACGCGCAACACGCCGGCTATTGGGCGCAACAGGACAGCAACGCCCGCAATGCCCAAGGCTTCAGCAACTACCTGCTCGATCAGACCGTCGTCCAGGACAACAACATGTACAACAATGGCACGATTGGTCACGGCACGGTCTGGAACTCCGCTGCCGATGCGCTCGTCAAAGCCGATCCCAAGCGCTTTGAGATTGTTGACACACCGAACTACTGGCGAGGCATCGATTACTGACCTGCTCCCCGTTTTCCGAACAAGTCCGAGTATGATTTCGGACGAAGGAAAGGGGAAGGTCGAATGTCGAAGAGCAAGCATACGGAAGCGCAGATGATCGGGGCGCTGAAACAACTGGAGGCGGGGCGCAAAGCGGAGGACGTAGCGCGGGAAGTAGGGGTGTCGAAGCACACGATCTACGCCTGGAAGGCGAAGTACGGTGGGATGGATGTGAGCGAGGCGCAGGAAGCGAAGCAGCTGCGCGATGAGAACACGAAGTTGAAAAAGCTGGTGGTGGATCTGAGCCTGGACAAAGAGATGCTGAAGGCGCTGATCGCAAAAAACGGATGGAGCTCGTAGACCAGCGGGCGGACGCGGACTGGCTGCGAGTGACATACGTAGTCAGTGAGCGCCGGGTGTGCGGGCTGATGGGGATAGCGATAGCGAGTTACCGCTATCGGGCGACACGCAGCGATGAGCCGTTGCGAACGCAACTGGTGGAGTTGGCGCGGTCCAAGCCGCGCTTCGGGTATCGGCGGCTGCATGTGTTGTTGGGTCGCTCGGGGGAGCATGTGAATCACAAGCGGGTGCATCGGGTGTATCGGGAAGCCGGGTTGATGATTCGACGAAAGAAGCGGAAGCATTGCGCCCGCGAGGGAAAGCCGCTGCTGGCGCGGACTTCGGCCAACCAGGAGTGGGCGCTGGATTTTGTGCACGATGCGGTGGAGTGCGGACGGGCGATCCGGGTGCTGAGCGTGGTGGATGCCTACACGCGAGAGTGCTTGGCGTTGGAAGTGGATACGAGCTTTGCCAGCCGGAGAGTGACGCGAGTGCTGGATGCGATCGTGCGCCGAGCGTGGAGCAGCCGCAGGCGATCCGCTGCGACAACGGGCCGGAGTTGACGAGCCGGCATTTTCTGGCGTGGTGCGTGGAACGAAAGATCGAGTTGCTGCACATTCAGCCGGGCAAGCCCACGCAGAACGCGCGCGTCGAGAGTTTCCATGGACGGCTGCGGGATGAGTGTTTGACGGTGAGCTGGTTTCAGAACCTGTTCGACGCGCGGCGGAAGATCGCGGCGTGGCGGATCGAGTACAACGAAGAGCGTCCGCACAGCAGTTTGGGCTACCGCACGCCGAAAGAGTTTGCGGCGGAGCAGGCGGCGAGCTTCTACACAGCTGAGCGAGAGGCAAGGGACTCAAACGCCGTCCCTTGCCCCTCGCGCTCCCCCATCCCGGCTCAAACCCAGGATGGAAAAGCAGAAAGTTGTCGTATTCTTACCTGAACGGAAATTGGGGGCAGGTCAATCGAACGTGTGGTCGGGGTTCAGCACCAACGTCCGTGAATGATTCCCCTCCGTTTCTTGATAGCGGCCAGCCACTTGGTCGGTTCTTGCCGGGTCCGCACTGCCGTACCACGTGACTTGATACGTGCGGAGAGAGAGGTGAATCAAAATGCCAAATGTCCGTTGCATGTCCGAATATGCGGTGCCGTCTTCGCCGCGCTGCTCTCCGGGAAATGTCAGGAAATCCCGTGAAAATGCAACTCCGCCCTCTCCGACCCTTCTCCATGTGCCCTCAGCACGCCGCACCCCGCCGGAATCACTCACTTCCTGTCTAAAACTATGATCGGGCCGCAAGACGAGAGTCGATCTCGCACCGTTGTGAACCAGTCGGTACGTGCCGGAAGTGGCGGCATCGCTATAGTCGGAAGCGATAACGAACCAGCAGGTACCGATGCCTGCAAGGAGGAACACGGAAACGACCGCCCGGACTCTAGACTTCACAACCATAGTAAGCAGATTGTAGATGAGCGACGTAGTTGTTGAAATATCTCGATAGCACTCATCGAGGGGTTCTGAGCGTTATCGCCTGTCTCAACAATTATGAGGTCACGGATGCTTTCTTCCGCCCAGAGCAAATGATTCCGGCAAATGCACCGCCCACCGCGCTCGGAGCAGCCAACATGTACGCGATGCCCGCGCCTCCAGCAGAGGCCTCGAAGCCGGGTCGTGCTACGAACACCCAAGTTAGCATGAGCGCGCTGGGCAAGAGGCCACACAACGCTCCTGTGATTGCTCTTCCGATTTTCCCAAAACGACGCGACAACAAGGCCACGGCCCCGACGACGAACAAGCCGCAGATTGCCAGCTCAGCGATCCATACGACATATTCCGTGCCCCAGATGTGGCCACCAGTTAACGCGAGGGACGCGAGGAAATAACCGATGACACACGCCTCCCACGCGCATACAGCAATGACGGGACGCCGATTGAATGAGGGCATGTAGTGCAATTGTACTGTCGAACACGCGGCTGATTGGCGTTAAATCGCCATTACACTCAAAACGGGTCAACGAGTGTAAATCGCCTGTTTGCAATAGTGCTGCGCCACCCAAAAGCAATTTTCCTTGGGCGATTGCCTTTTCGGGAAGTCCGGCTTTTCTGCACATGGCTAATCCGGCGTCGGATCGGTTACGATAACGGCTGATTGCAACAGGGCTGTCGATGCCTAGCACCTACAAAATAATACGGATAAGGCGGTCTGGATGACATCGGCTACGAAAGCTGAGCGGACTCGAGCTATCGTCTACTGGGTAGCTACCGGTCTGCTTGTTTTCGAGCTGGTCCTCGGCGGCATATGGGACGTCTTGAGAGTACCTCACGTGCGCATAGTGTTTGAGCGCTTAGGCTACCCCTTGTATCTCCTCGTCATTTTAGGTGTCTGGAAGCTCCTCGGCTCGGTTGCGCTGGTCATTCCGCGTTTTCCCCGACTGAAGGAGTGGGCCTACGCGGGGGTGGTCTTCAACCTCACGGGTGCGCTCGTATCACACGTCGCTTCGGGAGACATCGAGCCCGGCCCGATGTCGTATCTGGTTGTGATGGTCGGAATCACGGCTACCTCGTGGTCTCTGCGCCCACCGTCGCGCCGCAACTTCCCAGTCAGCTAGTCGGCCGTTCGTCATGATGTGCCGGTGCGCGAAGTTTCCGCCTCCTGCTCGAGCAACGCAATCCCCAGACTGCCTAACTGGCACCAATGTGTATCGATGACTGGCGTAACATCGCCATTACGCTCAAAACGGGTCAACGAGTGTAAATCGCCTGTTTGCAATAGCGCTGCGCCACCCAAAAGCAATTTTCCTTGGGCGATTGCCTTTTCGGGAGGCCCTTCTTCTCCCCTTTGTTCTTTCCCCCCGAATCTGCTTAAATCTTCTTACCGGTTTTTGCTCTGGAGCCCTGTAGCTTGATCGACATCCACTCCCACATCCTTCCCGAGGTGGACGACGGCGCCAAATCGTGGGACATTGCGCAGGAAATGTGCCGCATGGCCGCCGCCGACGGCATTGAGCACATGGTGGCTACGCCCCATGCCAACGAACGCTACGCCTACGACCGCGAACATCTGAGCCAAGCACTCGGCCGCCTGCGCGCCTTGGTGGGAAAATCGCCGAAACTCACGCTGGGATGCGACTTCCATCTCTCTTACGAGAATCTGCGGGACGCCCTGTTGCACCCCGAGCGGTACATGATCGAGAACAGCCACTACCTGCTGGTGGAGTTGAGCAATTACAGCATTCCGGCGCAGATCGAGGAGAGTTTTACCCAACTCGGCGACAAGGGAATCACGCCGGTGATCACCCATCCCGAGCGCAATCCGATTCTCCAGCAAACTCCGCAGCGGGTGTTGAAGTGGGTTGAAATGGGCTGCGTGGTGCAAGTCACGGCGTCCGCGCTAACCGGAGCCTGGGGAGAGCGGGTATGGCGAACCGCAGAGTGGCTGCTGCAGCGCGAAGCCGTGCACGTGTTGGCCACCGACGCGCATGACACCAAGCATCGAATTCCGGTTCTCTCCGCCGGCCGCAAAGAGGCCGAGTTGATCTGCGGCCCCGAGGTCGCGCGCGCGTTGGTCGAGGACAACCCGCGCGCCATCGTCAGCGGCCAGCCGCTGCCCTATTCTCCCAGGCCCGTCATGAGGAGCTAGGCGCACTCGTCGGCTTTTCGGCGGAAGTTGCCCGGCACATCAAACGTTTGTCATTCCGAGCGCAGCGAGGAATCTGCTTTTTCGTGAGTACAAGCGAGAAGCAGATTCCTCGCTGCGCTCGGAATGACAAACTCCTATTGCGATTTCTTCGGAGGATCGTCTGCACCAGCGGGATCGGCAGCGGGAGCCACCGGAGGATGCGGCGAATCTGCCTGAGCCGCCGCCGTCATGGCGCTATCGGGATTCAGCAAGTGTTGCGTGTCCGGCCCTAGCCCCAGCTTGATCAGCGCGCGCGCATCCGGTGTGGTCTTATCCTGCCAGCCATTGTCGCTCTGGTAGCGCTGCATGGCTTTCTCGGTGGCGTCGTCCCAAACGCCGGACGCGCTCCCCGTCAAGTAGTGCTCGCGGATGAGCGCTTGTTGGATTTCACTGGCGCGCTGCGGATCAATCTTTTGCTGCCCGTGTTTCCGCCAACCGGCTGTAGTCTTGTGTGACTTTTTGTGTTTGCCGGAAGTTTTTCGTGTTGCCGTGGTCTTCGGCGCCGTGGTCGATGCCGATTTCGAAGTCGACGTGTTTGCTGCCGGCTTAGATGGCGGGGTGGTTGCCGTCGGGGAAGTCTGCGCGTCCAGGGACACCGCCGCCAGGAGCAATCCACAGGCCCAGAATTTCCCCGTCCGACGAAGCACGCGCAAGTTTCACCTCGGGGACCGGATCGCCAGATGCCCGGGAGCCCCTTCGTTCGGAATGGAGGCGAACCTCGCATTCGATTCTGGCGTCTGCCAATGATCCCTCAAACCGAGGGTGCAGCGCCAGCTCGGACCAACGCCATCGCAGTTACGGAAGTGTACCGGCCAAAAAGATGGTGCCGTCCTGCGCCCCGGCGCCGCGTTGACGCACCAGGAACACGACATCCTGCCCGCTCTTCAGGCTGGCCTGTATGCGGGCAAAATCCTCCTCGCTGTTCACCGGCCGCTTGTTGACTTCGAGGATGACGTCGCCGCGGGCAACCCCAATATCGTCGCCGAACGAGTTGGGCTTCACGTCTTGCACGATCACGCCCTTGCCGGCGGGAATTTCCAGCCGGTCGGCGATATCCGGAGAAACTGCCCGCACGGTGACCCCGAATTTGCTTTCCTTCGGTCCGGAATCCTCTCCATTGTCGTCATCTTCGCCCAGGCGGGCCGCAAACAGTTTGGCGCGGTCGGCGACCGTCACCGTTGCATCGTCTTTCTTGCCGTCGCGCACGAAGCCGAGATCGACCTTCGCGCCGGGCTTGCGGCTGGCAATGTCGGCGACCAGTTCGTCGCCGGTCTTCACGCTCTTGCCGTCCACTGCGACGATCGTGTCCCCGATCTTGAGGCCGGCCTTTTCCGCTGGGCTGCCGGGCACCACGCTGGAAACGGTGATGCCGGAGCCGCTGCCGTATACGCGCGCGATGGCGGGATTCTCCTGGGCGTTGAATTCAATCCCAATGGACCCGCGCGCCACCCGGTGGTCGGGACCGATCAGCTGGTTGTAGACCGACACGATGGTGTTCGACGGCAATGCAAATCCCACCCCGGCGTAGGAATTGGTCTCGGTAAGGATGGCGGTGTTGATGCCAATGACTTCGCCGTCCATATTCACCAACGGCCCTCCGGAATTGCCCGGATTGATGGCCGCGTCGGTCTGGATGAAAGATTGAAATGCGCGCTGCGGCACAATGTTGCGGCCCATGGCGGAAACGATGCCGGCGGTTACGGTTTCCTGCAGGCCAAACGGGCTGCCGACGGCGAGCACCCAGTCCCCGACCTGCATGCTGTCCGAGTTCCCTAACTTGGCGGTGGGCAGGACATGATCCACATCGATCTTGATCACTGCCAGATCGGTCTCTGCGTCCTCCCCCACCACCTTGGCGTCATGCAGCACGCCCGGCGGATCATCCCGCAGCGCGACGCGAATGCGATCCGCTTTCTCCACCACGTGCCGGTTGGTGATGATGTATCCCTTGGGATCGACAATCATGCCCGAACCGAGCGAACGCTCACGAATTGCGCTACCGTCCGCCCCCGCCCCCCCTTGTCCTCCCTGGCCGCCGAAAAAGCGGTTAAAGAAGTCATCCATGGAGTTGTCGTCGTCGCCATCGTCGGGACCTTTTTGGCCGCGGTGGGGATTCTTAATCATCGATTCGGTGTTGATATTGACTACGCTGGGCTCTAGCTGTTTAGCGATGGTGGAAAATTGATTGGAGAGCTGGCGAGGCGCCGGGATGGTCAAAGGAGTCGCGTCAGTCTTCTTGTCTTCCTGGCCCTTGACACCGAATGAGATCACCGTGCCTAGCAGGATGCCCACCGCCAAGGTTGCCATAATCGTAAAGGTGTAGCCGTAACGATGGCTTCTGAGACGCACCCAGAAAGCGCTAGCGCGCAGGTCCATATGCAAACTTCCTCCCGGAATATTTCGGGTTCAAGAATATACCTTTTCGGCAATCGCGGGTAGCCAAGGCGAGTTGGACGCTAACCCTCTCTGGTTAGACGCCGGCTCTCCTGAGGAAAACTGAGAGGCAAATAAAAAGGGTAGGCAACGCTGCCTACCCTTCGCGTGGGAAATTCCTCAGATGCGGGCCGGAGAGCGCCGTAAGAGGACTAATTCTGCATACAAGTTAACTCTGGAGAGGAAACTATGCAATAGTGAATTACTACTAGAACTCATAAATATTTCTTGTACGGAAAAACATAGACCTTTTCGGAACTAGAAGCCCTGCCTCGCATTTATGCCCTTGGATTCAGTACACTTATAGGCACGGCCTGCGGCGAGATTCTTGTATTCCTCGGCTACCCCTCCCGGCCACTGGATGAGCAAGCGATCAATTTGTCCTCGTTTTCCTAAGCCGAAAGTGAGCGGCAGCTCGGCTTGCGAAAGATAGCTCGACCCGCCTTTGACCATTCGCGTCTGGCGCAAATCGCCGGCCACGATCTGAACCGTCGCGCCAATGGCATCACGGTTCGATTGGGTGCCGACCAGTTCGATGCGAATGCTCTTGTTTCCGGCAAGCTGGTCGTTGCGATAGAGATACGCGGGGCCATTGTTGGTGGTAATGAGCAGATCGAGATCCCCGTCGCGGTCAAAATCGCCGTACGCCAAGCCGCGGCCAACCTTAGCTTGGCCAAAACCGCCGCCAACTTCGGCGGCCACATCGTGGAACTTCCCTTTGCCATCGTTAAGAAACAACTGCGGTGGCTGCGCATAGCCGACATTGCCGCGGATGTTGCGGACAGTTTCGTCGATGTGGCCGTTGGCGACGGCCAAGTCGAGCCAGCCATCCAGATCGGCATCCATAAAAATGCAGCCGAAGCCCAACCGGTCTCGCGACGCCATTCCCACGCCGCTCGGCGTAGCCACGTCGGCGAAATCTCCGCCGCCGGAGGCGCGATAGAGCCCAATCATCTCGTCGTCGAAATTGGTGATGGCAACGCCCGTGCTGCCGGAGTTATCGAAATCGGCGGCGTCCACCCCCATGCCGGCGCGGGCTTTGCCGTCGGCGCTGAAGGCAATGCCAGCCTCGACCGCGACGTCCTTGAAGGTGCCGTCGCGATTGTTGCGGTACAGCTTGTTGGGCTGAGTGTCGTTGGCCACCAGCAGATCAGGCCAGCCGTCGTGGTCATAGTCGAGCATGGCCACGCCCAGCGACTTCGAACTGCTGTCGAAGATTCCGCTGTGCGCGGTTACGTCCTCGAACGTGCCATCGCCGCGATTGTGGAATAGCCAGCAAGTCTCCCCGCGATAGGCTTCCGGGGTGCAGTAGGACTTGCGTTTCCCGTCGTTGCTACAGAAAACATCGTGCTCCGGCGACCATTTGACGTAGTTGCAGACAAACAAATCCAGCAAGCCGTCGCGGTCGAAATCGAACCACAGAGCCGAGCTGCTGAAGGCTTCCCGCCCGCTCAGCCCGCTGGATTTGGTTACATCCACAAACTTTCCCTTGCCGGTGTTCTTGAACAGGCGATTCTGCCCGACGCAAGTGATCAAAATATCGGGATGGCCGTCGTTGTCGTAGTCCGCGACCGCCACGCCCATGCCATACATTTCGAGGTCCAGGCCAGCCTCGCGCGTCACATCGGAGAAAGTCCCATTGCGATTGTTGCGATAGAGCGCCAGCGTGCTGCGCTGGCGTTTGTGGCCGGGCCAGTCCATGCCATTGACCAGAAGAATGTCTTGCCAGCCGTCGCCGTCATAATCCAGGAAAGCGCAGCCCGATCCCATGGTTTCCGGCAGAAACTTGCCGCCGTAAGCGCCACTGTTGTGGCGGAAATGCAAACCCGCGGGCCCGGTCACATCCACCAGGCGAAATCCAAGAGCAGCGGACGGCAAGGCCCATGCCCGCGGCAGCCGCAAGCTCGCGGCCGACGCCAGACCCGCCATCCCCTGGAGAAACGTCCGGCGATTCACGGAAGGGTGACCAGCCCATTGCGAATGGCGTAAACCACCAGCTCCGCGGTCTTGTGGATGCCGAGCGCGTCCATCATGTTGGCGCGATGCACGGCCACGGTGTTCGCGCTGAGATCTAGCGCGCTGGCGATCTCTTTGTTGGATTTGCCATCCACGATCATTTGCAGGATTTGCAGCTCACGCTGGGTAAGCGCCGCGCCCCGCTCACCTTTGAGTTCTTTGCCGCGCTCCAGTTGCGAATCAAGCACCTTCTCTCCGCCGACCACGCGGCGCACGGCCGCGCCCAGATCCAGCTCCATCGCATTCTTCAGAATGTAGCCGCGGGCTCCCGCCGCCAGTGCCTGCTGCACCCAGGTTTCTTCCGGATGCATGCTCAACATGAGCACCAGAGTTTGCGGCAGGTCTTCCAGAATTTGCCGCGTGGCCTGCAACCCATTCATGCCGGGCAGGGCGCAATCCATAATGATCACCTGCGGACGAAGTTCGCGTGCCAGCTTCACCGCCTCCTGGCCATCGCTGGCCTCGCCGGCTACCGCGATATCCTCTTCGTCTTCCAGGATGCGCCGGAATCCCCGGCGCACCAGCGCGTGGTCATCCACCAACAGGACGGAAATCTTCCGCATGCGCCTCCGTTCTTTCGCTTTTCTCTCTTGGAATTTCCAGCCGCATCAGGGTTCCACCCGCAGGCGGAGAGGAAAATGCAATCTTGCCGCCTAACAACTCCGCGCGCTCGCGCATGGCGACCAGTCCGATGCCCTGTTTGGCGGTTTGCGCCACGAATCCCTTGCCGTGATCTTCCACTTCGAGTTCCAATTTCCTCGGCAGGAAGCGCAACCGCACCCAGGCTTGTTTCGCGCCGGAATGCCGCGTCACATTGTTCAAGGCTTCCTGCAGCACGCGGTAAACGTGGATGGCGGCATCGCCCTCGAGAGTAAACGGCGCGCCCGACTTCTCATAGCTTATGTCAATGCCAGATTGCCTTTCCACTACCGGCAAATACCAGTCGAGCGTGCTCTCCAGGCCCGCCTCGTCGAGCATCACCGGATGCAAAGCCTGCGACAGGCTGCGCACTTTCTCGAGCGTGCTCTGCGCGATTTCGCGAACTTCTTCCAATTCCGCGCGCAAAGTCGATCCTTCCGGTGCGTGCTTCCCCGCCCGGCCCAGCATCGATCCCATGGCGGTGAGAATTTGACCGAACTCATCGTGCAGCTCGCGCGAAATATAGCGCAGCGTGGATTCCTGCGTGGAAATCAACGTCTGCGCCAGTTCGCTGCGCTGTTCGGAGAGCGCAGCCAGTTGCGCAAACAGCCGGCGGTTGGAACGGATCAGATAGAGACTGGTTAACAGAATCGCAATCAGCGTTCCGGTCAGAAAAAGATAGACCTGCCGTTGCACTCCGGCGTAAATCTGCCCGATCTGTTGGGCCGCCTGTTCTTCACTGGCGTTGTTTTGCACGAGCAACCGTGCCACCGCGGTGCTCAGCGCGGCTTGGCGCGCTTGCAGCGAAAGCTGAATTTGGATACGCGCCTCGGCTTGCTTGCCGTCTTTCGCCAGCGCGAAGGTGCGGTCGGCTGCGGTCCAGAACTGGGCGACTTGGCTCCGCAGGTATTGGCTCTGTTCCGGCGTGGGGTCGGCCACCGCCACTTGCGTTTCCAGGCGGAGCGCGTCGTCGAGATCGGAACGGATGCGCTGGAATTGCGACGACCACGCGGCGAGCGGGTAGGGTTCGTCGTTATCCAGCATGTCGCGCATCGCCAGGCCCAGCAAGTTCAGATCATTCTGGATGCGCAGCAGTTGCAGCGAATCTTTCCGGTTGCGGTCGACCAGGTTGTCCTGCAATTTCCGCAAGCTCGAGATTTGCCGCGTAATGTAAGCGGAGTATGCCACCACTGCAGCCAGTGTGATGACCAGGCCCAGGAAAAGGGCGGCAGTGGGCGAGCGGCCAGGAGCATGCGAGCGCGGCACGTCCCGAAGAATACAACGCGTGCGGTTGATTGAGAACTGCTTATTGTGGCTACGGGTTTGAGCGTATTGTCATTCGCCGCTTGGCGGTCGCGGTTGGGCGTGTGGTCACGGGTAGGGCACGAGTTTCGGACCGGAAAGACTCCGATCTTCCGGTGACGCGGCACGGGAAGGGGCACGAGTTTTACTCGTGCCACTAGATTCGCCGAAATAGTGGCCGCGCTTCAGCGCCTGAGAGCCCGCCGGCTCTGCGCCACGACTGCGATGTCGTGCCCTTCCCGACCCCAGCAAGACATGCCTACTGCGGCTTCTCCGGCTCCGATCCCAGGTCCTTGGGAAAGGCCTTGAACACTACGTCGCGCGATTTTGAGCTGACCTTGTGATTGACGTCGGACGTGTACTGCTTGAGCGTGCCCTTGAGCACGTAATACGCCTCATCGCCGGGATTCTTACCTTCTCCGCGCTCGACCGTGCCCTTGAACTCATACCATGTGCCGTGCACGGTCTCGGTAGTGAAACTGAGCTTCTTGCCGTCGAGCTTGCCGTCCTTGAAGAACTGATCGAGAAACACGCCGTGATCGCTCTCCTGGTCGCCGTAACGCGAAACGAATCCGGTCACCCGGCCCGCGTCTTCCACCGAGATTTGCACGAACTCGCCTTCCTGCAGAAAGGTATACATGCCGGAATAGTCTTCGACGGGTCGGGCCGGCGCGGCATCTTGCGAAGGCTTCTGCGCAGCCAGTGGAAGACCGCCGAACCACAGCACCAGCAAGACGGTTGCGCCGATTCTCCTCACGTCAGCACCTAAAACCATGGCGGTATTAGAACATGGAAGGTCGCTCCGTGGGATGGATGGCACCGAAACGAAAAGCCGCCACGGGCTTGGCAAGCCCGTTATAATAGCCGCGAGCTCTCCCGAGAGCCGTCTGCCTCGGGCAGGGCTGCTGTTGTTTTTGGACGCTTTTTGGGGATGGCTTGGAATCTTCGACCCGTCTGCGGTGAATGCATGGAACAAACCCCGGAACTGACCGAATCCGTAGTCGACAGTGGGCTGAGCCCGGTGGCCCCGCCCACGCTGCTGGTCACGCTGCCACCGTGGCACCGGGCCTTTTTCCGCAATCTGGCGGATGCGCTCTGGCCGCGCCGGCAGCTCCCGCTTCGTCTCGCCTCCTGGCCGGCCGCCTTTTGGCCGGATGTTTTCGTGACCTCCCGCCTGCCCTGGGGCGGGTTCTCGCAGTCGGCTTTCGGCCACATCGCGTTGACGGCCCTGATCCTGACACTTTCCGCGTACTGGCCCAAGCACTCGCAGATTGCGGAACCTCCCGTCTTCGACCACAACGACGTGATCTTCTACTCGGCCACCGAATATCTGCCGCCGCTCGAAACCGGCAAGACACGAGCGCGTCCGCAGAAAGGTGCGCCCGCGTTTGCTCCGCAACCGATCATCTCCGTGCCGCCGGAAGCCGACAATCCTAGCCAGACTATTGTCGCGCCGCCCGACATTAAGTTGACCCATGACGTACCGTTGCCCAACGTCGTCAACTGGCCGAAAACCCCACTAGCGGTGCCGATCGCGCTCACGCAACATTCGCTGGCAGATTCCAGGGTTCCAGATTTGAGCGTGTCCGCCGTCGCGCCGCCGCCGGATGTGAAAGTTGCCGCCTCGCGGCGCGTCCTGCAGTCGCTCCAACCCGCGGTGGTTGAGCCATCGCCGGTGGTGGATGCCACTTCCGTCCGCCGCTTGGGCGATATCAACATTGGCCGCACGCAAGTGGTCGCGCCCGCGCCGCTGTTGCCGGTCGCGGCGCAACGAACTCTGGCGCGCGGGCGCGCCGGCCTGGGCAACTCCAGCGCCGTGCCGCCTCCGCCATCCGTCCACGGCTCCGGAACTTCGAATTCGGGAGGCCGGCTGATCGCACTGGGCATTCATCCGCTGGCGCCGAGCGGGCCGGTGCAGCCCCCCGCCGGCAATCGCCGGGGAAGTTTTGCGGCCACTCCGCAGGGCAAAGCGGGCGCGGCAGGCACGCCGGAGATTGCCGGCAACGGCGCGCAGGCTGGAACCGAAGCGGGCTCCGGCCGCTCCGACATTCCTGCCGGACTGCATGTCGGCGAAGGTCCCAACGCGGCGAATCATTCCGCAATCGGTGGAAACGGCAGGGGAAGCGGCAGCGGCGGCGCACAAAGCGGCGACCCTGTGCAAATGGCGAAGCTCACGCCGCCGCGGGTAAGCGCAAATGCGTCCCACGCGGTGTCTGAAGTTCCCAGCAGCCGCGCCACCGAAGCGGAAAAAGAAATTTTCGGCGACCGCAAGTTCTACGCCATGACCCTGAACGTCCCCAACCTGAATTCCTCGGGCGGAAGTTGGATCATCCACTTCGCGGAGCTTCACGTAAACGCCGGCCCGCCGGATCAGGGCGACCTGGTTGCTCCCGCGGCCATGGCGGAAGCCGATCCCGCGTATCCCTTGGAGCTCATGAAGCAGAATATCCAAGGCAAGGTGACGCTCTATGCGGTGATTCGCAGCGATGGGTCGGTCTCTAACGTGAGAGTGCTGCGCAGCGTGGATGATCGCCTCGACCAATACGCTTGCGATGCCCTAGCCCGCTGGCGCTTCCGCCCCGCCACCAAGAACGGCAGCGCCGTGGATTTGGAAGCGGTGGTGACAATTCCCTTCCACCCCAGCCGGGCGAATTCCAGTTTCTGAGATGGTTTCGATTTTTACTTGACATCAATAATGCAAACGCGCTAAGAATCACCGTGTGCAAGGAGGCTCCGCACGAAGGGGGCTCCGTGATTGGTCCTTCCGTGCACTCATCTTCCCCAAGACCTGGCAGGGCGCATCCAGCGCCTACATAGATCGTGAGCGCGTGCATGCGCTCGAAAAGGGGAAGTTATGTCGAGGCTCACGCTAGCTGTCCAAGCCTTCCTTGGAATCTTCTTGCTTCTGTCGCCGGCAGTCTACTGCCAAACTACTCTCTCGCAGAACTCAGGTATCAACGGAAGCGACACGTGGATCGTCGTAGATCTCACAATCACTGGCAATGCAACGATCAATTTGCCTCAATCTATTTACAACCCGGCGACAAAAACCACTTCCAGCGCATTGACGGTGGCGCCTCCAACCCAGACATTTCACCTCGAGGCCGGGTACGACACAACGGGCGCTTTGGTGATGAATGTATGGCCAAAAGGGGGCCCAGTCGATCCGATCAACACCGATGGGGACCCGTTAGGTTTTATTCGGTTTGCCGGAGGCCAGGTCACGGTCTTTGGTCAGAGCGGTTCACCTTTGCCCGGGGTCTCCTTCTCTGGTCTTCCTGCGAACTGGCCGTTTAACCTGTTAGGGACCAACCCCGGGCCTTCGGTCATCAGCAATTTGGTCGTATCTAATATCCAGAGTTACGCGACTGCCAGAAGCGCGGCACTCTCCTACGCTGGCTCCTCGACGGCCTATCTGGGTCTCCCGACGACACGAGGCGGAGTCGCCCAATGGACGTATGCGCAATCCGGGTCGAACTGGGTGGCGCAGCAAGTGGCAATCACTCCCTCAATCCCAAATGCGACCGTGACCCGCACTGTTCAGTTTGCAAATCTGAGCTGGTACGACAATCCAACCCAAGATTCTGCCCGAGCCGCGAAGGGTTATACCGCACAGCAACCGCCAACATCGTCAGCCAGCATTCCGAGCGCCACGCTAACCGCGAATCCAAATGCGGTAACCACCGTTACCAACCAGGGCGGGCCTTCAGAACGTCGTGTTTCAACATGGCTTCCTGTCAAACGGGGAGACCTGGTACCGCATGGTGCCGTGGCTAAACCAGGACTTCCGCTTTGGCAAGGAAGTAGTCACGAGCTACCCGTCCACGAACAGTTTGTCGAGCCAAGGGACCCAGCTAGTCAATGACATCAGCTCGGCTGGCGGGTTGGGCTACATCCTAATCGGCCATAGCCAGGGTGGTTTGATCTCGCGCTACGCCGCGCAATACTTCCAAACGCAGAACCCCAATGCCAGCCCGGTCAAAGGCGTAGTCACAATGGATACGCCGAACCAGGGGGCCGACATAGCGGCGACGGGCGGGCCCACGATCCTCGTCGGGTTTGAGTTCTTCGCGCAGTATTTGTGGGGAGTCACTGGGTGCAGTACGCCGGATGACAACGGCGTATGCTTTCTGGCCTGGACGGCCCTCAACGCCGCCCCTCCCCTTGCCGATGGGTTTTACAGCAGTTTGCCGGACATGCAGGACATGCTGCCGGGCAGCACCTTCCTCACGACGGTGAATGGTTACAAAGAGGATTTTGTGCAGGCTGGCATTATTGGGAATACGCCTCAAAGGTGGAATGAGGCGCGGATCCTCTGGGATACCATTTCCCCGTTCATCTATCCCCCGATAATCTGCGAGCCGGATGAGCCCGAGAGCCCCTGCGGAGAGCGCGCTTTTGCCCTAATAGTGGAGGAAACCTACGACACGGTTGAGACAGCGTTGCTGGCTACGATCATAGAACAGATCTTCGATCCCTGCGACGACCTCTCTGCGCAAATTGAGTACTATACGGAGATACTCATCGGCATGGACGCAATCGACGCTTTCTGGAACCTAATCGTATCGGGCGGCTCGGCGTCGGACGCGATCGTGCAGAGCTCGAGCCAGAACTATCCGTCCGCCACAGCAGTTCAGTATCCGATCAACGGCGCTGACTCGCACCTGAGGAGCACGCGCAGCCCGTATGATCGCACAGCGCTCGACCAAGTGCTGGGCGGCCCACAATTTAACGTCCCCACCCAGGCAAGTTGCGCGTTCAGCGCTTCGCCTTCCTCGTATTCCATTTCGGCGGGCGCCGGGACAGCCGCACTTGAACTGAACACAGGGGCGGGCTGCCAGTGGTCAGCCGTAAGTAATGCCCCGTGGATCACGATAACGTCAGGAGCCACCGGGATTTCCAGCGAAAACATCGAATTCTCCGTCGCGGCAAACCCAGTGACCGTACCGCGAACCGGAGCGATCCAAGCCGGGAACGGGAGCGCGACCATCAGCTTTCCCGTTACCCAGGCGGGCGTTTGCTTATACAGCCTGTCCGCCTCGAATATCGCCATTCAGCCGGGCGGGGGCAGCTTTACGGTCACAGTGGTCACCAACACCGGATGCGTCTGGTCGGTCGTCTCGAATTCAAGCTGGCTTACGGTTACGTCCGGCGCCAGCGGGACGGGGTCGGGATCGTTTACGCTTACGGCGGCTCCCAATTCAAACGACACAGATCTGGTCGGTACGATCACGGTTATGAACCAAACCCTAACCGTGACCCTAGGGGACCCCGCCGGAGCCCCCAGCACGGGATCGGTCACCCTAAACGGAGGGCCTCTGTCCACCATCTATAACCCGTGTTATACCCCAAGTTGGCCCTATGTTTCCTGCCCGTACACCTTTTATGACGACGGCTTCATCGCCGTCACTGTCGGAGGTCAGACCTTCACCCAATGGTACGAGGGCGGGACGTTCACAACCGCGCAGGTGGCCACCGGTCTGGCCAGCCAAATGAACAGCCCGGATTCTCTGGTCTCCGCCACCGCATCTGGGTCAACAATTACGATAAGATCCGCGATCAACGGCGCGGCAACCAACTATGCTCTGTCCACATCGTACGGTTACAACACAGAGTTTTTTTCCTGGCCAGCGGTTACCGCAACCGTGTCTGGGCCGAATCTGACAGGGGGGAGTAACTGAGGCCGAGAATGCGTTGGCTGGGTGGCAGTTTCGCGAAGGCCGCCGCTGCGCTCGTAGTCGCGGTGGCTGCGCTGGTCACCACCGAATGCGGAGGCGGTGTGGGCCCGCCGCCTCCGCCAGGTTCACCTGTCCTGAACGTCCTGGTGCCTAATTACGCCGTTGCCGGAACTGGAAGCACCAGCATCTTTGTCAATGGAACTGGCTTCACTAATTCCTCGGTCGTGCAGTGGAACGGCACGCCGCTGCCTACGACGTTCGGCACCAATCAAATCCTAAGCGCGTCGATCTCAAGTTCGTTGCTGGCCCTTCCTGGCGCCGCGGCCATTACGGTAGAGGACGGTTCCTCCGGGGCCACATCCAATTCCCTCTCTTTCGGAATTGCCTCACCGGCAGCGGCAACCGCGGGGGTGGTTGCGATGATTACCGTCGCCGCCGATGGCACGCCGGCCAACGGCGACAGTCTGGTTGGGCCGTCCATCAGCGCCACCGGGCGCTATGTGGCATTCCAGTCTGCGGCCACCAACCTTGCACCCGGCCCCGCGAGCGGGTTTCAGGAAATATACGAACGGGACACTTGCATCGGCGGGCCCCTTGGATGCAGCCCTGGCACGGGGCGCATTACGATCACCTACGACGGCTCTCCGGTCAACGGGCACAGCCGCGCATCGGCCATCAGTGCCGACGGCAGATACGTTGTATTCGAGAGTAGCGCAACCAACATTCTTCCGAACAGCGGCGATTGCAACCCCGGAATTGCCTGCGTGTTTCTTCGCGATACATGTACCGGAGCAGCCGCCGGGTGTGTCGCTCAGACCGCCGCGATCTCGGTGGACATGAATGGGAATATCGTGAGAGGCGGCGGCACAGCGCTAACTCCTGACGGGCGATTCGCGGTGTTCGGCTCGATAGCACCAAGCGTCGCCCCCGGCGAAACAGTCGGAATCGGCGACATATTTGTGCGAGACACCTGCGACGGAGTAGCTGCGGGATGCACGCCGGGAACGGTTCTGGTCTCAGCCTCCGCCTCGGGAGCGGCCCGCGACGGGTTTAGCGGCCCGTCGGCGATAAGCGCTACGGGTCGCTACGTTGCCTTCCAATCCTGGGCAACCAACATGGTCGCCGGTGAAGTCAAGGTGCCGGGCGAATTTTGGCGCGACACCTGTATTGGCGCTACGTCCCCCTGCACCCCCAGCACCGTCCGAGCCGACTTGGCAACAGACGGCTCCCAGCCCAATAACGTCGTCTCCAACGGAGTAATTCCGGCCATTTCCAGCGATGGGCGGCTGGTGGCCTTCAGTTCCGAGGCCACCAACTTGGTCTCCACCAATGTCGGCGGAAATACCAACGTCTACGCGCGCGACACTTGCACCGGCGCTACGGCGGGCTGCGCTCCAACCACCAGCCTGGTGTCGCTCGCGAACGACGGATCGGTCGGCAATTGCCAAAGCCCCAGCCAGGGACTTTCCATGTCCTCCGACGGCCGCTTCGTAGCGTTCGACTCCACTTCCACAAATCTGGTGCCCGGCGACACTTTGCCCGCCTGCGGTTTTGAGGACATCTTCGTTCGCGACACCTGCTTTGGCGTGGCGTCGGGATGCACCCCGAGCACGGTCAGGGTGTCGGTTGCCAATGCGCCGAATCCTGAAACCCAGTCGAATAGCCTCAGCAGCTACCCCGCGATCAGCGCGGATGGCCATTACGTGGTCTTCATCTCGGGGGCGACGAATCTGACCCCGAGCGCTCCCGGCAACGGCCATGCCATGGTTTACCTTGCCAAGACTGGCTTCTAGGTGGGTGACGCACGATAGAACCGCTCAGGCTGCTGACTCAAACTCCCGCCAGCGCGAGCACGGCGAGCAGGATGCGTTTAAGCCCCACTTCGCGGCCGGAGCAGTCGAACCACTCTTGCAGGGTGTGGGCGCCTCCGCCGGTGCCGCCGCCGCCGATGGCGATGGCTTCCCGGCCGAGCGAGAGCGGAACATTGGCGTCGGTCGAGGCGCGTTGGATTTGCGCAGCGTTCCCCAGATGCGCATCCACCGCGTGGATCACCTGCAGGATGTGAGCGGCGGCGGCGAGTTCGCCTGCCGGGCGATTGCCGATGGGAACGACTTCATAACTCAAGCCGAAAGGACGGCGGGCGGCGGACGTGGGGCTGCGCTTCTCCGTTGCCTGCGATTCTTCTTCGACGGCGCTTTCGAGCGCTTGCCGGAGCGCCGCCTCCAGACGCTCCATTTCCGCCATCGAGGTCGAACGAATATCCACGCGCATGCTGGCGGATTCCGGAATGGAGTTCACGGAAGTACCGCCGCGAACCACGCCCACATTGAAAGTGGTCTTGGGCGACGCGGGCACCGGGGTTTGGCTGAAGGTTTGAATGGCGCGGGCCAGCGCGAGTATCGGGCTGGGCGCGCCAAAGTCGGACCAGGAATGGCCTCCAGGGCCGCGAACGATGGCTTCAAAACGGCGGCTGCCCAGGGCTTCGGCGACAATGGTGTCGGAGCCGGCGCCGTCGAGGACCAGACTGCAGGCGATGGCGTCCTTCCAACGCGAGTGGGTGAAGATGTGGCGCATGCCGCGCAAATCGCCTTCCCCCTCTTCGCCCACATTGCCGATGAACAAAATGGGCGACCGATGCGGCACCTTGGCTTTGTGCATCGCGACGGCCACCGCCAACAGAGCGGTTACGCCAGCGCCATTGTCGGAGACGCCGGGCCCATACAGGCGCGTGCCTTGTTGGCGGACGTTCAGCGGCGTGCCGACCGGAAAAACCGTGTCGATGTGCGCGCTCAGGGTGACGCAACCCGCGTCCAGGCCCGGCCGAAGGCCAAAGGCGTTACCCACCTCGTCGATGGAGACGTCTTCGAGGTCGAGCTCAAGAAACCGTTCGCGCAACCAATCTCCGCGGGCCGCTTCGCCAAAGGGCGGAGCCGGAATGCGCGCCATCTCCACCTGCCATTGCGCAAATTGCGGCTCCTGGCTGCGCAGCCAGGCAAACGCGGTGCGCACCTCCGGCAAAGCGGCGATGCGGGCGATTTCCTGCGGCAGGCCGGGAGAGACTTCCGCGGCTTCGCTTTGTGGAGTGGAAGGCATGGGAGCAAAAGGTCATCTTATTACACAACCTAGCGTCGGCACTTGTTGCAGTGAACATGTGGAGCGGGCACTACTTTCGACTTCGCCCCAGGGCCGTCTTCTGTAGAGACGTAGCTTTGCTACGTCTTGTCAATCATCCGCAAAGGTGCGGGAAAGCGCGAAGGTAAGACCGGCGAGACGTAGCGGAGCTACGTCTCTACGGCGACAGCGAGGTCTAGCGGCGTCTGAGCGCCTCCAATTCGTCCAGGGTGCGTGGCCAGTCCCCTCGCAGCAGGCGGGACAAGCTTCGGTCGGCGAGAACTTTTGCGCCGGTTTGGCAGCGGGCGCAATAGTTGGTTTCATTGTCGGCGTAGCGGATGCGCTGGATTTTTTCGCCGCACCGCGGGCAGGGCTGATTGTAGCGTCCGTGGACCGCCATATCCTTGCGAAACGCGGTTACTTTTTCTGGAAAAGCAGTTTCTGCGTCGGCGCGCAGGCGGTTGATCCAGAGATTGAGCGTGTCGCGAGTGGCGGCGAACAGGCGTTCCCATTCCTCCGGCTTCAGCTTATGGGTCAGCGCGATGGGAGACAGCTGGGCGGCGTACAAGATTTCGTCCGAATAGGCGTTGCCGATGCCGCTGACGATGCGCGGATCGGTGAGGGCGCGCTTGAGGGTGCGGTTTTCGGCGGTGAGCGCGTTGCGAAACGAATTAAAGTCGCTGGCGAAGACGTCGATTCCTCCAGGGTCGATGGCACGCAAGGCCACTTCGCCAGCAAGAACATGCAACGACGCGCGGTGCTTCGCGCCAGCTTCGGTAAGCACGAGCGAGCCCTCGGGGAAATCAAAGGCGGCCAGGTTGCGCCGGCCCCCGAGCTTTGCTCCTGGCGGGCGCCAATGCAAGCGGCCGGCGATCATCAAGTGGAGAACCAGCCAGAGATCGCCTTCCACGCCAATGGCGATTCGCTTGCCGATTCGGCGCAACTCGTGCACAACGCGGCCCTCCACGCTTAAGATTGGCGGCTGCGCCGTGCGCAGCAGGAACGGGCTCGCCAGGCGCACATGCGCGAGCGGCTGCCCGACGATGCGGGGTTCGAGGGCGGTGATGTAGGCGGCAATGTCGGGGAGTTCGGGCATTTTGATTCCGCGGGCAAGACGTTGCAAGCAACGTCTCTACAGTTAAGATAAATCATGGCCAGCGTGCGGATGGACAAGTGGCTTTGGGCGGCGCGCTTCTTTAAGACGCGCAGCTTGGCGGGGCGAGCGTGCGAGCTGGGTCGAATTCAATCCAACCAGCAGCCGGCCAAGCCCGCCCGCGAGGTCAAAATCGGCGACCTCTTGCAGATTCGGACTGAGGGCGGAGATTTTCAGGTCGAAGTGCTCCTTCTCAGTGAGGTGCGGGGGCCGGCGCCGGTCGCACAGACGCTCTATCGCGAGACGGACGCCAGCCGTGAATCGCGGCTGAAAGTCGCAGCCGAGCGCAAAGCGCTGATGAATTTCACGCCCGCGCCGGAAGGGCGGCCGTCGAAGCGCGACCGCCGCAAGATTGCCCAGCTCCGGAAGGAGCGTTGGGAGTAGGGAGTGATAAGGTATGTCTTCGGCAACTCCCGGACATGATTGGCAATCTAAGTTGGGGTAGAGTTGCCGCCCTGATGCGCCGGGTTCCTCTGAGCGGAGAGGGCCGAGGCGCCTGGGCGGCAGTGACTTGAGACAACCTTTCGCCTGGTTTTGCTACAGTAGTCAATATGAAATCCATGCTGCGCTTCCTATTGGCCGGAGTTGTCACCCTTGCCCTGTTTGGTCCCCTGGCATCCCCAGCGCTCGCCGACGAAGGCGCGCTCGATAGTTCCCAGCCAAAGGGGATCACTACCGACGAGATCATCCGGCGTTTCACGGCCAAGGAAAAGGAATTCAAGGCCGCGCGCGAGCTATACACCTACCGGCAGTCGGTGACGGTGAGGACCCTCGATGGCAACACCACCACCGGGATCTATCAGGAGGATTTCGACGTGCTGTTCGATGACAAGGGAGGCCGGGTTGAAAATGTGGTGTTCGCGCCTGCCTCCACGCTGGATCAGGGCGGTATTTCCATGTCGCAAGAAGATCTGGAGGACATGCGGCACCTGATGCCTTTTGTTCTCACCCCGGAGGAGATCCCGGAGTACGACTTGCTCTACGTCGGACAGCAGCAGGAGGACGAATTGCACTGCTATGTGTTCGACATGGCTCCGAAAAAAATAGAGCCGAAGAAACGCTATTTTCAGGGGCGCATCTGGGTGGATGATCACGATTTCCAGATCGTGAAGACTTACGGCAAAACGGTGCCGGACATCCGCAAGAAGGACAATGAAAATCTTTTTCCCAAGTTCACCACTTGGCGGCAGCAGGTTGACGGCAAATATTGGTTTCCGGCCTTCACCCGCGCCGATGACACCCTGCATTTCAAGACGAACGACGTGCACATCCGGGAGATCATAAAATACGAGGACTACAAGCAGTTCGGGTCCAAAGTGAAGATTACCTACGACGGGAAGGACGTGCAGAAAGGCGATCAACCACCGGCGGCAACGCCTGCACCGACACCCGATGCGCCGGATAAGCCGAAGTAGCTTCTAGCTTCTAGCTTCTAGCCAGCTTTCAGCCGTCAGCTTTCAGCAATTGGCAATTGGCTTTGGGCATTCTATCCATGAACGCTCATTCTTGCTGTGGGAGCGGGACGCTCCCACGACAGCCGGCGGGACGCCGGCGCTACGAAACCTTGCTCGACGCTAATGTCTGAAAGCTGACGGCTCAAAGCTCTGTTCTCAATAGAACAAATACTTGCGCCACTTGTCGTCGGAGCGGCCCATCAGGCGCATGATGTGGCGGCTGGTGTGCAAGTTGAAGGCGCGGGGCTCGCGTAGCAGCTTCATGCCTGCCTCGGCGAGGAACTGATTGCCTTTGCGCCGGTTGCAGATGTGGCAGCACGCCACCAGATTTTCCCAGGTGGAGGTGCCACCGCGCGAGCGGGGCACTACGTGGTCGAGAGTTAGTTCGCCGGAGGGCAGCACCTCGCCGCAATATTGGCAGGCGTTGCGGTCGCGCAGCAGGATGTTTTTGCGCGACAGAGTGCGCGCCTGGTGCGGAATGCGGCGGTACTCGAGCAGGCGAATGACCGAAGGCACGCGCAGCGCCAGCCGGGCGGCGTGCAGGAAGTGTCCGTTTTCCTCCTCGGTCATGGCTACGCCCTTGAGCACTAGCACGATGGCACGGCGTGCAGCGCACACATTGATGGGCTCATAGGACGCGTTCAGCACCAGCACGGGAGCGTGTAGCACGTGACCGTTGCTCTCCGTGTGCATGCCGAGAACGGCGGGAGAGAGCGGCCGGGCCGAGCCAGCCAGCGAATTGTGCAAGTTTCCCGACATTCAATTTCCCAACAATCAGTTCGATCAGTAGCCTTTCAACCGTTGTGGCGGTGGCTTCGTGCGCCGCCATTGATTCGCTAACCGTGGGCCGCAGTGGCTAGGCGAACTTCGATTCTGGATTGCGTCTCGGCGCGGTTGGCCTCTTCCCGGAGGGTGCGGGCTACCGTGGCGACCCACACCTTGGAGGCGCCGGCGCGGCGCAAGATGCGGGCGCATTCGGAAACGGTGGTGCCGGTAGTGAATACATCATCGACCAGCAGAATCTCGCGGCCGGCGATATCCTTTGGCCTAACCGCGGCGAAAGCGCCACGAAGATTCTCCCGCCGCTGATGGCGGGTCAGGCCGATCTGCGATTGGGTTGGCCGCAAGCGAACCAATGCGCCGACATTGAGCGCCAGGCGGCCTTCCCCCGGCCGATGCTTTAGCGCCGCGCGGGCGATCAGCTCCGCTTGGTTGAAGCCGCGGCGGCGGAGTTTCCCGGCATGCAGGGGCACGGGGAGTACGAGCACCGTGCCTTGGGCGAAGAAGGGTTCCAGATCGGCGATGGCTTCCGCCAACATGCGTCCCAAGACACCGGCTGCGGGCATGACCTGCTCGTACTTCAGCAGATGAATCAATTCCCGCAGGCCACCCTCATAGGTGCCGTAGGCGGTTGCCCGCGCGAAGGACGGTTCGAGGCGGCGGCACAGGCCGCAGCGGGGTTCGCTCGCATCCGCAGACAGCGCATAGGGAGTGAAAAGCCGTTCGCCGCAGATGGCGCAGGTCCCCCCGGCGATGGGGCGCATGGCAGCCAGACACTCTTCACAGGCCGGTAACCGTGAGATCTTGACTAACGGGGCGCCGCAGAGGCGGCAACCGGACGGGAACAAGGTAGCAAATAGGCTTTCCGCGGCGCTGCTTACCCAAGAGACCAAGAAGCTTTCCGGCGTGGCAACTTTGGTCCCAGGAGCGCGAGTTGAATCCCCAGAACTGCTGAAGACAAACCTCCCTCGTCCAGCCGTGCTGCTAGGGATCCAAACCGGACGAATCTAGCTCAGTATAGCGGGCCGCATTGCGGGACGCAATGCGGAGCGGAGCGGGTTGCGGCGGAGGGTGCGGAGAACTGCGGCAGAGCAGTCAGTGATTGAAACTGAGACACTACCCGGCTTCCGGCGGCGGCATCATCGCGCACACCCGGTCCTTGCGGCGGATTTGGTGGGTGAAACAATAGCGACGCCGCAAACAGTGCCCACAACGCACGGGGCGAAAACGCAATAGCGGCAGCAGGTACTTTTCCAATAAATTGCGCGAGCGGGAGGGGTGGATCTCATGGCTTCCGCAGCGCCTGCATCGAAATTGACTGGACCCCATACTCGTTTCCGGCGCCAGCCGCCAGAAGCTGGCACGACTACTTTAACAAATGAGTGTTCCATTTTTGCACACATCGTCGACAGGTAGTAGTCGAAGAGTACACAGACTTGTAAAGCGGGTTGCGCGCGTGCTAACGTCGCGCCTTCTCGCTCGATATGAACCCTGACCAGTTACGAGGATCCCATTCATGAGTCCTGAAGACAAGCCGAGCGCCGTGAGTCCGACGAAGCATCGCCCGTATGTGCCTGAGAACATGGAGATGAAGGAACTCACGCTCCGCGCCATGTTGTTGGGGCTGGGAATGACCATCGTGCTGGGAGCGGCGAACGCCTACCTTGGGTTGCGAGCAGGGATCACGATCGCGGCCACTTATCCGGCGGCGGTTATTTCGATGGCGGTGCTACGGGCTTGGAAAGGATCGTTGCTGGAAGAAAACATTGCCCGTACCGCAGGTTCGATCGGGGAGTCGGTGGCGGCGGGCGCGATTTTCACGATTCCCGCCTTTCTGATTGCGCGGGCCTGGCCTTCTTTCGGGTGGCGCGATGCGTACTGGAAGTCTACGGCGCTGATCATGGTGGGCAGCATCCTGGGAGTGCTTTTTATTTCTCTGGTGCGGCGAGGCATGGTGGAAGATCCGGAACTACCGTTTCCGGAATCGCTGGCGGCGTCAGAGATTCACAAGGCGGGACAACGGGGCGCCGAAGCGGCGAAATATCTGTTTTGGAACATTGGCGTGGGCGGGCTGGTTTACCTGCTGGGGCGCTTTGGACTGTTCGCGTCCGACAAAGACTTCCATTTCCCCATCGGCCATTTGGGCCGCAGCCAGGTCCGACTGGGCATGTCGGACAGTACGAATGTCTTAGCAACCGGGGGCGCGAGCATGATTTCGGCACCCAGCGTGAGCCCCGCGTACCTGGGAGTGGGATACATCATTGGAATCCGGCTGGCGGCGCTGCAATTTTCGGGCGGCGTGCTGGCCTGGGGCCTGATGGTGCCGCTGCTGATATTTTTTCTGGGGCCGCAGGTGCGGCACTACTTGCCCGCCGATACGCCCGACGATTGGGCCAACATGTCGCTGGCGGTGTGGAGATTCGTGGTTCGTCCGATTGCGGTGGGCGGCATGCTGGTAGGAGCGGCTTCCACCTTATTCAAGATGCGCAAGAGCCTAACCTCGGGGCTGGGAAGGGCGTTTGCCGATTTGCGGCAGACCGCGGAACAGCAATCGAAGCTGACGCGCACGGAACGCTACATGAGTTCGAAAGTGGTCTTCGGCCTGATCGCGCTGATGTTTGTGCTCATGTGCTTTCTTTATATCCATATCTCCGGCTTGGTCTGGCCAGCGGTGTTGGCGGCGGTGGTGATGCTGATTGTGGGCTTTTTTTTCGCCACCGTCTCGGGCAGCCTGGTGGGAATGATTGGATCGTCGAACAACCCGATCTCGGGACTGACGTTGTCGACTCTGATCATTGCCGCACTGCTGATGGTTTCGCTGGGGGTCTCGGGAATCTCGGGTGTGGCGACGGTGCTGGGAGTAGCGGCGGTGGTGTGCGTTTCCGCGGCGGTTGCCGGCGAATTGCTGCAGGACTTCAAAGTCGGCTACATCCTGGGTGGCACGCCGGCCAAGATTCAGACTGCGGAATTGATCGCCGTCGTGGTCGCCAGCCTGGTCATGTATTGGCCGTTGATGCTGCTGCATACGGCCTTCGGCTTTGGCAGCCGCCAGCTTTCTGCGCCGCAGGCGGGATTAATGGCCACGCTAGCCACCGGCATTGTAGGCGGCGATATGCCTTGGGCCTTGGTGGTTGTGGGCATTCTATTCGGCATCGCGCTGATCATGATGCAGGTGAAGAGTCCCATGCTGGTGGCAGTGGGCATGTATTTGCCGTTCGAGACGACGTGCGCCATTTTCGTGGGCGGGATGATCCGCTCACTGGGAGATTGGGTGGCGAGGCGGCGCGGCTTGAACAACGCGCAGATGGCGCGGGTGGAAAATGCCGGAGTGCTGACCGCTTCCGGGCTGATTGCGGGCGAATCGGTATTTGGGCTGATATGGGCGGCGTTGGTTGCGGCCAGTTTCGTGCACACGCGTTGGTTGCGAGCCGCGGCGAGTTGGTTGGTGGCGAAGCAGGTGTTTGTACATCCGGCCTATTGGGCGGGGATGATTGTGCTGCTGGCCTTGGCGGGCTTGATGATCTTTTCGCCGATTGGAAGTGCCGGAGACCCGAACGAACCGGCGCCCCCGACGGCGATGATGTAGTCCGCCGGAATCCGGTCGAGACGTAGCAAGCTACGTCTTCTTCCCGGCGCCGACCAGACGTAGCAAGCTACGTCTCTGCGGTTTATTGTCTTGTGGTGTCCATTGCCGAAAACATTTCGCTGATCCGTGAGCGGATCGCCGCCGCCGCGCGGCGCGCGGGAAGACAACCGGAAGAAGTCGCGCTGATGGCGGTCAGCAAGACATTTGGACCCGCGGATATTCACGAGGCCTACGCGGCAGGATTGCGCTTGTTCGGTGAGAGCCGGGTGCAGGAATTCGAGGGAAAAATCGCGGCGATGCGCGATCTGCCGGATGCGGAATGGCACATGATTGGACATCTGCAGGCGAATAAAGCCGCGAAAGCGGCGGAACTCTTTGCGGCGGTGGATTCCGTGGACTCGTTGCGCTTGGCGCGACGGCTCAATGCTTCCGCGCAACAGTTTGGAAAGAAGCTGGCTGTGCTGATTGAAATCAATGTCGGCGGTGAGGCGGCTAAGAGCGGAGTTGACTTAGGCTCTCCCGCACTGGACGAGATTCTTCATGCCGCGCCTGAGTTGGAGCACCTGGAAATTCGCGGACTCATGACGGTGCCGCCGTTCGCGGACGATCCGCAGAGTGCGCGGCCCTATTTTCGCAAGCTGCGCCAGTTGCAGCGCGGGATTGCGGCGCGACACTTGCCGCGAGTAGACATGAGCGTGCTTTCCATGGGCATGTCGCACGATTTTGAAATCGCCATTGAGGAAGGAGCGACCTGCGTGCGAGTGGGGACAGGAATTTTTGGGAAACGGTAGGCGGTCATCAAGAGCATCCTTTGACTCCGCTCGGGAAAAACCTTACTTCTTTCCGGAATCTCTCTTCTGCTTGAACATCTTGGCCGCGAGTTTGCGGACGGTATCGGAAATATCTTTGTTCTCGGAGAGATTCTTGAGGTCGCCGATCAGCAAGTTCTTCATCAGGGTGAGCGAGATATCCAGAGGAGTGTGCGGGTTGCAGACCAGATTGCGCACAATGGGGTAGCGCTTGATGAAGCGGCGCTTCATGGAGATGCCGCGCAACAGGGATTCCAGCACGTTCTTCTGGCTGGCGAACATTTCCACTTCGCCATCGGTGACTTTGGGCGATTCGAGCACTGCCAGCGCAACCACCTTGGTGCCGTCGCGGACCAGGATGGAGCGTTCCTCTTTGCTGCCTTTCATGGCGAGCTGAATTCGTCCCTTGACATCCAGCTTGGAAATTTTTTGCAGGGCGCTGCCCCTGGCCTCATCGGTGCTGAGGAAGGTCTTCTTGTGCACCACAGTGTGGGTTCCCTCTCCGGCGTGAGCACCGGCACCGGCCGCGGCGGCAGCTACCTTTGCGAGTGGCTCTTCGGTGCCCAGAATTTCTTCGTGGATTCCGCCGATGGGCTGGAAAGGCTTTTCCGCTTCCGCGGCGATTTCGCCGGCGTGCTCGGTCAAATAAGCCGTGAGTTCCTCATCCAGCACGTCGTCGGGGCCGGCCGCGACTTCCGCAGGGGCCGCGGGCAACACTTCCTCAGCCTCGGCAGGTGGGTTGGGGGCGGGAGGAGGTTCTGGTGCGGGAGGGGGATCAGAGGCGGGGGACGCGAGTTTCGCCTTCACCGTCTCCGCCTGGATTCCGCTCAGGTTCGGGTTGGAAGCGAGCGTGTTCAGAATGCGCGGCGACAGACTAACACGGGGACTTTGCAACATGACCTCAATCGATTCGCGCGAAGCCGACGCCGCCAGTTCCGCAATAGCTGCTTCCGGGATCGACCGGTTTTCGAGCAGGAAGGGCAGCAGAGCGGGGCGCAAATTCTTGGGAGAAATCAGGTATTCGAGCACTTCCTTGGGCGCATGCGGATCGGCGGCCATGGCCTGCGATGACTTCTCATCCCAGTCCGCCAGGGTAAGCTGCGCCTGCTCGCCGAAAACGGGGTTGTGGCCCGCCAGATAGACGAGGATTTCGAGCATGTCCCGCGGCGGCAAGGCCAGCGAGCCCTTGGCAGCGGACTGCACCAGGGTCGCGGGTACGGCCGAGGCGCGAATCAGCTCGAGCATGTTCGGCATGAAACGAGGTTCCCCGTCATGATTATTCGCGCAATGGCCGTGTTCGTCATGGTTATTTTCGTAATGTGCGCTGGCCCTCAGCCGCCTTGCTTTTCTCCCCGCCGCATCATCAGGTAGGCGCGGATGAAGGGCTGTAAATCGCCGTCAATCACGCGGTCCACGTCGCCGACTTCCAGCTTGGTGCGGTGGTCCTTGATCATGCGATAGGGCTGCAACACGTAGGAACGAATTTGCGAGCCGAAGTCGATGTCGAGTTTCGAGTCTTCGATCTTCTTGGTGGCGGCACGCTTTTTCTCCATCTCGAACTCGTAGAGCTTGGAGCGCAGCATGCTCATGGCGCGGTCTTTGTTCTTGTGCTGGGAACGCTCGTTCTGGCAAGCGGCGACGATGCCCGTCGGAATATGCGTGATGCGGACCGCCGAGTCGGTGGTGTTGACATGCTGTCCGCCTTTGCCGCTGGAGCGGTAGGTATCGATTCGCAAGTCTTCCGGCTTAATGACTACATCAATGCTGTCGTCAATTTCCGGCGAAACATAAACGCTGGCGAACGACGTGTGGCGGCGCTTGGCTTGGTCGAAGGGGGAGATGCGCACCAGGCGATGCACACCGATTTCGCCGAGCAGCAGGCCATAGGCGTATTCGCCGTTGACCGCGAAGGTAGCCGATTTCAGGCCGGCTTCTTCGCCAGGCTGGTAGTCGTAGAGAATCGTCTCGAAGCCTTGGCGCTCGGCCCAGCGCAAATACATTCTGAGCAGCATGTCGGCCCAATCTTGCGACTCTGTGCCGCCCGCGCCGGGGTGGATGGTTACGATGGCGTTGAGGGCATCGTGCGGACCGGAGAGCAGGGTTTCGGTTTCCAGGCGAACGACCAACTGGCGCAGGGAATCGATTTCGCGGCGCAGGTCGGCGTCCACGTTTTCGCCTTCAACGGCCAGTTCGAAATAGGCGGCGATGTCTTCGGTGCGGCGGACGAGGTCAGCCTCGGTGGAGAGCATGTCCTCCAAGCGCTTCTTCTCGCGCATTACCTGCTGAGATTTTTGCGGATTCGACCAGAGATTGGGGTCGGCGGCCTGCTTCTCGACTTCTTCTAGGCGCGGACGCAGATTGCCCGCGTCAAAGGTACTCCCGAAGTTCGCGGACCTTGTCTTTCAAGACTGCGTATTCCTGATCGAACTCGACGTTCATGATCTGTCTCTCATCCTTCGTGACGGCTGCAAAAGACGTTGCAAGCAACGTCTCTACGGCGAGGTTTTGCGGCGGAACGGAAGCGAAATCAGCGCCACTACAGAAATTATCGCACACAGATAGGCAAACCAATCGCCGTGGGCGGTGTAGAAGGTGGTTACGTTGGTCAGGGCGTAGGGGGCGCGCAGCGCGATGCGAATTTTGCGGGGCGCACTGGCGACAATTCGTCCGTAAGGATCGATCGCCGCGGTGACGCCGGTATTGGTATCGCGCAGCAGCCAGCGGTCGTTTTCGACGGCGCGCATGCGGGCTTGCTTCAGGTGCTGGGCGTAGGCGCCGCTGTCGCCGTACCAGCCGTCGTTGGAAATGTTGACGAAGACTTGCGCGCCGTTGGCGGCGAGTTGGCGGATTTCATCGGGGAAAATGGATTCGTAGCAGATGAACACGCCGAGTTTGTCGCCGCCGGCATCGAGCGGTTGGCGCGAGGTGCCCCTGGAGAAATCGCCGACCTGCTGGGTTAGTCCTCCGGCGAAAGAAAAGAGCCGCCGGAACGGGACGTACTCGCCGAAGGGGACGAGATGAATCTTGTCGTAACGCGCCGGCCAATCGCCACCGGGGCTGATGAGGGATGCGGAGTTGAAAATCTGGTTGCTTACGTTGATGCCGAGACTGCCGGCAACCACCCAAGCCTGAGACTCGCGGGCCAAATTGTTCATGGCGCCGCGGAAGTGTGGATCACCGACGTAGAACGGCGCGGGAGACTCCGGCCATACAATCAGGCTGGGATGCTGCGCCGGAGTTTCAGGGGGGCTGGCCAGAGCTGCATTTAAGCTGATCGTGCTCAAATCATTCAGCGTGTCACTGAAATAATCCTGGGTCCAGTCGGCGCCTTCGAGAACGGGGACGTTTTCCTGCACCAGGATTGCTGTGTGGTCGGTTGGGAACGCGGGCGACGTAATCCAGCGGCCGGATTGCAGCACCACGATCGCCCCCAAGGCAGCCAGCAGCACCGCTTTACGCCTTTCGCGGCTCGCCAGGAACGCGCCGGCCACGGCCACGTTGACCACCATGATCTCAAACGAAATGCCGTACACCCCGGTCGCGGTGGCAATGCGCGCAAGGGTCACGTTGTCCACTTGCGTGGTGCCGAGCAGGTCCCAGGGAAAGCCGGTAATGCGGTCGCGAGCCAGTTCAATCGCGACCCAGACCGAGGGCGCCAGCAAGAGAGCACGTCGGCTGACGGAACTTTTTCCAGCGAGCAAACTGATGAGCAATCCAAACGCGCCGTGGTAAAGCGCGAGATACATGCTGAAGAGAATCAGGATGAGAACGCCGAGCGGCACGCTCACGCCGCCGTATTGATGCATCACGCCGTAAATCCAGTAGCAGGTACCGCAATACCACAGAATTCCGCAGACGTAGGCCAGAAGAAACGCTTGGGCGGGACTGGCCGGGAGCAGCTTGATTGCGCCCTTCAGCTGCAACGTCCCCGGCTGCCGCGCCCGCAGCAGCGCCACTACGAGCGGCGCAATCGCGACCCAGCACAACATGTACAGATTGGGAAGCGGGAAGATCAGGATCTGCAAGACTGCCGAGAGCAGGACCAGCAGCCAGGCACTTTTGTGGATTTTCAGCACAGGGGAAGGATAGCAGGGGCAGGCGGATTAGGAGGCAATCAACAATGCTCCAACCACATTGTCATTCCGAGCCAGCCTTATCGGCGAGGAATCTGCTTTCTTGCCAGCACAAAGCAGATTCCTCGCGCGATGGTACCGCGCTCGGAATGACAACTCGAGAATTCACGCAGCTATCCTTTCTTAGAGGCAGGTGGTTTACCTCGCTTGGCTTTCGGTCGAAATAGGGGAAAGCCCCAGCTGCCTGCCGCCAGGAGCGCGCCGAAGAGAATGACGGCGTCGATGCTCGATCGTCCTTCGGGCGACCAGTAAACATCCTTCAAGTTGAACCAGAGAGCAAATTCGTCGAGTGTAAGCGCCGCGGCCACGCCGTAGAGGATCGACATAAGGCGGCTTAGAAGAATGGAGGAGTCGTCTTCGCCGGTGCCGAAGTCAGCGAGCCAGCCGTATCCGACGAAAAGCAGGATGATGATGCCGAACACCAAATGATGAATGTGCCGACCGCCGTGCTCGATGAAGTGAAACGGAGGAATCTTATGCAGGACGGCATAGACCACCGCCCGCACTCCGGCGAAAGTCAGAAAGAAACTTACCGAAGCCACAAAGAGCCGCCGCCGCGGCCGGTCGGGAATGCGCTCGTGAAGAGCCTCGCCCAGGGGCGTTCCCTGAAGCAAGAGTAGGAAGAAGGCTGTGCCGGCGGTCGCAAGCAGCAGGATGAACCAGGTGTAGGCCATAGGGTCTCAGGTGTCGTTTCGGAAGCGACAAGTCACGAGGAGGAGATGCGGCTGGCGTCAGGAACTCTTGAGGCGTACGCATGCCACTCGCTCATAGGATGCAATCCGCGGCAGTCCAAGCACCTGGTCAGCGGAAATTGGGACTTGCAATTGGGGCAGATGGCTCCGGTTCCGAAGGTGTCGAAGGGCTGGCCGCACTTGCCACACTTCCAGTAGGCTCCGATGGGCGGCGACGTCTTGCAGGATGGGCAGGCAAAGCCGTCGCGGCGCGGCAGCTTGGCCAGGCGCGACAAGGCTTGCGATTGTTTCCAGCCTGACCAGCAGTTCGTCAGCATAAAGGCGGCGATAAGACCGAACCAGATGGACTGCATATGAATGGCCAGGACCACGAATCCAGCCGCGCCAATAAATCCGATGATAGTCGCAGCCATCAAGCTGCGGGCGCGTCCCATCACGAACCAAAGCAAGGAACGAAGAATTTGGCCGCCATCCAGCGGGTAGATGGGCAAGATGTTAAAAATCAGCAGGGTTAAATTGATGTAGAAGACAGCGCGCAGTAAACCGTGAACGTCGGCCGACCATCCCAACGCCGAAGACCGGCTCAGGATGGCGAGCCCGTACAAGACTGGAAGCAGCGCCACATTGACCAGCGGGCCGGCGGCGATGCTCCACAACGTCGCGCCCGGGCGCGGCGGAGGGTCCACATAGGCCACGCCGCCGAGCGGCCAGAGCACAATCTGATTCGCCGTTCCGCCCACCTGCCGGCAGGCCAGCGCGTGGCCGTATTCGTGCAGCAGCACGATGAGAAAGAGCGCCAGATACTCCGCGATGTTCCATCCAACAGAGGAATAGCTTCCCTTGCGGTCCTGGATTTCATAGGCCGCTACCAGGAACCACGACCAGTGCAGAAACACGTCCACTCCGGCGGCCTGGAACAGATGAATGGACCCTCGGCGAGCGCTCGGCATGGTGCGAGTTTTATAACACGGCACGGCTCAGCGTGGGGTCCAGGTTGAATTTCATCGACTCTTCATCGGGGCGAAGCTGGGATCGTGGGGTTGGGGTCGGTCGCCCCAGCAGGTAGCCTTGAACCTCGTCTCCGTCCAGTTCCCGGATGATTTCCAGTTGTCCCGGGGTTTCGACTCCTTCGACCACTACCTGCATGTTCAAGCTATGGGCGAGGGTGGTGAGGAAACGGACGATAGCCTTCGCGCCAGGATGCGGGTCGAGTTCGCGAATGAACGAGCGATCGATTTTCAGCGTGTCAAAGGGCAACCTTGGCAGGTAGCTCAAACAGGAATAACCGGTGCCGAAGTCGTCGATGGCAAGGCTGACGCCCAGGGCACGCAGGCGGTTCATGGTTTCCGCGGCGCGTTCCGCACCGCTCAACATGATGGATTCGGTCAGCTCAATTTGCAGCAACCCCGGGTTCAGGCCGGTTTGCTTCAGGGTGCGGGCAACGTCCTCCACAAAAGTCGGCCGGGCGAATTGTATGCTGGAAACGTTGACGGCCACGTGAATGGGATACGGCGCTTCGGTTTGCCACTTCACGGCTTCCGCACAGGCCTGCTCGAGCAGATAGGTGCCCAGAGTAACGATCTGTCCGCTGTCCTCGGCCACCGGAATGAACTTCTCCGGAGGAATCGTACCGAGGAGGGGATGGGTCCAGCGGGCGAGGGCTTCAAAGCGAATCAGGCGACGGGACCGGACTTCGAACTCGGGCTGATAGTTCAAGTAGATCTCGCCGCGCGAAATGGCTCCGCGCAACTGGTTTTCCAGACTCAAGCGTTCGCGCACCGAAGAGCCGAGTTCGGGGGTGAAACATTGCACCTGATTTTTGCCGCTGCCTTTGGCCACATACATGGCAGTGTCGGCCTGCTGCAGCAGTGTCACCGGATCGGCGCCGTCCTGCGGGAAAAGGCTGACGCCGATGCTGGCGCCGATGACGATTTCGTTGCCGGCGATGGCGAACGGCGCGGACAAAGCTTCCAGCAGGCTGACGGCCACGATTTCAGTTTCTTTGGCGTTGCCAATCGAGGTCAGCACCACGGTGAACTCATCACCACCAAGACGGGCCAGCGTGTCAGACTGGCGGATGCGTGAGCGCAGGCGCTGCGCCACCTGGATGAGCAGCAGATCGCCGATGGGATGACCGAGACTGTCATTGACCTGCTTGAAGCCGTCCAAGTCGATATACAGCAGTGCCAGAGGATGTTGGTCACGCTGCGCTATGGCGAGACTGTGGCTCAACCGGTCCGCCAGCAGGCGGCGGTTGGCTAAGCCGGTAAGTTCGTCGGTCAGGGCCTGATGTTGCAGTTTGGCTTCGGCTTCCCGGGTCGCGCGGTCGCCTTGTTCCAACTCCGCCAGCATCTTATTGAAACCGATTCCGAGCTGAGCGATTTGCTCGCTGCCCGCCGCCGCCACGCGGGCGGTGAGCTTTCGCTGCGCACCGACTTCCTGCATGGCGCGGGCCAGGTCGCCGATGGCGGCGGCTTCTTCGCGCGCTTTGCGCAATGCCGCCGTCTGGGCGCGCACCCGGCGACGCAGCACGCTGATCCATGCCACGGCGACGAACATCGCCACCAGAAGAAAGGCGAGCGCCGCCACTGTGTGATCCGCCGTCCACCAGGAGGCGGATTGCACGACCACGATGTCCTGCGGAGAGCGCAATAGAATCTGCACCGCCCGTGGCGTCTCGTCCGGGAACACTTCCACAAAGCAAGTGCCTGTGAGTTCCAGGATGCTGCCATCGCGCAAAGAAGCGAGCGTGTCTTGTCCGCGCTCCATTGGCAGCACGGCCGCGAAGGTGTGCTCATCGGCGGCGATCAGCAAGGTGTGTTCGTTCAAAGCGCGGGTGTGCTTGAGCAAGCGGCCACGAATGCGAACCAGTTCCGCATCGGCATCGCCGCGGAACATTTCAGCGGAGGTGATAACGACAGGACGCGGCAGCGGGCCAATGCCGATCTTTCGGTAGACAACATCTTTGAGGACGGGCGTGTAGTTTCCCATGGCGGGGAATCCCACGACGTCCACTAGATCGCCCACCTTGAGGTCGCTCGCGTCCGTGGTGCGCACAAAAAGGCCGTGCGTGGCGTCGGCAAGGGAGATGAAAGTGCCTTCGCGGTTCGCGGTGACGACTCCGCGCACGCGAATGCGATGCTCCGGAGCGACTCCCGGGACATAGCGCATGACCGTACTAAGTGGGCGGATGGGAAGCGAAAAGGGGTCGTTGGGCCCGCGCTGCAGCACTTGAAATTGCGCGAAGCTCTGGGCGAACAGGTGAATGCCGGTCAGCTGGCGGCTGCGGTTGAAGCGTGGACCGGCGACTCCGCTCACGATCACATCCGCGTCCACCAGGTTGGAGTAGTCGAAAGCGCCTGGCTCGCCCACAATGACATCCAGCCGGCCGGCTCCGGTCGCCAGGGTGACGATCACATTGGTGGCGCCGGAGGCACTCTCGTCGCCATAAGTGGTGGTGTGGTGAGTGGCAACGGCGGCCCGCACCGTGCCTTGCACTTCCACCCATTCGCAATCCTCAATTCCGGTAAGCAGATGGTCGAGGCTGTAACGCGGGGCGGGCGGAAGCGGAGCTCGGCCAATTACGCGTATACGGACGTGATCCGCGATGGGCGCGAAGCCGCCCGGACCGGTCACGCCTTCCACATCGAGGAGGTCCCCGGAATTCAGGTGGGCGGGGGGCGTATTCAGTACGTTGATGTAGAGGCCATGGCCGTGGTCGCGCACAAACAGATTGCCCAGCCTATGGTTGAAGTACAAAACCTGCGCGCCGTGGAGGTGAACTGGAAAGGGCCGCTGCGAGTCTTCATAAGTTAGGGTGTGAACTTGCTCAGCTCTGGTCAGCGTGGGAAGGTGCTCAGGCTGGGTCGCATTGGCGCCCGCAGTGAGCATTGGGGCCAACCCAAGCAAGAGTGCCGCGGTTTTGCGTTTTGCAGTCAACACCCTCCTGCTCCGCTGGTGGAACATTCATTTCTTGGCTGCGCCGGCACGAGTTCTCAGGCCGCCCGGTTTTTGGCGGTCTAGTTTCTCGCCTGGTCGCCGGGAGAGGCTGGTCTGCAAGGAAACGGGGCCTTCCCGCCCAGGTTAAGTATCGGTCAACTGGGGACAAAGAGCGAAGTACCAACGGAGGCCTTGGCGGTTACGAAAGTGTGGATTTCTCAGCGGGCATGACCGCAGTTCGGATGGAAGTCTGAGCGCGGCTCTTGGAACTTTGCCCGCAGCGTCTGCCGTTACTTCTTGGCCAGCTTCGCCAGCGTCGCCAACTGCTTCAGATACTCACGCAGTGGCCGCGCCGGGGTTCCCCAAAAGGCCACACCCGCGCCGCGCAGGATTTTGTGCGAGGGAATGCCGGCCTGGGCGCCAACCAGCACCCCGGCGCCAATTCGAACCCGGTCGGCGACGCCCACCTGGCCGCCGAGAACGGCGCTGTTCTCGATGACCACGCTGCCGGAGATGCCGGTCTGGGCGGCAATCACAACATCCTCGCCGATATGGCTGTTGTGACCGATGTGAACCAGATTATCAATCTTGACGCCCCGGCAAACGCGAGTCACATCCAAAGCGCCGCGGTCGATGGTGGAATTAGCGCCGATTTCGACGTCGTCCTCAATCTCCAAACGCCCGATCTGAGGGAATTTCTCGTACCGACCGGTCGCTTGGTCGCGGACGTAGCCGAAGCCATCGCTGCCGAGCACGGCTCCGGCGTGTACGATCACGCGATTTCCCAGGCGCGCGCCAGGATAAACGATCACATTGGGATAGAGTTCGCAATCGCGGCCAATCACTACATTTGCGCCGATAACGCAGCCGGCCCCCAGGCGCGTGCCCTCCGCGATGGACGCGTTTTCGCCGATGACCACGCGCTCAGCGAGGGTGACATCTTTGGCCAGGCGGGCGCTGGTATGAACGACCGCACTTGCATGAACTCCAGGCTGCGGTTTTGCCGTCGCCAACAGATACCGTGCGGCCCGTGCGAAAGCCAAACGAGGCTGCTTGGCGATCAGCAGCGGTTTGCCGCACGGTGCCTTAGCGGCGAAATCCCCCGCCAGAACCGCCGCCGCACGCGAGGCAAGCGCTAGGTCGAGATTCTTTTCCTCCTCCACAAAGACCAGGTCGCCGGAAGACGCCGAGCCGATGCTGGCGACGCCAGTCAGTTCCACAGTGGCCTCGCCGATCAAGCGAGCTTGCACGAATTCGGCGACTTCTAGGAGTGAATGCGCCATTGAACCTTGGGACCTTGCACTTTGGTATATACGTTTGCCAAGGGAAAGAAAAGCCGGAGCGGCTAGAATAAGTCGATGGAGCGAAAAATCTTCTGGATCAGCTTCACCGTGCTTGGCCTGGTGGCGGATTTTATGCTGCCGCTATGGTGGGCCTTGGGCGCAACCATCCCGATTGTTTTCGCTAGTTGGTGGATCGCCTATCGCAGCGATTGGTTCTGAGCAGTTCGCGCGGCATCTCCCTAGTACAACGGCGGCTGGCCCGTAGGCCGTGTTTTCCATCTGCGGTGGACCCACAACCACTGGTCCGGGTACTGGCGCACGTAGTTCTCGATAATCTTGGTGAACAGCGCAGTGTTGGCGACCACGTCGGCATCGTTGTCCGCGCTGCGGATGAGTTTGACGGGCGGATCAAAGCGCAGCCGGTATTTTCGCAAGGCGCGATCCCAAATGGTGAAAGTGGGGATCACGGCGGCATCGGTTCGTAGCGCCATTCTTGCCAGGCCGCTGGCGGTAGAGGCCGGAATGCCGAAGAAATCCACGAACACCCCCTGAGGAGGAGTGATGTTGGTGTCCATGAGAATGCCGACGGTCTGCCCTTTTCTTAGAGCGGAAAACAGAGCCCGGCCGGAATCGTCCTTATCGATCACCGTGTTGCCGTGCATGGTGCGATAGCGGCGCACCATGCGGTCGAGATAGAGGTTGTCCATGCCGCGCGCCACCACTTGCAAAGGGTGGCCGTAAAGGGAGTGGGCAAAAGCCGATAGCTCCCACCCTCCGAAGTGAGCGGTAAGAAACAGCACACCCTTTCCTTCGGCGGACGCGCGTTCCAAGTTCTCAAAGCCGTCATACACCACGACTTTGCTTACGTTTTCGCGAGTGTATTTGGGAAAGTGGCAAACCTCGGCCAATTGCCGGCCCAGGGAAACGAATTCGCCGCGCAGGATCTTGCCCCGGTCATGTGGAGACATGGCGGGAAATGCGAGGGACAGATTTCGCATTCCGGTGCGGCGCAGGCGAGAGTGCAAAAGGTAGACGATGCCGGCGAGCCCAATGGCTTTAGCGCGCGCTAGAGGACGCGGCAGCGCGCCCAGGGTACGAATGACCAGCCAAGCCAGTGCGTACTCAAGTCGCTGCCGCATGGGAACCGTGACGGTAGCACCTATAAAAATTTGTTGTCAAATGATGACGGCGGACGGGCACCGCTGCCCCGCACCGAGGGCGGGACGCCCTCGGGACTGCCGGCGAGACGCCGGCGCTACAGAAGTCCGCTCCCTAGCCCGCGTTCTTCGCCCATTTGGCTAAAGTATCGAGAAATGGCAAAGACGGCTTGGGAGGATCAATCTCTCCCTTGAGCGAAGTCTTAAAGGGCACCATGCTGCCGTAGAATTCGCGCGTGCTGGCTTCGTCCTGCTTGATGACCGCGCCGTTCAGCTCCAGGCCGGCAAAGACGCCGCGGGCCCGGGAATAGCTCAGAACTTCGGCGCGCATCTTCCAGTCGGTGTCGGCAGCGGCGTGTCGCCCGACCGGTCCGGCCGCCACGCTGGCATCTGCTCCCAGCTTGAACTCGCTGGACAGCAGATTCTTCATGCCGTTCTCATTCATGATGAGCATGACCAAATCCACTGCTTGCCCACCGATCTGCAGCCCAAAGCTCCCTCCGGCAACGGTGAAGAAGGCCGGCGCGCTCCAGCCCTTCGGGGTGCGGCAACTAGCCACTCCGCGGCCATAGCTGGCGCCGACAATGAACCCGCCCTTGAGCAGGGAAGGCACAACCGCTACGCACTCCGCCGACCCTAGAATCTCCGACGGAATGCCGTTGTCCGGAGTGCCCTCAATCTCGTTCAGAACATCCGCCGCAGCCTGGACGCGGTCGGAAGCCTTGCCTTGGCTGGCGCTGTTGTCGTCGGCAGCGAATGACGCGGCCACCAAACAAAGAACCACGCACGGAATGAGTAATGTTTTCATCGAACTCTCCTCAGAATTGCTGGAAACGGATACGCCTATTCTAAGGGATTTCCCGCAAAGTAGGGGCTACGGTTATGCACAATCGAGAAAGAGTGATTGATAACTCAGGACTTACGGGACATAAAAAATCGGGGCTGGCAGCGGTGACCCTAAATCTCCACTCCCAACCCCGTCTCCCAGGTTCTGTGGTAGGTGAACGGAGTATGCAGGAGAGACTCAAAGCCAACAAGATTACTGAGGGCATTGTCCCAAAGTAACGGCCAGCTTCAATTGTCATTCCGACGAGTGGGAAAAGCAGATTCCTCACTGCGTTCGGAATGACAAGGATAAGGCCCGGAGCGTGCCGGCGATCCGCTTCCTACCAAACCCGGCAGGCATTCTCGCGCACCATGGGCTGGCCCGCCTTGCAGCTGAACGCCTTCTGGAACTCCGGCATGTTGGAAACGACGCCATTCACCCGCGACTGCGACGGTGAATGCGGATCCGATTGCGCCACCATCCGCAGCAACTCCGGCGTCCAGTGTGAGCACCACGATTGCCCATAGGCCACGAAAAACCTCTGCTCGGGCGTGAGCCCATCGATCTTCACGTCTGTTTTACCCTGGGCCGCAAGCACGTTCAGCAAAGCCATGAGCGCGATCCGGGTGCCACCGTTATCCGCCGTGTTCTCTCCGAGCGTCAGGTCGCCGTTGAGCTTTACCCCGGGAACAGCTTCAAATCCCGAATATTCGTCGGAGATACATTGCGCGCGCTTCTGAAATTCCTTGCCGTCCTCCGCCGTCCACCAGTCGCGCAGATTACCAGTGGAATCGAACTTTCTGCCCTGGTCGTCGAAGCCGTGAGTAAGTTCGTGGCCGATGATGGCGCCAATTTCTCCGAAATTGACGGCGTCATCCATCTGCTTGTCGAAGTAAGGCGGCTGCAAAATGCCGGCGGGAAAATTCACCGTATTCAGCTGCGGATCGTAGTAGGCGTTCACCGTGGGAGGCGTCATGGCCCACTCCTCGCGGTCCACCGGCTTGCCGATCTTCGCCAACTGGCGCGCCGCTTCAAACTGACTGCTGCGATAGATATTGCCCAACGCGTCGCCGTGCACGATGTGCAGATTGGAATAGTCGCGCCAGCGATCCGGATATCCGATCTTGTCCTCGACAGCGTGCAGCTTGATGACGGCCTCTTTCCTGGTCGCGGGACTCATCCAGTCGAGTTGCTGGATATCTGATCCCAGCGCATCCTGCAGCGCATGCACCAGCGCCAACATTCGCTTCTTGCCGTCCGCCCCAAACGTGCGGTCCACGTACGCCTGGCCGAGGGCTTCGCCCAGGTCTCGATCCACGGCGCCAACGCAGCGCTTCCAACGGGGCTGTATTTCCTTTTGGCCCACCAGCTTCTGGCCGTAGAAATCAAAAGTCTCTGCCACAAATGGATCGCTCAGCAGGGACGCCGAGTCATGGACCAGATTCCAGCGCAGATAGACTTTCAGGTTGTCCAGGGAAGTCGCCTGCACCAACTGCCCTACACCTTTGAGGAAGTCAGGGGCCAGAATCAAATAGTGGTCGGTAGCGGGAGCGCCCAGCGCCTTCAAATACTCGTCCCAGGAAAACTCCGGACTCAGCGCTTGCATCTCCGCCAATGACATTTTGTGGTTCAAGTTGGCGGGATCGCGCCGCATCACCAGATCCATGGAGGCTTTGGCCAGCGCCGTCTCCATGTCCATCACGATTTTCGCGTGCGCACCGGCGGTAGCGGAATCCTCGCCCAGCAGCGCAAACATTTTCTGCACGTGGGCGAGGTATTGCGCGCGGATTTCCGCGGATTTCGCGTCGTCCTTCAGGTAGTAGTCTCGGTCGGGTAAGCCGAGGCCGCCCTGGTCGATCGTGGAAACCACTTTCGAGGCATCGTCAAAATCCTGGCCGGATGTAAAACCGAAGAACGCAGTTTCAAATCCCGAGTTAGTATTCTGCGCAAGCGAAAACGTAAACTGGTGCAAATGGGCCAGCTCCGCGGGCAATTGCGACTTGCTCTGCAGCCCTTCGATCCGCTCCAGTTCTGGCTTAATGGCGGCAACACCCTTCGCGTCGATCGCGGCTTCATCCATGCAAGAACCGTAATAGTCGCCGATCTTTTGCTCCACCGCGCTCCGGTCCGCGCCGCCGGCGGCCGCTTTTTCCAAAATGTCGCGCAGCACATCTTGATTCCACAGCTGCATTTTTCCGTCTGGTCCCCAAGCCGGCTGGTCGGGAGGAATCGGATTGCTGGCAATCCATTTCTTGCAGGTGTACTGGTAGAAGTCGACGCAGGGGTCAACCGAGCTGTCCACCATCTTCACATCGAAATGGTCGAGTTCCACGCTGTCCTTCGCCGGCATCTGCGAAGAACTGGACTGCGCAAATGCGGCTGTGGCCACGCAAGAAATACAAAACACCAAGAGGAGGGGGAGCCTGAATAATCGCATGCTGAAATCCTTTTTGCCCGAGCGATGGTGGGGCCTTGGCGAAAAAGCATACATCACGGCAGGAATGTTCTGGCGGAGAAATTACCGACTAAGGACACACTGACGATTGGCAATTGTTATGTTGCCTTCCCGCTACTTCGCGGTCACCAGCGAATGGGTGATAGCGTGGACGGAAAGCGCGATACGGTTCTGCACTCCCACCTTGCGCATCAGCTTGGCTACGTGCGCCTTCACCGTGCGCTCCTCAATGCCCAGCGCCGAGCCGATTTCTTTGTTGGAGCGGCCCGCCACCAGCATTTCCAGCACTTCCTTCTCGCGGTCGGTAAAGGTAACGCGGCCGGCGGGAAAAATGCGCCCGGGCGACGAACTGACCCGTTCGATGAACATGGAAAGCACCCGCCGAGGCGCCCACACCGAGCCTTGGTTCACGATGCGAATCGCCTGCACAAATTCCTTGGCCGAAGCCGCCTCGTCAACGTAGCCTTTGGCGCCGGACGCAATCGCCTTCAGAATCGTCTCTTCATCAATGCCCGAGCCGGTCACGATAATTCGCAAGTCCGGCCGCGTGGCCTTGAGGCTGGCCATCAGATCGAAAAGATTATGGCCGTTGCGGTTTCCCAGCAGAACCAGATCGATGCCCTGCAAGGTGCTGATGTCAGGCAATGAAGAAGAAATTAATTCAAAATCCGGTTCGGAATCGAACAGCGCCCGAAAACCCACAAACCGCAGAGGATCACTCTCCACCACGGCTATGCGGATAAGCGGCTTCTTAGCCAGTGCAGGTTTCATGGGGTCCTATTGAATGACTGTCTTAGCATAAATGTAATTCGGCTGGAATGAAAAGCGCGGTAACGAGTTGGCAATTACGGGGGTAACATGGGATTATCTGGTCATTGAGGAGTGAAAAGTCATGAGGATAGCGGCATTTCAAAAGGTTGCGGGAGGAATTGCGGCATTGCTACTCACAAGTGCATTGCTGGCAACGGCCCAGACCGCGTATGTGCCGAAATTCCCCGGAGACCCGGCGCGCTCGGATTCCGAGGCCGCCGCTCTTGGCTATATGCGAACCGCTCTGCGTGCACAAAAGCTGTACAAGAAGAAGAATGATCACTACGCGACTTCATTGCTGGAGTTGGTGCATAGCGGATCGTTTACCCGCCGCATGGCCGACCCCAACCGTGGCGACTATACGGTAGGATTCCGCACGCGCAAGAACAAGAAGGACGAAGACGGCTTTGAGTTAACGCTCACACCGGCACAACTGGATGCCCAACATCGCTCTTTCTATGCCAAAGAAGATGGCGTGATTCACGGCGAAGAAGACAAGGCGGCGGACGAAAATTCCCCGCCGGTGAAGTGAAGGGGGAACAGTTCTAGAAACTGTTGTTCCCATGGAAGTTGTCATACCGAGGAGCGCAGCGGCGAGGAATCTGCTGTTTGCGGGTGCCCCATCCTAGCGCGTTCCTTTGCGCTAGGGTGGGGTCTTTTGCTTTGATCCGCGAGCCGACGCACGCTCACGGCCCCGGCCGAATCTCCGCTGCCTTCCCATCCCGATAGACGATGACCAACGGCTTCCCGCCATTCGCGTAGTCAACAACTTTCTCCCAAGAATCCCCCGTTCCCTCCGGAATCCCCAGCCCAATGGCGAAATCCGTCTGCAATTCATTCATACCCGGCTTAACTTCATGTTTGTCAATCGCCGCCCAAACATCCGCGGGCCAATGCTTGTACAGTTCATGCGGATCCTGAATGAAAAGCATGTCGTCGGAATAAATTTCGTAGTTGCTATCTTGCTCCGAGCCGATGGAAAACGCGTAGCTCTTGCCGTCCTGCTCAAAAACCGCCATAAGCTGCCGCTCAATCGGCGCACTGGGTGCGACGCTGGTGACGACATCCTTGATGCTCAACTTTTCGATCGGCAACAGTTGACCGGCTTCGTGAGAAAAATCCACGTGATGGCTGGCGTAGGGGTAGTAAGCGATGCTGTACCCAACTTTCACCCACACCGGCTGCTGCGTAAGCTCCCGCGCCGATTTCAAATCGTAGGCATGCAGCCGCTTGGGCGTAACGTAGTAGTCAGGATTCAGCGGCGGGGCCGGTTTGGCCAGCTCAACGCTCGCCGCGTGGCGCTCGTAAAGAATATAGCCGGTGCGTGCGGTCGCCAGCACAACAACCACCACCAACACAATTTGTATCTTCTGCTTCAATGCGATCCTGCCCTCCAACCATATCAAACTCGCTGTCATCCTGAGCGAAGCGAAGTCGAGCAAAGCGAGGCGCAGCGCAGTCGAAGGACCTGCATTTCCCGCTGCGCCCAGAATTTCAGCATCGCTTGTGAGCTTCGTATCAGGATACGGCTTCAGCCGTATCGCTCCCGCAAGAGAAATCGAAAACCCGCCGGAGGCGATCGAGAGCAAGCGCGCCTCCGGCGGGGCCTGAACCCTAATAACCAAGGTGGCACGGCTGAAGCTCGTGCCCTGATACGAAGCTCCGTGCCGAAGCGCTTCGGGATGTCGTCATGCCCAGCGTCCCTGTGATTAAGGTAAACTTGAAACTCACAGGAGCAAGCCATGGTCACCCAGGACGAAGTCCTAAGCGCGCTGAAGCAATGCTATGACCCTGAGATTCCCGTCAACATCGTGGACCTGGGGCTGGTGTATGAAGTGCGTCTCGAGACCGCAGCGGGTGAACCCGACCGGCAGGACGTCGGCATCGACCTCACCCTCACCTCGCAAGGCTGCCCCTCCCACGTTCAGATCGGCGACCAGGTGAAAGCCCGCCTTGAGCAACTCCCCGGTATACGCATGGCTACTGTTAATGTCGTCTGGACTCCGCCCTGGACCCCGGAGCGGCTCAGTCCGGACGCGCGGAAGCAGTTAGGGATTGAATGAGGGAATTGCGTTCCCAAGGCATCCTGCCGACGCCTCAATTGCTGTCGTAAACTGGTGCTGGCGTCACAAAATTCCGACAGGGATGAGAAGCACGATGGCGCCGAGGGCGATCCCACCGAAAATCAGGGAGAACCTAGTTGATTTCGCGCCGAAAATCCCAGCCAATAACGTAGCCGCACAAAATGCGATGCACCACGGCAACAGACGCAACCAATCGAATCCAAGCCGTAAGAACATCGAAGAGAATAGAACCAGAAACGGGATCGCAACCGTCAAAGAGAGAGCAACGCACCCGCACAGAGATATCCAAAGCCGCAAGCCCGACTGCCGCGTGCTGTTGCGCGCCCGAAAGAATCCCATCCAGGACGTGACAATTAGGAAGAACGGCAATGAGATGAGTGCAAGGAAGGCGCCATCTTGCAGAATCATCGGCAGCCCACGCCCAAATCGCAAACACGAAACGAGCAAACCGACAATCAGTGCTGTGGCTATCCACTTCCATCGTGGCATTGCCCGATCCCCAATGCCGTCATGCGCTCCATCCACTTAAAGTCTCCTCAGATTAGACGTTACTTTAGAACGAATGAGAAGCTCTTAATAAATCGTATACCCCGGCGCGGGCGTCCTCAGATCCGGCTTTGACGCCATCAGCAGCAGCGCGCCCGTCTTCTTGAACGCGCGCAAATCTTCCAGGCTATCGAACGACTGCGTCACATAGCCATCCGGCGTGGGCGTGTCGTCGGGAATCTGCCGCGCTTCCACATTTTCGAAGGCGTGCTTCTTCAGCAGATCGACATACTCGGCCTCCGAGCGCACCTGCACCGGCACCTTCAGCTTATCCACCCACTGCAGCGAATAGGGATTGTCTTTGTACAGATTGATGAGAATAAACATCCGCCCATGCGGCGCCATGACGCGGAACAATTCAGACAAAGCTCGATCCTGATCGGCGTAATAATAAAAAGACTCTACCGAAAGCATCTTGTCGAAAAAATTCTCTTCCCACGGAATCTGCTGCGCCGATCCCCAAACATAAAGAATATTGTCGAAGTCCTTGGACGCTCCCCGCGCCCGCCGAATCATTTCATCGGAAACATCGAGGCCCACTACCTGCCCGAATCCCTCCGGCCCATCCGCCACCAGCCGCGCCAAGAGGCGCGTAGCCCAGCCCGCGCCGCATCCCAGGTCGAGCACGCGCTCGCCGGGACGCAGGTCCATCAGCCGAATCGTCTTCTCGGTGATGTCGAGATGATGCCGCTCCATCTTCTCGCCATCCCCAGCCTCGGCCCAGCGATTGAATTCGCGCTGCAATTTCTCGTCGGGAGTAAGCGGCTTGTCGGCCATCGCCCTAATTGTAGCGTGTGGAGCGGACACTCCTGTCCGCTGCTTTTGACTTTGGCGTGGGAGCTTTCGTCCCAGGAGCCCGTGGCAGGACGCCCGGTGATCAAGAAACGCCAACTCCAAAGGTAGCGGACAGGAGTGTCCGCTCCACATATTCGTCGCGAAGCGACGGCCCCGCTCGCGCCATGCTACATTTGCCATCCAAATGGATGCCGCCCCGCAACCCTCGCCGCAGCCCAAGCCCGACCCGCTATACTGCCCGCGCTGCGCCGAGGAAATCACCGACCCGCTCACCTGCGGCGATTGCTCGGCGGTCATCTGCCGCCGCTGCGGCACGCCGCTAGAATCGCCCGACGAACTCGGCATGGGATAACAGGGGACGACAAATCTCCCTGTGGAGTGAGAGATGTTTGAGCGCTACACCGAAAAGGCTCGCCGAACCATTTTCTTCGCCCGCTACGAGGCCAGCGAGTTCGGGTCGATTTGCATCGAAACTGAGCACTTGTTGCTGGGCCTGTTGCGAGAAGAAAAGGCTCTATTCAGCCGCCTGCTGCCTAACGTTACCTACAATTCCATCCACCAGGAAGTGGTCGCGCACACCGTCATCAGGGAAAAGGTCCCGACATCGGTGGACCTGCCCTTGAGCGACGAGAGCAAGCGCGTGCTGATGTTCGCCGCCGAGGAAGCGGACCGTCTAAATGACCGTCACATTGGAACCGAGCATTTGCTGCTGGCCCTGCTTCGCGAAAACAAGCACCCCGCCGCGCAGCTTCTAATCCAGCGCGGAGCGGATCTCGAAAGGCTGCGGCTCGGAGTGGAAAAAGTGCCAAGTGCCGAGCCTAGCCCACGGACCTACGCCGTTCTGGGCAGGAAATCTTCGCCCACTTCCAAGGATACGATTGTTATTCACGGCAGCCCGTGGAACGCCGACTACATTCGGGACTTGGTGGCGCGCTACCGTGAGCATTCCTGGCATTGGAACCAGCGCTCCTGGACGCCTCGGGATATCGTGGTCGAGCGCACGCGCGGTTCTATTTCCTTCGACCTGAGTCTCGCTGAGGATGCGGCGAACTTCGAAGTGGTCAAGGGAGTCTGGAAAAAAGATCACTGCGCCGTGTGCCGCTGGGATTTGTTCGAGTCCGCGGATGACCCGGCCCACGGAACCGGCTACACCAATGGCCGCGAGTGGCTGTGCCTGGAATGTTATGAGAAGTTTTTCAAGGGTCCAGACTTTTTTTCGTCGTCGTACGCGGACATCACGTAGCCTCAGGCAAGAACTTGCTCCGCGCCCCGCAATCGGTATGATGTAGCGAGTCCACGCAAAGAGCAATTTCGATCACGCATGAAAAACACCGCCATCCTGCTCATCACCTGTCCCGACCAAAAGGGTTTGGTCGCGACCATTGCCGATTTCGTCTTCCGCCACGGCGGCAACATTCTGCACGCCGACGAACACGGCGACGAAACCTCGAATCTTTTCTTGATGCGGGTGGAATTCGATCCCGCCCAATTCGATATCGACCTGGCCAACTTCACTAAACACTTCGCTCCCATCGCGAAAAAGTTCAATATGACGTGGCGGCTGGCGCAGTCCAGCTACCGCCCGAAGATGGCGATTCTGGTTTCGAAATACGATCATTGCCTGGTGGACTTGCTCTATCGCCATCAAAGCGGCGAGCTGGCCTGCGACATTCCCGCGATCATTTCCAATCATCCAGATACTCAGCCCATCGCGGAGTTCTACCGCATTCCTTTTTTCTTGGTGCCGGTGGAGAAAGAAAACAAGCTTGAAGGGGAGCAGAAAATCCTGCAACTGTTGCGGCCGCATTCTCCAGATTTCATCGTGCTGGCGCGCTACATGCAGATTCTTTCCGACGGCTTCGTCGCCGAGTACCCGCATCGCATCATCAACATCCATCATTCGTTCTTGCCGGCGTTCGTCGGCGCCAAGCCTTACCATCAAGCCTTCGAGCGCGGAGTAAAGCTGATTGGCGCCACCAGCCACTACGTCACCGAAGAGCTCGACGACGGCCCCATCATTGAACAAGACGTAGTCCGCATCTCGCATCGCGACTCGCTCGACGATCTGCTGCAGAAAGGCCGCGACCTGGAGAAAGTCGTGCTCTCGCGCGCTGTGCGCTGGCACGTCGACAACCGCGTGTTGCTGTATGGAAAGAAAACGGTGGTGTTCAGCTAGGCGGCGTGCATTTCGAGTTGTCATTCCGAGCCGGACGAAGCCGAGCTTGCTCGGCGAGAACGAGCGAGGAATCTGCTTCTGTTCGGAGTCAGGATAAAGCAAATCCTCGCGCACAAACCGGCCCTCGCAACGACAAGCTGCAAAATTTAAATCACCTCGCCACGCTTCCGCAGAAACGCCGGCACATCCAAATCTTCCTGCTCGAAGTTGGCAATCATCGCCTCGCGCACGGTATCGACTGAAACTACTTCCGCCGTTTGCTGCGCCGTCGCTTGTTCCATCACGCGTGGCGGCGCGGGCGGCTCCGGCTCAGCCACCGGCTCGGCGAAATCGTCACTCTCCTGCATGACGCCGCTCCGCGAGGCGCTATCCCGCGAAATCGTAAAGCTGGCATGCGTTTCCTCGCGCCGTCGCCGCACCACATCCCCATCTTTGAAGCCCGTCGCGATGACGGTAATCTTCACCGTGTCCTTCATCTTCTCGTCCAGGACCGCGCCGAAGATAATGTTGGCGTCTTCATGCGCCGCGCTTTGAATAATGGTGCAAGCCTCCTGCACTTCGGCAAGCTTAAGCGACGCCGACCCCGTGATGTTGATTAGAATCCCGCGAGCCCCATCAATAGCCCCCGCCTCCAGCAACGGAGAAGCAATGGCTTTCTGCGCAGCCTCAATCGCGCGCCGCGTGCCGTTGGCCGTGGCCGTACCCATCACAGCGTAACCCATGCCCGCCATGATCGCTTTCACGTCGGCGAAGTCGCGGTTGATGATCCCCGGAATCGTGATGATGTCGGAAATTCCCTGCACGCCTTGCCGCAGAATGTCGTCGGCCACGCGGAAGGACTCAAAGAATCCCGCGTCCTGCGCAACCGCCAATAGTTTTTCGTTGGGAATCACAATGGTGGTGTCCACCGATTCCATCAGCTCGGAGACGCCGCGCTCCGCCTGCTGCATGCGCCGCTTGCCTTCAAAAGCGAACGGCTTGGTGACGACCGCCACGGTGAGTGCGCCCATTTCGCTTGCCAGCGAAGCAATGATCGGCGCGGCGCCAGTTCCGGTGCCGCCGCCCAGGCCGGTGGTGACGAAAACCATATCCGCGCCTTCCAGCGCTTCAATGATCTTGTCCGAGTCCTCCAGCGCGGCCTTGCGCCCAATCTCCGGGCTGGCGCCCGCGCCCAGGCCGTTGGTCAGCTTGACGCCAAGCTGGATCTTCATGGGCGCGCGCGACATGCGCAGCGCCTGCAAGTCGGTGTTGGCGGCCACGAACTCAATGCCTTCGAGTCCGGCGTCGATCATCCGGTTCACCGCGTTGCCGCCGCCGCCGCCAACCCCAATCACCTTGATCTTGGCATCGTTGCGAGCTTCTTCGTTAAAGCTGATGCGAATGTCAGTCTCTTTTTTCATGTGCGCCGCCATAAATTGAATTTGCTTGCTGACCTTGTTGTCTAATCCGTAGAGACGTAGCTTGCTACGTCTTGCCAACCCCACGGGCCATCACGCGCCCTTGCCCACAAACATTGCCTTTAATTTCGAGCCCCACCGCTCTTCCTGCATCCCGCGCGCAATCCGCGCCCGGTGCCCGTAGAACGCCATGCCCAGCACCGTCGCAAACTCTGGCTCGGCCAATGTGGACGGCATCTTCGCCAGCGGCGCAGGCCACGATAGCCGCACCGGCCGCCGCAACACCGATTCCGCAATATCCAAGGTCCCCGGCAAGCGCGAAGCCCCGCCGCTCAGCACCACTCCGCCGGCGCACAGATCCAACATGCCCGCGTGCCGCAAATTGTCGCGTAGCAACTCGAATAGCTCGCGCGCCCGCGGTCCCAGGATCTCCCCCACCATGCGTTGCGAAATTAGCCGCGAAGGCCGGTCGCCGACCGAAGGCACTTCCACCTCGTTGCCTTCCGGAATCAAAGTCACGACCGCGTTGCCATAAACTTTCTTGATTCTTTCCGCTTCGCTCACTGGCGTGCACAAGCCGACCGAAAGGTCGCTGGTGAAATGGTCGCCGCCGATCGGGACGACGCCGGTATGCGCCACGGCTCCATCTTGAAACACAATCAAGCTGGTGGAACCCGCGCCCATTTCTGCCAGGCAATCTTGCTTAACAGGGCGTTGCCGCCGTAGCCGCTTCCCACCGACCAGACCGCGTTATCCTGCGGGAAATGGCAGATGAGCCGGCGCTTCGGGCTCAAATCGAGTGTGCAATGAAGTCCGCGATTGAAATCCGTCGAGTCGCCCAGCATCTCGAGCGCCACGCGCCCCATCCGTGTCATGATTCCCATGTTGAGCGCGACGTAAATGCTGTCTGTAACTTCGACGCCCACGCGCGCGAATTCCGACCCCGGTGGTCCCATCACGTATGGCACTACGTACATCGTCCGCCCACGCATCGAGCGTCGCAGCCAGTGCTCGAGCTTGCGATAAGTCTCCTCGGGCGCCATCCAGTTGTTCGTGGGACCCGCTTGCTCGCGAGTGGGCGTGCAGATGAAAGTGGCGTCCTCGGCCCGCGCAACGTCGCTCGGATGAGAACGGTGCAGATAGCAGCCGGGACGCCGGACGTCGTTTAGCGGGATAAGAATGTGGTCGCGGACCGCCTGCTCTGTCAGGCGCCTTCTTTCATCCTCCGAGCCATCGCACCAAACCACCCGCTCCGGCCTTGTCAGCCGGGCGACTTCATCAACCCAGGAAGAAAGAGAGTTTGAAGCCGCCGCCGGAAGAGAAACACTCACTGCCGGTGATCTCCAGTCAATTGCTGGTCTGGGACGGAAACAGGGTCCGCTCCGCCTGGGACAGGGAATCGAAGATTGCCTCGGCGTTCGGCGCGGCAATCAACGCCGCGGTTGCCTCGGGCCGCGCAAACAACTGCGCAAGCTTGGCCAGCCATGGAATATGCAACTCGTGAAACTTGAGACCGAGCACGAAAAAGAGATGCGTCGGCGTTCCATCCAACGCGTCGAAGTCGACGCCTTCGCGCGAGCGGCCCAGCACCATGAAGGGGCGGACCACCTGTTCGGGATGCCGGTACATCGTGTGCAGAAAGGCGACTCCATTGCCGACTGCGCTGGGCATGATGTTCTCGCGCTCGATGATCGCACCGACAAACCAGTTCTTGTCGCGCACCAGCCCGAGGCGATTGGCCAGGGTGGCTAGCTCCTCGACCACGCCAATTTTGGTGGCCGCCTCCAGCTCCGGGATAATGTGGCTGGGCTGAAAACAACTGGCGAGATCGAGCATCCTGCGTGGCGCGCGAGTCGCGTTACCCACCTCGATGTGCTGCGGGACTACTCCCAGCATCTGATCGTCGAGCCAGGCGTCCAGCATCGCTTTGCGGAAGCGCCACTGATTTCCGATCTTGACGCCGGGCAACGCGCCCTCGGACACGAGCTTCAAGACCGTTCGCTCGTTAACGTTCAGGTAAGCAGCGACTTGGCGGGCGGTCATCAATCGATCCGCGAGATCGACCGATCTTGCAGTAGTTTTCCGGAGGATGTTTGACACTGGCACTAGAATACGTCAAAATTCTTCGAACTGCAACCGATTACCTATAACTGCAACGGATTACCTATGACGGAAAAGAAATCAGAGCCGAGCGAGACCGCCGATATCGCTTCGACTGAAGAAGTTTCTCAATGCCATGAAGACAACTGCTGCTCCGGCCGACTGCATGTCATTTTCACCGCGCAGGAAAAAAGTCTTCTGGCCGGCTACGTGTTCAGCAACTCAGATCTCAACAGGATCGATTTCTCGCAGGCCAATCTGCAGGAAACGCTGTTCCTGAACGCCTCGCTTAACCAATCTGATTTTTCCGGCGCCGATCT
>CAVZMC010000072.1:0-26204 GCA_963776125.1 uncultured Acidobacteriaceae bacterium | reverse complement strand
AGGAGGTTGAGCAGCATCAGCTCGTCGTCGACTTCGGCCGACACGGGTTTGCCGTTGAGCGTGAACTCAACCTCGCGAGTGGTTGCGATTGCGTTGCCGTCCCAGGTCAGGCGTTCCCGAGCATAAATCATCCCTTGCCGGCGTAACCTCTCGAGCTGATCGCGATCGTGGGCCAGTTCCGTCAGAGCCTTCTCCAGGTGTAGCACCAGGTCGCTTTCATTCGTCAGAGGCACCTTGTAGCCCACCTCGGGGTAAACGATATCTCCGGGCCCGCCGAAGTCCGCTACCACCGGGACGGCGCCACAGGCGAGAGCCTCAAAGACGACTCCACCCCCGAAGTCGCGAACCGAGGGAAACGCCAGCACATCCGCGGCGCGCAACCGCTTAAGAACTTCGGCGTGGCTCACCCAACCATGGAAACAGACGCTGTTCTCAATCCCGAGCGACCCTGCAAGTTGCTCAAGCCGGTTACGTTCAGGACCGTCGCCGAGCACGGTGAACGAAGCTAATCCGCTTCTCAGAAGGGGCGCAGCCGCGCGTAATGCCAAGTCGCAGCCTTTGCACGGAATCAACGCACCCACAAAAATCAGCTCTAGCTTGCCGCCGGGCTCGCGACGGTGCGAGTCGGCCGAACAAAGCGAAGCACTGACACCGTTTTCCGGAATGAAAACCAGTTTGTCGTCATAATCCGAAAATTCCGCACACGTGTGGGACGAAGCGGCGATGATGGCGGACGCGTTGCGGTACGTGGATCGAGCAAAAGGCAGAAACCGGTATAGGCCTCGAAGGCCAGAGATCCATTGCTTCTCCCTGGCGGCCTGGCTGAAACCCTCCACATAGGGAAGGCCGCCGCTAATGGGTCCGATGACGAAAGGGGTGGGTCCTTTTCGCAAAAAGAAGGCGAACGGGCTCGGGATCACGGCGGACATCGGCAGGAAACGCAGAACCACATCAAAGTCGCGGGCAACGATCCGCCGCCGCAACTGTCGCCAGGCGTGCCATTCGAAGGCTAGAGAAAACGGATAGCCGAAAGCGGTTAACGCCTGGCTGGTGAAATTGAATTTGAAAACCCTGCGCAAACACCAGGCATAGATGCGCTCGAGAGTTGGCATGCGGACTACCTCGATGGCGCGAAACGGCCCATTTGCCCCGCGCACGTTGCTCTCAACGGGCGATCCAACAACCAAGGTGACGTCATGGAGTTTGGCCAGCGCGGCAGCATGACAATAAGCCACAAAGGGCATGCTGACACCATCCGGGTTGCAAAAAGGCGCCAGAACAAGAAGGCGTAGCCGGCTCACAGGTTCTCCAAGTGAAGAAGTTGGTTCACGTTCAGCTGCTCATCGGACCAGGTCTTGGGGGTGATGTTCACCGGCAATGTCGCGGGCGGCGAAGAAGCTCCCGCGCCACGAACCGTCGGCCGGCGCGGACCTCGCTGCCCATCAGCGGGAATTGCGCGCAGCACTTGATTTCCAAGCCGCATTGGGCTGTGCAAGCAACTGACGCTCGGGGATGGATCCATTGGTCGTGGGCGTCTCGCCCCGTGCGCGGCCACGCCGAACGGAGATCTTATGCATTTTGCCGCCGACAAGACCGGCGGCAACGCCATTCGAAATCACCACCGCCATTAACAAACAAGTCCACATTGGGTCTAGCATTCTAAAGCCCGCTTCAGTCAGGCTATAGATCACGGCGACGACGGTATAGGCCAGCGTTAAGCCGCCGATGGAGGGATTCAACCTGAATGCCTTTGTCGCCGACCTGTAGCCGCCTATGAGAATGAGCGCCAGCAAAACCACGCCGATCCACCCCAGATTCAGGTAGACCTCCAAATAGCCATTGTGCGACTCGTTCAGTTCTTCCGGGTGCCACCAGCCTTGAAGATGGCGCGCTACCTCATGTAAACACGAGGGAGTAATCCAGAAACTCTCGAAGCCGGCGCCGACGACTGGGTTGGGCACAGCCGGAATCACGGCCGCCCAGATCTCGGTTCGCCCCGAAAGACTCGACCGACCCAATGCACTCACTGCGACTCCCTCGCCGCCGGAAAACAAAGTGGATCCCCCGACCAGGACAGCCGCTAAAGAGAGCGCATGCAACCAGGAGGGCCGGGTTCTGACCGACCGCAGGTTTCCCATAAGGATCACTGCGGTGCCCAACAGGAAACACGCGACTGAAGTGGCGGAATGAGCCAGCACGAAGAGCCAAATGCAAAATGCGAGCAGCACGCTTTGCGCAATCAGGTGGCGACGTCGACTAGGTTCCGTCCGGTTTCGAAGCAAGGCGACAACCCGCCAGACTACGGTGAGCGATACCACCAGCACGATAAGGCCGAGCATGTTCTTGCTGGTTGTCACCCCGACGTTCATGGGGTCTCCGTCGGGCGTAAAACCCCGACCGAGTTCCCCGTAGTACTTGATCAGCAGCACGGAGGTGGGAAACAACAAGAAGCCAACGCGGGAAAAAAGACGCCCTAAAGCATCCGGCAGCCGCGGTTCGGTGACGACAACCAGGGCCACGGCCAGGTCACCGATCGCCTTAATCCAGCGCTTTAACGAGATATCCGGATAGAAGGACCAAGCCGCGCTGGTGAGACAGTAGGCAAAGTAAATCGCGATCGCCCAGTTTGATGTCAGCAGAGCGCGTGTTTTTTTACCTCGCCGGATGAGGACCACTAAGGCCACGGCGAGCAAAACTCCCCAAATGGCAGCATCCAGCGGACTGCCCTCGAGTTGCACATTGCCGGTAGGGGCGAGACCGAGCCAGGCCGAAACCGATCGTGATCCGGTAAGCCAGAACCATACCACCGGCAGCCACAGGGCTTTGGAAGTCAGGCCTCGATTATCGCGATCGAGGTAAAAGAGTCCTGCGATTCCGCAGACGCAGATGGTGGTGGCGAATAGGGGATTCATTTCATCCCAATTTCGGGCGACCGAGACGCAGTTCGCATCGTCATCTGGCGTCCAGAAACAGCCGGTGCAACAACTCCAAGGAAAGCAGCTTGTGAATCTCCGTGGTGTAGTTCAGGCCCCCGGTAAGGTGGCCGTTCACCAGCGATTCCACTTTCTTGGCTTCCAGATAGGGCCGGGAAAGCGTGCGCGGGTCGAGCAGCATCTCGCGGACGTAGTTTGCCAGTTGATCGCGATACCAGACCCGGAAGTGCAGCAGCTTGTGGCGGCCGAGGAACAGGCGCTCCAGGCGCAGGCCGGAGAACATGTGATCGATGCGCGCCACCGGCTGCGGCATGCCGTAGTCATAGGCGTATTCAGCCTTGAAAGTGAATTCCTGCCAGGCATGCCCGAGAGCGGAGCTTAGCCCGCCATTGCCGCCCACGCCGCGGTCGGAGGGGATTCGTCCCAGCTCCCGGCTACCGTCTTGGATCAGGCGCAGCCGCACATCTCCATGGCGCGAGCTGTCCTGGGGCGCGCGATAGACGGTGCGCACGAATTCGTTGTCCAGGAACGGGGAGCGCACGGTAAGCTGGCTCTGCTCGATGGCCAGCACTCCGTGATGGTACCAGGGCGACTGCCGGAAGGCGGCGAAGGTCACCGGATGCTGGCGGCGCAGGCTGGCGTAGGTCTCGCCCGCCTGCCGAACCTGAGGAAGAAAATCGGGACAGAACAGCCCCGCCATGGGCTGGGCCGGCTTGAACATGACGGCGTGGCGAACGATTTCGCTGCCATAGGTGCCCACGATTTTTGCCGGCGCGATGGCGCGGGCTTTCTGGCTGACATAGAGATCCGAGGCGCGATTGACGTCGACGGTGCCTTCGGTGAGGTGCATGGTGCGCTCGGCGTAGTGGGGAAAGTGGTCGAGAAACTCGTGGCTGACTTGGATGACTTGATGCGGCTGCTGGCAGATGCTAGCAATCTTGCGCCCAATGCGCACATCGCGCGACTCGCGGAACGGGCCGCCGAATGTGTAGCTCGGCAGCCTGCCCGGGGCGGGGAGATGGCAGGCCAGGATCACGCGCGTGTCCAGGCCGCCGGTCATCGAGATTCCCATGGCCTGCCGTCCGGCGAAATAAGGGGGCAGGCGGTCGAGCAGCGTCGAGCGCAGCTGCTGGTAATAGGATTCCGCGTCGAGCAGGCCTTGCTCTTCCCACTGGCGCGGCTCGAAATACGTGCTCTTCGTCTGCAGCCGCCCGTCGCGGAACGTCCAAGCCGAGGCGGCGGGCAGCACGGAAATATCGGCGAAAATCGTGCGATTCTCCAGCACGCAACTGCAGGCGACAAACTCACCCAAGGACCGCAGATTGGGCCGGCGCAGTTGCGGTTGGACCGCGAGAATGGCTTTGGCCTCGGCCGCGAAATAGAAAGCATCCTTGGATTCGTGATAGCACAGCCGGTGCATGCCGTAGCGGTCATTGAACAGGGTAGCCGCGCCGCGCGCCCGATCGACCAGCAGCCCGTGAAACATGCCGTTCAGGTTGGCGAGGAAGTTCGCGTCTTGCTCCGAGCGGCGCAGCAGGTAAGCGCATTCCCGGGCGGGTGAAGCGGAAGCGGCGCCGTTTTTCGGCGTCGCCAGACGCTCGTTCGAGTACTCCTCGCCGGAAAAAATCAAGCAGCGATCTCCGCCCGGCTGCTGCAGCGGCATGCCATCGCAGAACGAGTCCATCGCCTCGGCCCAGCCCGCGTAAATCCCCAGAGACTCATCGATCCAGGTCCCGGTGCGATAGAACGGTTCGTGGCGGATGGCCTCCACCATGCGCGCCAATTCGGCTTGGGCGCGCGCCCGCGGCATTTTCGTGATCAGTCCGACGATCCCAGGCATGAGCTTTGTTTTAGGACTCGGTCTGCGTCTGAAAACGGCGGCGATACCAGGCCGTGCGCAGATCGCGCAGCTTGCCGGCGACCGATTCGGGAAGGCGGTCGGCCAGCCGGTGATGCAGGCCCAAGCGCAGCGCCAGCTTTCCCTTGGCGGTAAGCGGGATGTAGTAGCGGGGCAGGTCGACGCGTTCGAAGCCGTTGACTTCTTTGAAGTGGCTCAGGCTGTCGCCCTGCTTGTTGCCGTAGTGGAAGTGTTCGTACACGAGAAACGCAATCTTGTGCTCGGCGCAGTAACGCACGGACTGAGAAATCAGCGCGTTGGTGGGAGCTTTATCGTTGTGCTTCACCATGGAGAGAATGTGCACCAGGCAAGCCTGGGTGCGCTGTGCGTCCATGGTGAGCTTCACGAAGCCGATCATGGTATCGCCCATAAAAGCTCCCAGGAATGCGCTCTGGTCCAGGTAAGTTCCGGCGTAGGTGCTGGCTTGCTCCGGGGTCATGCCGTAGTACGGGAAGGCCTTGCCCTGGCGCATCGGAGTTTCGTTGTAGATTCCGCAAATTCCCCGGATCAGCTCCTCGCCGAAGGGCAGCTCGCGAAAGGTTACACCCTTCTTCTCCGCCTGGCGGGCGCGGTTGCGCGGATAGGAGCGGATCTGATGGTTCCACCAGTGGTCGAAAGTGGAAACCGGCAGCACCGCCAAATTGTCGTATTCCATGACGTAGGAATAGCGGGGCGAACGGTCGGAGACGCTTTGCAGAAAGGTGAAGACATCGGCGCGCGCGCCGGCTTTGCGCATCTCTGCGATCAGTGCTTCAGGATCGGCGGGGAAGGTGTACTTGTCGCCATCCGGACGCGCGATGCGCAGCCAGCCGCCCTGAATGCGGATGGGCAGGCCGCCAACCGTGATGATATTTTTCTTTCGCATAATCCTCTGCAACCGGCGCTCTCGGGCGCTATCCTGCCCTAGTTCTTCGGCAGCGCCTTGGGACGGAAGACGACCACGGCGGGGAGCCCGTTCTGTTCGTATCGGCGGCTCTCGAGAACGTCGAACTCACTCTCGATGATGTTCAGCATGGCGGTGGGACGGGGTTTGATTTGGTTGGTCTGGCGATCGCCCGCGAACAGGCGGACGATCAACACGCCACCGTCTTTCAGATACATGGAATAGCGGTCCAGAGTGGCCTTCACCTTCCCTAAGGGAACGTGATAGAGGGACTCGCGGAACAGGATCACGTCGTACGGCCGCTCGGGAACGTAGGCGAGAAAGTCGGAGCAGGCAAAGCGGTTCTTCTTTCCGCGGCCGCACTCCTGCGAGCGCTTGGCCGCTTTGTCCAGCGCGGCCTGCGAAATATCCACGCCCACATAGCTCTCATAATCCGGCGCCATTTCCGTGGCGGTGTTGCCCGAGCCGCAGCCGATATCCAGGATGGTCTTGTGCGCGGCCCATTTTTCTAGATGGCTGTACACGCAGTCTCCCTCGGTGTGGTCGGCGAAATTCCACTTATCCTCGGTATATTCCTTGTCCCAAAAGCGGCGCTTGATGTTGGTCGGGCCATAGCTCAGCAGGAACCCGCGCACGAATCGCATGCTCCGTTCCACAATGTACATTGTTCCAGTCTCCGTTTAGTTTTTTGAGTTCAGGCTTTTAGGCTCGATAGCGTACGCCGCGAGAAGAACCCGTAAATAAGCGACTCGCTCGACCGTCACGACAGAAGCTGCGACTCCCGCGAAGGGGCAGCCGTTGCCTTGGAACGCAAACTTTTGCCGACAAATTTCCGCAATCTCTGCATCTGCTCGCGCCGGCTGAACTCGACCAACTCCTGCGAAACCGGCACTTCCGCCCGCCGCACCAACGACCAGGCATAGCCGGATCCGAGCGCCAGGCCCCCGAGAACCAATGGCGGTTTGGTCATTTGGTAGAAGGTGCGGAAAATTTCCCAGAGAGGATGGTTGCCCACCGAGTAGTCCTTCGCGCCGAGGCGGAACTTGGCTTTCCACGCGCTCTGCTGCGCCGTGCCCATATCGCGGTGATGCATGACGACGCGCTCGGTGAAGGTCCGGGTCTTCCAGCCTTTCATGCGGGCGGAGACCACGGCGACGTGGTCGATGCAGCCACCCTTCAGCGGCACATATCCGCCGATCGCCGCGAAGCATTCCCGGCGAAACAGCTGGCAGCCTCCCCAAACATTTTCCACGTTGGAAAAGCGGTAGTCGTATTGCTGCGAGCCTTCGCGGAAGGGCGATCCCCCCACCCCAAGCTTGGGATCTTCGGCAAACTTCTGCAACAGGTACTGAAAGTGATCCTTCTCAAACGAAACGTCGGCATCTAGATTGCCGACCACGTCCGGATTCAAATCCTGCACCTTGGCGTAACCGGCGTTGAAGGCATGCACTTTGCCCGCGAAGTGCCGTTCCGCGCGCTCCGGCATGCGCAGCAATTCGATCCAGGGATGGTCCGCCGTGTACTTGCGCACGATGTCGTCGGTGCCGTCGGTTGAACCGTCGCTGACAATGACCCACTTCAGCGGCCGGAGAGTCTGCGCGGCCATCGACTGCAGGGTCAGTTCGATGAAGCGCGCCTCATTCCGCGCCGGCGTGATCAAAACGTAAGTGGGAAGCACATCCATGTCGATGCCCGGAACCCGGCGCTTACGCGCCCACCAAGGAAGAAGCCGGGGTTTCGGAAACGCCGCCGATGCCCACGTAGTGGAAACCCTGAGCCGCGATTTCCTTGCCCCGCAGCGCGTTGCGGCCATCCATGACCAGCGGCCTTTCCACCAGCTTCGCCAGCCGGGCCCAGTCCAGGTTGCGGAACTCGTCCCACTCGGTCAGTACCAGGATCGCGTCGGCGCCTTGGGCCGCCTCATAAGGATCTTTGCAGTAGGTCACCTGCGGCAGTTCCTTGCGGCAAATCTCCATCGCCTGTGGGTCATAGGCCTGCACCACTGCCCCTTCCGACAACAACTGGCGGATCAGAGACAAAGCTGGGGCAAAACGGATGTCGTCGGTGTTGGGCTTGAACGACAGGCCCCAAACCCCGATCTTCTTTCCCCGCAGCACCCACAATTCCTGCTTCATCTTCTCGACGAACTTGCTCACCCGCCGCAGGTTGATTTTCTCCACTTCCTTGAACATGGAGAAATCGCAGCCGAATTTTTCCGCGATGCGCACGAAGGCCTGCAGGTCCTTGGGGAAACAGAAGCCGCCGAAACCGATGCCGGGATTCAGGAAACTCGCGCCAATGCGCGGATCGAGGCCAATGCCTTCGGCGACCTTGCGCACATCCGCGCCCGCCGCCTCGCACAAGTCGGCGACGGCGTTGATGAAAGAAATCTTCATCGCCAAAAACGAGTTGGAGGCGTGTTTGATGAGTTCCGAACTATTGGTGTCGGTGACCAGAAACGGCACATCCTTACGTTTCTGGCAGTCGGCATGGACCGGGCAACTGAAGCTGCCCTCGAGAATGGGCTGGTAGATTTCGCGCATCAGGGCGGCCGCCTTCGGTCCTTCGACGCCGACGACGATGCGGTCGGGATGAAAGAAATTTTCCACCGCCGAGCCTTCGCGCAGAAACTCGGGGTTCGAGGCCACATCGTATTGCAGCTGGCTGTTCTTCTGGATCGAAAGGTGGCGGCGCAGCTGCGAAGCGGTCTGCACCGGCACCGTGCTCTTCTCGATCACCAGCCGGTAGCCCTGTCCGCGCTTGGCGATGGTCTTGGCCAGATGCTCGATGGCCGACAAATCGGCATCGCCATTTTCCAGCGGCGGCGTGCCCACGCAGATGAAAATGCACTGCCCGCGCGCAATGGCTTCCTCGGTCAAGCCGAATTCCAGACGGCCGGCGGCGCGCCCCTTTTGCACCATCGGTTCCAGGAACGGCTCGAAGAAAGGCAGTTCGCCTTTCTCGAGTTTGGCGAGTTTCTGCGGGTCACTTTCGCTGCAGAAGACATGATGGCCGAGTTCTGCCAGGCAGGCCGAGGTGGTCAGTCCCACATAGCCCGCGCCGATGACGGAGATTTGCATTTGTGCGCCTTCCTCGTTGAATTTCGCTCACTGCGGATTGTGCCGATATCCAGCTTCGTCTCTTTAATCAGAAACGCCGGCCGCACGCCCCGGCCGTGACTTTCTAGAAATGATATTCCCTTGCTCGGCCTAGGCCCAGTCTCCCAATGAAGTAGGAAAGCAATGTTGAGCGGGGGCCAATCCGGTTGCTCTTCGGCCGGTAGGCGATCTCAGCCTAGCGAGACGGCGGCCTGCTGGGCGCCCGCGAGCTGCATCAGCTTGTCGGCCACGTACTGCTGCTGTTCGCGCGAGAGCTGCGGGAACATGGGCAAAGACAGAATCTCCGGGGCCACGCGCTCGGCCACCGGAAAATCGCCGGGCTGGTGGCCCAGGTGTGCATAGGCTTTCTGCAGATGCAAGGGGATGGGGTAATGGATCGCCGTGCCCACCTGCGCCGCCGCCAATTCCGCCTGCAACTTGGTGCGGTCTTTCACTCGCACCACGTACAAGTGATACACCGCCTTGCTCCAGGCCGGCTCGTAGGGTGGAATCAGCTCGCTCACTCCGGCGAAAAGGCGGGCGTACTCTTTGGCGATTTCCTGGCGTTTTGCGGTCCAGGCGGGAAGATGCTTCATCTTGAGGCCGAGAATGCCCGCCTGAATGGTGTCGAGCCGGCCGTTGTAGCCTTCGACGTCGTGATAATACTTCTTGCTCTGGCCGTGATCGCGAATCATGCGAATCTTACGCGCGATTTCTTCGTCATCGGTGGTGATTGCGCCGGCTTCACCGCAGGCGCCCAGGTTCTTTCCGGGGTAGAAGCTGAAGGCTCCGGCCACGCCCACCGAACCGGCCCGGCGCCAGCGGTTTTCCCGCTGGGAGAAATACTCCGCGCCATGCGCCTGGCAAGCATCTTCCACCACGGTAAGGCGGTATTGCGCGGCCAGTTCCAGAATTGCGTCCATGTCCGCCATCTGACCGTAAAGGTGTACGGGCACGACCGCGGTAACCGGGCGGTTCCACTTGGCGTGGATCAGCCGGGCGCCATCCCAGCGGCATTCAGTCTCGAAAAACTGCTTCAGTTTCGCCGGGCTCAGGTTGTAGGTCCGCTCGTCAATGTCGACAAACACGGGCCGCGCCCCGGCTTGGGTGATGGCTTCGGTCGTGGCAATAAAAGTATTGGGCACGGTCGCCACCAAATCACCGTCCTGAACGCCGGCCGCCATCAAGGCAAAGCGCACGGCATCGGTGCCGCTGGCCAGGCCGACCGCGTAGCGAGTGTGGCAGAATCGCGCGAATTCGGTTTCGAAGTCTTCCAGCACTTTCCCGCCGATGAAGTGCGCGTTGCGGATGCAGTCGCGAAACATCGCCACTAATTCCTCTTCCAGCTCGCGATGCGGAGTCACCAGATCTAAGAATGGAATCATGCCTTTCGGTTGAGTCATTTATTTGCCCTTTTCCTCGCTTAACATTCGCAAAACTCGCGCCGGATTGCCGGCCACCACGCTATGCGCGGGAACGTCTTTGGTCACCACGCTCCCGGCGCCCACCAGCGCGCCTTCGCCGACCGTCACATTGGAGAGAATGGTCGCGCCCGATCCGACCGATGCGCCCTTGCAGATGCGGGTGGGTTCCACTTGCCAGTCTTTTTCCGTCTGCAAAGAACCGTCCGCATTGGCGGCGCGGGGATAACTGTCGTTGATGAACATCACCCCGTGGCCGATAAATACGTTGTCTTCGATGGCCACGCCTTCACAGATGAAGGTGTGGCTGGAAATTTTGCAGTTCTTGCCCACGCTGGCTTTCTTCTGAATCTCGACGAAGGCACCGATCTTGGTGCCAGCGCCAATCTCGCAGCCGTAGAGATTGATGAACTGCGCCAGCTTGACGCCTTCTCCCAGCTTGACATCCGCGGCAACCGAAAGGAATTTGTCCATCGTCTGAACCGGTCGGGCGCGCATCGGCGCCCAGGGTTGCGGGCTAGGCCCCCACGCTGAAGGGCGCTTCGATGTCCACCAGCTTGCCGCGCGCCTGCAGCGACTGTTCCGCGGCTTCGAGCAGGCGCACCACGCGCAGGCCGGCATGGCCGTCGTTGACGGGAGCGCGGCCGGCGGAAATGCACTCCATGAAATGGCTGACTTCGGCCTTCAGCGCTTCGGTCTGTTGCACTCGCGGCGCCCACATGTCACCCGAGCGGTAACTGACCAGCAGGTTATACATGCCTTCGCCGTTTTTCACCGACACTCCTTTGTCGTAAATCTTGATCTTCTCGTCGGCTTCCAGATCGTTCCACACCACCATCTTTTTTTCGCCGCCAATCAGCGTGGTGCGCACTTTTACCGGCGACAGCCAATTCACGTTGATGTGCGCCACCACGTTTCCCGGGAAATAAATGGTCAGGAAGGCGATATCGACCAGATTGTTCAAATGCTTCTCGCCGGTGGCCACCATGGCTTCCGGCGCCTTCTGGATCACGTAGTCCATGATGGAAAGATCGTGCGGCGCCAGATCCCAGATCACGTTGATGTCGTGCTGGAACAGGCCCAGGTTCACCCGCATGGAATCGTAGTAGAAGAGGTTGCCCAATACACCGTCGTCCACCAGCTGGCGGATCTTGCGCACCGCCCCGGTAAACAAGAAAGTGTGGTCGACCATGATTTGCAGCTTTTTGCGGGCCGCCAGCTCGATCAACTCCTCGGCTTGCGCCACGTTGGCGGTGAACGGCTTCTCGACAAACACGTGCTTGCCATGGTTGAGCGCGGCTTTGGCCAGCTCGTAGTGCGTCCACACCGGCGTGACCACCGCCACCACGTCGATATCCGGCGATTCCAGAACCTCGCGGCAGTCGGTAGTGACGCGGGCTTGCGGATGCGCCAGTTGCGCGCGCTGCAGGCAGTCCTTCCGCTTGTCGGTAATCGCCATTACCTCCGAGATGCCCGGGTTGTGAAAGTTGCGGGCCACGTTCGGCCCCCAGTATCCATATCCCACCACGCCGACTTTGATCATTGCGTCCCCCATGAGGCGACTTTCCGCAAACGCGGCTGTTGAAATTTGTTCGCTTCGTAGTGCCGGAACACAGGTTTTTTGGGGAGAAAAGTTCTTGGGCGGCGAGCGCGGCCCCGAACCAGCCGCATACTCAGCCCGCGAGGCATCGATTCAAGCCCGTCTGTGGGGAAGTCTCAATACGCGCCGTCGCCAGAAAAAACCGCGGCCGGCGTGCGCAGAAGAATTTTCACGTCGAGCCAGAGCGACTGCTTGCGTGCATACTGCAAATCCAGCCGCACCATGTCGTCAAACTTAGTCCGGCTGCGGCCGTTGACCTGCCACAAACCGGTGATCCCGGGACGCGCCTCGAGCAGCCGCCGGCGGTGCCACACATCGTAGGCTTCCACTTCGTAGGAGAGCGGGGGCCGCGGGCCCACCAGCGACATGTCGCCGCGCAGCACGTTGATGAACTGGGGCAACTCGTCCAGGCTGGTGCGCCGCAAGAGCCGGCCCACCGGCGTGACCCGGGGATCGTCCACGATCTTGAACACTCCATCCCGCCCCTTTTGATCGGCGTTGCCGGCAATCAGCTTGCGTACATATTCCTTGTGAATCTCCGAGCTGTTGTTGACGTACATGGAACGGAACTTGAGGAAGGTGAAACGCTGCCCGTATTGGCCCACCCGCTGCTGCCGGAACAACATCGGCCCTTTCGAGGACAGTTTCACCGCCAGTGCGATCAGCAGAAAGACGGGAGACAGCAGGACGAGCGCCGCCGCCGCGCCGCAAAAATCCATCACCCGCTTGAACACTCGCGCGGTGCGCTTGCGGTCCTCGTCGTGCTTCAGGTCGGGATACAGCGCGGAGCTGTTAGGGTGCTGCGGCTCCTGCTCGGTCCAATCCTCCGGGAACAGGTGGAACGAGATGCTGATCTGGCTGAATTGTTCGAGCGTCAGGCAATCGCGCAGGGCGCTGCTGACGCGCAGCAGCATGGTCGCGAGAATCGACTTCTTGAGATCGACCGCGATTTCCGTGAACATGATGCCGATCACCGCGTTCTGCTGGTACCAGCCGGTGACATCGGTATCCCGCGCGGACAAGGCCAGCGCGGAAAGCACGCTCTGCAGCACCTTGCCATGTTTCTGCTTGGGCAGAAACTTTCCCGCATCGAGCAACATCAGAAGAAACGGCTTCCCGGAACGCTCCGCCCGCTTGCGTTCCAGACGGATCATTCTGTGGAAGTGCTCCTCGGACAAAATGCTGGAGACTTCGGCTGGCGAATCGGCGGCGGAAATGCCCGGCGTCAAGGGTTTTCCCATTTCGGAAACTTTCACGATGGTTCTCCTTCTCCTACTTTTCGGCTCGGTCCGCGGGAAAAAACAGTGCCGCACGGCCGCGGTCCAAGCGTTGCCGTCTGGCATGCACGCAATTCATCAGCAGTTAATGTAGGGGAGGGAGGGTGTTACTCAATGCCGGCCTGGCTTGGGTCTTCCGTTTTATCCCCGGAAGATTGGCCCGCCGCCGGACTGTATCGTGAATAATAATCCTCGTGGACGGTATTGCTACAACTATTTATTACTACACCCAGCAAGCGGCTGGGATCAATCACGTCCAAGCCACGCTGCAGTTGGCGCTTTTCGCTCTTGCCTTCGCGCACCACCATCAGAATCCCGTCGGCGACCCGCGACCAAACGCTGGTATCAGCCAGGGGCAGGACCGGAGGCGAGTCGATGACCACCCAGTCAAACCAAGCTCCCAGCTGATCGAGCAGTTCCGACAATTTGCCGGACTGCATCAGTTCCAGCGGGTTCTCCGGCGGGTGGCCGGCGGGCATGAGCCAAAACCCAGGCCCGTCTAGGAAGTATATATTACTTACGGTCGGATTCCCGGCCTGCAGCCATTCGCTGAGTCCGGCGAGCTTGGCCCCGCCAAAAAGCTGGGTTTGCACCGGCCGTCGCAGATCGCCCTCGAGCAGCAGGACTTTCTGCTGTTTTCGCCGCGCCAGCGTGGCCGCCAGGTTGGCGCACACCGTGCTTTTTCCCTCTTCCGGCAGGGTGCTGGTAATGAGCACCTTCTTGAGCGCGCGGGCCTGCTGCAGCTGCCGCAGCCGCACCGCGAGAAAACGGAACTGCTCCGCTCCCAAGCTGTCTTTGTCGGTCAGCGACACCAGACGGCTGGTGGGCACCAGCTTCACCGGAACGGTGGGAAACTCTCCCAACTGCCGCACGGGTTTTTCCGCCGCGTCCTGCAGTTCCGCAGCCACGATGGACGGTTCGGGAAAAGCGAAGCCCGCCCGTTCCGACTCCGACCTCTGCAACGCCTCAAAAATTCGACTCATCTTGATGGGCCCTCAGACTCCGCGGCAACCGCCGATCCCCCGCCGCCCGCGCGCACGCTCTGCAGGTGATCATGCAGTTGCAACAGGGTCTTCACCGCCTGCCATACTTCCTCGTTGTTCTCCGTTCCAGTGCCGGCGGAGACCGACGGGCCTGCCCGGCGGTCTCCACCCAGGTTTCGTCTTTCGCCCTCCGCGACCGGCACCCCGGCCGGGGCAGGCCGCACCACGCTGAGCCGGAAATCGGCAGCCACTTCATCGATCACGTCGGGGGGCACGACGGCCGAGCGGCGCGCGAAGGCGGTAATCAAGGCGTTTTCGCAAATCGTGTTGATCAAGCGGGGAATGCCGCGGGAATGGCGGTAGACCTTGGCGACGGTTTCCGCGGGGAACAGGGCGGTGGTATCGGAGGCGGCTCCCGCCAATTGTAGACGGCGGCGGATATAGCCCTTGGTTTCCTCCAGATTGAGCGGCTCGAGCTGCGAGCGCAGGGCGATTCTCTGCTTCAGCTGGCGCAGTTCGATGGAATCCAGTTTCTCGTCCAGCTCGGGCTGTCCCACCAGCAAAATCTGCAGCAGCTTCTCTTGCGCGGTTTCCAGATTGGTCAGCAGCCGGACTTCTTCGAGCACTTCCGGCGCCAGGTGATGGGCCTCGTCGATCACCAGCACGGTAGTTAGTTTTTGCTGGTGGCGGTTGATCAGGAAGCTGCTCAACTCGAGTAGCAGTTCGCTCTTGTTTTTGCCCGCGGCCGCCAGCCCAAAGTCTCCCGCCACATAGTGCAGAAATTCCAGCGGGGACAACAGGCTGTTGAAGACGTAGGCATAGGCGACGTTGCGGCGGTTCAGCAGTTCGAGCAGGCAGCGCACCAGCAGCGTCTTGCCCGTCCCCACTTCCCCGGTCATGACCACGAAGCCCTTGTGGCGGCGAACTCCGTAGTAGAGCGCCGCCAACGCCTCGTTGTGCCTCCGGGTAGGAAACAGGAAAGACGGATCGGGGGTTATCTCGAACGGGTTGCGCGTGAGACCGTAAAAACTCTTATACATGCTTGTTTTGCCTTAACCGCGGAGGTAACTGAGCGCGACTCCCGCCATGGTGACCAGGGTGAGCACGCCGACTAGGGCCGATTCCAGCACGAAGCGGGTGCGCCGCCCGGCCGCTTCCGCGGCCGTGGGCAGCGGTGGAATCTCCGCCATGACATCCACCGCCATCAATTTCTTGAACTCCGCTTCCCCATAAATCCGGTCATCTCAAAAACTCCGCCCCCAGCACCACGATCGCCCCGAAGACCAGCCCCGCGAACAGCCCGGCCAAACTCATTTTAAGACGATTGGGAGAGAATGGCTTGGTGGGAAGGCTGGGAGGATCGATCATCTGAAAGTGCTCGCCCTCCTGGCTCTTGTTCAGGTTGGTGGCCAGTTCCTGCTGGTTTCTCTTGGCCAGCAGAGAATCATAGTTGGCTTGCGATTGATTGTAGTCCCGGGTCAGGTCGGCCAGTTCTTGCTCGCGGGCGGGAGCGCGGTTCAAGCGGGCTTGATATTCGTTGATTTTCCCTTCCAAGTCCGCTACCGCGCGCTGCCGGTTCACGATTTCGATTTGGTTGGCTTTTAGCTGGCTCTCGACCTCCATGATCGGGGCGCCTTCTTGCAGGCTGCCGTTTGCCGCCGGGCTGTCGCCGGGCTGCGCGTCGGCCGCCTTGGCCTTCATCTCGGCGATCATCTGCTCCTTCATTTTCTCGGTCCTGGCGATTTGCTCCCTGACCTTGCGCACATCCGGGTATTGATCCGTATAACGTGAAGTCAAGTCCGCCAACTGCGCCTTGAGCTGGGTCAGGGTCTGCTCGATGGCGGGCAATCCCCCGGGATTGGGCTGGCCGGGCTTCTGGATTTGATCCAAGGTCCGGTACTGGCTGATCTCGGATTGCAGGTAGGCGTTCTGTTGTTTGGCGCGGCCCAAGTTGTCTTCTTCGGCCTGCAACTGGGCCTGCAAGCCGGTCAAGATCTGCAGATTGCTCTGCAACTGGGTGGGCAGCTCACCCAGATAGCGGTCCTTGAACTCGCGCACTTTTTCTTCTTGCGCGGCGAGGCTTTTGCGCGCCTCCTCCAGCTGGCTGTCCAGGAACTGGTCGACGTTGATGGAATTCTGGACGCCGTTCTCCAGACTTTCGCTGATCACGTCGTTGGTCAGCTGGGTGGTCACCTGCTGCGCGGTATGAGGGTTGTCCGCCGAAAAATAGAGGTTGAACGACGACAGCTCGCTTTTCCCCGGAGCCCGCACCAGCTCGATGTCGAGGTCTTTGTTCATCTGGTCGACCAGGGCATCGTCACTCACGTGCCGGGCGCGCTGTTGGGGATAGAGGTTCAGCTCATCGATGACCCGCAGCAGCCGGGTGCGGCTGCGAATCTGCTGCTGGATGGTATCCAGGCGGTCTTGCAGATCGCTGGCCGCGGTCGAGGGCACAATGTCCTTCGAGACGGAGGGCTGCTGCACCAGAATCAAGGTGCCGGAGCGGTAGACCGAGGGCGTCAACCAGCTCAGCCCCCACACCGCCAGCCAGGCGGCGAAGGCCGGCAGAAGAAAATACCAGCGCCGGCGGCGCAGCAGTTGCCAATAGCTCCGAACATCCAGTGGTTGTTGCTCTTCCAATAATTCTTCCGGCATTTCTTACCTTCCTAAAGCCTTGCCGAAGTTGTAGCCAATCGTGAACCAGCCGCGATTGTGGTTAATATCGACGGCGGGTGCCGATTGCATTTGTTCTTTCTGATACTGCCGGGCGAAGCCCGCCTGCAGCGAGAAACCCAGGCCCAGTTCTTGCGTCCACATCAGATTGCCGGTGATGGAATCGAACTTGGTGAAATTGGTGGTGCCTTGGTCGAGCGAGCTGTTGTCACCATAGAGTACGGTGACTTCCAGAGTGCTGAAACGGCTGATTTGCCGGCGCACTCCCAGGCTTCCGCTGATCAACTCGACCACCCCAACCAAACCTCCCCCATCGCTGATCTTGCGCGACGCACTCGCGTTGAGGCTGGTGCGGTCGGTGCGCCAGCTGAAGCTTCCGCCCCCGGTTGCCGACCAGTGCTGATCGGTAAAAGGCGTTGCCGTGACCGATACGGTCGGAGGCGTATCGACGGTGGTGATGATGTCGGTGTGCAGGGTCGAGTATTCGGGGCCCGCGAAAAATGCCGCTTGCATCCTGGAGTTCAGGTAAATGGTGTAGAGCACCAGGAAACTGTGGCTCTCGAAAGTCTCTGGCCCCGGGCTGACACTGAGCCGAGTCAACGAATAACTCAGTCCTGCCCAGTTCCGCGGAGTCAAGCGATGATTGTAGAAGCCGTTGATTTCGGTGCTATGGGAGTCGAGCAGGGTGTTTACTTGCGAAGTTGGAACCTCAAAAAGCGTCAGGTAAGAAGTTACACCGACGCCGACGATGTCGGAGGCGCTGTATTGGTAAGTCAGCTGCCCGGTCGCGGTGTTCTGTTGGTTTAAGGCCAGAGCATCCACAACCGCCGTCTGGTTGGGCTGCGGAATGGCCCCCACACCGCTCGTCGTGGCCGCGCCGGGAAGCTGATTCTCCAGCTGCGGGATGCGCGAAAACCTGTCGTTCACGGTCAGCGTCACGTGCGGGCTCAAGCGGTAGGACAAGTCGAAAAGCGCATTGTGAAAGAATTGATCGGCAGCGCTGAATTTCTGGTTGACCACGTATCCGCCAGCGTAGCTCAATTCCCAAGCCAGCCTTTTCCGCCCGATCTGCAATCTAAGGTTGGGCAGAAACGAGTAGGTGAAGCCACCGGTGGTCGGAGCTGAGCTGGACAACACGTTGCTGTCGTAGCTCGCGCTTACGCTCATGCCGCCCTGCAGGTAGTTCCTGCGACTTGCTTCCTGGGAAAAATCCAGCGTCGCGCCGTTCATGTCCAACGTCAGCGGAACGGAAACTCTCTCGTCGTCGCCACCGTTGGCATTCTGTTCCTGTTCCTGGCTCTGCTCGCCGCCCTGGGCCGCGTTCCCCGGGGCTGCATTCCCGCCCGGGGCTTGGGTTTGACCATTGCTGTCGCCGGGCGCATGGCCTGCCGCGGGCGCCGGGGTCTGGCCGATCTGCGCCTGCAGCGAAATGGCCGCCAGCACCAGAAGTGCGCCGAGATTCATCCTCCGCCGCAATCGCATTACGGGACCACCACGCTATCGCGGGGCTCTAGCTTGATGTTCTGTTCGATGTTCTTTCCCTTGACCACGTCTTTGTAGTTGAAGCGCAAACGCGTTTCGGTGCCGTCAGGATTTTTGCGCAGCACGTAAATCTGCTTTTCTTTGGCGAAATCACGAAAACCGCCGGCCAACGCGATCGCATCCAAGACCGTAATCGAACTGGAGAGCAGGTAGGACCCAGGCTTGGCCACTTGCCCCAGAATGTTGAAGCGCTTGCTCTTCATCTCCTGCACCATGACCGCGACTTCGGGGTCGGAGATGTAGGCCTTCAACTTTTGGGTAATATCGCGTTCCAGTTGCAGCGGGGTCCTTCCGCTGGCCTGAACTTCTCCGACCAAAGGAAGCGAAATCGCTCCATCCAAACGCACCGTGACCGCGCGCGAGATATCCGGCTCCCGCCAAACGTTAATGGCGAGCACATCCTCGGGGCCGATCACGTAATCGTCGTGCAGCGCTTGCGACGCGTCCTTCGCGCCGCCCGCATCTTTCTGCGCCGGCGCCGCGCTCCCGGCTTGCCCCCAAACCAAACTGCAAAACACCAGGCAGGCCAAAGCTACGGCCCAGCGCGCTGGCCTGAGATTTTTTCTTTCCGTCGTCATCCCTCGTTCCCTAGCCTCCTGATCTGCGGGCCGTCTCACCCGCGCCGTCTGCCGGCTCATCGTCCGTCGCCGTTTCCTTTGCCGCCCTGGCCCAGAAACGATGCCGCCACATAAGCCGGAGGCGGGGTCATATGATACTGCTGAATCTTGTACAGCAGGGTTCGATAACTCACCTTGAGCAGACGGGCCGCAGCTTTGCGATTCCAGTGAGTCTGCTCCAGCGCCACCGCGATGGCGTTGCGCTCGGTTTCGCCCTTGACGCTCTGCACCAGGGAGCGGAGGCCGGAGCTGGACTCCTCCGATTCTACCCCTTCGGGAGCGGGATGCAGCACTCCTTCCGCCGTCAGATGAGCGGGTGCGAAGGCGGGCTCGCCCGCTTGCTCCAACTCGGCGAGCGTCAGTTCTTCATCGTCTCCCATCACCAAGCAGCGTTTCACGAAATTTTCCAGCTCCCGCAGGTTGCCCGGCCAACTGTGGGCCTGGCATGCGTCCTGTACCGCCGGGGAAAACGTGCGCGCGGGCAAGCCGTAGCGCCGCGCCATCTGGTTCATGGCGTGTCCCAGCAGCAGCGGGATCTCGCTCTTTCTCTGCCGCAGCGGCGGCACCTGCACGGTGAAGGCGCTGAGCCGGTAGTACAGATCCTCGCGCAGCTTTTTTTCCGCCAGCGCCTGCTCCAGGTTGCCGTTGGTGGCGGCGATGATACGCACATCCGCCTCGATGCGGGCCTCGCCGCCCAGACGGGAGAAATGTTTGTCCTGCAACACCTGCAGCAGTTTGGCCTGCAAGTTGGCGGGAGTTTCCGCGATGTCATCGAGCAGGATGGTGCCCTTTTCGGCGAGTTCGAATTTCCCCGCCCGCGCGGCCATCGCGCCGGCGAACGCGCCGGCTTCATAGCCGAATAATTCCCGCTCCAACAGGTCGCCGGGCAGGGCGGCGCAATTCACCTTGCGAAAGTGGAAGCCGGAGCGCACCGACAACTTATGAATCAGCCGCGCCGTGGCTTCCTTGCCGCTGCCGTTTTCCCCCACGATGAGCACGGGCACGTCGACCTGCGCCAGCAACTCCGCTTGTGCCCGCAGCTTGCGCATGATGGGGCTGGTGGCCAGAAAGAACAAGTCCTCGCCGACCGCTTCCACCTGCTCACTGGTAATCTCCCCGTCAATTCCGTCGCCCGCGGAGGCTAAGTGGCGCCGCAGAGCGGCTTCCAGTTGCGGGCCCTCGATCGGCTGCATCAGGTAGTCGTGGGCGCCCAGGCGCATGGCTTCCTCGCGCTGGCGGGCGTCGTCGGCATGCGCCAGCAGCACTACGGGAACATCCGGGCGGACGCGCCGCAACCAGCGCAGGATGTAGAGCGCGTCGGCATCGCCCGGGGCCAGGTCGAGCAATACCAGGTCCGGCCGGCGGACCGATTGCACCCGCTCCAGAGCCTCGCAACCGCTGCTCGTGGTCTCCATCTCCCAGGCGTTTGACGCACCAATCGCCCACAGCGGGTTGAGCCCCACAGGTTCGCGGCTGACCACCAGTATCCGCGCCGATTCGGCGGAGTTACCGGACACACGCGCGGAGAGATCTTTCACTGTCATGAGTGCTTGGTGATGAGGAAATGCGCGGCCGGGTGAGAACCGCGAGCTAAACCTGGGCGTTCAATCTGGAAGGAGAGCTAAACTTCGCAATCTCTATAACGGTTCGACGTTATAGCCTTCGATGCGAACCGCTAAGGACCTTTGAATGGCATCTACCGAAACGATCAGGGTGCGGTCGCCGTTGCGCGCCAACAGAATCCCTTCCACTCCGTCCATGGCGCCCCCGCGCACGCGCACGCGTTGTCCAATCTTGAGGAACGGGTAGGTGGAACAGGGCAGCTGCTCGGCGAGGAGCAGGCGCACCGCATCGATTTGCTCATCGGGAATCGCCAGCCCGGCGCCGCGCGGTCCGACGATTTGCAACACTCCGTCGGTGGTGCACACCCGCAAACGCTCCTTGCCGCCGAGCGTCGCGCGGACGAACACATAACAGCTAAACAACGGCACTTCGACCGTCTTGTTTCGATCGCTCCAACGATGCGTTTGCTTGAGCAGCGGGAGAAACGACGTGATCCCCTGTTCCTGAAGCCGCGCGGCCACCGTCTTCTCGTGGCGAGCCCGCGTGTGCACCGCGTACCAGCGGGCTTGCTCCGCAGTCGCGGGCGGGAGCGGCAACGAAGTTTCCCAGGTTTGGTGGCTGGCGCTCATAGCTTCGCCCTCTGAGTCCCATTCGCAGCTTGGGCCTGAATCTGGCGCATCAAGGAATTTAGGTGTTGCCGGGCCAAGGGGAGGGAGATAACTGGGTGGTGCATGCCCGTGTGACAGTTGCAGAGTAATTCCAGATGCAAGCAGCTGCAAGAGGCATACCACCTCACCGCTATACATCTCATGGTAAAGAGCAGTAATAGTCAATTGTAGTAAGACTAATGTATTAGAGTATAGTTTCTCCACCACTATAGTTTTACGCGAAATGATAGCTCTCGCACTACCACTGATCGAAAGCGGAATCTCTTAGCATTAGATCATACTAATATGTATTGTTTTCTATAACATAATAATTTAATAGCTTGGCAACGCCGGGCCCCGACATAGGGTAAGAAGCGTGAAGACGCTTTATGCCAATGTCTCAAACGGAGACTAGTTGCAATTTGTTACCATCGCGTGTGCAATGGAATTCAACCTAATTGCTTAGCAAATATCTTTCTTGTAGTATGGCAGGGGTTGCAACGCTGGTAGGTGTCGCTTTGCCGCAACTCCTCCCCCGGAGTCTGGTTCGGTTTTCTTGTAGTATGTGACGTTTGGCCGGCGAAGGCTAATTCTGGAACCCATCGAAACAAAAGAGTTTCTGCCCAACGGGTGCGGCAGCGGGCCGTGCACTGAGGAGTCATGCCCTTCGATCAAAACCCGGTAAAAAGCATCCGCGTGCTGGTAGCGGACAACACCCGCATCCACACCCAGTTGTTGACCGATGCGTTGCGGCGCGATCGCAGTCTCGAGGTGATCGGTGCCGCGTCACATTCGCGTGACTTGATCGAAGCCGCCATCACCCACAAGATTGCGGTTATGGTCCTCAGTTCCAATCTCGACGAGGAACCTCTGAGAGGTTTGGAGATTCTGCGCGAGTTGCGAGCTTCTCTGCCTGGCATCCACGCCATTATCCTGCTGGACTCCTCCAAGCGCGAAATCGTGGTGGAAGCTTTTCGCGCCGGCGCGCGTGGCGTGTTCAGCCGGCACGAGTCGCTGGAGACCTTGAGCAAGTGCGTGCATCAGGTGCACGCCGGCCAGATCTGGGCGAACGAGCAGCAGATGGTTTTCGCCATCGAGGCGCTGGCCGCCTCCCCGACGGTGCGTGCCCTGGGCGCAAACGGATTGAGTCTGCTTTCTAAGCGTGAGCTGGAGGTGGTCCAATGTCTTGCCGAAGGACTGACCAACCGCGAAATCGCGACGCGTCTCGGCTTGAGCCAGCACACCATTAAGAACTATTTGTTTCGCGTGTTCGACAAGTTGGGCGTCTCCAGCCGGCTGGAACTCCTGGCGATCACTCTGAGCCGACCACCCGTTCACGCGGCCGCCGCCCCGCGGATTGCGGCGAATGGCAGCGTCCCTGGCCAGCCCGAAGAAGCCGCGCTCGCCGGAATGCAACAGGCTGCGGAGCAGGGCCAGCCGGCAGCGCAGAGAGCGTTGGCGGAGGCCTACGCGCAGGGCAAAGGCACGGCCCGGGATCTGGTCTCGGCTTACATGTGGTACTTGGTGTCGGAGCGTACCACCTCGGATTTGAAGGACGAAATCAGCGCCGCCAAGAGAAGGCTCGCCGATTCGCTGGCCACCGAGCAACTGGTGGAAGCGCAAAAGCGCGCGGCGGAACACCTCAATAAGCTACCCCGAACATCGTTATCGCTTCCAAGCACCATTTCTCCGAGCCGCGCCCAGTACTAGACTCCCGTTCGGTCCGATTATCTTCGCTGCGGTCTTGAGGAATCTCCTGCAAGCGCCACGCCCATTTCACCCTCCACAACGAGATGATTGAAGTCGAGGTCAATTCCGCCGATGTGAAGGGCAGGCGATCCGGAGGGGTGGCCTCGTCCACGCGGTTCCCCGGAGACGCCGGGTCAAAAAGCAAAGCGTTTCACGAGATGGATAACACTGCTGTCGGACAAATGAGCGACCCAACGTTTTTCATCCAGCTTGCCTGAACGCTGGGATGCGGCGACATGAGCAAACGAATTCTTTTTGTCGATGACGAGCCCATGGTGTTGCAGGGCCTGCAGCGGAGTCTTCGCGCCATGCGCTCGGACTGGGAAATGGTTTTTGCCAACAGCGGTGTCGAGGCCTTGGAAACCATGGCGAAGGCTCCCTTTGACGTGGTGATCACCGACATGCGCATGCCCGGGATGGATGGCGCCCAGCTCCTGGACATGGTCAAGACCAAGTTTCCCCGGACGGTTCGCATCGTTCTTTCCGGGCAATCGGACCGCGATACCATCTTGCGTTCGGTGGGCCCCAGCCACCAGTATCTGTCCAAGCCCTGCGACGTCGATGAACTCAAGCAAAGGCTGGCGCGCACGTTTGGCCTGCGCGACATGTTTGACAATCCCCATTTGAAAGAGGTCGTGGGCCGCATGAAGACCGTGCCCAGCCTTCCCGCACTGTATCTCGCGGTGACCGAAGCTCTCCGCTCTCCCGACTCGTCGATCAACAAAATCGGCGACTTGATCGCGCAGGATATGGGCATGTCCGCCAAGGTGCTGCAGTTGGTCAACTCGGCTTTTTTTGGACTTTCCTGCAACGTGTCCAATCCGCACCAGGCAGCGGCCTTAATCGGAGTCGAGGATCTGAAAGCCCTGGTTCTCAGCGTAGAGGTGTTTTCCGGTTTTGGGGCGGAGCTCACGCAGGACTTGGGGTTCCTGTGGAACCACAGCATCGCTACCGCCAGCTTCGCGAAGGCGATTGCGCGGGTGCAAAAGTCTTCGCGCGAAATGGTCGACGATGCTTTCGCCGCCGGACTGCTGCACGACGTCGGCCAGCTGCTGCTGGCCGCTGCTTTCGGCGCCGAGTACGAAAAGGTTTTGGGCCGCCGTGCGGAAACCGGATCGAAGTTGGCGGCCTGCGAGGAGGAAGCCTTTGGCTGCACCCACAATGTCGTGGGCGCGTATCTGCTGGGGCTGTGGGGGTTGTCGGATTCGATCGTCGAGGCCGTAGCCTGGCACCATGAGCCGTCTCATGCCCAACCCACCCTTTTTTCCCCGCTGATCGCGGTCCATGCGGCCGATTACTTCGATAGCCAGATCCACCCCCATCCCGGCTTCGATGAACACTCGACCCTCGACGAACCGCTTCTGAGCCAGCTTGCGCTCCTGCCGCAGGTGGAGTCGTGGCTGAAAGCCTGTCAGGAAGTTGCCTCCCGGAGTGCAAGCCATGCTTGAAACGATTCTGATGGTGGACGATGAGACCGGCGTGCTGGATGGATACAAACGCCTATTTCGCAACGAATTTCAAATTGACACCGCGCTTGGCGGAGCCGCCGCCTTGAAGGCGATGGGAGAAACCGGACCGTATGCCGTCGTCATCTGCGACATGCGGATGCCGGAGATGGACGGGATCGAGGTGCTGGGAAGAATCAAAGGGCTCGCGCCAGATGTCATTCGCATGATGCTGACCGGCAATGCCGATATCCAAACCGCCGTGCGTGCGGTCAACGAAGGAAATATCTTTCGCTTTCTGACCAAACCCTGCAATAAGGAAAGCTTGGGAAAGGCCCTGACCGCGGGATTGATGCAGTACCGCCTGGTGAATGCGGAAAAGGAATTGTTGGAAAACACGCTGCAAGGCAGCATCCAGGTACTCACGGAAGTGCTCAGCCTGGTGAACCCCGCCGCCTTCAGCCGGGCAGCGCGCGTGCGGCGCTACATCCGCCACATCGCAAGCGTGCTGCGCCTGCCCCACCCCTGGCGATTCGAGGTGGCCGGCATGATGTCGCAGCTCGGCTGCGTTACTCTGGATCCGGCCACCATCGAGGCCGCCTACAACGGCCGCCGCGACTTCACGCCCGAAGAAAAAGCGCTATTCGACGGCCACCCGCAAGTCGCCCACGATCTGCTTTCGAAGATTCCGCGCCTGGAGCCGATCGCCTGGATGATTGCGCACCAAAACCAGGACGTGACGGTGAATGGCGACCTTGCCGATCAGGAAATGGCGGACATGCGGTTAGGGGCTTCCATCCTGCGCGTGGCGCTGGCTTTTGACGAGCTTGTCCGCCGGGACGTTTCCAAAACCGAAGCCGCCCACCGGCTCTCAAAGCAGCATCGCGACCTGGACCGCCGTATTTTCGAAGCGCTGGTGGAGCTGAAGGAGGAAGAGCATGAAATACGAGAATGCCGCGTGGACCAGCTCGCCATCGGCATGATCCTGCGGCAGGATATCGAAAATGAGGCCGGGGTGCTGATGGTGGCCAAGGGCCACGAAGTGACCCAGCCTCTGATTCTTAAGCTCAGGAATCACTACGGAAAAGGCTTGGACAAAGCCACCGTCCAAGTCGGCGTGCCCAAGGAAATGGCGGCCTCCGCTGGCGCTGGCAGGTGATCCGCAGGCATACCGTCAGACCCCCAAAATGGAACGAGTGGCGGAGGGAGAGGGATTCGAACCCCCGGTACCCTTTCAGGCACAGTGGTTTTCAAGATGAATCGTTCTCGCCGCGCTCACTCGTTTTCAATCACTTACAGTCGTATCCGAAGGGTGCCAGTCGGGGTTTGGACCCCTCATTCGGCAGTTATTGTGCTCCGGTTTGTGCTCCCGCTAAATTCCCCAAATCCTTGCGATTGGGAATTGATCCTGCCTCCGCTGTGTCTTGGTGGACAGCTCTAACGCTTCTTACGCCGGCTACTTTAGCTGATAGTGCCAGCGACCGACCCTCACAAACATCTCGGTATTGTGGTCAGGATTCCCGACGCGGTGCTTACCATGCGCCTGCTCTTCCCGTTGAGCTATACCAGCGGAGCTAGGTCTCCAGTCCAGTCCGTATCGCCGGAAGCGTTGCTTCCAGCGAACGATGGTGGGCGCCGTAACGATTCCCCACATGAAGAGCCGGGCGTCCGGTCTCACGGGGGTCGGGCTCAAATAACGCTATGCCTGGTCTTGCTCAGTGCCCGTGGGTGAAGTTTTCTCAGGTACAGCCTCGGGCGCATCGAGGAAGCCCGATTTACGGCAAGGTTCGATCGTGACTCACTCTTACCCGAGGACGATATGGACAGAATCCTTCGCTACGAAGAGAGGATGCACAGGCAGATCGATTGGGCAGTG
>CAVZMC010000071.1:0-117711 GCA_963776125.1 uncultured Acidobacteriaceae bacterium | reverse complement strand
AAAACTTTCTGTGTTTGCCTTTAGTGAAGTAGAGCAGGCTGTAGTGACTGGGATAAAGCCGACCTTGGATTGGTAGGCCAAGCTTGATGTCTATGACGATCCAATCCCGGAAATGCATTCCATGGCGTAGCAGAATGTTCGCGAGGCGAATGTTCCACTTCGGTATGTTGTACAGAAAGAAGGAACCACCGTCCTTTAACACTCGGGCACATTCGCTAATCCATCGCTCGCACCATCTTAGGTACTCCCCATCCGTCTTCCGGTCGTTAACGCTCTTTCCATATTGCTTACCGATGTTGAACGGTGGGTCTGCAAACACGGTGTCGATGCAGGCTGGCGCGATCGTCGGAATTCCAAGAATCCGCACAAGGAAGAGCATTCCTTGTCGCTGAACCTTTGCCTCCCCACAGGCACGCTGCACGCCACCGGCACCGGCGAAAGCGTCCGCGCCACTTGCAAGCAGGCCTTCAGCGAGCTCGAAGTGCAAGTAAAGAAGCACCAATCGCGCCTGCGCCGCGATTACGAATGGAAGCGCAAGCGGCCCCGCGCCCGGGTGGTCGAAACCTCTTAGCCTTGGCTGCCGCGCCCAAGGGAGATACTCCATGAAGCGATCGTGTGTCGGCGTCGCGTTTTTGGTGTGCGCCACATTCGTGCAGCAGCCGGGCGCCACGCTCAGGCGCAAAGCGCGCCGCGATACGTGGCCGAGCCGCAGACGATGTCTCTTTGGGAGAAGGGCGCACCAGGGAGCGCTGGGTGATCGCGACGACGACAAGCCCACCATCACCTACTACTCTCCGGTATCGCCCAGCGCGTCGGGCACCGCTGTGATTGTTGCTCCCGGCGGCTCGTATCAGTTTCTTACCAGCAATCACGAAGGCCGGCAAGTGGCCAATTGGCTGAATGCTTTGGGAGTGACCGCGTTCGTCTTGAAATACCGGCTCAGGCCCCGATATGCACCATCCCATCGAACTGGGCGACGCGCAGCGCGCGATCCGCATCGTGCGCGCCCGCGCCGCGGAATTCGGCATCGCGCCCGATCGGATTGGCATCATGGGCTTTTCAGCCGGCGGCCATCTGGCATCACGGACTGCGGCAACGCATTTCGATGATGATGTTGGAAGACCGGGTTGGCTTTCTCGAGATTGTTAAGACGCTCATCTCATAGTTCTCTCATGGCGTTGTCATTCCGAGGAGCGAAGCGACGAGGAATCTGCTTTTCTGCTGGGGTCCGGCAAGAAGCAGATTCCTCGCCGTCCTTGCCGAGCGAGCTCGGCTCCGGACGGCTCGCAATGACAATGGCTTAGCGAACGGCAGAAGGCTCGACGCCCTCTACTGCACTTTCTGCAATCGCGCGATCAGCTTTTGCGCCAGCGTATCTTCCGACTCTGACCACAACAGCCGCCCACTGGCGCCGGAATTCTTTTCCACCTGCGTGGTGAACTCAACCAGCTTCTGCACATTGGCGCGAATCCGTTCCTCCGTCTGGCTGTCAAGCTGTACTTGCTCCTGCAGAAACGGTATATCCAGGCCGAAGTCAACCTCGATATGGCCTTCCTGCTGGTATGCCCCGTCATCAAACTCCAGGCCGCGGACTAGGAAGGTCACCGGCGCCGGCTGCATCTCCCAGGTTGCGTCTTGCTTAGCGGCTTCCGGCAAGGCCCACAGATCCCAGTAAGCCTCGAAGCGGTAGGCATAATCTTCGTGCAGCAGGTCGGATGCGATGACCGCGGCGTCTTCGGGACTGATTCCGGGGCGGAAGCGTTGTTCAAGAATCGTCGGCTCGTCCCAGGAGACCGGATGCAAAGCCAAGTAAGTGATTCCCGGCTGCAGCGCGGAAAATGGGAATTGGCGGACCACGCCCAGAAAATGAGGCAGCATGTCTTCCGCCTCAAAGCTGGGAAACCAAAGACTCAAATAGACAGGGTCAGGCATGGCCAATGGCTGCGCGCCACGTGCGGAGCGCTAGGCCATTGTAAATACCCGCGCGATGGAAAACCGGCTGTAGAATATCGCCATGAGCTATAAGCCCGCGCCGATTGCCACCGCCCACGTTAAACTCAGCCCGGAGATTCACGACTTGACGGAGGCGCTGGCCAAGAACACGCACGACGTGTGGGCGCAGGAGCGTATGGCGCAGGGTTGGACCTACGGCCCCGAGCGCAACGACAAGCGCAAGGAGCATCCCTCCCTGATTCCGTACGAGCAGCTTTCCGAGAAAGAAAAAATCTACGACCGCAAGACGGCGATGGAAACCTTGAAAGCGGTTCTGGCCTTGGGCTACCGCATCGTAAAGCCTTGAGCGCAGCGGCGGCTAGAGAAAAGAAATTGACGAGCGAGACTCCCCATAGCGAACCGCTTTCCGCCGCCGTCGCGCCGGCGCCCGTGCGCAGGTCAGACGCCTTCGACGACATGCACGATAGCGACGAGGAACTTGATCGTTATCAGGCCCTCGCCTTGCCGCTAACGCTATGCCGCAGGATTGGAAAAGAGTTCGACAGCGCCGACGGCCGCGCTATTCGCTATCAGAAGATGCATCGCTGGCTGACCCATGGCGCAGCCCTTTCCGCCACCGTGGCCGTGGTCACGGCGGTCATCGCGCTGGGCTACTATCCGATTGGAGTGATGTCGCCGCTGGCGCCGAAATGGCTGCCCAGCCGACGCAGCATGAGCGTGATCGAAATATGGTTTGCGGGGGCGGCCATCGCGATTGTGCTGGCGGGATATTTCAGCCGCGTCAAGGAAAGATGGTTGCTCTCGCGGCATCAGGCGGAGTCGTACCGTCTGCTGCGGTATGCCTTTCTTATTCATCCGTCGGTGTGGCGGGGCAGCGAGCAGAGCTCCGGGGAATGGATTGACCACAGGCTGCAGGCCATCGATGGCACCGAGCTGGCGGGCGCGGTGCGAGAACCCGCGCCCCACGGCCCGTTTGAAGGCACGCAGATGCGGCTGCCGCGCGGAGTTCTGCGCGCGCTGACGGAATACTATCTCTCGCGGCGGCTGAATCCGCAGAAGGAGTATCTGGCGAATCGCACGCAGCGCAACGAATTCTCGGATTGGGTCCGGGTGTACTTGCCTTGGTTTTTCTTTTTCAGCATCGTCGCCGTATTTTGCAAGTTCTTTGTGCACAACTTGCGCTGGGAAGGTTTTCTGGCGCTTCTGGCGGCGTTACTGCCCGCGGCCGCGGCCGGCGTGCGCACTTGGCGGGGCGCGTTCGAATTCTCACGCAACAAGGGACGCTTCGAGGCCGCGCATCAAGCCCTGCGCGATCTCGAGCGGCGGCTGGTGAATGAAGGCTTCTCGGCTGTGGAAGCGCAGCAGGTGAGCGCTGTGGGATCGCCCAGCGCAGCGCCGCCGGATACGGACGCATACTCGATCCTGCGCGATCTTTCCTGGTGCGAGCACATTTTGGAGACCGAGCATCGCGAGTGGCTGCGGCTGATGTTTGAGACGGAGTGGTTTGGATGAAGTTTGAGGGTGGGACCCGTGAAAGAGGTTCAGGAAGGGCACGATTTCAGTCGTACCGTGAGGCGCCGAAAACGATCGGCGTTAGCCGCTGCGGATTGGGATTTACTCAACTCTCTACATGCCGGCGGGTGTGGGCTTGTAGTGCATGAACTTGTCGGCCCATTCGATGAAATATGGCACATTGGGCGTGTCGGTATGGCCGCCGTCGTCCTGACGCCAGGCGATTTCGCCATCGAGCAGGCCAATGTTCATGCCAGGCATTTTCGCGGTACGGTAATCCTCGGTGACGTCGAGGTCTTTCGCGCCCAGCAGCGTGTACACCTCCTGCGCGGCCACCGCGGCCATGTAGCTGCCTTGGTGGTCCAGCCACTTGGCATCGCCCTTCTCGGGAATGCCGTAGCTGATGAAGACCAGCCGAGGCGCGCACAGGGCGATTAGTTCGTTCGAATCAACCGGCATGTCGCTGGCGTTCTTACTGCCAAAACTCGCTTCGGAAGCGCCGTACTTGATGAAGTTGCCGGCCATCCAGTGGTATTCGCCGGTGCCGGCGAGGCTCTCGACCGCTTCGCCCCAGTTGCGCCGCATGGGAGTGGCTCCGCCTTTGCCGGAAGAACCGATCAGGCCCATGTAGAAGCGCTGCTCAAAGGCGAGCGTCACCAACGCGGCTTTGCCGTAACGCGAGACGCCTTCAATGCCAACGCGCTTGGCATCGACGGCGGGATCGGTCTCAAGATAATCGAGGCCGCGCGCGGCGCCCCATGCCCAGGCGCGCAGCGAACCCCAGTCGTCCGGCTTGCGCGGCTGGCCTTTGTTGATCAGCCCAATGATGCCGCGAGTCAGACCGGCGCCGTTGTCGGCTTGAATGCTGTTGGGGTTGATGGCGGCGTATCCCCAGCCGGCGGCGAGCAGCTCTTGCGTGGGCGTGGGCGGGGGAAAAGTGCCGGTGAAGGGAACGAAAGGCGCGCCGGGGATGGGCTCAAAGGCCGGATATTTTTCGAAGATCGCTTTGATGTCGGGGTCGCCTTGGGCGAGCAACGTCTTGATCTTTTCGTTGAGTTTGTCGAGATCTTCCTGCGGCGGTTGAGCGGGCGCGGGCAGGGCGGCTCGTCCGAACATCATCAGCAACGGCACCGGGCCTTTGACGTTCGCCGGCGTGACCACCACCATCTCAATATTCACGCTGATCGCCGGGTAAGACGAATTGTCCACGTGGCCGATCAGCTTCTTCGCAATTACCGGAATGAAGCCGACTCTCTCGTTGTCGGTGACGGCGACGGTCCAAGTCACTTTGGGCAAATGGTTGGGAACACGGCCATAGATCTCGCTCTCGAAGCCCTCCACGATTTCCGGACGGCGCTGGTTCCACCACATGGCCGCGGTGGTCACTTTTTTCCCGTCGTTCATGGTCAAAGCGTCGGGATAGTTCGGGTATGGGTTAGCCGTTGAAACGTCGTAATTGGCGTGGTTGGGCGCGGACTCATCGCCGCTCGGGCCTGGACGCACTTGCTTGATGCCAAGCTGGTCCATCATGTTCTGATGGTCTTGCTCGGAGGTGAAAGTTACCGAGGCAGGGGAGCTGGCAGGCGTGTTCTGCGCAGCCGTGACGGAAAGGAGCAGACACATCGCTACAAGACTCAACGGGCAGCGAATTAGGAGTCGGCGAAGCATGACGGTTCCTTCGGCTTGATTTTGTTGTCGAGTCAAACGAAACACATGTTAGTCCCCTGGCGAAAAATAGTCCACCGTCTACGCGCTAGGCAGCGTTCTTGTTCCAAATGCAAGGCCGGAATTGCCGCCGGGAGGTTGCAAGTTGAGTACAAAGCTAAATCCAAGATTGCGGTCGGCGGGAAGTTCCGCTATTGTTTCCAATCGTGTGCCGATGAATGGTCGGTTAAGCCATGGGACCGGTGCGCAAACAGACGAAGAACGTCCGGCAGTGAGCTGGACCCAATTGAGGAGGATTTCCTAATGAAACGACTTGCCAGTGCAGTGGCAGTAGCTGTGGTTATGTTGTTCCTCGTATTCCCCTCCACGGCTCCGGCATCGCCGGCGCCAGAGCCGCATCCCGAGATTCACGCGGCCATCGAATCGTTGCGTAATGCCAGGGAGCACCTGCAGCATGCACGGCATGACTTCGGCGGCCACCGGGTGGATGCCATCCATTCCATCGATGAAGCCATTCATCAGCTGCAAATCTGCATGCAGTACGACAACTAGATCCCGAAGTTGTTTGATTGCGCTGGCGCGGGGACGGCTGTTTCCGCAGAACCGCTTGCTCCCCGCGCGGGCGTGATTGTTTGCTTGCCGAGAGTCTTTAGCGGGAGGGTGGCGCCGTCGAAAGACCGGCCATCTGATCCAGAATTGCCGTGGCAGCCGCCGCGCGATCGGCGGCTGCGGTGATGGGGCGTCCTACCACAATGTGAGTTGCACCGGCGGCGATGGCTTCCGCAGGGGTCGCGAACCGCGCCTGATCGCCCGCCTGGCTGCCGGCGGGACGTACGCCGGGCGTGACGATGGCGAAGTCCTTACCTAACTCGCTGCGTAAGAGGGAAGCTTCGAGCGGAGATGTAACTACACCGCGGCAACCCTGCGCGAGTGCCAGCGATGTCAGCCGCAATACCTGATCCGCCATGCGGGTTTGCACTCCCACTTTTTCCAAGTCCTCATCGTCCATGCTAGTGAGGACGGTGACGGCCAGCACGACCAGCGCGGGGTTTGCGCCGCGGGCGGCTTCGCTGGCGGCGCGCAGCATTTTGCTCCCTCCGGAAGCATGCACGGTTACCATACTTACCCCGAGCCCTGCCGCTGCCCGCACCGCGGCGGAAACCGTGTTGGGAATGTCGTGATATTTCAGGTCGAGAAACACACGGCGGCCGGAGGCAACCAGGTCCCGCACCACACGCGGACCCTCCGCCGTGAACAGTTGCAAGCCCACTTTGTAAGTGAAGGCGGAGTCGCCCACGTCCGCCACAATTTTCTGAGCGGCAGACGCGGACGCGACATCCAAAGCGACAATCAATCGCTCACGGGGATCCAGCGGCATCCCTCAGAGTCTATATCGATTGGCAGTTAGTAAGCTACGGGCTGGAGCAAAGCTTCGGTTTGGGGCTGGACCACGTCCAGGCGCACCCGTTGCAAGCCGCGCGCTTTCACATCCAGCGCCCGGGCGGCGCTGTAGGAAAGGTCGATAATCCGGCCAGGGACAACGGGCCCGCGATCATTGATCCGCACCACGACCGTCCGTCCGTTGCGGAGGTTGGTCACCCGCACCTGGGTGCCCAAGGGCAGGGTAGGGTGGGCAGCAGTTAGGTCGTACATGTTGTAAGGCTCGCCGCTAGCCGTAGCCTTGCCGTCAAAATAGCTTCCGTACCAGGACGCTGTCCCAACTTGATACGGTTTGGCGCGCGCTTTTCTATGGGCAACTGGAGGTTGCTGGGTTGCTGGTTTCTGGCTGCTTGCCGGCCCTGGGCTCACACCCTGAGCTGCCCCAAGACTGACGACCGATAACACGATGGCCAGTCCATGAGCTGTGCGTGTACGCATTGAGTCACCTCGCATCGTTTAAGCCATTTCCCTCCCTACCCAGATTTGCCAAGGATTCAACAATGCTACGGGGCGGGGACCGCCCTGTCAAATCGTGTGCGTCCCCTAGAACTTAATCAAGGAGTACCTAATATCGCACGTAACTTATTGTGTATCTTAACTAATTGTCTATATGTGATTGCCGAATAGGTACTTAGTTGTTTATATAGGCATAAACAACCGGCCTGGCACCACGGATACCCTCCCGTTAACGCTTTAGTTTCATGCGCTTGAGGGGATGTTGTGAAGTTTCCTCCGTAAATCCAACAACTTGCGGTGAATTCGGCGATTTGGGCCAGAGTGCACCAAGGTACCAGATGGCTCGAAACTCATGGAGAACGGATTTTTGCCTCAGAAGCTGGTTTCGGGTAGATTGCCGGGATGACGGAAACGCCATCGGTCATCTTGACCATAGGGGGCTTTGATCCCTCCAGCGGAGCCGGGGTCACGGCGGACATAAAAACCATCGCCGCCCATGGTTGCTACGGAGTGGCGTGCATCACGGCACTTACGGTGCAGTCCACGGTCGGGGTGCGGCGGGTGTGGCCGGTCGAGGCCGGGCTGGTTAGGGAAACCCTGGAGGAATTGGTGGCGGATGTCCATCTAGAGGCAGTTCACATTGGCATGCTGGGTGCCGGAGACTTGGCTGAGGTGGTGGCGGATTTCCTGGCTACGCGCAAGCCGCCCAATGTCGTTCTGGATCCGATTCTGAAGTCTTCCTCGGGGGCTGGCTTGCTTGACCAAACGGGAATTCGTCTTCTGACCGAGAAGCTCCTGAGGCTGGCGAATGTGGTTACGCCAAACGTGGACGAAGCCGCTGTTCTCACTGGGCTGGAGGTTACTGATCTGCCGCAGATGCGGGCGGTCGCCTTGCGGCTGCACCAGATGGGCGCGGAAGCTGTAGTAGTGACCGGTGGGCACCTCGATCCGGCGGTCGACTTGCTGAGCGTAAGCCATCCGGGCGGCGTGGAGGAGAAAGTCTTCAAGTCGGAGAGACTGCGTTCGAATTCCACGCACGGCACTGGGTGCGCATTCTCCACTGCGTTGGCATGCAATCTGGGTAAGGGAAAGACCTTGCCCGAGGCGGTATTGCTTGCTAAGACCTACGTGGCGGACGCCATCACGAGCTCGTACCCGCTCGGTCGAGGTGTTGGACCGGTGAACCATCTGTTTCGCATGACGCGGAGCTGAAGGGTGCGCAAACGCCCCAACCGAGGGGCGCGGGTCATACAGTCGGAAACACTCCGATCAACGGGTTACACGGTTACTCGACGGCGGAGCCGGCACGTTTTAGCAGGATTCCAGCGACAAATGCGGCGACCGCGGCCAGCAGCCATTCCATCCTCCAGAGCTGGATTGCCTGAAAGTCTGCGAAATTCTGAACGGAATAGATGAAGCCGACGGCGATAGCAGCCAGCAAGCAGCCAATGCCGGCCAGAAAAGCCACCAGCGAAGCCATGGGCAGGCCCAAGGCTTGCTTGATCGTGTGGAATTCCAGGTAACGGGTCCAGCTACCCGATGCAACGCGATGAGAGCGCAACGCGCGAGGCGATCCACAGTGGTAGCAGAATCGGGCGCCCACCATGAACTCCGTGCCGCAACCATCGCAGGCTTCCACCATGGCCGAAGACCCAGAGAGAACAGCGGTTTCCTGTTGTTTTCCCGCCGGGGGACGCCAGAATTCCTGTTGCGGGTGATGAATGACTTCCGACATGACAGCCTCGCAGGTTTCTGAATCGCAAGCCAGTGACCAAATCCAAAACCAACCAAGACACTGATAGTACAGTGGGTTGGGCGGGCGGATTCGCACCTTGACGCACCGGCAGGGCAATAATTACTCCGTCTCCCGGCAAAGATTATCGGGCGGTAGCTTGCCCGTGCACGCCCGGGGACATCGTGGAGCGGGGTTAGTTACTCTCTTGGTTCATCCAACAAGCGCGCGCACATCGGTTAAACTGGGTTCAGGATCCTGTTGACGGCCTCCGAGATCAAGAATTTGCCTCCCCGATTGATAGTCCGGCTGGTGCTGGTCCTGGGCCTGACGTCAGCGGCGTTTCTTACGCCACTACGATCAGCCGGGCAGGGAGGATTGGGAGTACGTCCCCCGGAAGCATCGTTCCGGCCGAGCGATCCCTTGAATGCCTCCGCTTTCGACCACTACTACAACCTGGACTATGACCGGGCGGTTGAGGAATTTGATCAGGTGCTGCGCCGGCACCCGAACGACCCCTTCGCGGTCAACCATCTGATGACCGCGATCCTGATTCGGGAGCTTTACCGCATGGGGGCCATGAACACCGGGGAATATGCCAACGACAGTTTTGTCGGCGAGGCGCATCGGCCGGCCGATCCCAAGGCCAAGCAGCAGATCAAGGATCTCGTACAGCGGGCTGAGACTCTGGAAGAGCAGGAACTCAAATCAAACCCCAACGACGTCGACGCGATTTACGCCCGCGGAGTCACGCGGGCGGAATTTTCCATCTACACCGCCCTGATTGAACGAGCCTGGTTTTCCGCCCTGCGTAACGCGGTGGGCGCGCGCCGCGATCACGAACGGGTGCTCGAACTCAATCCGAAATACGTCGACGCCAAATTGGTGGTTGGAACCCACTACTACGTGATTGGCAGCCTGCCGTGGGGGGTGAAGGTGGCCGTCGCCATGGTGGGCCTGAGCGGGAGCAAAGACAAGGGAATTCAGTATCTCTACGATGTGTCGAAAGGTGGCGGGGAGAGCTGCATCGATGCCCAGGTGGTGCTAAGCCTGTTTCTGCGCCGTGAGCACCGCTATGACGAAGCGCTGACCATCATGCGCGGGCTGAGTCCGCTTTATCCGCGCAACGTTCTGCTGGCGTTGGAAGAGGGTAATCTGCTGCGCGATGCGGGCCGCAATCAGGAAGCGGCCGCGGTGTATCGAAAAATCTGGCAGGCCGGGCGTGAAGGGCACTATGGCGCCTTGCACTACGAGATCGCCGCGCTAAGCCTTGGCGACCTGCTGCGCGCAGAGAAAGACTACAACGGCGCGGCCGCAGCCTACGAGCAAGTGAGCGAGGTTACGCAGCCTGATACGGAATTCCTGCAGAAGGCCGATCTTGGGGCGGGAGAAATGTACGACCTGCTGCAGAAGCGCGATCTCGCAGTGAAAAAATACCAAGCGGTGATTGCGGCCGGCCAAAATACGCCGGTGGCCGAAACCGCACGGGAGCATATGAAAGAGCCGTATCGCGGAGAATAATGCCGCACACGCGGCGGACCCTGACGAACTGACCTACTTTTTGGGTTTTGAGGTGCTGACTCCCGAAGCTTTGGCACGATATATGCCCTCGATCCCGCCCAATTGCTTGAGATCGAAAAAGATATCTAACTTGTTACCCGCTCCTGGGTTCAACCGCACGATCTTTATCTCGTAGTAATAGATCTTCCCGGCCTCGGCGGTAAATGTGTCCATGCCCACTTTCTTGCTTTCATCGTACGAGTCGGACTGCCAATTTACGCACACATTGTGCTCGCCTGGGGTCACATCAATGGCGAGTGCGAGTCGCCTTTATCGGCTCCAACCCATTCTCCGTCCACGCCGAAGCGGGTAGTTGGAATGGTCCAATGAAAACCCTCTGTGTTGAGGGTTTCAATGAAGACAATTTGCGCCTTGCCCGCCGCGGGCGGCGCTATATCGGACGCGGGCTGGCCTTCGGGCGGCGTTCCGACTTTGACATCGAACTTGGTCGCGTCCTGTCCGCAGGACTCTGGCAGGACGGTGGCCCGTGCTTGAATGGCTGAGACCAGCGGCGAACAGAGGAGCAATACAACGAGTGTTGCTTTCATGCCATCACCTCGAACGGGTATTGCTTTCTACGGCTCGATTCGCTTTTTGGGCGGTACATCTATCCTTACGATAATATATGGGAACTATCGCGGCCAGCTCGGCGTATCCTACAGTGCGGAGGGGCTATGTACTGTAACTACTGCGGAAAAGTGATTCAAGACGATGCCAATCATTGCGCCTACTGCGGCACGCGGGTGGCGGGCTCGATTGCGCGCAAGCGCCTGGTGCGTCCGCGCGCCGACCGCAAGATTGCCGGAGTGTGCGCCGGCTTCGCGGAGTACTTCGATCTCGACACTTCGCTGGTGCGAGTGATCTGGCTGCTAGTCGCCCTTTTCGGCGGATGCGGAATTCTGGCGTATTTCATTGCCTGGGTCGTAATGCCCGAAGAGCCGCTGTATTTGCCGACGCCGGCCGGGCAACAGGTTCCCAATTCCTAACGGTCGTCTGTTTTTTTGAGGAAGAACCGCGCGCCTTTCCTGTGTGTTCCCTCGCAGTCTATGCTTTAATCTCGCCGATGCCTCGAGTGCAAAGCACGGATGCGGAAATTGCTTACGAAGTGCTGGGCAATGGTCCGCCCGTCGTCCTACTGCATCCTTTTCCCGTAAATCATGAATTCTGGCTTCCGCTCGCGCCGGCCTTAAGTTCGCGCTACCGCCTGATTCTTCCCGACTTGCGCGGCCACGGGGAATCGGGCATCGGCGAAGGTCCGGCGACTATGGAGAAGCACGCCGCGGACATCGCGCGGGTGATGGATCACGCCGACGTGGGGCGGGCGGCATTGGTCGGAGTGTCGATCGGCGGTTACGTCATATTTGAGTTTTGGCGGCGTTACCGCGGGCGGGTTGCGGCGCTGGCGCTCTGCAATACCAAAGCGCAGACCGATTCCCCGGAAGCGAAGGCATCCCGTCTGCAGGCCGCGAAGGATGTGATGGAGCACGGCACGGAGCCATTTTTTGAGAGCATGGTCCCGAAACTGCTAGGCAAGTCCACGCGCGAAATGCGTCCTGACCTGGTGCAAGGCGCGCTGGGCATGATGCGCAAAATGTCTCCCGAGGACGTGGCCCTGGTGCAACACGGCATGGCGGAGCGTCCCGACTCCGTGCCCACCCTACGGATGATCAATGTGCCTACCCTGGTGGTGACCGGCGACGAAGATGTTCTCACCGGTTTAGTGGAAGCGGAACTCATGCGGCAGAATATCGGGGGCCGCAGGCTGACAGTGATTCCCAAGGCCGGGCACTACTCGGCCTGGGAACAGCCCGAGGAAGTGGGCGGCGTGCTGCGACAGTTCCTGGATTCGCTGCCGCGGGAATAAGGGCCGGACGCACGAACTCTGTTTTTGGGTGGTGCAGCGCGGGAAGCGCTGCGCCATCCAGAATCGTCGATGCCGACAAACCAACCGAAATCGGCACGAAAGCTCGGGGCTATTCCTTTGTTACAATTCTCCCGCCATGATTGATACGACTCTTGTGCCGGAAAAAACGGTAGGCAGCGCTAAGGGCGACGGGCCCACGCTGGACCTTAGCGAAGCGGCCAACCGCGTGTTCCTGCTGACGCTGCTTATCACCAACATCGTTGAGCAGGAAGCTTTGGATGTGAGCATCTACGGCTCAGCCGACGGAGCCGCCTGGGGCGCGAAGCCGATTGCTTCTTTTCCGCAAAAGTTCTATCGCGGGCAGCATCCGTTGTTGCTCGACCTCAGCGCAGACGCGGGCGTCAAGTTCGTGCGCGCGCATTGGGAAGTGAACCGCTGGGGCCGCGGCACCGAGATTCCGATGTTTGAGTTCCACCTCACGATTAAGGAAGTGCCGGCGGAAATTCTGAAACAAGCTACGGCCGAGGCTAAGGCGCTGGGCTAGGAGTTGGGAGGATTCTTGAGCAACAGGGCTCGTTCGTTAATTGCGTTCACGGCTTTGATGATGCTGGTCGCTTGCTCGATGACGGTACCCGCTGAAGAGGTGTACGGAACCTATGTCGCCTCTTATCCCTTCGGAACCGGCACCATTATGCTCAATCGGGACGAAACCTTCGTGCAGCGTGTCGCGATAAAACAAGAGCAGCCTGTGACTGTTCGCGGGAAGTGGGACTTCGATCCCAAAGAGTCGCGGGCAAGCTTCTATGGGGCGCTGATAGTGGCTGATCCTTTCGATGACCTCAGGGAAGATTGGCGAACGCCTACGACTGGAATTGTCTCGCTAGATGTCGAAAGGCGCTGGTTCAGAGTCTTAATGGACTCGGCTTCTACGTACCCCTATGTGAAGCAGTGAGAACCCCAGCGGCTTAAGCCGACATTTGTCCCAAGGCCTTTACCGCAGCGCACGAAGCGTTGCGCCACCCAAAAGCAGAGTAGATGAGCACAGAATCGACCATCATTATTCGGCCGGCGCGCAGTCTGTCAGGCTCGCTGTGTCTGCCGGGCGACAAGTCGATCTCACACCGCTACGCCATGTTGGGAGCCATCGCCGAGGGCACTACGCGCTTGGAGAACCTTTCCACGGGGGCGGATTGTGCCAGCACCTTGGGATGCCTTAAGACGCTCGGAGTCGAGTGGGAACGGAGCGGCAACGCCGTCACCATTCAAGGGCGCGGCCCGAAGTTGCGTGCGCCGCAGTCGGCTCTCGATTGCGGCAACTCCGGTTCCACCATGCGCATGTTAAGCGGAATCCTGGCCGGGCAGGAATTCAGCAGCGAATTGACGGGAGACGAATCGCTCTCCCGCCGCCCCATGGCGCGGATTATCGCGCCGCTCGAAACCATGGGCGCTCGCATCACGGCACAAGAGGGAGGCCGCCCTCCGTTGCGAATCGTGGGCGGGCGTTTGCGGGCGATTGACTACAAGATGCCAGTGGCTAGCGCGCAGGTGAAAACCTCGGTGCTGTTGGCCGGTTTGTTCGCGAAGGGCGAAACTCGCGTGGAGGAGCCGGTGCGCACGCGCGATCATGGAGAGCTGGCGCTGCGGGCTTTTGGCGCGGAAGTCACCTCGCTGAAAAACCAGGCGAAGATTGTGGGCGGGCAGAAGTTGCATTCCATCGAGGCCGATATTCCCGGCGACCTATCGAGCGCGGCATTTTTCTTGTGCGCGGCCTCGCTCTTTCAGGATTCGCAGTTGGCTATCAGTGCGCTCTCGATGAATCCCACGCGCAGCCGGCTGCTTGACGTGCTGGTCGGCATGGGATTGGGAATCTCGGTCACGCAATTGGAAGAACAGCATGGAGAACTGCGGGGAACGGTGCAGGTGGAAGGCTGGACGCTCCGCGGCGCGATTATTGCCGGCGCGGATACCGCGGCGCTCATCGACGAAATTCCAGTGCTAGCGGCGATTGCGCCCTACACTGCGGAAGGCGTCGAGATTCGCGATGCGCGGGAGTTGCGCGTGAAAGAGTCAGACCGGATTGCAGCGGTTGCCGCCAATCTGCGGGCCATGGGAGCGCAAGTGGAGGAGCGGGACGATGGGCTGAAGATTCCCGGCGGGCAACAATTGCATGGGGCAGAGATTAATTCCTTCGGTGACCATCGCATCGCGATGGCGTTCGCCGTCGCCGCCCTTCGCGCCAGCGGCGAGACTCAAATTTGCGGTGCGGATGCGGCGGTAATTTCCTTTCCGGCTTTCTTCGAGGTGCTGGAGGGATTGCTGCAGCGGTAAACGCCAGGAACTGCACCTTCATGAAGTCAACCTAGTCGCACAGAACGCGACTAGGATGGGGCACCCTCGAGGCCTCTTTTGGGATGGCTTAGCTTCCCACGTAGCGGGCGTACAGGCTTCGCGCTACAGCCGTATCGCTGGTGCCTTTGATGATCGCCCTTCCGTCGGGGAACAAAGTCATCTCGTAAGGCTCGTGCCAGAATTTCAGGACGAAGTCGTTGTGGCGCACCGCGCCGTGGGCCTGCAGGCGCTGGCTCATCTCCGCGAGATCGACGGGGCGCTGGCGCTCGTGAATTTGCACCGAGTTGCGTCCGCAGAGCGTGATGTGAGGGCGCCCTTTTCCGGCCAAATGAACGAAATCCCGTTGGCCGCAAGCGCGGCAATCCGTGCGTGGTTTGTCCGCTGCCAACTCGGCGCGCTCGTTTCGCCAAACATCGAATGAGAGCAAGGTTCGCCGCACGCAGTCTTCGGCTCCAGTGATCAGCTTCAGAGCTTCCGTGGCGGCAATCGATGCGATTAGGCTCACCGCCGAATTCAAGATACCCGCGGTCTCGCAGGTCGTAAACGTTCCTTGCGGCAGATCGGGAAACATGCAGGCCAAGCATGCGGTCTTTCGCGGCAGCACATTCATGGTGACGCCGTAGCTTCCCACTGCGGCAGCGTAGACCCAGGGCAGGGAACAGCTCACGGCAAAATCGTTGATCAGATATCTGGTTTCAAAATTGTCAGTGCCGTCCAGAATGAGTTCTGTTCCCTGCAGCAATGTTTCGACGTTCCCCGGAGTCAAGTCGGCGACGTGGGGCTCGACGACAATCTGAGAATTGAAGGTGGCAATCTGCCGGGCGGCGGCGATGGCCTTGGGAAGAGACTCCGCGGCATCGGCCTCGCTGAACAGAGACTGCCGCTGCAGATTGCTGGGCTCGACGTAATCGCGATCGACGATTCGAAGGTTGCCCACGCCAGCCCGAGCCAGCAGAGAGGCCAGAGCCGAGCCGGTTGCGCCGCATCCCACCAGCGCGACATGCGAAGCGGCTAGCTTGCGCTGGCCCTCGGCTCCGACCCCGTGAAACAGGATTTGCCGCGAATATCTTTCTTCGAGTCCCAAAGAGGTCACCAGTTCCCGGCTTGCAAACCTTTATTATAGGTTGCGACGGCCAATACTTTGCATTCGCGCCCCTGAGAAGCACTTCGTACTTTGAGCTTCAGCGCTCGGTCTCGGACCGAGCCGGCGGCGCAAGCAACATTGGCATTGGCAGGTTCATCGAACGACTGAACCCTCAACATGCGAGATGAGGAGCGTTGGCACTTTTGAAGCGGAAACCACTCACATTCCTGGCAATGCCGGCGCTTGCGGCCATGCTTGCCGCGGCGGGATTCGCCTCGTCTCCGCAGCAAGAGCCGGCCCCCGACCAGAATCCGCCGCCCGCGGTTCCGCTGGGGAGCACGTCGTCGTTCCAGGGCGCCAGCGTCGAGGAGATCGAGTTTCCGGAGTTCAGCGCCGCAAGCGACCAGAAGCGCTTGCGGACGCTGGTTGTGCAACAGGTCGGCCAGCCACTCGACCGCGACCGCATTCGCCAGAGCATTCAGGCGCTCTATGCCACCGGGCGTTTTGCCGATATCCGCGCCGAGGCCGAGCCCACCGCGGATGGCGCAGTCAAGCTCGACTTCATCACCTCTCCGAACTATTTCGTGGGCGATGTGCAGGTGGAAGGCAACCCCGACCGGCCCAGTGTGAGCCAGGTGATTAACGCATCGAAGCTCCAACTTGGAGAACTTTTCACCCGCGACCACGTCGACCGTGCGTTGACAGATATCAAGCAATTATTCGAAGAAAACGGCTACTACCGGACCACGGTCAGCGAAACCGAGATGAAACACTCCGATACCCAGCAGATTGGCATCAAGTTTTCCATTGTGGCCGGTCCCCAGGCGCACATCGGCGAAGTCAGCACAACCGGAAGCGCCAGCTATTCCGCATCTCAAATTCAGGAAATCACGCATATGCATACGGGTGATCCCGTCACGCAGCAGCGCGTCAGCAATGCTCTGGACCGGTTGCACAAGAAATATCAGAAGCAGAACCGCTGGCTGGCGCAGGTGGCGATCTCCCGCCATTCCTATCGAGCCGCCGCCAACGCCGTGGACTACACCTTCGACATCGAACCGGGGCCCAAGGTGGACATCGTGACCGAGGGTTTCGCGATCAGCCGCAGCGTGCTCAAGAGAAACGTTCCGGTTTATGAGGAAAACGCTCTGGACGACGACCTGTTGAACGAAGGCCGCCGCAACCTGCTCATCTATCTACAATCCCGCGGATATTTCGATGCCAAGGTCCAGGTGAAAAAAACCTCCGCCACGTCGGGCAAGGAGATGCGGGTCATCTATGACATCGACGCGGGCTCGCGCCACAAGCTTGTCAAGATCGAGATCAGCGGAAACCGCTACTTCGATACGCCTGTCTTGCGTGGTTTCATGCGAGTGCAGCCAGCCGGCCGGGTTCTATCGCATGGCGTCTACAATCAGGGGCGGCTCAGTGACGATGTGCGTAGTCTCGAAGACCTTTACCGCGCCAACGGCTTTGAGCAGGTCAAGATCACCGCCAACGTGTCCGATAGCTACGGAGGAAAGGCAAATCAACTCGAGGTGGTCTTACATGTCGAGGAAGGCCCTCAAACGCTGGTCGGCATATTGCAGATTGTGGGCAACACCAGCAAGTTAGACCAGCCATTTCCGATTCTGAATACTCTGCCCAATGAGCCCTATTCCGAATCGCTGATCGCGGATGACCGCGACATCATTTTGAACTACTACTTCAACGACGGATTCCCCGATGCCACATTCGAGGCCTCCGCCAAGCCCGCCCCAGACCAGCCCAATCGCATGGCGGTGACCTACACCATCAAGGAGGGCGAGCGGGTTTCCGTGGATCGGGTATTGGTTTCCGGCTTGGAATCCACCCGCCCCAGTGTGGTGGAGCGCGAGCTGCAGATGCAGCCGGGTGATCCCCTGAGCCAGATCGACATGCTCGACACGCAAAGACGGCTCTACGATTTGGGCATCTTCAATCAGGTGGACATCGCTGTGCAGAATCCGGATGGCGACGAGCACGAAAAGAACGTGTTGGTGCAGGTTCAAGAAGCCAAGCGCTACACCTTCAACTACGGCTTGGGATTCGAATTCCAGACGGGCCAGCCGGCGGGCGCCACCAACGAGCCCCAGGGAGGAGTTGGCGTGAGCCCGCGCGTTTCCTTTGCCGTAACCCGGCTAAACTTTAGAGGGCGCGATCAGACGCTCACCTTCAGCACCAACGTGGGCCGCTTGCAACAGCGCGCCTTGCTCAGCTACGAGGCGCCGCGCTGGTTTAATAGCCCCAAGTGGAAGTTCACCGCCACCGCCCTTTATGACGACACCGTGGATGTCACCACCTTCACCTCCGAGCGCCTGGAAGGGTGGGTACAGGCCGAGCAGACCCTCGGCAAATCCACCACCTTGGACTATCGCTTCAATTATCGCCGCGTGCAGGCCACGAACTTGCCCATCAACCTTAGCCTGGTTCCTCTGCTTTCGCAGCCGGTGCGGGTGGGTGGGCCCGATTTCATCTATATCCGCGACCGGCGCGACAATGCCTTGGAGAGCACCAAGGGCAGTTACAACACGGTAGATGCCGCCGTGGCCGCCAAATACTTCGGTTCGCAGAGAAGCTTTAGCAGCATCCTGATCCAAAACTCCACGTACTACGCTTTTGGCAAGAACCGGCGGCAAGACAAGAAATTCGTGTTCGCCCGTTCGCTGCGGATCGGGGTGGAAACTCCCTTCGCCGACACGGTTCTGCTTCCGCCGGGGCAATGCCCAGTATCCGGAACGCCCCAGTGCATTCCGCTGCCAGAGTTGTTCCTCTCGGGCGGCGGCAACTCGCATCGCGGCTTTGGCCTGAATCAAGCCGGCCCGCGCGACCCCGTTTTCGGCTTTCCGGTCGGCGGTGGCGCGCTCTTCTTGAACAACCTGGAGATGCGCTTTCCTCCACTTTCCCTGCCTTTTGTGCACGACAATGTCAGCCTAGCCGTGTTTCATGATGCAGGGAATGTCTTTACCACCGGGCGAAATATGTTGGATAATTTGTTACGCTGGCAACAAAAAAACCCCGGGCTCTGCCTGCAAGAGAGTACCGCGGCGCAATGCAACTATAGTTACATATCTCAAGCTATTGGTCTTGGTGTACGCTACAAGACACCCATTGGACCGGTACGCGTCGATTTCGGATACAACTTGAATCCGCCAGCGTTTCCGAGCCATGTGCTGAATCCCGATGGAACGGCGGGTGCTTTCCAACCCGAGCATGCCGCGCATTTCAACGTGTTTCTTAGTATTGGGCAAACGTTCTGATGATCAGACGGGCTTCCATCGTCGTCGCACTGGCGGTTTTGCTGGCCGCCACCAACATTCCGGCGCCGGCCGGTGAAATCCTGGATCGCATAGTCGCTACCGTCAACGGCCACATTATTCTGCAAAGCGATTGGGAAGATGCGGTGCGTTATGAAGCCTTTATTGCCGATCGCCCGGCCGATCAATTCACCACCGAGGACCGCAAAGCCGCACTCGACCGCCTGATCGACCAGGAATTGCTGCGCGAACAGATGCGGGCCGCTGATTTTCAGCAAGCCACCGACGAAGAAGTGGCCAAGCGCGTACTGGAAATCCGAAAGCAATATGTTGCGGCGGACTCCGACGCGGCGTGGCAGGCCGTGCTGGCGCGCTGCGGCATCACCGCGAATGAACTCAAGCAACGAGTTACCTTGCAACTTAACTTGATGCGCCTGGTGGACGCTCGCCTTCGCCCCAGCGTCAACATCGACGCCAAGAGTATTGAGAGTTATTACAACCAGGAACTGCTGCCGCAGCTGCGCCAGGCAGGCGCGAAGGATGTTGCCCTGACCGAAGTCACGCCCAAGATCAAGGAACTGCTGACTCAGCAAAAGGTCAACGAACTGCTCACCGCCTGGTTGCAAAGCCTGCGCGCCGGAAGCGAGATCCGAACCATGTTCGCTCCGCCGGGCGTTGCAGACGAGGCTAGATGACCGTCGCCGGCGCCAACTCGCGTCGGCGCAGGGCCTGGAAGTACCTGCTCTTCTCCGCGTCGGCGATTGTCCTGCTATTCGCCGGGCTGGCCTGGTATCTAACCACGGATTCCTTTCAGGCTATGGTCCGCCGTCGCCTGGTCGCGGAATTGGAAAAAGTGACCGGCGGCCGCGTGGAACTGGGCAGTATTCACACCAGCCCGTTTCGCCGGAGAGTCGAAGTTCGCGACCTCACCATCCACGGCCGCGAAGCCGCCACGGAAGTTCCGTACGCTCATGCGGAACGCATCGTCGCCCAGATCAAGATCATCTCAGTTTTCGGGGCTGAATTCGGATTCCATTCTCTCATCCTCGATCATCCCGTTATTCACGTCATTGTCTATCCAGACGGCACGACCAATCAGCCCACTCCGAAAGTGGCATCGGGAAACACGCCAATCGAACAATTGTTCAGGCTCTCCATCAGCCGCTTGGAGGTGCGCCGCGGCGAGGTGTTGTTGAACGATGAGAAAATCCCGGTCGATTTCATCGTGAACGACGTCTCCGCCGAACTGCAGTATTCGCTGTTGCACCGCCGCTACATCGGCAATCTCTTGCTGGGGAAAATCGTCAGCAAATGGCAGGACTCGCGTCCCATCGCCTGGATGTTGGAAGCACACTTCAATTTGAGCCCGGACGGCATCCAAATGAATCTCCTGCGAGCGAACTCGGGACGCTCCCATCTGGAAGCCAGGGGCCACTTGAAAGACTTCCGCAATCCGCAAATCGAAGCAACTTACGATGCCAAGGTCGATCTCTCGGAAGCCGCCGCCATTTTTCGGCGCCCCGAGCTGAGGAGTGGCTGGATCGAAGCTGAGGGGAGCGGCTCATGGCTCGCCCGGCAATTTATCTCTGGCGGCAAGATTTCAATAAGAAACTTGGGCTGGCACGACAATTCAATCGACCTGACCGACGCGGATCTGGATGCGGGGTTCGCGGTGACGCCGCAACGGCTCACGCTCGCGAAAGTCCAGGCGCGGTTATTGGGCGGCAACGTCACCGGCGATGCTGACGCAACCGGCTGGCTCAGTCTGCCTGCCGCCAAAGACAATAAGAGAAGAAACGCGGCAGAGCAGAACGGAATTGTACGGTTGCGGTTGAAGGATATCTCGGCCGGCGCGGTGGCTGCGGCGCTTTCTACGCCGGCTCGCCCACTCAGGAAAATGAACCTGGCAGGCCGCGGCAACGGTACCCTCGATGTTCGCTGGAACCGGTCCCTCGCCAACCTGGAGGCTGATTTGGCAGCGGACGTAACCGCACCTCCTTTCCCGGCGACCGGCCAGCTGCCACTGAACTCGCGGGTGCGCGCCACGTATCGCAACGCCACCGGAGAATTGGATATCGCCGAATTCAATGCGGCTGCGCGCGCCAGTCAGGTGCGCGCTTCCGGCAAGCTAGCTGACTCGGGACAACTCAATCTCTTTGCCACCACCACCGATTTCGGCGAATGGCAACCGATTCTGGCGGCCTTCGGCAATTCGCAACGCATTCCGGCGGTGTTGCATGGACGGGCCTCCTTCAGCGGCATTGCCACCGGCAAACTTAGCAATTTAAGTTTCGCCGGCAATCTCCAAGTGCAGGATTTCGACTATCTCGCGCCCGCTTCCGCCCGCACCCCCGAACAGCCCATCCATTGGGACTCCTTGGACGCTGACGTTCGGTTGTCCCGACATACCTTGTCCGTGAGCAACGGCACTTTGAAACATGGAAAGGCAGCCGTCGCCTTCAGCCTTAACGCGGCTCTGGATCGTCGAACCTTCACGGAGCAAAGCCCGTTTACCATCCACATCGACCTGCACGATGCGGACGCTGCCGAAATTCTCGCTCTAGCCGGCTACGGCTACCCGTTGCGGGGAACCATGGATCTTTCTCTTGACGCATCCGGCACGCAAGCGCAACCGGGCGGGCATGGCCATTTACGGCTGACCGATGCGAAAGTCTACGGCGAGCCTGTCCGGCGCCTCGATACCGATGTGCAATTCAGCGGCAGCGAGGTGCAGTTCGACAACGCCGCGGTTGCTTACTACGATTCGCAAATCACCGGGACCGCATCGTACAACCTCACCACTCGCGCTTTCCGCTTCGATATCAACGGAGCGAACTTCGACCTGGTTCACCTGCCGCAGGATTGGACCAGCCGCCTGAAGGTCGAAGGCCGCATGAATTTCACCGCCCAAGGTTCGGGCACTCCCGAGGAACCCGCCATCAATGCGACGTTCCGTCTGCGCAATTTGATTTTCGATCGCGAAAACATGGGTAGTTTCACCGTAGAGGCGGTTACGCGCGGCGCCGATCTCCACATTAGCGGCGCTTCCCAATTCCCCGCCGGCGAGTTGACTGTGGAGAGCGATATTCACCTGCGTGGGGACTGGCAGTCGACGGCCGAATTCCACTTTAGTCGCCTGGATGTGGACGCCCTTCTACGCTCCTACTTGCAAGGACGGTTGACGGGCCATTCCAGCGCGTCCGGCAATTTGCGCGTCGCGGGCCCTCTGCGCCGGCCGGCCGAACTCAGCGGCGATGCTACCCTGAGCGATTTTTCGCTTGGCGTGGAGAATATTAAATTGCGAAACCAGGATCCTCTGCGTTTTTCTGTGGCCTCGCACCTCCTGCGGGTCGAGGCTCTCCATCTGGTCGGAGAAAATACGGACGTTTCCGCGACCGGAACTGTGCAGTTGGCTGAGGACCACGCGCTCGACCTCAGAGTTCAGGGGCGCGCCAACCTGAAACTCATCGAAAGCTTCGATTCCGAAATTGCTTCCTCCGGAACCGCAACCCTCGACATGACCATGTCGGGGACGTTTTCCCGGCCAAACGCACAGGGCAGAATCGAGATCGCGGAGGGGGCCATCGCCCACCTGGAACTGCCCACCGCATTTAGCGACATCAACGGATCTTTGGTCTTCAGTCAGAACCGATTGCAGGTTGAGAACCTTACCGCGCACACCGGCGGCGGCTTGGTGACTTTCGGCGGATTTGCCACCTGGTACAACCGCCAGCTCAACTTTGACGTCACTCTGAAGGAACAGGAAGTGCGGCTGCGCTACCCGCCGGGCGTCAGTTCGACCGCGAATGCCGATTTGCGTTTCGTCGGGACTTCCGCCTCGTCCACCTTGTCCGGCGACATCACCGTGACCAAGTTGTCGGTTACCCCGGGCTTTGACTTCGGCGCGTACTTGGCGCGCAGCGCGCGCGCCACGGTGCTACCGCCGACCAACCCGGTGCTGAACCGCACCCGGCTCGATGTCCATGTCGTCACCACTCCCGAGCTGCAGATGCAGACTGCGGTGGTGCGCCTCTCCGGAGAAGCCGATTTACATCTTCGCGGCACCGCGGCCAAGCCGGTTTTGATGGGACGGGCCGACATCCTTGAGGGGCAGGTGTATTTCAACGGAACCAAATATGAGCTGGAGCGCGGCGAGGTGGCCTTTACCAGCCCAGTCACGACCACGCCGGTGCTCGATTTGCAGGCCACCACTACGGTGCGCGACTACGACATCACCATGCGGCTTAACGGCCAGCCCGACAAGCTCCGGGTAACCTACCGCTCCGAGCCTCCCCTGCCCGAGGCCGATATCATCACCTTGCTCGCTATCGGGCGCACCACCACCGAGGAATCCGCGCAACAGGAATCGGGGCAGTCTTCGTTCACCCAGGAGGCTTCCAGCGCGATCCTCAACCAGGCGCTCAACGCGACCGTCAGCAATCGCGCGCAAAGCCTGTTTGGCGTGAGTCGCATCAAAATCGATCCCGCCGGACTCAACACCGAAACCACCATCGGGCGCGGCCCTCTGGTCACTATCGAGCAGCAGGTTTCCAACAATTTCACCATCACCTACAGCACCAGTGTGGAGCAGGCGGCACAGCAGATCATTCAAGTCGAGTACAACCTCACTCACAACGTGTCGATTGTGGCGCTGCGCGATCAAAACGGCGTGGTCAGCTTCGACGTCAGAGTCCGCCATCGCAAGAAATAGAGACGGCAGTTGCCGCGGCGTTATTGCTGCTGGAAGGGCGTTCTTTGCTCGTGCTCCCTGGGCCTGCGGTATGCTGAACTAGTTTCGTGTCTGCCAACACTCAACTCGATCGCTTTACCGTTCCGCGCCGCAGCATGGTGGAGCGGCAGCTTCGCGCTCGCGGCTTGAGAGACCAGCGCGTTCTGCACGCCATGGAGCAGGTTCCGCGCCACGAGTTCCTTGCGGCGACTTACCAGGATCAGGCCTATGACGATCATCCTATTCCCATTGGCGAAGGTCAGACGGTTTCGCAACCCTACATCGTCGGGCTCACCTTGGAGGCGCTCTCTCTGCAAGCCTCGGATCGTGTACTGGAAATCGGAACCGGCTCCGGATATCAGACCGCGCTGCTCGCCGAACTGGCGGCGCGGGTGTACTCCATTGAGCGACACGAAGAGCTGGCTCACCAAGCGGAAGCAGTCCTGGCGCGCCTCGGTTACACGAATGTGGCTATTGTGATCGCCGATGGCAGCGTGGGACTCGCTGCAGAAGCGCCATTTGACGCCATTGTGGTGGCGGCAGCGGCCCCGGAAATTCCCGCGCCCCTGCTCGATCAGTTGCGCGATGGCGGTCGGATGGTGATTCCGGTGGGACCTCCGCATGCGCAGGATTTGCAATTGGTGCGCAAAGGCGAGGGCCGCTTGAGCATGACTTCTCTCGGAGCCTGTGCTTTTGTACCCTTGATCGGCGAGCGGGGCTACCGGTCTGCATGGTAGTTGGGAGCGGCTGAGCCATCCCCGAGTTCCTGCTTTACAATCTCTGTATGCCGTTTCTGCGCAGCCTGCGTACGACTTTTGAGATGATCAAGTGGGAGCACTCCATTTTTGTGCTGCCTTTCGCGCTGTGCGGCGCCATGCTGGCGGCCCATGGGCTGCCCAGCGGACGTCAACTGGCTTGGATTGTCGTCGCCATGGTATCCGCACGGTCGGCCGCCATGGCTTTCAATCGCCTGGCCGATGCTTCCATTGATGCGGCCAATCCGCGCACCCAAACCCGCGCTCTTCCTGCCGGCCAGCTCACCCAAGGATTCGTGGCCACGTTCACCATCATCTCCTGCGCGCTGTTTGTTCTTTCGGCATCGCAACTGAATCGCTTGTCGTTTTTGCTTTCGCCCGCCGCGCTGGCGGTGATATTGCTTTACTCCTACACCAAGCGCTTCACCCGCTGGTCCCATCTGGTGCTGGGATTTTCCATGGGCATTGCGCCTTCCGCCGCCTGGATCGCCGTGCGTGGTTCTCTCGATCCACGCATCCTATTGCTGACCGCCGCCGTCACATTTTGGGGCGCCGGCTTTGATGTGCTCTATGCCTGCCAGGACCGCGAGTTTGACCGCCAGAACGGCCTCCATTCCGTGCCCCGCCACTTTGGGATTGGCACGGCGCTGTGGATCTCCCGTGCATTTCATATCGCAATGCTACTGCTTCTCGTCAGCCTGGTGGCCACGTTTGGACTGGGAAAGCTGGCGGTCGCCGGAGTTCTCTTTGTCGCCGTATTGCTGAGCTACGAACATTCCCTGGTTTCGGCCAACGACCTTAGCCGGCTGAATGCGGCCTTCTTTACCATGAACGGCGTGATCTCGGTGGTTTTTTTCATCTTCCTGGCTGGCGACCTGCTCTGGCATTGACATGAGGTGCCGAACTGCCAGACGGAATAGCAGATATGATTACCAAAGAGCGACTCCGAGGGTTGGTCTCGCCTTTACTAAATCCGCACCACCGTTGAGAATAATCCTTAAGCCTCTGGGTGATAGGTTCACTCGAAAAATTCGCTCGCAACCATAGCCAACCAACTCGCGACATTGCCCGAAAGCGGGCCCAGGAGCCTTCATGGCAGCTACCGGAGAACTAATCCGCTTAATCAACTACGTAGATGACATCAACACGACGCTGCGCCGCATCACCGCCGCCATTCCCGTCATGGATGCCGATGAGCGCCAGCGTTTGGCCGAACACTTACGGGCCGCAGGCGGCCACTTCGCCACCTTGATGGACAAATTGGAAAAGGGAGCGTAGGAGTGGTTCGGACGCCGGTCGCCCCGGCCCCGACCCTCGCCATCATCGGCGCCGGGGGGCTGGGGCGGGGCATCGCGTATGCGGCCGCGCTCGGCGGTTGCCGCACCATTCTCGAAGATCTGCTGCCCAACGCGCTGCGAAAAGCGGAATACGAGATTCGCAGCCATCTTGACCAGGCATTGATCCTGGGGGAGATTTCGGGCGAGACCGTCGAGGCCGTTCTAGGCCGTCTGGAATCCGCAGGATCGGTCGAGAAAGCCGCCCGAGAAGCCGATTTCATCATCGAAACCGTTCCCGACGAACTGGAATCGAAAATCGAGATTTTCACTTTGCTGGACAAGATCTGCCGCCCGCACACCATTCTGGCTTCTAGCACCGCCTGCCTGAGCGTCGTCGAAATCGCCGCGGTCACCTATCGGCCCGGCAAATGCATTGCCATGCGTTTCGTGAACCCAGTCCACAAGATGAAGCGCCTGGAGATTATTCGTACTCCTGGCACCGATGACGAAACCGTCGCGGCCGCCTTCGACCTGGGCCGGCGCATGGGTAAGGAAGTAAGTGTCATGCAGGAAGTTCCATCTTGATGGGCGGCGCCAAGGTTGTGGGCGGCGTCCCAAGCCATGTGCCTTTACAATCGTTGAATGCCCGACACCGCGCAGGAACGCCTAGAACGCGTGCTCGCCCAACTCCGTCTGTACGAACATCCACTGTTGGACTTTTCGGCTCGCGTCAAAGGTGAGGGCGTTGAAGTCATCGTCCAGTTCAAGCACCCGCCGGCTCCCGTGCACACTTATTATTTCGATCTGCATCCCCGCGACCTGGATCATGCCCAGTTCGAGTGGACCTTTCAGCGCCAGCTCTTCGATTGCCTGCACGACTACCTGATCGAGATGTTCACGCGCACGCCGCAGAACCGCGTGGAGCGCCAGCGGGAAGGCCTGTGACCCTGCGGCAGGAAATCGAGCGGGAAATCCGCGCGCGCGGCCCAATTCCGTTTTCGCGATACATGGAGCTGTGCCTTTACCATCCGGAACTGGGCTACTATTCGCGCGATATTGAACGGTTCGGCAAAGCCGGCGATTTCTACACTTCCAGCGACGTGCACGCCGTCTTCGGGAGGCTGCTGGCGCGCCAGTTTGAAGAGATGTGGCGAGTCCTGGGCTCGCCGAAGCAGATAGAAGTTCTGGAGCTGGGCCCCGGTCGCGGCCTGTTTGCTCAGGATGTTCTCGATTGGTCCGAGAAAAAGTTCCCCGGCTTCTTTGCTGCGCTGCACTACTCGTTGCTCGAAAGTTCTCCAACTCTTCGCGACAAGTTGCGCGTTACCCTCAGCCGCCACCTGCTTTCGGGAAAAGCTTCGCTCGCGCATCTCGATGCGGTCGGGAATCTCGCATCGGCGGCCATTGTCTTCGCCAACGAATTCTTCGACGCGCTTCCGGTTGAGATCGTCAGCCCCGCAGGCGAGCTGCGCGTCGCGAGCCACGAAGGCCGCTTCGTCGAGGCGTGGGCGCCCGCTTCATCGGAAGAACTGGATTTCCTCAACCGCTATAGCGTTCATCCCGAGGAGGGCGAGCGCGTGGAGGCGCCCCTCACCGCACAAAACTATATGTCGCGAGTTGCCGCCGCGGTCCAAACCGGATTCACCGTCGCTATCGACTACGGCTACACCCGCGACGAACAACTCGCCGGACGCCATCGCGGCACCGTGATGACTTTTCGACGGCATTCCGCGCAGGGCAGCCCCTATGACGCTCCCGGAGAGCAGGACATCACCGCTCATATGAACTTCACCGCGCTTGCGGCCGCCGCCGAGCAGCACGGCATGGTCGCCCAACCTCTACGCACGCAATCGCAATTCCTGCTCGGCATCGGCGAGCAAGATCAATTTGCGGATGCCCTTGAAGAATGCCGCCTGCCGCAGGAACGGGCAAAAGTCGCGCTACAGCTCAAGCATCTAGTGACGCCGGCTGGCATCGGTGAGAACTTCCACGTGCTGGTTACAAGCAAGGCCATCGCGCAGGTGAAAGTATCTGGCCTGAGCGGCCTCAGCTTCGGAAAGGCGCGGGGCTTCGGGACGAGGCCAGTCTAGGGAGAGTGCTACGGCCGCGTCATCTTCTCCGGCCGCACCAGCTGATCGAACTCCTCACCCGTGAGATGCCCAAGCTTTACCGCCGCTTCCCGCAGGCTGCAGTGCTCGACGTGCGCTGTGTGCGCGATCTTCGCCGCGTTGTCGTAGCCGACCTTGGGCGCCAGCGCGGTCACCAGCATCAGGGAATTCTTCACATACCAGTCGACCTTGGCGCGATCGACTTCAATGCCCTTGATCATGTACTCCACAAACCCGTGGCATGCGTCGGCAATCAGGGTCACCGAATGCAAGAAGTTGTAGATGATCACCGGCTTGAACACGTTAAGTTCAAAGTTGCCCTGTGAGCCGGCGAACCCAACCGCGGCGGTTGCGCCGTGCACCTGCACGCACACCATGGTCATGGCTTCGCACTGCGTCGGATTTACTTTGCCCGGCATGATCGAAGACCCCGGCTCATTTTCCGGAATCGAAATCTCTCCCAGGCCACAGCGGGGGCCGGACGCCAGCCAGCGAATGTCATTCGAAATCTTCATGAGCGAAGCCGCCAGCGTTTCGAGCGCGCCTTGCGCAAAGACAATCTCGTCGTGCGCGGAAAGCGCGGCGAATTTGTTGCCATGCGAGCGGAAGGGAAGTCCCGTAAGTTCGGCAATCTTTTTCGCGGCCCGTTCCGCGAACTCAGGATGGGCGTTCAGCCCAGTTCCCACCGCGGTTCCGCCGATCGCCAGATCGTAAAGACCGCCAAGCACCTGCTTAAGGCGCTCGATGTCGCGTTCCAGCAGGCTGGCCCAGCCGCCAAACTCCTGCCCGAAGGTAAGCGGTACCGCATCCTGCAAATGGGTCCGTCCGATCTTCACCACGTCCTTGAATTCTTTCGCCTTGGCGGCAATCGCGTCATGAACGCTCTGGATCGCCGGAATCAACACGTTTTTCACCCGCTCGGCTGCCGCGATATGCATGGCCGCGGGAAAGGTATCGTTCGACGATTGCGACATGTTGACGTCGTCATTGGGATGAATCGGCCTCTTCGATCCCATCTCCCCGCCGGCCAGCTCGATGGCGCGGTTGGAGATGACCTCGTTGACGTTCATGTTGGTCTGCGTGCCGCTGCCAGTCTGCCAAATGCGGAGAGGAAATTGGTTGTCGAGCTTGCCGGCAATCACCTCATCGGCCGCTCGCACGATCAGTTTGGCTTTATCGGCGGGGAGTTTGCCGAGGTCCTCATTCACCAGAGCGCAGGCCTTCTTGAGAATGCCGAAGGCGTGAATCAGCTCCGGCGGCATAGTGTCGCGGCCGATGTTGAAGTGCAGAAGCGAGCGCTGCGTTTGCGCGCCCCAATAGACATTTGCCGGGACCTCGATCTGTCCCATGCTGTCGGATTCGACGCGCGTGCGAGCCGTTCGTTCTGCTGATGTTGTCATGCGGTGATTTCCAGGCCAGTGTGTTGGCGCCGGGTTAACCCGAGATTATAGCAACCGTGGTGTGGGATAGGGGGAGGGCCAGCGGATGGCAGCGTTACTTCCCGCTGTCTTTGAAGTCTACCCCGATTTGAACCTTTACCATGACGGGTCTTCCATCCTTTGTCGCAGGTCTGAATTTCCAGGAATCTACAAGCTCCTTTGCAAGCCGGTCTAGCTCGGGATGCAGCCTCCGGATAACCCTCACGCTGTGGGCGCAACCACCCGTATCTATCGTCGCTTCAAGCTGCACTGTTCCTTGAATTCCACTGCCTTTTAGGGAATCCGGATAGGGCGCTTCCGAGCCACTCTTTTGCACCGAGCAATGAGGTAGCGGTGTGCGTGAACCGTTCGGCTGCCCCAAAAGATGAAGTGGGGCAAGAACGCTCACTAGCGCCAGCGTGCTCGCGCTTCTCCAAGGAAACATGCGACCAACTTCTAACACAGGCGAAGCCTTGTATCAACCTCATTAGGGGCAGTAAAGCTCATTTAGAAGCGCTTTACTGGTTGACGTTAAACGTTATCCGTAATACACTTCATCGTGATCAAGTCATTCCGCAGCGTGGAGACTGAGCGGCTTCACCATCGCCAGCGCAGCCGGCGATTCCAAGCCATCGAGCAAATCGCACGCCGGAAACTGCGGCAATTGGACAGCGCCTCGGAACTCAGAGACTTGGCAGCGCCACCGGGAAATCGCTTGGAAGCATTGCATGGAGACCGCAGAGGGCAACACAGTATTCGCATTAACGACCAGTGGCGTTTCTGCTTCATTTGGCGCGAAGGCAATGCATATGATGTTGAGATTGTGGACTATCACTAGGAGCGTTCATGGCTAAGGCCCAAAAGCTACTTTCTCCCATTCATCCCGGCGAAATTCTGCGCGCCGAATTCATGGAACCGCTGCGGCTCAGCATGAACCGGCTGGCGCTCGATCTTCGCGTTCCGGTGACGCGAATCGCCGAGATTGTTCACGAACGCCGCGGCATCACTCCAGACACGGCTCTGCGACTGGCGCGGTACTTTCACACCAGCGCACGGTTTTGGTTGAATCTTCAGTCAGCGTACGACCTTGAGGTTGCCGAAGACGCGGTGTCCCGCGATATTGAGCGCGAAATTCAACCTAGCCCCGCAATTGCGGTGACGGTGCGCGCCTGAGGGCGACACACCGGAGTCGGGGAGACAGGCACTCCGCGTGCTAAAATCTCCGTTCGGAACAGGGAGCGCGCTCGCAGCCAAGCCGCCCGTGATTCCTTCTGAGGCAGCCATTCCGTGAGCCCCGAACCCACCATCGAGCAAATTCCGGAAACGCTCCCACGCAAAGAGGCACACTCGCGCCCCGATGCCTGGGTCGATGTACTGGTGATCGGCGCTGGCCCTACCGGACTGGCGTGCGCCATCGAAGCGCAAAAGCTGGGCCTGAAGGTCCTCACCATCGACAAAGGTTGCGTGGTGAATTCGGTCTACAACTATCCCGCCAACATGATTTTCTTCACCACCCCGGAGCTGCTAGAAATTGGCGACATCCCGTTTAACACAGCTCAACCCAAGCCCACGCGGCAGGAAGCGCTGGAATACTACCGCCGGGTGGCGGAACACTACGAGATGAATATTCACCAATATGAATGGGTCAAAACTGTGACCGGAGAAAACGGCGCCTTTCGCGTCACGACCACCGACCGCCAAGACGGCATCCACGACTACCGCGCCCGCAAGCTGATCGTCGCCACCGGTTACTACGATCTGCCGAATCTACTGGAAGTTCCCGGAGAAGATCTTCCCAAAGTGCATCACTACTACCGCGAGCCGCATCCGTTTTACGACAGCGACGTGGCGGTGGTCGGCGGCAAGAACTCGGCGGCCGAATCAGCTCTGGACCTGTGGCGGCACGGCGCGCGCGTCACGCTGGTCCACCGGCATGCGCAGTTGCACGACCACATCAAGTATTGGGTGCGGCCGGATATCGAGAACCGGGTCAAGAGCGGGGAGATCCCCGCTTATTTCAGCAGCACGGTGCAGGAGATCGGACCGGATTTCGTTCTATTGGAAACCCCAGGCGGCCCGGTGCGCCTGAAGAACGACTTTGTGTTTGCCCTAATCGGTTACCACCCGGATTACGATTTCTTGCGCGCCATGGGAATTGAGCTGTCCGAGGATCAGTGCCGTCCGGTATGCGATCCGGAAACGCTGGAGAGCAACGTTCCCGGCATTTACGTGGCCGGAGTGATCGTGGCCGGCTCGCGCACCAACGAAATCTTCATCGAAAATGGCCGCTTCCACGGAAAACTGATCGCCGACGATCTCAGGGAGAAACTGAATCCCGGAGGCGAAAGCTAGTCCACGCATGGCTGCCTGTTGACGATGTCTAGGAAAGCGAAACCGCTTCTTCACCCAGTTGCTGATTAATTACGCGAGCCACCAGCGGCTTCAGCCGTTCTCCGGTCTTCTGCAAAACGAAATCCTGATCCGCCTCCGACCAATCCAGCTTGAAGCTCGTGGAAAGCGCGGAAATCCATATCTGCCGCACCGGAGCGTTGGGCGAAATCACGAAGCGCGCGCCATCCTCGAAAGAGATATGCAGCGCGCCAGACTGATCCTCGACTTCCATGTCGGCTGAATCCTCGGCCACAATCAAGCTTTGCTTCAGCGACTCCAGCGCGCTCTCGGCATTGTCGCGGAATTGCAATTCGGTGAGCATGAAAGGATTATAGCGACTGTCGCCCTAGACCGAGTCAGCTCGCCGCCTCAGCCGCGCCTTCGAGCACGATATCGATATCCACGCCCTTGCCGGCTCCCAGCAGTTGCGCCGCCGATGCCTGATTCGCGGCAATCTCCAGGTAGCCCATGCTGCCGAGAATCGCGAAAATCTCGCCCGGCGCGGCATCGCCATATGCGAGCTTGAGCGCTCGAATTTCATGTTCGCCGATCTGGATGGTGAAAGGCGGAGCCGGCTGCCGGAGCAGCGGAGCCGCCTGCTGCGCGGTAATGTTCGTAATCAGATTGCCAAAGCGATCCACTTTGAGCACGGTTCCCCGCAGCGTGTGTCCGTCGACTACCTTCGGCTGGGGCAAATCGAGCCGCACAAAATCGCTGATCTCTTCGCCAAACTTGGCCAGCTCAACTCCCTTGGCCAGGTATGCGGCTACCGGTGCAAAAATGTCGCGGGCGTGAAAAGTCCTGCTCACGGGTTGCCGGTAGTAATGCTCCGCGGTGACGTGGTGAACCCGCAAGCGCTCTTCGCGGTTGTAGACCAAAGAGAGCACGCCATTGTCGGGTGCAACGAAGTTGTATCGCTCTGTGCTGGCGGCAATGGCCCGCCGCGCCGTGCCCACTCCCGGATCGACCACCACCATGTGCACGGTATCGGCAGGGAAATAAGAGTAGGCCGCCGCGATGGTCAAGGCTCCGTCCAACACATCGAACGGCCGTACCGCGTGGCAGATGTCCACGATCTCGGCCTCGGAAGCGATGTCGAGGATCACCCCTTTCACCGCTCCCACAAAATGGTCATTGAGCCCGAAATCGGTGGTGAGAGTGACGATCGGCCGGGTTGCCAAGGTTTCCTCGCTGCTCAAAAAATGTCCCGCTTAACGCCGCCGCGAAGGTATTCCGCGACTTTGTTTCGAGTCAATCACGTTGTTTGAACCCAGGTCGGCACAACGATTCGCTGGAAGCCTATTCGCCCGTTCCCGCGATCGCGATCATGTGCGGGCTTCCTTGCGCCGAGTCAAATACATTGAGCGTGCCCAGTCTGGGGCCCGATGTTGCCGGCTTGAACCTCACCTGAATCGTGCAACTGGCCTCGGCGGCCAGGCTTGGTCCGCAATTGTTGGTCTGCGAGAAGTCAATGCCCGAAGTAAGGATGGTGTCGATCCTCACCTCGGAACTGCCGGCGTTGGCGACGGTAGCGGTTTTCACCGGGCCGGTCGCGCCCACCGCCAGGGAGCCAAAATCGAGCCGCGCGGGCGTAATTGTGAGAGTTCTCGCGGCCTCCTGCGGAGCTGCTTGCAGCGGCCCTTGCGCCACGCTCGCGCCCATCAATCCAGCGATGCAGACCGCCCGCGTGAGCCACGTGTTCAATCGTCCCTCCCGGTGAAGAACGACCATTCTAGCCTAGCTCGGGCTTCCCGGGGATCGCGCCCTGAAAAATGGCTCTGGAACCCAAATGATCGCCCTGCGTTCTGCCCTTGTCCTCCGATATACTAAAACCATGCCAGTGCTGAAAAACATTGCCGCCATCGCCAAAGGCATGAGCATTACCTTCATGGAGATGTTTCAGCCGACTATTGTCGAAAATTATCCCGACGGGCCGGGGCCTTTGCGGGGCGCCAAGTTTCAGGAACGCTACCGCGGCGTGCATGTGCTGCAGCGCGACGAAAATGGCCTCGAAAAGTGTGTGGCCTGTTTCCTATGCGCGGCCAACTGTCCTTCCAACTGTATTTACATCGAGGCGGCGGAGAACACGGCCGAGAATCGCGTCAGCGGTGCCGAACGCTACGCCAAGGTTTACAACATCGATTACAACCGCTGCATCTTCTGCGGATACTGCGTCGAGGCCTGCCCCACCGACGCCATCACCCACGGCCACGGCTTCGAGATTGCGACCTTCAACGCCAGCAATCTGGTCTACCGCAAAGAGCAGATGCTGGCAGCCATGCCGGCGCACATAGGAGCCAACGCGGTCTTCAACTCCGACGAAGTTGCCCACGGAGCGCCGGTGGCAATTGTGCCGGGAGAGTGAAGCAGCTTCTAGCGGCTAGCCAAACAGAAATCAAGAAGCTGCTGGTCTCTAACTAACATAAGACTCGTCAGCGCGCCAGGTTCAAGCTAAAAGCTAGGAGCTAGAAGCTAAGAGCTAGCTTCGTAATTCAAATTCTGCCCCAGCCATCGCTCCACCTCAGCCACGCTCATCCCTTTGCGTTCGGCATAGTCGGCGACTTGATCGCGATCGATCTTGCCCAAGCTGAAATAGCGTGAGTCGGGATGCGCGAAGTAAAGCCCGCTCACGCTCGACCCCGGCCACATCGCAAACGACTCCGTAATCACCATTCCAGTGTTCGCCTGCACAGCGAGCAAGCGCCAGAGCGTGCCTTTCTCCGTGTGATCCGGGCACGCCGGATACCCCGCGGCCGGCCGGATCCCGCGATATTTCTCCTGAATGAGATCCGCGTTGCTCAGGTTCTCCGCGCAACCGTAACCCCACTCTTCCCGCACCCGTTTGTGCAAGCATTCGGCGAAAGCTTCCGCCAGGCGATCGGCAAGCGCCTCCGCCATGATGGCGTTGTAGTCATCGTGCTCGGCCCGAAACCGGTCACAAAGCTCCTTTAGGCCGATCCCGCTGGTAACCGCGAAAGCCCCGATGTGATCCGCGAGGCCAGTTTCCTTCGGTGCGATGAAGTCGGCGAGCGACCGGCAGGGCTCGCTGCCTTCGCGGTTGGATTGCTGCCGCAAGAAGTGAAATCGCTCGAGGACTTTTGCGCGCGCGCCGCCGGTGTAAAGTTCGACGTCATCGCCCACAGCGTTCGCGGGGAAAAAACCGTACACGCCGCGTGCCGTGATCAGATTCTTCTCGATAATTTGATCCAGCAGGGAATTGCCCTCGGCGAAAATCTGCCGCGCCTGCGCGCCCTGCTCCGCATGCTCCAGAATGCGCGGGTAAGCGCCTTTCAGCCCCCAGGTGTGGAAGAACGGCGTCCAGTCAATGAACTGGCGTAGGGTCGCGAGAGGGAAGTTATCCAGCACGCGCACGCCGGTAAACGACGGCAACGGCAAATCCTCGGCACGCCACTCGATGGGAGTCCGCCGGCTGCGGGCAGTCGCAAGCGAAACCACCGACAAGCGTGGCGCGGCGTGCGCCTTGCGCAGCTGCTCGTAGTCGGCGCGATGCTTGATCACGAACTCCGATTTGCCATCTGCACTCAGAAGGCTGGTGGTAACCGGCACCGCCCGGCTGGCATCGAGGATATGAACCACCGGCTCGCTGTAATGCGGGGCAATTTTGACGGCGGTGTGCGCCCGGCTCGTAGTGGCCCCGCCAATGAGCAGTGGCGACTTAAAACCCTGCCGCTCCATCTCCCGCGCCACGTGCACCATCTCGTCGAGCGACGGCGTAATCAGCCCACTCAAGCCGATCAGATCAGCCTTCTCCGACTTGGCGCGCTCGAGAATCTTCTCGCAGGAAACCATGACGCCCAGATCAATCACTTCGTAGTTGTTGCAGGCGAGCACCACGCCAACAATGTTCTTGCCAATGTCGTGAACATCGCCCTTGACCGTCGCGAGCACGATCTTTCCCTGCGCCTTCACCGCCTGGCCGGCCGCCGTCATCGCCGCCTTCTCAGCCTCCATGAACGGCGTGAGGTGCGCCACGGCTTTTTTCATCACGCGCGCGGACTTCACCACCTGCGGCAAAAACATTTTGCCGGCTCCAAACAGATCGCCCACCACGCTCATGCCCGCCATCAGCGGCCCCTCGATCACCAGTAAAGGTCGTCCCAGCTTGACGCGGGCCTCCTCGGCGTCAATCTCGATGTAAGTGTCAATCCCCTTGACCAGCGCGTGAGAAAGCCGCTCTTCCACCGTGCCGTTGCGCCACTCTTCCGCTTTCTTTTCGCTGGCTACCGTGCCCTCGCCCTTCAGCTTTTCGCCATGCTCGACCAATCGCTCGGTCGCATCCGGACGCCGGTTGAGCAGCACATCCTCCACCAACTGCCTCAGCTCCGGATCGATCTCCTCGTACACCTCGAGCATCCCGGCATTCACAATGCCCATATCCATGCCCGCGGCAATCGCATGATAAAGAAACGCCGAGTGCATGGCCTCGCGAACTTTATTGTTGCCGCGAAAACTGAACGAAACGTTCGAGACGCCGCCGCTCACCTTGGCGTGCGGCAAATTGGCCTTGATCCAGCGCGTGGCGTTGAAGTAGTCCACCACGTAGTTGTTGTGCTCCTCCATGCCGGTCGCGACAGTGAGGATGTTGGGATCGAAAATAATGTCTTCTGGCGGAAATCCAACCTCGTCCACCAGAATTCGGTAGGCTCGCTCGCAGATGCGAATCTTGTCTTCGTAAGTCGCAGCTTGGCCCTGTTCGTCGAAGGCCATCACCACGGCGGCCGCGCCATATTTCAGAACCTTGGCGGCGTACGTGCGGAATTTGTCCTCGCCTTCTTTCAGCGAGATGGAATTCACAATGCCTTTGCCCTGAAGGCACTTCAGCCCAGCCTCGATGACCTCCCACTTTGATGAGTCCACCATGAACGGCACCTTGGCGACTTCGGGCTCGCTCGCCAGCAATTGCAAAAAGCGCGTCATCGCCGCGACACCATCGATCATGCCCTCGTCCATGCAGATGTCGAGAACATTCGCGCCGTTCTCGACTTGCTGCCGGGCCACGCTGACCGCTTCCTCGAACTTGCCGGCCTTGACGAGCTTCGAGAACTTAGGCGAGCCAGCCACATTGGTCCGCTCGCCGATCATGATGTAGACGTTGGGCTGTTGAGTGAAAGGCTGCGAGCCGGAGAGACGAAGTGGCCGCGTCTGTCTGCGCCCTGGGACCTCGGAGTCCTCGGGCACGCGGATGCTATCGAGCACGCTCACGCTCGACTCTCAATCTCGCTCACGGCGCCGACGGCCTGGGATTCATGAGCAGCGGCCGCCCCAAACCTTCGCGGCGGCTGGCCTTCGAGCGCTTTGGCAATCGCCGCAATGTGCTCCGGCGTGTTGCCGCAGCAACCGCCGGCAATGTTGATCAGCCCGCCGCGGGCAAAATCGCCCAGATAGCGCGCCATGTCCGCGGGCTTAAGATCGAACCCGGTTTCCGACAACGGATTCGGCAAGCCGGCATTCGGATAGCACGAAATCGCCACGTCGGCCTTTTCCGACAGCTCCTCCAGAAACGGATACATCAAATCCGGCCCAAGCGAGCAGTTGAGCCCCACCGACAGCGGTTTCGCGTGCTCCACAGCCGTCCAGAACGCACCGATGGTCTGCGCCGAAATCATGGTCTCGCCGCCACGCCCCACCGCCGCCGAGATCATGATCGGCAGCTCTTTGTCTTTGCCATGTTCATCGAATACTTCGCGAATGGCGACCAGCGCCGCCTTGGCGTTTAGCGAATCAAAAATTGTCTCGACCAGAAGCAAATCGGCCCCGCCGGCGATCAGCGCGCGCACTTGCTGCGCGTAGGCGGTCTTAACCTGATCGAAGGTCACGACGCGAAAGCCAGAATCCTCCGCATCAGGCGAGTTCGAGAGAGAAACAGTCATTGGCCCGATCGCGCCCGCCACGAAACGCTGGCGCGAAGTAGCGTTCCCCACGCGATCAGCCCATTCCCGGCACTGCCGCGCCGATTGTTCATTGATCTCCCAGGCCAGGCCGCCGAGAAACGGATCCTCAATGATCTTCTGGTAAAACGCCGGATCCTTCCGCCCGCCGTGCTCCCGCGGATCGTCCACAAAGAATTCGCTCTGCGTGATGCTGGTCGCCCCGAAGGTATTGGTCTCGATAATGTCCGCCCCAGCCTTCAAAAAACGGCGATGAATGTCCCCAATCATCTGCGGCTGCGTAAGCGAGAAGAGATCCCCGTTATTCAGCAGGTCCTTGGTCGAGCCCTTGAAACGATCCCCGCGAATGTCCGCCTCGCTCATGCCATAGGTGCGGATGGTCGTCCCCATCGCCCCATCAATGATGGCGATCCGGCTATCGAGTATCTCTTCCAGCGGATGTGGGTTGGCTTTCGTCATTTTTCGTGATGATCTCTGCTGTCGCGATGTCGGCAACGCCCCAGGAGGCGCGCTCTCTGTATTATAGCGATTGGAGTTTTGCAAACTCTGTCACGGGAGATCACTGAGGTAATCGTGATAGCGTTGAAAGGCGCGCCTTGGGGAAGAGTAAGGTTTACGCAGGGGCCTTGCTTGAGGCCAAGCTAAACCAAATCGCGTCCGAAACCGGCAAAGGAGCGAGCCAGGTCGTGCAGGAATTGGTTTCCAATTACCTCGATCACGACCAATGGTTCAGGCAAGAAGTAGCGCAAGGCCTTGCCTCCCTGGTCAGCGGCAAGTCCGTTTCGCACCAGGAAGTGCGCCGCCAGACGTGTTCTGCGTGAACTCCTTGGTGCGGACGCAGTTCGTTAAATCGTCCCGCGCATCGCCAATCACCGCGTTGGGGCTAACGTAGTGGTCCAGGGTCGCCGCCGCCTGCTGCGAGACCGCAATAAAGTCCTGCGACTGCTGGAAGGTGACACCATGCCAACAATAAAAACTGCACCAAAGATTGCGACGATCCTGCCGGGCGACTTCGCCATTTTCGCGTCAAGCAGAATTCCACTCGCGGCGGCCATTCGGTCTCCTCCAGAGAATTTAGGCGCGCCGCAAAAGTCGCGTCGCGAAGGCCGTCACTATACGACACGAGTGTTGCAGGAGCGTGAAAACAGCGGCCCAAGTTTCGCGCCTAGCCACGCTCTCCGGGCCTCACGGAGGTAACCTCCGCTGATAACGGCTGGAGGAAAATCTACGCCAAAAATATGAAGGGATCGCGCGCCGGTGCCGCTCTCTATTACAGGGCCGCGGAAACGGAGACTCATCTTGGTAACCCAAGAAAGAGTACGTAAGTAAGAAAGGCCGCGACCCCTGGAGGCGAAAATGTCGGTCACAGCGGTGAGTGCGATCAGCCTGGACGCCCGCGATGCATCGCAGCAGCAGGATGGCGATCGCCAAGCTCTGTTGAATCTGCAAGGCGCGTTGTCTTCAGGCAACCTGGCCGCGGCACAGCGCGCCTTGGTCAACTTTCAGCAGAACCTGCAGAGCAGCCGGCCCCGGCAAAATGGAGTGCAGGTATCGGCGGAAGTGAATCCGCAGAGCGCCAGGCGAGCCGACATGCAAGCGCTGCAGAGCGCTCTCGATTCCGGCGACTTGGCCATGGCGGAACAAGCATTCGTCCGCCTGCAACAGGACAGCCGTCCAAGCGGGGCCTCATCCAATCCCGCCAGCCTCGCGCAGGATTCCTTCGCGCCATCGGCCAGCGACCCGTCCGCGCAATCGAAAGGAGGACTGGTTGATTTCACGGCATAACCGCGCCTAATATCTCCCCGCTCCCGAAGTGCCCGCGCACTCCAGAGAAACTCCCGCAGAGTTTGCTCTGTGGTAAACTTTCCCGGTTTTTGAACGCCAAGGAGATTCTCGCAATGAGCGCCTGCTCCCGCCTAGCCGTAGTTCTTAGCTTGCTCGCCCTCATCGCCGCGTCCACCGCCGCGTATGCGCAACAGGAGTTTCCCCCACCCCAGGGCAAAGGACGCGTAGTCGTCGTGGCCTCGGGCATGTCCGGCCCGGAGCACTACTCGACCGTGGCCAAGGAGATTTCTCAATTTGGCTACGACGTTGTGCTGTTCGACGGCAACGCCATGGAGCACACCAACGGCGCGGGCGTGAAATCGGCGATTCTGCAAGCCCAGCAGATGCCGCACGGGCTCCCCGGCAAAGTCGCGCTGGTCGGCTTCTCGCTCGGCGGCGGCATGTCTCTTTACTATGGCACCCAATGGCCCGATCTGGTCGCCGGCGCGGTCGTCTGGTACCCAGCCACTACTTTCATTAAAGACTTGCCCGGCTGGGCCGGCCGCACCAAGGTCCCAGTGCTCATGTTCGCCGGAGAAAAAGATAAATTCCGCGATTGCTGCACCATCGGCCAGGCGCACGCATTGGAATCGGCGGCCAACGCCGCGGGGATTCCGTTCCAGCTCGTCACCTATCCCAACACCGAGCACGACTTCGTCAAGGACGGCCAGCACTACAATCCCAAGTCGTATTCCGACGCGCTGCAACGCACCGCAGACAAGCTCAAGGAGTATCTGGGCAACTAGGGATGCAGTAGCCGGTTGGGCCACCGTTGCCGTGTAGGGCGGACACTCCTGTCCGCCGTCGGAAATCGCGTGGGGACGGGCGCCCTCGCCCATCCAGGCCGAGCAGGGCTCGGCAGTCTTTCTTTGCGGGGTGCCCCGTCCTTATCTCTCCGTTCTTTGGAGAGATAGGGCGGGGATTTTGTCAGCGTGAACCGGGCCAATCCGCAAGCAAGCATTCATGAACGGGCACGCCTCCATGAGCTGCGGAAAAAGTCAGGCTGGATAAAGTCTTGGCAAGGGCACGACCTCGGTCGTGCCGCAGAGCCGATGAAAATGCATCCGCGCTTTAGCGCCTGAGGGAAGGGCGGAAGGCAAGTGGAGCAAATCGCGCAAGCTCCGGCCCCGGAGGGGCCACCGACAATAGCCCAGCGCCTTCGGCGCTGGGAAAAGTGAATGGCCTTTATCTCATCAACGCGCACCGCCGCACCAATGGATGCGCCATCCCTTACCAGCCATCGGAGGTTGATTTCCTGGCCGCTTACGTTATCCCCGAGGATGCCTGGTTCATCTTCCCCATCCAGGACATCCTCGACCGCACCAGCCTCCTGCTCGCCCCCAGGAACTGGCCGCGCCCCAAGATTACCGACGCCTACCGCGAAGCCTGGCACCTGTTCCGCCCGCCGGGGAACACCCGCGTGGGGACAGCCGCCCGTAGCCTGCCCTGAGCGTAGCCGAAGGGGCTGTCCAGCCAGAGGGCGAAGCCCGGCGGTAGGATGAATGTGGGTCGACTCGGCTCCGTATCAGGCCGCGGCTTCAGCCGCGCCGCGAAAAGTCAGGCCTGGCACGGTTTCGGGAAGGGCACGACCTTCGGTCGTGCCGCTAAGCTGGTGAGATGTACCTGCGCTTTAGCGCCTGAGGAAAGCCAAGACGCAGCAGAGCGGTTTCGCCACCGGCGAATCATGCTTTTGGGTGGCGCAGCGGTTTACCGCCGCGATAAGAATCTTGGAATAAGCCAGCCCCTCAGGCATTGTCAGTATCATGGTATAACTGTTATACTATATGCGGTTCCACTTCGATCCCGGCAAGAGTCGCCGTCTGCGAAGCAATCGCAAACGAGGAATCGGATTCGAGGAAGCTCAGGAGATCTTCTTCCATCCCTATTACCTGGATCGGCGGTCGGACTTTCCCGAGCAGTACCGCGCCATCGGCTGGGCGGGAAAGCAGCTCTACACGGTGATTTTTGAAATTCGCGAGGACGAAGATGGTGAGTTTTACCATCTGGTGACTCTTTGGAAGGCAACTCGGCAGGAGCGGCAACTCTATGAAGAAAACTCGTAAACGGCAGAATTCGATCCCCGCAGAGTCGATTGCAAAACTGGCCGAGAAGGGCAAGGACGTATCTCGCTTCTTCACCAACCAAGGCCAAATGATGAGGCCCATTCAGCGTGTGAACGTCGATTTCTCCGCCGGCCTATTGCAAGAACTCGACCGCGCAGCCGAACAGCTGAACATCAGTCGGCAGGCGGTAATCAAAACTCTCATCCGCCAGGCCCTCGACCAGAATTATCTGGCTCGCGAAGCGGCGAATTCCCGCCGAGCCTAGTGTCGGACGACCACAGCCCACGCGCCTTTACACTCGCGCCGCCAGCGTGTTAACCTCAAAAGCGTTACAAACAATCGAAAACTAAGCAGACAGGAGTGCATCAGGTTAGTGCTAGCCAGAGAGCAAAAGAAAGCCCTCATTGACCAACACGGCACGCATCCCACCGATACGGGAAGTCCGGAAGTCCAAATCGCGCTGCTAAGCGAACGCATTGGCCAATTGACGGAGCACTTCAAGGCGCACCAGAAAGATCACGGCTCACGCCGCGGCCTTCTCATGCTGGTCAGCAAGCGGCGTCGCTTGCTCGACTACCTCAAGATTTACGATTCCAGCCGCTATACCAATGTGGTACAGAAACTCGGCCTCCGGCATTAATGGCGGAGGTTTAGTTTTTGGCGGACTGTTCCTTGCCGATTGTTCGCGCAAGACCACAGGAATCGTTGTGCAGTGGCCCGTTTCACGGGCCTGCTCAGTGAGGGAAATCGCATACGGTGCGTCTCCGGCCCATTGCAAGATGCAAGATCGAAGATCGCTACTGGCACTGGCTTATCCCGCGTGCAACCCGCCACGACAGCACTTGCCCGGCCTCCTGCCCAGAAGGAAATGAAACATGAAGCATGAAGTCTCTGTAGAACTATCGGGCGGCAAACGCCTCTCCTTTGAAACTGGAAAACTGGCCAAGCAAGCCCACGGCTCAGTCGTAGTGCGCACCGGCGACACCGTGGTCCTGGCGAGCGCCGTAGCCAACGCCGAACCCCGCGAAGGCATCGACTTCTTTCCCCTCACTGTCGATTACCGCGAATACACCTATGCCGGCGGACGCTTTCCCGGCGGCTTCATCAAACGCGAAGGCCGCATGAGCGAGCGCGAAACCCTGACCTGCCGCATGATTGACCGGCCGATGCGGCCGCTGTTCCCGGATGGCTTCCGTTGCGAGACGCAGATCATCGCCTTCGTCTTGTCGGCGGATGGCGAGAACGATCCTGATGTGATTGGCATCAATGGCGCGTCCTGCGCCACCACCATTTCCGATATCCCCTTCCACGGCCCGGTGGGTGCGGTGCGCGTGGGCTTGGTCAAGGGCGCGTTCGTCGTCAATCCCACCTACGACGAGATGCGCGAGAGCCTGCTGAACATCATGGTCGTCGGCACCGCCGAGGGCATCGTGATGGTTGAGTCGGGCGCCAAGGAAGTGAAAGAAGAAACCGTCGTGGACGCCATCGAATTCGGCCACGCCGAAGTCAAGAAGATCTGCGCCGCCATCAGCGAGTTGCGGGAAAAGGCCGGAAAACCCAAGCGCCAAGTCGTCCCGCCTGAATTCGATCAGCCCTATTACGACCAACTGAAGGCCAAGGCCGGCGCCGAGTTGTCAGAAGTGCTGGACACCGAGAAGCATCCCAAGGCCGAGAGCCAGAGCCTGGTCAAGGAACTCAAGAAGAAATTGCTTGCCGAGATCCCGGAGGAAAACGATGCGGCTCGCGCCAAGCTGAAAACCTACTACGAAACCCTGCGCGAGCGTATCTTCCGCGAAGAGGTCTTAGGCCGCAAGCGCCGTCCCGACGGCCGCGCCTTCGATCAAGTTCGCTCCATCTGGGTGGAGGTTGGCGCGCTGCCGCGCACCCACGGCTCCGCCATTTTCACGCGCGGCGAAACCCAGGCTCTAGTCACCACCACGCTCGGCACCAGCGATGACATGCAGCGCCTCGAAGGCTTCGAAGGCGAATCCAAAAAACGCTTCATGCTCCACTATAACTTTCCGCCGTTTTCGGTTGGTGAGGTTCAATTTATGCGGGGGGCGGGGCGGCGCGAGATTGGGCATGGAGCGCTGGCGGAGCGGGCGGTTGCGGCCATGCTTCCCAGTGAAGCGGATTGGCCTTACGCCATGCGAGTGGTGTCCGACATTCTGGAATCGAATGGGTCGTCGTCGATGGCCAGCGTTTGCGGGGCTTCGCTTTCGCTGATGGACGCTGGCGTGCCGCTGAAGTCCGCGGTCGCGGGCGTGGCGATGGGGTTGGTCAAAGAGGGCGAGGAATACGCCATCCTGACCGACATCGCCGGTGCGGAAGATCATTACGGCGATATGGACTTCAAAGTCGCCGGCACGAAGGATGGCATCACCGCGCTGCAGATGGACATTAAGGTTGGTGGAATCACCATGCGGATCATGCGTGAGGCGCTGGCGCAGGCGCAACGCGGACGTTTGCACATCCTGGAGAAGATGAACGAAGTTCTCGCAGTGCCGCGGGAGAAAGTCTCTTCCTACGCTCCCAGAATTTACACCCTGCAGATTCCGGTGGACAAGATTCGTGATGTCATCGGGCCCGGCGGCAAGATGATTCGCAGCATCATCGAGCAGACCGGGGTGAAGATCGACGTGGAAGACACAGGCAAGGTAAATGTGGCTTCAAACGACGAAGCTTCGGCTAACCGGGCGCTGCAGATTATTCGGGATTTAACCGCAACCGCTGAAGTCGGGAAGACGTATCTGGGCACGGTGTCGCGGCTGGCGGATTTCGGAGCGTTTGTCGAAATTATTCCGGGTACCGACGGCCTGCTGCACATTAGCGAAGTTGCCGAGCATCGCATTAAGGACGTTCGCGACGAGCTGAAAGAGGGCGATCAGGTTCTGGTGAAGGTGTTGGCGGTGGAAGGCAACCGCATACGGCTTTCCCGCAAGGCCATCCTCAAGGAGCAACGGGCCAAAATGGGCGGCGGGGAGTTGCCGGCAGAAGTGGGCAGCGAGCCGCAAGGCGAGGGTCCCGGCCATCCTGCGGGCGCGCCGGCATTGACCATCGAAGGCGGGGGCGATTATCCCGACGAGCCGGAACCGAACTTCAATCGCGATGCATCGGCCCCCGCAGCTCCGAGCGGGGATCGGGGTGGAGATCGCGGCGGTTTTAGCCGCGGCGGTGGCGGCGGACGGCCCGGTGGTGGCGGGGGTGGTGGACGGCGTCGTGGTGGCCCGGGGCGTGGCGGACATGGCGGCGGGCGAGGTGGTCCGCGACGATAGCGAGTTTGAAATAGTGCGAGGCCGCGGCGATCGCCGTGGCCTTTTTTTTGAGTGGCGAAACGAGCTGCCCCCTGAACCTAAGGGCCAAAAGGGCTGGACAGGCGGGTACTGTTACAGTTTGAAATTAACGCCCGAATCGCCCGACGATTATTCCAATGATGGTTCCGCCGGCAGCGCCCATGCCGATGATTGGCCCATAGGTTTTGGTTATGAGAGCGTCTGGGATGCTTAGGAGCAGTCCAAAGCAAAGGCCGACTGCCCAACCCGGCCAAGGTAAACGAGCCGCGCCGATTACGAACCCAATCCCAAAGCGTGCGATAAAAGCCGCTGTAATTGCAGTCTTCTTATCAGGGAAGCTCATCGGCAGCATGATTCCGATGTCGATGGCTCCGAACACCAAACCGCAGATGACACCGAGCAGCACTCTGGACATGCTCCTCCTTTAGACCGCTGTTGAGTTGGGCGCTTCTAGTAAACCAACTAATTCATCCAGTGTCCAGATGTGATCTGCAATTCCGGCTTCCATTTCCGGAGTGACGCGCAGGTCTGATGGACTCGGCAGAAATTGTAAAACATGTACATGGTTGTGATAGCCAGCGCGCGTGCAGCCGAGATCAGCCAGCAGTTTTAGAACGGTTACGAGTGAGCAGTCCGTCATTCTCGCGGTTGCCCGAACACCGTTCCCTTCGACGAAAAACTGTAACAGTACCGACGTGGCGCCTTGACAACTCTGGGTCGTGCTGCCTATCATGCATGTCATTCAGGGGAGTCCCTGAATTATCCGTAGTCTCATGCAGAGTGGCTGAGGGTAACGGGCCCGAGGAAGCCACGACAACCGGATCAGGATTCAGCCTGATCAAATGGTGCCAAGTCCCGCCCAGGTTAGCGGGGGACATGAGATTCGGTGAGCCTTTGCGCCTCATCCCCTCAATCCCGGATGAGGCCTTCGTGTTTTTGGAGCGCGCAGGGCCCAGCGCAGCTCTTAGGAGTTGCCTCCATGTCAGGGCGCATTTATTTCGATCATTCCGCCACCACTCCGTTGGACCCTCGAGTTCTTAACGCAATGGTGCCGTTTCTCGAGGGCACTTTCGGGAATCCATCCAGCCAGCACAGCGAAGGCCGAGCGGCACGCAAGGCAGTCGAGAAGGCGCGCACGCAAGTTGCATCTCTGCTGGGCGCTGAACCATGCGAGATTGTGTTCACGGCCAGCGGCACCGAGGCCGACAATCTCGCGCTGGTAGGAACGCTTCGGGCGAGGAAAAGCCCCGGGCACGTTGTGACCAGCGCAATCGAGCACCCGGGGGTGCTTGAGACCTGCCGTTTTCTGGAGCAGTCCGGCACCCAGGTCACTTATTTGCCGGTGAATCGTGAGGGGCTTGTCGATCCGCGGAACTTGCGGGCGGCGCTCCGTCCCAATACCTGCCTGGTTTCCATCATGGCGGCGAACAACATTGTTGGAACCCTTCAGCCGGTGCATGAGCTGGCGCACATCGCGCACCAGCATGGAGCACTCTTCCACACCGATGCGGTTCAGGCCGCGGGAAAGATTCCGCTGGATGTCGGACTGTTCCCGGTTGACCTAATTTCGCTCTCGGCGCACAAACTCCATGGACCGAAGGGCATCGGGGCATTGTATGTGCGGACCGGCACATCCCTGTCTCCCCTGGTTTTTGGCGGCGGACAAGAGCGCGGGCTGCGTTCCGCAACCGAGAACGTGGCGGCCATTGTGGGCTTCGGCACGGCCGCCGGAATTGCGCGGGAAGAGATGGCGCGGGAGACGACACGTCTTCTGCAGTTGCGAGCCAGAATCGTAGAAGGACTCCGGGATATACCACACGCCTATTTGATCGGCCATCCGGTGGAGCGTCTTCCTGGCCATCTTTGCATCGGCTTCGCCGGACAAGAGAATGCGGTCGGAAAGTTGCTGCAAAGCCTCGATGAGGCGGGCGTCGCCGTTTCCGCCGGCAGCGCTTGCAGCGCTAATCATGCCGGCGCGCCATCCAGCGTGCTGCTGGCCATGGGGTTCGATGAGCAGCGAGCGCGAGGTTTGCTCCGGGTCACGCTGGGGCGGTTTAACACCTCGGCCGAAGTGGAGCGATTTCTGAAGATCCTGCGCCAGGCCGTCGCTTCTCTGGTAGGCCATCGTCAACCGGCGGCCCTTGAGCCCACTCTTCAACTCCAAACTATGGCCTTGGGATGATTCCGGAAGGTGGCCTCTTTTCCATTTCAACCTGTAGCCGCGATCTGCTAATCTATTGGGTCTTATGGCCTTTGGAACCCGCAACTCGCTCAGCCGGCAAATCGTATGCCCTTGTTGTCCCTGTAGCGACGGTTGCGGGCTTTACGAGGAACCGGGCACAACATAGAGTGAGCCAAACAAAAATTCCTCAACGGCCTGCGACTCAGATCGCAGGCCGTGCTGTTTTCGCCGGTTTTCGTTTCAAGAATGGTTTTTGAACTTAAGGAGGGAATCCAAGATGAAAGTCGCGAAGGACATTACTGAACTCATTGGAAACACGCCTCTGGTGCAACTGAACAAGGTGACCGCAGGCAGCCAGGCGACGGTGCTGGCAAAATTGGAGAGTTTCAATCCCTGCGCCAGCGTGAAAGACCGCATCGGCGTCAGTTTGATTTCCGAAGCCGAGAAGGCCGGGGGGATTCAGCGCGGAAAAACGGTGTTGATTGAGCCGACCAGCGGAAACACCGGAATCGGCCTGGCGTTTGTTGCGGCGGTAAAGGGCTACAAACTGATCCTCACCATGCCGGAAACCATGAGCTTGGAGCGGCGCGTTCTGCTGAAAGCGTTCGGCGCTGAGATTGTGCTGACGCCCGGCCCAAACGGAATGAAAGGCGCAATTGCCAAGGCGGAAGAGATACTGGCCAAGACGCCCAATGGCTATATTCTCCAGCAGTTTGATAATCCCGCCAATCCGAAGATCCATTTCGAAACCACCGGCCCGGAAATCTGGAACGATACTGACGGCAAAGTTGACACCCTGGTATCCGGGGTTGGCACCGGAGGCACGCTCACCGGCGTCGCCGGCTACATTAAGCCGAAAAAGCCGTCTTTCAAGGCCATTGCAGTCGAACCAGCCGAGAGCCCGGTGCTTTCGGGTGGGGCGCCATCGCCTCACAAAATCCAAGGCATCGGCGCCGGGTTCGTGCCCAGCATTCTGCGCAGGGATTACATCGACGAAGTCATCCAAGTGTCGAGCGCGAATTCGATCGAGATGGCGCGCCGACTGGCGTTGGAAGAGGGACTGCTGGTGGGCATTTCCTCCGGCGCAGCCGTGGTTGCGGCGCTGCAAGTCGCAAAACGCCAGGAGAATGCCGGAAAGATCATCGTGGTTGTGCTGCCGGATTTTGGTGAGCGCTACCTCTCGAGCATTCTGTTTGAGAGCCTGAAGAATGAAGCGCAACAACTGACGGCCGCGGTGGCGGCCTGATCCGTGGCCGGCTTCTTCAATTCGCTTCGGCAAGACGTGGCATCGGTGCTCGAGAGTGATCCGGCAGCCAGATCGAAGCTCGAAATCTTGCTCTGCTACTCCGGGCTGCACGCACTCTGGTGTTACCGAGTCAACCATTGGCTATGGGAGCATCGCTGCCGGCTGCTGGCTCGCTGGCTCTCGCAGGTGGCCAGGATGTTCACGTTGATTGAGATTCATCCTGGAGCGCAAATCGGCGAGCGGCTGTTCATCGACCACGGAGCGGGTGTGGTGATTGGCGAAACAGCCGTGATCGGCGACGACGTGACTCTCTACCAAGGCGTCACGCTCGGCGGGACCGGGAAAGAGAAAGGCAAGAGGCATCCCACTATCGGGAACGGAGTCGTGATCGGAGCGGGGGCAAAAGTTTTGGGCAATATCCGAGTCGGAGACCATTCGCGGGTGGGCGCCGGTTCGGTGGTGACGCGGGACGTGCCTGATGATTCCACAGTTGTGGGTGTTCCGGGCCACCTCATTTTCAGGAACGGCAAGCGCGTGGTGATCACCGACCCAAAGCAGATCAACGATCCTCTCTCCGAGGCCCTGGCCGCGGTGGCGAGCGAGGTGAAGAACCTCAATGACCGGGTCCGAAGACTGGAGGGAAAAGAGTTGGACGCGAAAACGCAGGATGCGCTCCAGGCCATCATCGAAATGGATTACCAGATATAGCTGGGCGCCTTATGCTAGGCGCGCTCAACGGGTCTTGCCGGGCGGGGTTAGTCGGGCTCGATCTCGGGCAAAGTGCGCCGGATCACGCGAGGCGCGTTGGGATCGGGCGGGACGGGCAAGGGGAATTCCAACGTCCCCACATCGTTGCTCATTTGGTCTTGAATGCCGAGGCGCAAGAAAGACGCTTTGACGGGCACGTCAATCTCCTGATGCACCTGGCATCCTCCGCTGAGCAGTTGCTTGAAGGCCGCGGGTTGTACGTCGCTGTTGCCAACATTGGAGACGGCGCTGAGCAGCACACCATCCTCATCGTAAGCGGCGAACATGAAGACCAGCGCGCTGTGGTAGGTGCCATTTTGTGATGGGACAAAACGCAAGTCAGAACTGTCCAAGGTGAAATCAATGGCATAGCGCTGGACGTCGACTTCCGCCGGCAGGATGGGCTTTTTTGCCGAGGCCAAGAGAACCCTGCCCACGCTTGCGCTATCGGCCTTAGCCTTGTATCCCACGGGAACGACTCGCGCGGAGAACAGGATTTGGTGCGATTGCGGCGCGCCGTGCTGCATGGCCGCCACCCGAATGCTGTGGGAGAGACCAGGGTCCCTGGCTGGCGCGGAAGGATCGTCGGCAAAATATCCCGGGCGGTAGTGCAAGTGGTAGCCCTTCTGGGCGAGGACGACCTTGATCTTTCTGAATCGTCCGTTGTAATTCTTGTTGTTGGGGCTGTAGGAAAGTGAGTAATAATTCGAACCCTGTTCCATAGCGGTGGCAATGGCTTCGGTAATGCCATTGGTATTGAAAAAAGCTTTGCCGCCGGTCTCCGACGCGACCTCATTAATGGCCTCGATTTCGGACTCGCGCGTACTCAAACCCGTCATTTCATCTTGTTGAAAGGCTTCGCCAGGCGACTGCATGGAGATTTGTCCCGATGGCGTGAGCTGCCCATGCACGCTTTGCAACGGCGCCGCAGCTATGCCCTGTGTGCCAGGTGCAATTCCGCCCATCGCGGCTGCGTTCACGTCGCCAACGTCCAAGCCTCTTACGTCGATGGGATAGACGGCAACCTGGGCTTGGGCAAGAAGGTTGGTCGCTTGCTTGATCCGGTTGGTGTAGTTGCGATTGTCCATGTTCGGGCTGTTGTCGAGAGTCTGGGGATCGAAAAGGGTGGCGGGGAAGGAGCCGGAAAGCCAGACCAGGTTCTTGCGCCCGGAAATTCCCGACAAATACCGCGCCAACTCCGAGAGGGCTTCAATGGTGACGCCAACACGCGCATCGGTGTCCGCTTCGCGCTCTTCCGACTGCAGCTGCTGAATTCCGACCAGCAGAGCCTGCCAATCATCGCGGGGAGTGCCCTGCGCCAGTCCGGTGACGGTGCTGGCAGAAGTACTCAGTCCGTCGGAGGCCGAGCGCCAGGTTACCGAGCGGGTCGCGCCCTTTTTCCCATTCACGGCGGCGAGCAGCACCGACTCATCGGGAGTAAATCCCTGAATCAATCGCAGCGACGAGTGGTTGGCGCCACGGACCGAACTTAGAGTGCACAGGGCAAATTGTGCGTCTTTGGGCTTGTTCTTGAGAAATCTGATCAGTTGATCGCGCGCGTACACCTGATCGGGCAAAGCCGTGTTGAGAAGGTCGAGCAGAATGACGGTGACCGCGCCCGGATCGTTTCCGCGGGTGTCGTTGCTGAAATTATTGGGAGTATGTTTCACGGGGGTGCCTGGCGCTGCCGCGGGGGGCGCGGGTTTGGTGTCGCTGAACTCGTGGAATGAACGTAGGTCTTGGGGCTTGCCATCCTCCATCACTGTGAAGTCCTGCTGCGGGATGCCGCGTATAAGTTTCCCCTTGGAATCCGTTACCACCACGTCGACCAGCACGGCCTGAGTGCTGGCTCGGAAGGTCGGCAGGGTTTGGTCCACCGTTGCCAAGTCAGCCGGCGCGGGTGGGGTCGCGGCTTGTGGCGCAGCGTCGGGGGCGGGATTGGCGGACGCTGGTGCAGCGCCCTTTGAAGCGGACTCCGTGCTGAGCAGGGAATCGGCGTCCGCACCGGGAGCGAGTGCATACAAGTCGGCTAGAGTAGCCTTGAACGCAGCGAACTTGGCCTGCTCCTCGGCGGCAGGTTCGGGCAAGGCGTAGAGGTCGATGCCCGCTGCACCCAGCACTGCCAGATGGCGGCCGTCGGGCGAGAGAGAGAAATTCTGTTCGCTCATCACCACCGGGCTCACGTCGACTGACTGGACGGGAGTGCCGCTGGCGGTCTCGAAGATCTGAATACTCTGTTCGATGCCGTGATTCTCATCGCTGTCATAGTCACTAGCCACTGGCTGGGAGGCGGACGTGGACTTGAGCAGCAAGGTGCTGACCGCGGAGCGGCTACCGCTTTCGGTGGAGGCGACAGTGGGGAAATAGCGAAGCCGGCTCCAACGTTGCCGCCACAACCGCCGGCCACCCACGGTAAACGCGGTCAAGCTATAGTCGTTGCCGATCAGGGAATGCCGCCCAATCAGAATGGAGTCGTCGTTCGGATACGTCACTTCGGGAACCGATTCCGTTCGCACTCTCGCGATATTCTGGCGCTTTCCCGAATTAGGGCCGAAGCGAACCAGCCACAAATCCTCCCTGTGAATGAAATCGACATAACCCGCGCTGGTTCCTTCCAGATCGACTTCTTGTTTAGTTTCGACGGTGCGGTGAGGCGCAAGCGATTTTGCATCCAAGAATTCGATGCGGAACTTGGGTTTGGCCGGAACCGCAGCCGACTGCGACCCAGGGGCGGCTGCCGCAGTTTCAGCGGTCTCAACAATGATCTCCTGGCGATCAGCGGTGACCGAAACCCAGAGCAAGTCCTTCGGCGAATTCAGCAGCTGCTCTTCGTGCAGATTGGAATCCACGACGTAGAGGCTGTTTAGCTTACGCAACAGGAACAGTCCGGAGCCTAAGGGCCAAAGATAGCGGCGGTGATCGTGCAAGTACCAATCCGCTTCCTGCAGCACCTTTCCGCTGGGAACCTCCAGGATTGCGGCGTGCAGCAGCCGGTCATCGTGTTCGGGCGGGCAGTCGGGAAGCCGCTTAAACAGTTTCTTGGGATCGAACGTGACGAGGACATGATTGGCATCCACGAAGTCGAGAGACTCGCCCCACTCGTGGTTCAGCCGGTCGCCTTTGGATAGCTTGTGATAGCCAATCGCAGATAAATCCACGCTTGCCGCCGGCGTGGGAGCGGGATTCGCGGCCGGCTGGTTCTGGGCAGAGAGAGAAAGTCCCGCCAGGAGAAGAAACGCGGCGAGGGTCAAATGGCCTGAATTTGCTGTCGCGCGGATTGGTATCATCGCGCGCCGCTTGAATCTGGAAGAAAATCTGGAAGAAAAGAGGATAAACGCCATAGGAATCCCAGGTCGTATTGCCGGCTCGGTGCAAGGGGAGCTTCTGCCCTCGCGTCCCGCCAACTGCGGGGCAGAAGCAGCAGGTGAACCGCAATCCGGAGAAGAATTCTAATACCTCTGGAAGCCCCGCGCCAGCATATTCGCGGCTTTATCGGCGGAAACAGTTTCCTCGCCGATAAGGCCCGTGCGGGAACCCAAAAGTGGGCCACGCCGAATCACACCGGGTTACGAGACTTGCGCCCAGGTTCGGGCCCAAGAAACGCGAACCGCGTTCTCTTCCACCAGAAGACTGCGGGCGAGGGCGCCCGCGCCACACGATTCGTTCCACCACAAAAATTAAAAGCCCCACCCTGTCGCAAAGAACGCGACAAGGGTGGGGCACCCGACCGAATTCGGCGAGGTGTGGTCAGAGCGTCATTGGATCGAGATGCCGCTGACCATCGGGTTCTGAACGGCGCCAAGGGTAAACTGAATCACGATCTGGCCGGCGCTGTTCGCTGTGGTATTGAAGGATCGTTGGACAGCGATGAACTGGCCTCCCGCCGCCGCGAACACGTCAAAGTTGGTGAGCACCTGCGTCCCGTTGATGGTCACGTTGAACTCGCGCTTACCGGTCCCTGTCACATAATTCTCCACGAAGTACAGCGTGACGGTGTGCGAAGAGTTCGCTGGGAATCCGGGAATCGTGTAGGTGAACGAAGTGGCGTTGCCGTAGCGCTGGCTTTGCAGAACTGTCTGCGGAGGTATGGTGCCAGTCAGCTTTGCAGTAGAGACGGAGTTGGTGTAGGTGAGCGCAGTACCGCCGCTGAAGTCTTCGTCCGCGACCCATGAGCCCGACGCGGCGCCGCCCGCATCGATAGAGAGCGTCGTGCCGCCGGATTCCGTGGTAGCGCTGGCTTGCGCCGAGGCCGCCGAGGAGCCCGCGGCATCTTCCGCTTCGATCTTGTAATAGTAGGTGGTCGAGGCGGTGAGGCCGGTATCGGTGAAGCTGGTTGTGGTCAAGCCGGTTGCAACCTGATTGCTCGAAGACGGCGTGAATCCGCTGGTGGTGCTGCGGAACACGTTGTAGCCCACGGTGCAACCAGAGGGCGCGGACACAGAACCCCAGTCAACCACGATGCTGCTGGAAGATTGGGCCGATGCGGCCACATTGCCCGGAGTTCCGGGAGCGGCGCTGCAGCCACTGCCGCCGCTGGTGGTGACGAAGGTCGTGATGCTCTGCGCCGGCAAGGAGTAAGTGAATGCGTCGCTGGTGACGTTCACGTTGCTGAGTTGCGCGACGTGCTCGCTGGAAGTGGTTTGATACGGCGTCACGGCGCTGACGGTTTGCCCCGAAATGCTAAAGGGCTGGTTGACCGCGGAGCCGCCGGAGTTGATGGCGACGATGACCGAGTTCGAGCTGCCTTTATAGGCGCTGACGAAAATGTTGGAGTTGGGGTTCGCGGTCGCGGAAGCGCGCACGTATCCGGGGCGAACGAACTTGGAGAACTGGGCCAGCGCCCATCCGTAGTAGGTGGGATTGTTGCTGGTGTCGATGAGACCGTAGTTGATGTTGCCCCCGCCTGGATTCCAATCCCACAGCCACCACCACACATAGGCGTTGTAGTAGCCGACCGTCATGCAGTTGTGAACCTCCTCGGCGGCTGCGATGGCATCGCCGATGGCCGGCTGTGAGCCGGATGGCGACAGGTAGTGCTCGGTCATCCAAACTTCCTTGCCCTTATTTTCGGCGTTGGTGTAGTAGGAGGGGGAGACGCCGTAGATGTGGCCGGCAATGATCCCGATATGGCCGACCGCATTGGGATCGTTCAGCGCCGGGTCGGATTGGCTGGTGATGAAGCTCTCCGACTCCGGCATCATGAGCTTCGTCGTCAGCACGGATGAGTTATTCGCTACCCACGTATCCATCTGCGCGCCAGTCCAATCCGCGGATTCGTAGGTGACGCTGGCGTCGGGCTCGTTCTGCATCGAGATGGCATAGAGGGGTACACCGCCATTCGACAGATAAGAGGTGAAGAGGTTCAGATAGTTGGCGAAGGCGGCATACTCTGAGGTGTTGAGCGTGCCCTCGACGAGGCTGTTATTACTCTTCCAGGCCGCTGGCGGGGTCCAGGGGGTGGCAATGATGGTTGCTCCCAGGTTATGCGCCGCCTGAGCATTGGCCAGCTCGACGGCCCAGTTGCTGCCGCCGGTGGTCGAACTGGGATCGATACGCAAACGCAGGATGCTGAGACCTACCTGGCCGCTGCTGTTGCCGAACAGAGCATTTGCCTGGGCGGTGGTAAGTTGCGGCATCCAGGCCTCGGCGCCGCCGAAGCCGCGAATGGTCTGGTAAGTTGTGCCGAAGTTGATTGTCGCCGTGCTCTGCGCGCCAGCCAGTGTAGGCAGGCAAAGGCAAAGCAACACCACTGCGGCGGGAGTGATTCTCGTAAGCATGCGGTTATCTCCTTTTCGTCCTTGGGTTGGCGATCACTTCTTGGTGACCCCAGGTCTTGGTGACCCAGGCTCCGGGCCCGGATTGGACCGGACATGCTTGGTTTGCTTGCGCCCAACCGGGATGTTTCTTGTCCGGGCGAAGCGCGTTTTCGGCGCTCCGGCCCGTCTGCAGGGATTCCCGCTTTCCGATTTGCCGAAGCGGAGTCTATTCCCATCGAAAGACAATCAGCAATAGATAAATCACTTCATTCAGGGGGCTGTTCCAAAAACGGAACAGCATCATCCAATGGCGGCTTCACGCAGAGGATTTGTCGCTTCGGTGACGCTCAATCGATCACGATTGCGTCTTATACCACGCTAAGAACTTGCGAAAGGCGGCGCCGCGATGGCTGTGCGCGGCCTTCTCTTCGGCGCTGAGTTCGGCGAAGGTTTTTTGGATCGGCGGAAAATAAAATAGCGGGTCGTACCCGAAACCGTTCACACCGCGTGGACTGTCAAGGATGGTGCCTTCCGCCTTGCCTTCAAATACCGCGAGGATTTGCTCGTCTCGCGCGACGGCGACCACGCATACAAAACGTCCGGTGCGTCGGTCGGCGGGGACGTTTTTTAGTTCGCGGAGCAGACGCGCGTTGTTGGCGTGGTCGTCGGTGTTGTTCTCGACCAGATGCGGGGCTTCCGCCGCGTAACGCGCGGAGTGTACGCCTGGAGCGCCCGCGAGCGCATCGGCTTCGAGGCCGGAGTCGTCGGCAAGAACGATTTCGCCGGACGCGAAGCGGCTGTAAGCCTCTGCTTTCTTGCGGGCATTGGCTTCGAAGGTCAGGCCGTCTTCGATTACCGGAGGCAGGGAGGGGAAGTCTGGAACGGGAACGACCTCGATGCCGTAGGGTGCCGCAGCGGCGGCAAAGTCAACCAGCTTGCCCGGGTTGGAGGTCGCGATAAGAATGCGCTTCATGGGTTGGTCGTCCCGCAAACGAGCCTGTTGTAAAAGCCTCCAGGCGCCAAGCGCGCACCGAGTTTCGATGCCTTACGGCACGAGCGGGACTCGTGCTCTTCCAACTCCTGCACTTCCCGGGCAAGTCAGCCTGGTCGTCCTTATCGCGGCCTCAATAACAGGGCTTTACCTCAGTCAAGCAGACTCAAGCCGCCAATTGACGGCGCGCGATACTCATTAGGCACTGCTTGCGCTGAAAGAATACGATGGCCAAGACGAGCAGAACGGTAACGCTCGATACGATTCCGCCGACGGTTCGATCCGGCGTACGAGTGAACGTGATTCGCACCTGATTGCTGCCCGCCCCGACGGGGATGGTCATTTGGCCTGTTAAATCCACGCTCCCGGTTGTGACAACGCTGCCGTTGACTTCGACTCGCCAGGCGGGATAGTTGAACAGGCGCAGCACCAAGTCTCCTGGGGTGGCCACCTGCGCGGTAAATAACTTGGATTCGGGAGTCCATCGCAGCACGTGGATTTGGTCCGCACCGGCACCCTGAAAGGTGACCCGGCGAGCGTCGTGGCTGATCTCATAGCCGTCGGCGTCGATGGGAGTGTACTCGTCGGTGCCCTCGTAGCCGGCGCCGGTTTGGATTGCGCGCTGCAAAGCGGCGATCTCCGGAGCGTGATCCCACCACGGGGTCTGGAATCGATATCCGACCAAAGCCAAGACCGCCAGCATCGCGCAGCAGAGGAACACGCGCGGCAGCCAGCGCCTCCAGGCGATGGTGGTCAACAGCGCGAAACCGACATTGAAACTTAGCAGCCAGCGCCATGGAAGCTGCATGTAGCGCAGTTTGGGAAGATGGTTCCAGAGCGGCGCGGTAAAAGAAAAAGGAGCACCGCGGAGACGGCGGACCAGGCGACAACGAGCCGCCAGGCGCGTGGCATCTGCAAGCGCCATTGGCGGCGCGAGAACGCGGCCAATCCGAGTACAGCCATTTCGGCTAACGCTAAAACCGAGACCAGATGGTTGAACTGGTTGTGACGAGGGTCGGCGATGTTGGTAAAAAGAAAATTGTCTCCCGGGGAAACGCCCAGGGACAGCGTTTGTGAGATGTTGACCCAGCGCTGTTCGTAGGTGGCGGGAATGATATAAAAGGCGGCCAGCGCCGCGCCCAGCAGAATGGCAGCCACGCCGTGCAGCAAGACGCGCGGAGAACGCTTTTGGATGGCGAGGAGCACGAGCAGGAATCCCAGCGAGTAATTCACCATCACGGCGGCGGGCGCATTGGTGAGCCAGGCGGCAGCGGCGACAAGGCTGAGGGGGACAATCCAATTGCTTCCGTCCTCCGCCAATCGCAGGAGCAGCAACAGGAGCAGAGGCAGCAAGGCGCCGGCCAGCAATTCCGCGTAGGCGCTTCGCCAATAGACGATCACGAGGTAGTAGGGATTTGCGGCATAGAGTGCGGCGGCAAAGATGGCGTTGTCGCGGCTAAGCCAGCGCCGGGCCAGGAGGAACATGGAGCAGCCAGAAAGGGTCAGCGCCAGCCATTGATAGATTGCGGGTGCGACCGACCAGGGGAACAGCGCGCCCAGAGCGGCGCCCGCAAGCCACGAGGCCGGAGGGTAGAAGATAAAGCGGGGTTCGCCGTAACCAAAGTGCGCCAGGCCGGCCCAGCGCGGATAGACGATGCCTTGCTTCCACTGGCTGAGAACGTCCATCCAGGAGTTGAGGTGAAACTCGAAGTCATGGCCGGATGGAACGCCGAAGTGAACAAAAGGCAAAACCACCGCGCAAGCGGTGGCCATGATGACCAGGATCGGCAGAGGAAAAAAAGAGCAAGGCGCGACGGCCGTATTGAAAGCTTGGGGCGGATTGGACGCGGTTTTGTCTTCCCTCAGCGCGGCTTTCAGGTCTCTCGTCTCCGCGGGCGCAGATGCGCAGGAGACGAGGATACCGCACAACCCCGGCTCCGGGAATACCCTATCCAAGGAGCCCGCCCTCGCACCCAGGTTCTTTGCGTGATCTGCCGATTTGCTAGAGTAAACTTTGGATTTGTTCAGTCCACGTTGAAACATGAGAAAGACGAGAACTATGGGCCCATACTTCAAACGGACGGCAATTTGGATTCTGGCTCTGGCAGCCGCGAGCATCGTTCCCTTTGGTTTTGCCCAGAGACCCGCCAACAAATCGGCGAGCGTTACGGACATACTTTTTGTGCCGCTGCAGCAATGGAAGAAAGCCGTTGTCGATGGCGACACGGCCGCCCTGCAAGCGCTGTACAGCGAGAACCCGGCACCCGAGGTCTTCGCTCCTACGGGAAGAACCAGCGTGGATTCCGAGGTTGCCTTCTGGACAGGCCTCAAGGCGCGCAAGATGAAACTGGATATCAGCCACTCGGAGGCATCGCAAAATGGACTGCAAGAGATCGTGTTCGAGGCAGAGATCAATTCTGCCAATCCGTCGGAAAAACGCGCGGTCTATGTAACGGAGGGGCAGATCTGGCAGCAGGAAGCGCGGGGCTGGCGGCTGGTGGCCGCAAAACGCAGCGCACCGGCCCATCTGCAACAGCCCACCTCGCTCGATAAGCAGATCTATTGGCCGGCGGGCGATGCCAGAGTTGAAATTCAACAGGGCCTGGAGCGGGCGGCCGCGAGCCACAAGCGAGTGCTGGTGGTGTTCGGCGCGAACTGGTGCTATGACTGCCACGTCCTCGACCTAGCCTTCCATCGCTCCGACATTGCGTCCGTGTTGGCGCGCGACTATGAGGTGGTGCATATTGATATCGGGCAGCGCGACAAGAATCAGGATCTGATGAAGCAGTACGGAGTTCCGATGGCGCGCGGCATTCCAGCGATCGCGGTTCTGGAGGCGAATGGGAAATTGGTCTTCAGCCAGAAGAGCGGAGAATTCGCCAATGCCCGGGCACTGGCCCCCGATGACTTGCTGGGGTTCCTAAACAAATGGAAGCCGCAAGAGCGGTGAGCGCGCCCTGAACCTGTCGAAAGCCCCGTCGCCTGCGTTGTCGTGCGCTTCGCGCCCGCCAACTTCACTCACAATGCTCTAGGAAACGGCGACAGAGGCCAAGCTGCGCTGGGCGTGCAGTTCTCGCAGAAAATCTTCCTGACTAAGTGACGCGTGGTAGCGCAATAGATCAAGCAGGGGATCGTGAAATTCCGCGGTTTCTGCCTGCGCGGAAGGATCCGGCTCCGCGCTCGCCAGGCAGTGCGGTGTGATCATTAATTCGGGAGACATGCCGGGAAAACTGATGAGAAACTTGATGAAGTTGGCGGCGTCTTCGCGTTCGCGTCCGGTGCGGGAGGCGAACTCGATGCCCATTCCATATCCCGGATGCATTACCCTCACCATCCCCTGCGCCTGCACTTCCATGGCGGCGGCCTTCAGGCTGAGAACCAATCCAGAACGCTCCGGGAAAGGCGATTCCGTCTCCACGTAGCATCCGCCAAGGCTGATATCGGTGAGCTTGCAGGGCGGCGCTGTGGCGGGCTCCTCGGGCGGAAGTTTCTGGGAGTTGGCTGCGACCCATTCGCGCAGGGTGGCGCGCAAATTTTGCGACAGGCCGGCGAAGCGCACGCCGGATTGTCCGTTCGGGTTGGCCCAGGCGACCTCGCCGCGGGTATCGGTGCGGGTGCGCGTATCCGGCAAGATAAATTGCAGGTTTACGGAAGAGGAAGGGCAAAGGGGCTGGGCGGCGAGCACTTCCACGCCGTCCTCGCTTAGGTCGAGCAGGACGCCTTCGACCCTCGAGCCGTTCTCGAGCTTGAGCTGCACCATGACCTGCACCGGAACGCGCGTGGAACGGCGGCGTTCCCGCTTGATAAGAATGGTGGCGGCGCGCAGGCTGGCGCGCGCTTGCGCCGAATTGATGGGTTTGTATAGAACAAAATGCGCGCCGGCGCCGAAGGCGCCGCGAACTTGCGTGGGATCGCGCAGTAGAGCCACGGTAACCACGCTGCTGCGCGGCGAAGCCATGCTGGCATTTTGCAGCACCAGCACGGCGCGTTGCGCGTCGTCGAAATCCACCAGGACAGCGTCGAGCTTGTGATCGGTTAGTTCGCGAATGGCTTCGGCGTGCCCGCAGCGGCGCGAGCTCAAGCCGAATTCGGACAGAACCGGGTCGAGAGCCGCGGCCGCTTCGTCGTCCGTCGAAACCAGGAGTGCTTGCAGCTTCATGTCCCGTTCACCTGCTGGCAGTGGAGTCCCGCGATACTATGGCCAGCGAAGGGCAAGAGGACGGCCTGCTGTGGCGGATACGGACTTTGAAACCGCGGCATCGCTTCCCGCGGGCGCCGCCGCCGCTTTGGCTGCCGATGTCGGCTGGCCCATCTCTTCGTCGACCTCGGCGAGAACCGCATTGTCGTCTTCCTCGCCGTCGGCCAGCAGGGGGGCGATCTCGCGCAGCTTTTCCTCGGCCTGCAACAGTAACTCAATCTCCTTGTTGAGCTGGGCTTGCTGCCCTTGCTTGCGCCGTATGACTTGGCGGATATCCTGCATAGAAACCCCCACTTAGAAAATCTAAGCAGCACGCGGAGCCCAGTCAACGGCAATTGCTTTGAGCAGATTACCAGGGTAATCCGTGAAGGCACGTGCGCACGCGCAACGGTAAGAAAACTCACGATGCCTAGGGCGATTCGGGCGCAGCGGAGAAGGGACTCTTTGGAGTCCTAGGCGATTCTTAGTCTTGGGAGATCTTTGAAGAAGGAATGGTGCGCCCTGAGAGATTCGAACTCCCGACCTTCTGGTTCGTAGCCAGACGCTCTATCCAGCTGAGCTAAGGGCGCGATGACGATATCGAAATTATACCAGCCAGTTCTTCGCGGCCCTTTCCACTCTTTAGGTATTTTTCTCGGCGCATGGCTTCGGATCGGGTCAAATACGACTCCCGGTGCACGACCTCCCAAGGTCCCCTGTTCTTCGTCGACTTGGTAATACCCTGATTGTGTTGCCCGAGTCGTTGTGTGAGATCAGAAGTATATCCAACGTAAAAATGCCGCGTCGACAAGCTTCGCAGAACATATACTTCGAACATCGGGTAACGTCAAACCTGAGAGATTCGAACTCCCGACCTTCTGGTTTCCGCCGCAGGCGGACTCTATCCAGCTGAGCTAAGGGCGCTCCGTTATGAAAAGGATACACGACGGCTATTTTAGAAGCGAGCGCTTGTGCGCCGGTCGGCGTACAACTAGAATCGCTGCAGGATTATCTTCTTGCGGAGAGGTTATGCGAAGAATTCCGGCCCTCATCCTGCTGGTCATCTTGAGTATTGCCTGTGCGGCGCCAGCCCGGGCGCAAATCTTTATGGGGAAAGACAGTGCACAGCGGGCCCAGAAGGCGGCGAAGAAGCAGCAAAAAGCGCGCAATAAAGCGATAAAGAAATACCAGAAGGCGCAGCGCAAAGCGGCGAAGAAGTCGCGGCGCCATGCCAAGCATGTCTAGAATGGCCTGCTCTGGCAGGACTGTGCATCCGCCGAATTATTCTGAAAATCCTAGGACCGGTCTCGGGCGGAATCGAAGACCCGACTAGGTCCTTCCGACTGCAAACCGTCGAGAATTCCACCGCGGTTTGGTAATGATCGTGCCATTTTGAGGCCAGCGTAAATCTTTCCCGAGGCTGGCAATTCCTACCTTCCGGGAGCGATTGTCTGCCCCGTATTTTCAACGGCTTGGGATTGGCAGGGGGGGTGCATTAGAAAAGCCCAGACGAAGTGGCGCGCAATGGGGCGCTCTAGAGAATGACTTCGGCCAGAGGTTTTCCGGAGTGCCCCTTGCTTATTTGCCCAGACTCTTCTCCGAGAGTGCGTGACTTCGCCGGCAGCCCTTCCCCCTCATTCAGCTCACTGACAGAGCTAGAGTTAGGCCAGCGCGAGTCTCTCGCGCAGGTCTACTCCGGCTCGCCGCAACAACCCCGCGATCACCGGCTCCTTCAAGCGCGAAGCGTCGAACTCCACGCGCAGAGTTCTCTCTTTCTCGTCAAAGGTAATGCGGCGGACGCCGTAGACCTCCCGCAGGTTGTTCAGGGCGCGCATTTCCGGCTCGCCGGGAGCGGCTCCGTAACGGTAGGCAACTTCCAATTGGGTCATCTCCAACCCCTCCGCTTCTAAAGATATATCATCGAACCCACGATCGTGCTGGCCGCCGGAAGAATCAAATGTGGATCGATGATCGGGAGCGATCGGGTTATTCGGTGATTGGCAAACCGGAATGGATATATCTGAAAACCTAGCGACTGCGGTCAAAGATCCCGTATGTGGGATGTCGGTGAACTCCGCTGTGGCGAAGCACAGCGTATCGCACGCGGGGAAGACTTACCATTTCTGCTGCGGCGGTTGTGCCGCAAAATTCAAAGCCGAACCGGAGAAATATCTTGCGCGCTCTACCCGGAGCGCGGACATCGTGCAAATTGGTCTCGCGCCCGGGAAGGCGGCTTCCAGTGCACCCGCCTTCACTTCCGCAGCGGGTGGAAATTACGTTTGTCCTATGTGCCCGGAAGTGCGCCAGAGCAAGCCGGGACCTTGCCCGAAATGTGGCATGGCGTTGGAACCGGAGACGCCAGTCGCAACGCGCGGCGAGTACACCTGCCCGATGCATCCGGAGATTGTGCGGACGGCGCCGGGAGCATGTCCGATTTGCGGGATGGCGCTTGAAGCACGCGCAGTGAGTGCACGGGAGGATGAGAATCCCGAACTGCGCGAGATGACACGCCGTTTTTGGGTGAGTGTGGCGCTGACCGCGCCCCTGCTGGGGCTGGCCATGGCGGAGATGCTGCCGGGCATGGCTTGGTACCGCGCGTTTCCCAACCACTTGCTGCCGTGGATCGAGTTGGTGCTGGCTTCGCCGGTGGTTCTGTGGGGAGGGTGGCCGTTTTTTCAGCGCGGCTGGGCGTCCATCGTCAATCGCTCGACCAATATGTTCACGTTGATTGCGATGGGCACAGGCGTGGCCTACGCGTTCAGCCTGTTGGCGACTGTGTTCCCGCGAATTTTTCCGGCTTCATTCCTTCAAATGGATGGTACGCCGCCGGTTTACTTTGAAGCTGCGGCGTCCATCGTGACCCTGGTTCTGTTGGGGCAGGTGTTGGAACTCCGCGCTCGCAGCCGCACGGGCGCGGCCATTCGCGCGCTGCTCGATTTGGCTCCGAAGACGGCCCGGGTGCTGCGCGATAGCGGGGAAGAAGATATTCCGCTGGAGCAAGTCAAGGTCGGCGATCGGCTGCGGGTTCGTCCCGGCGAGAAAGTTGCCGCAGATGGCGTGGTTTTGGAAGGCGCGAGCTCGGTGAACGAAGCCATGATCACGGGTGAGTCGATGCCGGTGGAGAAACAGCCGGGCAGCCACGTGATTGGCGCAACCGTAAACGGCACGGGGTCGTTCATCATGCGGGCGGAACGCGTGGGCAGCGAGACGTTGCTGGCGCAGATTGTGCAGTTGGTGAGCCAGGCGCAGCGCAGCCGGGCTCCCATACAGCGCCTGGCGGACCGGGTTGCGGGTTGGTTTGTTCCGACGGTGATTGCGGCGGCGGCAGGCACGTTTATTGTTTGGAGTTTCTTCGGGCCGGAGCCGCGGCTGGCGCACGCACTCATCAATGCCGTCTCTGTGCTGATTATCGCCTGCCCGTGCGCGCTGGGCCTGGCGACGCCGATGGCGATCATGGTGGGCACCGGACGTGGCGCCACGGCGGGCGTGCTTATCAAGAACGCTGAAGCGCTGGAGATTTTGGAGAAGGTCGACACCCTGGTGGTCGACAAAACCGGCACGCTCACCGAGGGCAAGCCGCGAGTGGTTTCCCTGGTCGCTGCGGGGGTGGAGGAGTCAGAGGTGCTTCGCTTGGTAGCGAGCCTGGAGCAGGGAAGCGAACATCCTCTGGGAGCCGCGGTGGTTGCGGCCGCGAAAGAACGCGGCTTGGCGCTGACCGAAGCGCGCGAGTTCCGCTCGCTGACCGGACGCGGCGTAACCGGCGTGGTGCACGGCAAAATGATCGCCGCAGGCAACGAAACGCTAATGCAGGAGTTAGGCGTACCCGCGGAGTCACTCTCCCAGAAGGCAGCGGAGCTGCGCGCACAGGGACAGACGGTGCTTTTTATTGCAATGGACGGGCATCTGGCGGCCGTGATGGGGATCGCCGACCCCATCAAGCAGTCCGCTCGGCACGCCCTACGCGACCTGAAAGGGGAAGGACTGCGCATCGTCATGCTTACGGGCGACAATCAGGCGACCGCGAAGGCCATCGCCCGCCAGCTCGGCATTGACGACTTCCAGGCGGAGGTGTTGCCGGATGGAAAAGCGGAAGTCGTGAAACGCTTGCAGAAAGAAGGCCGTATCGTGGCCATGGCCGGGGATGGGATCAACGATGCTCCTGCGCTGGCCCAGGCCGACGTCGGGATCGCCATGGGCACAGGCACCGACATCGCCATGGAGAGCGGCGGCGTGACGCTGGTCAAGGGCGATCTTTCGGGTATTGTGCGCGCGCGCAGGCTCAGCCGCGCCACCATGCGCAACATCCGGCAGAACTTGTTCTTCGCGTTCCTCTACAACTCGCTGGGCGTGCCGATTGCGGCGGGCGTGCTCTACCCGTTCTTCGGATTATTGTTGAGCCCGATTCTGGCGGCGGCGGCGATGAGCTTCAGTTCGGTCTCGGTCATTAGTAATTCGCTGCGCTTGCGTAAAGTTCAGTTGTAACTTCAAATCTCTTCTCCCAACTCTTGGTTTCTTTGCGCCCATTGCCGGCCGAGGGTACTTTCGGCACCTCGCTGGCAATTGACAGGGTGCGCTCCCTGCACAACAATGAAGCTAATATCAGCAACAAGCTAGTCGGAGGAAACCTATGTCGGACGAATCTGCCCCCATCCCAGAAGTTCACGGGACCGAAAGCAATGCAGGCAAGTGGATTTTACTCATCATCGCGGTGATTTACGTCGCGGGATCGCTGTACTTTCTGTTCGATTTGCGCGGACGCCTCGACCAGCTGGGCAAGGACCAAGACGCCAGCAAGAACGAGATTTCCGAATTGACCAAGCGTATGGCGTCCGCCGAGGCTTCGGACGAAACCTTGGCGCATCAACTCGGCATGACCAAGAAAGAGCTTGCCGAGCGCTCCGCCGATTTGCAGCGCGAGCAGAAAGCCGCCGAGGCTCGGCTGGCGGAAGAGCAGAAAGAGCAGATCAGCCAGGTGAACGGTGAAGTGGCTGGCGTGAAGACCGATGTTGGCGGTGTGAAGACGGATGTGGCATCGACGAAAGCCGACCTGGAAGCTACCAAAGCCAAGCTGCAAAGCGCGGTGGGTGATCTTGGAGTGCAGAGCGGCCTGATCGCTAACACGCGAAGCGATCTGGAAGTGCTTAAGCACAGGGGAGATCGCAACTATTACGAGTTCAGCCTGATCCGCGGGGCGAAACCGCAGCCGGTCTCGACCGTGAGCCTGCAACTCAAGAAGACCGACCCCAAGCACGGCAAATTCACCTTGGACGTTACTTCTGACGACAAAACCATCGAGAAGAAAGATCGCAACGTCAGCGAGCCCATCCAGTTCTATACCGGGCGGGACCGCATGCTGTATGAGTTGGTGATCTGGACGATCGACAAGGACAAAGCTACTGGCTATCTGAGCACGCCGAAAAATGCGCCTGTTCCCGTAACGGCGGGGCTATAAGCCGGGCGATGTTTCCCGGCGGACACGTTTTGCTCGAAATTGCCCTGCGGACGGCGGTGATCTACGCCGTCGTCCTGCTGGGAGTTCGTTTGAGCGGGAAACGCGAAGTCGGGCAGATGACACCCTTTGACCTCACCCTCCTCCTACTGATCAGCAACTCCGTGCAAAATGCCATGACCGGGCCGGATACCTCTTTGCTGGGCGGGGTGATGGCGGCGGCCACATTGTTGGTAATGAACTACCTGGTGGCCGATCTTTCGGGCGTCAACCGGCGCTTCCGCAAAGTCGTCGAGGGGCAGCCCAGCCTGTTGATTCATGATGGGCAAGTCATTGCCGAGCACATGACGAAAGAGCGGGTCAGCAAGGATGAACTGGATCGCGCGCTGCGCGAACATGGCATTGCCAGCCCGCACGACGTGGCGCTGGCTGTGTTGGAAGTGGATGGATCGATCAGCTGCCTGAAGTACGATGAAATTAAGCCCGACGCCAATACCCACCTGGTTCGGCGCAGATTCATTCAGAAACATTAGCAGTGAATTTTTGGTTCCTCTCTTCATCTAGGCGACCGGGCTACGCCCTGATCGGACAACCCCTTCGGCTGCGCTCAGGGCGGGCTACTGCTGCTGTCGCCACGCGCTACTTGGTTAATACCAGCGGGATTGGCTGCTCTGCCGGGGAAATCGTTACGGTCAGCGATTTGCGGCTCGCGAAGGCATCTGCGGCGACCGGAAAACTTACGATGATCGTGCCTTTGACATCGCCGCCAGGTTCAATCCTGGTTTCGCGCTTCAGCGGGTCGAAGGCATGCTCCTTGAGGGCCGGGAAAGCCTCGAAGTAGCGCTCGACGTCCACAGCGGATGCGGCCTCATCGCTATAGCTCTTGGTGCTGTCTTCAAAGTCGGCCTTGATCTGCTGCACGACGAAGCGATTCTTATCGCCATTGTGGATAGAGAGCCCGATGGCGACCATCACCTGATTCTGGCCGGGGAGATCGACCGTCACGATATTGTCGATGCTGCCGGTGGCGGTTTGGCGCGGCTTTTGCACCAGGGCGACCACGGTGGCGATCACGGCAAGCGCTCCCACGCAGATGAGCACAATCTTCGCCGGTGGCAGGTTCTTACGCGCGGTGCCAAATTCCTCGCCGATGTTGAAGGGGATGGGCGCTTGCGGCGAAATCGCCGATGGTTCGGAAGAGGGTTGGGTGTGAGCTGAATTTGGTGTGTCTTCGGGCATCGTGGCCTCGACGTTTGCGTTCATTCTATTCGCTTTCAGGCCCACCCGTGTTTTATAGCTTGCGCAAACTTCTGCGCCGGGAGCGTGTTGAGAACGTCACCTTTGGTGAGCCAGGCGCGGCGGGCCTGGAGCACCCCGCCGTTGCCAGTCCCGATGACGGTCGAAATGGAAGTCTCGTGGCTGTTTGCGCCAAAGATCGAATAGTGTCCCCAAATCGCGGCTGCGTTTGCGTCGTTCAGATAGGAGACCGGTTTGCCGAGCTTCTGCGCCAGTCCCTCGCGGATATCGAATCCCGCCCAATGCGGATGAACAAAATTCGTGGCACCCCGCGTACTGAGCTGGCCCCCCGCACTGGCCGGACCGGGAGTATCCAGGCCGACCGCGGCCACGTCCGAGAGGAGTACGCCTGCCTTGTCGGCGGCAATCTTGAGACCATCGGCAATCTGGCGGAGGCAAACCTCAGGCCCCTGTTTTACAAGAGCCGGATGCTCGCACAGGCCTTCGATGTGAAATTTTTCTTGCTGGTCCAGCAAACGCATAGTTGACGGCAGTTCCGCCAAGGTCCACTCCGGCCACGAGCGTCACGCTAGTTCTCCTCCACTCTTGGATAATTGCTCAGCCCAGCGTAGCAGAAATGGAAACGATGGGCTAACGCGGCAGAGTAAACTGACTCCGGATGAGGCCTTGGCCGCGTGCGCTCTTTTCGAGGGCCATCCTTGGAGCGGAGCTTTACAGATAGGAAATTTCACCGAGGAGGGCAGAGAAGAGGCGGAGAGATCCCTCGGCTACGCGACCCGACGCGCCAAACTGCGGCGCGGAAGAAAAAATCGGGTCGCTTCACTCGGGATGACAGCAAAGGGCGTGAAAAACGACGGCTTGCCGGGCAGGCGAGACAACCTTGCTATAATTCTGCAAGGTGTGAGAAAGTGTGGGCCTCGGAGGAGAGGCGTACGCGGCGGGGGCTGATTGCCAATGGCTGAGAGACCTCTGACAGGAAGACGCACGGGCTGGATGCTCGGACTCGGCTTGCTGGCTGGGCTGGCGGCGGCATTGGCGGGGCGCCAGACCGTGAAGTACACCTCGACGGACGCATTCTGCGATCAGGCGTGCCATGCGCACCCGCACGCCGAGCAATTCTGGATTCAGTCCGCGCACTACTCCAACCGGCACGGCATTGTGGCCCACTGCACGGACTGCCACCTGCCCCCTGGCGGGCTGCAGTATCTGGAGGAAAAAGCGCGGCTGGGGGCGCGCGACGCGTACGCCCAACTCTTTCGCGACGTCAGCAAAATCGACTGGGCACGGGAACGCAAGCTCGATCGCGGCGTGACGTTTACATATGACGCGGCGTGCGTCCATTGCCACAATAACCTGTTCACCGAGGGGCTCTCCAAAGTGGAAGGCGCGCTGCCTACCGGCGAGCAGGAGACGGACGAGAAGCAAGTCCGTGAGATGAGAATCGTCGCGCGCCGGATGGAAGCACATCTCTATTTCCAGCGGAATCGGGAAAGGTTGCACTGCCTAAACTGCCACCTGTTCACCGGACATCGCATGGAGACAAAGATGGCGCCGGAGACGATGGCTGCGGTGGAGGATGCGCAGTTTCCACTCGCCGCAACGGAATTTCGGAACTACACGGAAGTCGTGCCAGGCTCGGGCGTGAAGTTCCACATGATTGCGGTGCGAGGCGGAACCCTGGCGGCGGGCAGCCCGGAGCTGGGCGCTTGCCGCTTACGAGACACAGGGCCGGTGCATGCCGTCAGCGTGAGCGCGTTCTGGATGGCGCAGGCCACGGTCAGCAGCCACGACCTGGAATTGTTTTCTGCTCAGCATGGATTGAAGGAGAAGCCGGGCGTGGTGACGCCGCAGATCGCGGATGGCTACACGCATTGGTTGTCGCAAGCGACGGGGAAGAAATACCGGCTGCCGACCGAATCCGAATTGGAGTACACGTGTGTGGCCAACGGCACAATGCCCGCTTGGCAGCGAACGGCGAGCCGGGCGGACTCGCATGTTCCCGGAATGGCCGTGGTCAATGCCTGGGAATTTTTTGACCTTCCCGGCAGGAACCCCGAACTTTGGCTGGACGTGAATGAGAACCCCAATGGTGGGGGGCTGGGCTTCCGCGGGAGCGGGACGAGCTTTAGGGTGGTAAGGGAAGTTGTGGCGGGGTCCGCAACCACAGCCAGTGCCGTTCGAACTATTTGGGCCAAATGACGGTCCAAGCATCTGCCGCGAACACGGAGAGAGAATTCTCGAAGGGATTTACTGGAACAAGTTGGACGGCACCAGGAACGAGCCATGAAGGAGTCGCGACCAATGAAAGAGGCACGCGATCACGAACTGGGGATGGATCGCCCCATCACGCGCCGCGATTTTCTGAACGGGGTGGCCATAGGGATTGGCGGGCTAGCGTTGAGCAGCTCTCTGGGCGGGTGTACACGACACGGCGGATCGGGGTCCATCGCTGCACAGAACGGCCCGGGTTACAACCCTGCGGCGGCGAGCGGAATGCGCGGCGATAACGCGGGGTCGTTTGAAGCCGCGCACGGGCTGCGTGACGGAACTTTTTGGCAAACCGCAGGTGCGGCGACCAATACGGTTGATACATACGACCTGATCGTGGTGGGAGCGGGTATCAGCGGACTGGCGGCGGCGCACTTCTTCCGTAAGCAGTCGGGCGCCAATGCGCGCATCCTGATTCTGGAAGCGCACGACGACTTCGGCGGGCACGCGGCGCGGAAAGAGTTTCGCGCGGGAAAGCGGATGTTGCTCGGCTACGGGGCACAGTCGATTGAGAGCCCGTCGCTTTACAGTGCGGTGTCCAAGGGCTTGCTGGCCGACTTGGGCGTCGAGGTCCAGAAATTTTATCGCTATTTCGACCAGAGTCTCTATCCCTCGCTAAAGATGGGAAGCGGCATTTTCTTCGACCGGGAGACGTTCGGAGAAGATTGTCTGGTGGCGGGCTTCGGCAAGATTCCGCACCGGGAATTTTTCGGCAAAGCCCCGCTCACCGATCGAGCGCGCCGGGACCTGGTGCGCATCTACAGCGAAAAAGTGGACTACTTGCCTGGTTTGACGCTAGCCCAGAAACAGGCGGTGCTGGCCCGAACCAGCTACGCCGACTTCCTCACCAAGATTGCCAAGCTGAGTCCCGAGGTGCTGCCAATTTTCCAAACGCGCACCCACGATCTGTTCGGCGTGGGCATTGATGCGGTGTCCGCGCTGGCCTGCTTCGAAGAGGGCGATGACTATGGCTACGGGTACCCCGGGCTGGACTTCATGGGGTTGGGCGCGGCAGCCGATCGCGGCGAGCACAAGCCCGATCCTTACATTTTTCACTTTCCAGATGGCAATGCTTCCATTGCCCGCCTGCTAGTGCGGTCGCTCATTCCGGAGGCCATTCCGGGCCATACCATGGAAGACGTCGTCGTTGCAAAGGCCGACTACACCCGGCTGGACCGCGAATCCGCGCCCGTGCGCATACGCTTGAGCAGCACCGCCGTGGGCGTGCGGCACGACGGCGACCCGGGGTCGGCGAAAGAAGTGAAGGTGGCGTATGTGCGCAATGGGCAACTCTTTCGTGCGCGCGGGCGCCGCTGCGTGCTGGCCTGCTACAGCGGGATGGTTCCCTATCTGTGTCCCGAAATTCCCGCGAAGCAGAAGGAAGCACTGGCGTATGGCGTGAAAACCCCGCTGGTGTATTCGCACGTTGCGATTCGCAATTGGAAGTCGTTCCACAAGCTAGGCGTGTACCAGATTGCGGCCCCCGGAAGCTATCACGTCTACGCGGCGGTCGATTTTCCCGTGAGCCTGCCGGAGTACAGATTTCCCAGCCGGCCGGAAGAGCCGATGATCGTGTTCATGTTGCGCACACCGTGCCAGCCAGGTTTGACGGAGCGTGAACAGCATCGCGTGGGACGCGTGGAACTTTACGACACGCCATTTGAGACCTTCGAGCGAAAGATCCGCGACCAACTCGCGCGCATGCTTGGCCCTGGAGGCTTCAATCCAGCGGAGGATATCGAGGGCATCACCGTGGGGCGCTGGGCGCACGGCTACGCCTATGAATACAACCCTTTGTTCGATCCCGATTTTGCCGAGGGCGAAGCGCCGCACGAAGTGGGACGAAAACCGATCGGGCGCATCGCGATTGCCAATTCCGACGCGGGTGCCACGGCCTATATGAATGCTGCTATCGACGAAGCCTATCGCGCAGTGCAGGAGCTCCCTCGGTAGCAAAGCTGAGCGGTTGAGGGAGTGCGGAAGCTGTAAGACACGAGATTCGAGAACAACGATATCCAGTAGAGAATTTCTGAGGCGCCGAACGGAAGAAGCGAGGTTAGTACACGCCGGGAATGAGGCGTTTTGTGGCCCTAGCATAGGCCGAGTAATCGTCGCCAAACGCCTTCACCAAGGCGGCCTCCTCGACATGGATGCGGTAGAGAAGTGCGGCGATCGTTGGCACCAGCACCACAGCAAAGCTAATCCAATTGCGCGAATGCAGGCCGACAGCGAGAAACACTAGCAGCAGGCCGAGGTAGGAAGGATGGCGCACGAATCGGTAGAGCCCCGTGCGCGTGATTTGCTGCGAATCCTGGATGGCCACGTTTGAGCTGAAGGATTTGCCCAGGGTGAAGATCGCGGTCCACCGAATGGCGAGGGCCACTAACATCACAATTGCGCCGGCGGTCTTCAGCGCGTGAGCGCCGCCGAACATATTGGGTCGAGTGGCCTCGCTGATCCACTGGCATGCGGTAATGGAAGCGGTAATTACGATCCAGAGAATCAGCAACGAGCCCCGGTCCTGGACTTTTCCACTGCTGCGCTTGGTGCGTGTCACAATGCCGACGAGAATCTCCGACGCAAGCCAGCCCCAGAAGAGAAGCCTCCACAAAATCGGAAATGTCATCGTGTCTCCAGAGTTGAAGTCTACGTCCACATGGTACGACTCATGTCATACATCAGGGCAGGCGTAGACGGAAAGTACGAGGAGCCAAATTGAGCTTCAGGCGATTTGGGGGTTGCTTGTGAGGGTTGAGGGAGCGGCCCTATAATCGAATGTTCGTAACCAGGAGGAAGTGACGCCATGGCGACAGCCAAAGCGAAATTGAAGGTGAAAGAATTCACGAACGAGTCAATGATCGATTTTTCCAATGCAGCGAATCGAAAAAAGATGGAGCAGGCGCTGGCGAAGGTGAAGGCGGAGTTTGGGCGCGAGTACCCCATGTGGATCGGCGGAAAGAAGGTGATCACGGCGGGGAAAAGGAAGTCCACGAACCCGTCGCGGCCTTCGGAAGTGATTGGGGTGTTCCAGGATGCGTCGAAGGAACAAGCGATCGAGGCGATCGAGGCGGCCAACAAGTATTTCGACGTGTGGAAGAAGGTGCCGGCGCAGCAGCGGGCGAAGTATTTGTTCAAGGTGGCGTCGCTCGTGCGCCAGCGGAAGTTCGAACTGGACGCGCTGGTCTGCTACGAGGTGGGGAAGACCTGGTTTGAAGCCGAAGCGGACATCGCGGAAACAATCGATTTTTGCGAGTTTTACGGGCGCGAGATGCTGCGGCTGGGGCAGCCGCAGAAGCTGACGCCGATGCGCGGCGAGCGCAACTACCTGGTGTACATCCCGCTGGGCGTGGGCGCGGTGATTCCGCCGTGGAATTTCCCCTGCGCGATTATGGCGGGATTGGTAGTGGCTTCACTGGTGACCGGGAATACCGTGGTGCTGAAACCGGCTTCGGATGCGCCGACGATCGCGGCAAAGTTCGTGGACATTCTGTTTGAAGCGGGTATTCCGAAGGAAGCGGTGCAGTTTGTGAGCGGGTCGGGCGCGGCGGTCGGCGACACCATCGTGCAGCATCCGAAGACGCGGTACATCGGGTTCACCGGGTCGAAGGAAGTGGGGTTGCGAATCGCGGAACTGGCAGCGAAGCCTTCGCCGGGGCAGATCTGGATCAAGCGTACCGTGCTGGAAATGGGCGGCAAGGACGGCATGATCGTGGACGAAGAGGCTGACATTGACGCAGCGGTGGAAGGGACGGCGCAGGCCGCGTTCGGGTACCAGGGACAGAAATGCTCGGCGTGCTCGCGAGTGATTGTGAGCGAGAAGGTGTACGACACCTTCCTGAACAAACTCGTGGAGCGGACGAACAAAATCAAGGTGGGACCCAGCGACGACCCGAACAACTACATGGGCCCGGTAATTAATGAGCTGGCGATGAAGGGAATTCTGGACTACATCGAGGTCGGGAAGAAGGAAGGGCGCTTGTTGACAGGTGGCGGACGCGCGCCGGGCGAAGGGTACTTCGTGGAGCCGACGATTATCGCGGACGTGGATCCAAAGGCGCGGCTGGCGCAGGAAGAAGTTTTTGGACCGGTGCTGACGGTGATCAAGGCGAAGAATTTCGATCATGCCATGGAGATCGCGAATAACACCGTATTTGGGTTGACCGGCTCGCTGTACTCGAAGAACCCGAAGAAAATTCGCCGCGCGGAGGAAGAATTCCACGTGGGGAATCTGTACCTGAACCGGAAATGCACCGGAGCGATGGTGGGAGCACACCCGTTCGGCGGATTCAATATGAGCGGAACGGATTCCAAGACCGGCGGGAAGGATTATCTGCTGCTGTACATGCAGGCCAAGGCGGTGGCGGAGAAGGTCAAGTAGGAATGAGGGAAAGGACGTAGAGGAAGTAAAGGAAGCAAAGGAAGAATTAACGCTGTAAGCGCAGAGGTAACCGCGCGGAGTTCGCAGAGAAGAGAAGGGCGGATGAGAATCCGCTTTTTTTTATTGGGGAAGCTCAAACCTACCGAGAAATGCTTCGTTGGCAATACTCTCTGCTCGAATTGTCGGTTGAGGTCCTTCGCCCATCTCCGGTTTTGGGAGTCCGGTGGACTCCACCGGAGTCCTGACACCGGACCTCGTCGGATGGGCTCAGGATGACAGCCGTTTTTCTAGTTTTCCGAAAGATAGATGGACACAGGCCTCTCAAAGGCGCCCGCCTCCCTCCTACGGCGGGCAGGCAGAAGGCGGCCGCTACGAGGGCTCGGCGGAAGCGCGGCTGGAGACCAATTTTAGCACGCGGTAGACGGGATAGCTGCAGGCCAGGGCGACGAGGGTGAAAACGCTGTTGGTGCGGTCTTCGCGGATGGCTTCGATGAGGAAGCCGATGGAGCCGAGGAGCGCGAGGGCGGTGGTCCAGGGATAGCCCCAGGCGCGATAGGGTCGGGGCATTTCGGGATCGCGGAGGCGGAGCAGGAACATCGAAGTGAACGAGAGGAGATAGTTGGTGACGAAGAAGAAGGCGAGCATGGCGATGACGCGCTCGAAGCTGAAGATGGCGAAGGTCACGCCGACAAGCGCGCTGAGCAGCAGGCCGAGCGTGGGCGTTCCGCCCTTGTTGACGCGGGAGACGCTGCGGAAGAAGAGGCCGTCGCGGCTCATGGCGTAAATGACGCGCGCGCCCATGAGGTGCAGCGCGTTGATGGTGCTGAACAAGGCAAGCACCATGATGGAGCGGAAGACGGTGTCGCCATAAGGCCCGAAGACGCGCTGCGCTGCGAGCCCAAGAGAGAAATTGTTGCCGGCAATGTCGCTCATGGGGAGAACGTAAAGAACGGCGGCGTTGATAAGGAGATAAATGAAAACGATGGAAAAAAGACTGGCAAAGATGGCGCGCGGCACAAGGTGGCCGGGGTTCTTGATTTCGTCGCCGAAGTAGATGACGCCGTCCCAGCCGTCGTAAGTGTAGATGGTGGCCTGAATGCCGAAAAGGAGAGCGGTGATGAGGGCGGCGCCGGCGGGCATGACGACAGGAGCGGCGGCCTGGACGAGCGGAGCAGCTTCGGCAACGTGACGCACGTGGCTACCGAAAGAGAAGCAGGCAATGACCATGACGAAGAAGGCCAGGCCTTTGAGGAGGGTGGTGAAGTTTTGCACCCTGCTGCCCATGCTGATGCTTTTCCATTGCAGGACCGCGAAGAAAACGATCACGGAGACAGCGGTGACTTTGATGCGCATGACGCCGTCCATGACCGGGAAGATGTGGCCCATGTACTCGCCGACCACAATACCGATGGCGCCCGTGGTGCCGCAGGTGGAGAGCCAGTCGCTCCAGCCAACGATGAAGCCGGCGTAGTCGCCGAGGGCGCGGCGGGAAAAATTGTATTGGCCGCCGCTTTTGGGGATGGCGGAGCCAAGTTCGGCAAGTTGAAAAGCGCTGACAAGAGCGTAGAACGCGCCGCCAAACCAGACGCAGAAGAAGAGCCAGTGATTGGGCAGCCGCGCGGCGATGTCGCCAGGAGTGCGCACGATGCCGGCACCAATGGAATTGCCAACGGCCACGGCAATGCCAAAGCCCACACCGAGGATTTGCAGGAGCTTGCCGCGGTCCTTGCGCAGGCGAAGGGACGGCGTGGCTGGGTCGGCAGACGAAGTGTCAGCAGGCAGCGGCAAAGGGAAGTCTCAAGGTCCTTGGGGAGTACGCGTCATCATACGTTCGCGGGGCAAAAAAGCAAACTGGAAATGAACGCGAGAAGCTACGAGCTCAACAGAAAGGCGCTGGCCCGAGTGACGGCCGCCGCCTCCTTGCGGGAAAGACAGTTTTGCGGAGTTGCTTACGTTGTGAAAGCGGCGGCCCTTCGAAGCTCCCTTCGATGCCCAGGGCAAGCAGGGTAAACAAGCCGCACTCCCAGTTGTTCGGCCGCGCCTCCCGCGTGGCGTTTGGCAAACCAGGATCAGGCGAGAAGTTCGGATTTCGGCGGCTTCTTGGCCTGCGCGGGAGGAAGAATGGTCAGCTCATTTGCGGGATGCGGGGATTGCGGGAATCGTCTGCGAGTTCGAGGGCAAGATCGCGGAGGGAGGGGGAGTCGGCGAGGCGGATCGAGGCGCAATCGTTGACGATCCAGTCGGCGCCACCGGCAAGGAGTTCGGGGTCGCGGGTGGTGGTGCGGATGGCAAGGACGCGGCAGCCCGCGCTTTTTCCAGAGCGGACGCCGGAAGGGGCGTCTTCGACGACGACGCAGTCACCGGGGGGAAGGGCAAGAGCGGCGGCGCCTTTGAGGTAGGGCTCGGGATCGGGCTTGCCACGCTGGATGTCGCTGGCCGTGACCATGTGACGAACAAGATGAAGGATGCCCGCGGCACGAAGACGGACTTCAGCGAGTTCGCGGACGGCGGAGGTGACGACCGCGAAGCGGTCCGGCGGGACTTGGGAAAGCAATTGGGCGGCGCCGGGCAGAGCGACAACGTCGGCGACGTCGTCGATTTCGGCTTGTTGCATCCGGAGGTCTTCAGCGACGTGGGCTTCGGGGGAGGCATGGGGGAGGAGTTCCTGGATGCTGACGAGACTGGGGCGGCCGTGGGCGTGCTTGACAACAAAGTCGGGGTCGAAGCCGTGCTCGGCGGCCCATGCCGTCCAGACGCGGGCTACCGCGGGTGTGGAATCGACGAGAACGCCGTCCATATCGAAGAGCAGGGCCGAGCAGAGGATACGGGTCATGAGCCACCAGAAGAGCGAAACAAACATTGTGGCGTGAAAGAGGACGCAGGGGAAGGGTGGGGATTACTGCTATGGACTTAGTCCACAGACTTAGCTAAGATATCATTATGAAAAAAGTAGTGAACACGCACGAGACGAAGACGCAGTTGTCGCGGTTGCTGCGGCGAGTGGCCGCTGGGGAGGAAATCACGATCGCGAATCGGGGAGTGCCGGTGGCGCGGCTTGTGCCGTTGTCCACTAACAAGCCCAAGCGACAACTCGGAGCCTACGGCGACACCATCAAGATTGCCGACGATTTCAACGCGCCGCTCCCGGACGAGATTTTGGACGCGTTCGAGGGGGTAGCAAGGCGGAAGAGAAAGAAAACATGAAATACCTGGTGGACACCAGCGTACTGATCCACAGTCTTCTCTCCCAACCGAAACTCAATCAACGAGGTCTTAAGCTCCTTGCGGACGGTTCATCTGAATTGTTTCTCTCTGCGGTGAGTTCCTGGGAAATCGCGATTAAGGTCGGCATCGGCAAATTGGTCTTACCGGAGAGGCCTGCTGAATTTGTGACTCGGGCGATACGAATCATGTCCCTGCAATCGCTGGACATTACGCATGTTCACGCATTGGCAGTGTTTGATCTGGCAGGGCACCATCGCGATCCTTTTGATCGGCTGTTGATCGCGCAAGCCCAAACAGAGGGGATGACGATTCTGACGGATGATCCGTTCTTTCAGAAATACGACGTGGAGCAGATCTTCTGCGGTAAATAAGACGGAATTGCCCTGAGGCTCCGTGGTCCTTCTCCCACAGGCGGAAGCCGCCGCGGAAGGCATTGCCATTGCTGCCGAGCCGGGCGCCCGAAGGAATGCGTTGCAATTTTTTACTGTTGCCACCGCCGAGGACCACGTAATCGGCTTCCAGAGCGCTCTTCAGCTTTTTGACGACCCTGGCAACATGCTTGCGCCATTTATTTTTGCCCAGGCGTTCAATACCGCGCAGGCCGAGGTAGTCTTCGTAGGTCTTGCCCTTTTTGTAAAGCAGGTGGGCCAGTTCCATGGGCTCAAGAACGCCGTCCACAATCATCGCCGAGCCAAGACCCGTGCCCAGGCCGAGAAACAGCATGGAACCTCCCTGGTAACTGCCCAGGGCCTGCATCGCGGCATCGTTGATGACTTTGACGGGGCGCCTGAAGGCTTTGGCGAAATTGAAATTCATCCAGCCGCCGCCCAGATTGTGAGGTTCCCGCAGGGGATGGCCATTGACGATGGGGCCGGGATAGCCGAGGGTGATGCGGTCGTACTGCCAATCACGAGTGGCGGCTTTGACCAGCTTGACCATTTTTCCGGCGGTCATTGCGGGCCCGGAAATGAATTTTCGCGGCTCCGATTGCCCCGTAGCGAGCATTTTCACGTGCGTGCCGCCAACGTCAACGACCAGGGTTTTGTACGATTTTGCTTTTCGGGCGGTCGTCATCACCGATCCTTTGACTGGGTGAAAGGGCCCGCAGGATTCAGGGCCGCGCAAAAGTTAGCCTCAGACTGTGCCTTTCCCGCAGCAGATGTCAATAGGCTCGCGCGGGCCGCAGAGGAAAACTCATGGCCGTGGCCGGCTGTTTTTGGAAGTGAAAATAGTGATGCAGGAAAAGTGAGGGAAGGAGGTTGACACGGATCAGATTGGGGTGGGAGATGGGATTTGAACCCACGACATTCGGTGCCACAGACCGACGCTCTACCAACTGAGCTACTCCCACCACTCGGTCTAGTTTAACACGACCCCGGAGCGCGGGAAAACGTGTCGCATGCGAGTCCGGCGGCACGGATGAAGGTTATCAGCTATCAGATATCAGCGAGCAGGAAGCAAAGACAAGATGCCAGCCCATCCCGCGGCTGGCGGGCGGGCCGGGCGCAACTCCGGGAGGGTTTCTGGGTTAAACAGAGCGAAGGTGATTTGGAGGAAGATGAAACACTGGAACCCTTTCGCGTTGGATGGAATGTCCAGGAAAGGGTGCTGGGGATCGGGGAAAGTGATGAGATATCTAAAATACTTAGTTTTACTGGGCATTTTGCTGATGAGCGCGAGCTACGCGCAGGCGCAAGTCAGGGTGGGTATTGGAGTTGGCCCGGTGTATGGTGCGTATGGCGCTGCGCCCGTTTGCGCTTATGGATACTACGGCTATTACCCGTATGCCTGCGCGCCGTACGGCTACTACGGGCCGGACTACTTTGTAGGTGGAGTGTTTATTGGTGCTGGGCCATGGTTTCGCGGCTACGGGCGCGGCTATTACGGACGCGGAGGCGGCTATTATGGCCGCCCCGGTTACAACCGTGGGGGATACGGCTTCAGATCGGGTAACGGAAATCGCCCAGGGTACGCCAATAGGGGCGGTGCGGGGCGCGGCTATGGCGGTGGCGGCTTCCGCGGCAACAGTGCGGGCGCAATCCACGGCGGTGGCGGCTCCCGCGGTAACGGTGCGAGCGCATTCCACGGTGGTGGCGGCTCCCACGGTGGTGGCGGCTCCCACGGTGGTGGCGGCTCCCACGGTGGTGGCGGTTCCCACGGCGGTGGCGGCTTTCATGGTGGTGGAGGCCACGGAGGCGGCCACAGGTAAATCGAATCAGGTCATCTAGGAGAAATACGAACGGCTGGCAGCGGGGGCTGTCAGCCGTTTTGCATTTGGGGGAGGGTTATCAGCGATCAGATATCAGCGATCAGGAGGCAAGAGGGTGACCGGTTGCGATTGTGCCTAAATGGGGTCCAGCCCTTCGCAGCTCAGGGTAAACGGTGCTGGACCCCTACGGGTGCCGATTGTCGGATTCACTCTTAACGAGGAGGAAACGCGGATAGGGGCCCAAGCAAAACGGGACACAGGAGTTGGTAAGATAGGGCCAGGGAAGCGTGTCCCCGCGCATGAACCCGCAATCGTCGGATCGTATCCATTTCGATTTGCAGCTCGCCTACGCGCGGCCGGTGGTCGCGATGCTGGCGGTGCTGTGCCTGATGGAGTTGCGGGCGGCGCGGGAAGTCGGGCGGCCGCTCTCATTTCTGGTGGCGTATTTCGTTGCGGCAATGGTGATACTGCCGCTGGAGCGGGCGTTGCGGCGGTACAACTGGCGGCTGCCGCTGCTGTGCGACATCCTGGTGGCAGGAGTGTTCCTGTACATTTCGCCGGAACTCCTGCCGGCGTGGTTCCTGCTGTTTTTCATCGCGTTCGTGGCGGCGTACCGGTGGAACCTGCGATTTTCGTGCTTCCTGTGTTTCGGGTTGTTGCTGTTGGGGCTGGCGCTTTCCATGCGCCGGGGCGCACCGGGAGCGCCAACGAAAGACCTGCTGTACTCGATTTCGTTTTTTGCGGCATCGTTTCTGGGAGCCGCAGGCATGGCGTTTCTGGGGGACCGCAACCGGCGGTTTGCCTGGCAACAATCGTTCCTGACGCGGCTGGCGAACACCATGCACGTGGACCTGGGACTCTCGGAATCGCTGCGATTGCTGCTGGAAGAGCTGTGCGGGGAATTCCAGACCGAAGAGGCGCTGCTGGCATACCGCGACGTTGATCTGGAGCGCATTTTCCTGTGGCAACTGAAATCGGGCGAAAGCGAGCGGTTGTCCCCGGAAAATCTGCCGCTGATGCGCGCGGACGGATTTCTGCTGGATGATATGGAAGCGTCGCTGTGCTGGAATTCGCTGGAAGGCCGCGGCGCGGGATTTGGCTGGGACCGGCGGAACGGCCAGGCGCTGAAAATCGTGCCGCGGGTGCCGGGTCCCACGCTGCAGGAATTCGGCATCAAAAATTTTCTGAGCGTGGCATTCGATCAGGATGAACACCCCGCGGGGCGGCTATTCCTGGTGAATCGCCGGCCGGGACGCGCGGGGTTTGTGAAAGCGGATCTGGAGTGGTTTGAGCGCATCGCGCGGCACGTGAGCTCGTCCATCGAAAGCGTATTTCTATTGCGGCATTTGCGGGCGCGGGCGATTGAGGCGGAACGCTCGCGGATTTCGCGCGACTTGCACGACGGGATTTTGCAGACACTGCTGAGCATCGAGATTCAGATTGACGTGCTGCGACGTAAGGCGACCACGCAGCCGGACCAGGTGGGGCCGGGGTTGGCGTCGCTGCAGCAGACTGTAAAGAACGAGGGCGGGGAATTGCGGCATATGGTGACGGACCTGCGGCCACTGCGGGTGCAGTCGGCGGACATGGTGGACCTGATGAGGGGGTTCGCGGAGAGGTTCCGGAACGAGTCCGGATTGGCGCTGGATTTACTGATTGATTCAGTGGAATTGCATGCTCCGGACCGGGTTTGCCGGGAGCTTTTCCAGATTTACCGTGAAGCACTCAACAACATAAAAAAGCATGCCAAGGCTTCCCATGTCGTGGTAAAACTGTCGCAGGACGATAGCCGGCTCGCTCTGGTGGTGGACGACAACGGCGAAGGATTTAGCTTTGCCGGCCGGTTCACGGGGGATGAGCTGGACCGGCTGCGACTGGGTCCTATTTCCATCAAGGAAAGAACGCGCACGGTCGGCGGAGTTTTGACCGTGGAGTCGAACCCGGGGCATGGTGCGCGTCTGATGATCGAGGTACCACTCGGCTGATATGGCAAAGACGAAACAACAGATACGCATACTGATGGCGGACGATCACGCGATCTTCCGCGACGGCCTCCGCAAGCTGCTTGACGGCGACGATGAGATCACCATTGTCGGCGAAGCGCAGAACGGCGCCGAGTGCATCAAGCTCCTGGCCAAGCTCAAGCCGGATATCCTGCTGCTGGACTTGCGGATGCCGGACAAAGACGGGCTGGCGGTGCTGGAAGAAGTGAATTTCGACCAGATGCCCACGCGCGTGATCGTGCTGACCGCGGCGGAGGACGACCGCGACGTCGTACGGGCGATGCGCCTGGGGGCGCGCGGCGTGGTGTTGAAACAGTCCGCCACGGACCTGCTGGTCAAGAGCATTCACCGCGTACACGCAGGCGAGATCTGGCTGGACAACCGCATGACCGCGGAGGTGATGAAGGCGTTCGCAAAATCTTCCGAGTCCGGGCCAAGGCGAGAGAAGCCGCTGCTCTCCGATCGCGAAAAAGAAATCGTGCAACTGGTGGCGCAGGGGTTCCGGAACAAAGAGATCGGGGAGAAGCTATTTATCTCCGAGCAGACGGTGAAGAATCACCTGCACAATATTTTTGACAAGCTGGGCGTGTCTGACCGGCTGGAACTGGCGCTGTACGCGATTCACCATCGCTTGATTGACCATTCCTAGGAAAAAACAAAAACACTGACAAGAAGCGCGTTGCGAAGGGCTACGCCCGGGGATTGGCGCGTGCGGATGTAGGCAGGCCAGGAAAGGCCGGGGAAGCCAAGCGTAATGAGTGAGTTACAGCGGCCGGCCAAAACCACGAAATTAGTGGATTTTCAGAAATTAGGACGGGGGTTTACCCGTTCTAGTACATTGGTACCTTTTTGGCCGGGAACGATTTTGAATCCCGAGTTCTATTGTTCCCTGGCCCCACCCCAGCTACACTCGTTCCTTCAAACATGGAGGTTTCCTTGACTGGGTCCGAGCGCCGCACTACTCAAAGGTTTTCCATGCGGCTGCCGCTTACCGTGAGATGGACCACAGGCGCGGCAGTTGGCGAAACAATAACGGAATCCCGTGACGTCAGCTCCCGCGGGGTTTATTTCTTCCTATCCAAGGATGTCAAAGAAGGCTCGCCCGTCGAGATTCTGCTGACATTGCCCAATGAAATTACTCTGGCCGGACCGGTGCGCGTGCGCTGCCTGGGCCGCGTGCAGAGGACGGAACCCCGCGATGAAGGTGCGATTGGGGTGGTCGCGGCGATCGAGCGGTACGAGTTTCTGCGCGGCACCGAAGAAATGTAGTTGGTGGAGTTGCGCGAGTAGAGATTCCGTACAAGTTCCTTGCTCGCTCACTGCGGAGGCGGGCAGGAATAGCCGGGGTGCCTCGGCCCCTCAGCGGAGCGCCCCGGCAGTCGTTTGTTTGGAAGCGGTCAGAGTCGTGCCGAAGTCGAAAGTCAAAAGCTGAACCCCAGATAGCGCGCCCCCTGCTTCACATCCTCTCGCAGATCCCATCGGAAAAGCCCAACGCTTAAGTCAGCGTCTCTTCATACGATCGCCTGCGCGATTCATCAGTACCGGCTCCTTGTGTTCGCGGGTCCCGTGCTGTAGCGGGTGTCGCTTGGTATAGAGGACAAAAGGAAAGCCCCATACTCTCCCGGACGGGAGAGCATGGGGCAATTCCGGATCCGGCGGGGGCTTTACCTGGCGTTCTTGTTGGCAGCTTCCGCGGCTTCTTTCAGCTCATTGTTCACTTGCTCGAGCAGTTCCTTGGCCTTCTGCGCGTGGCCTTGCATGTCCCACTCGTTGGCCTTTTGCGCTTCGACGATTTTTTCATAGGCCTGAGTGGAGAGACGCTGTGCAGCGGCCAGATTCGGATGGCGTTTCCCACTGACGTTGTCTTTCGGCATTTGCGCCAGGACCGCACCGCCGCCAAGCAGCACGGCAAGCAGGGCGCTGACTACTAATGATCTCTTTGTCATAGTTTCTCCTCTGATGAGATTAAGTCCTTTTCAACGAAGCTCCGCAGGGTTGGGCGACAACCTCCTTCGTTGAGCATTGCAACCACTGTACGCCAGGCGAGAGAGGGGCCAGGGGGAAAGCGGGAGACTGTTGCCAGTTCGTAACGCCGCGGTGCAAAGCAGAGTGCTCTTCAGGTGTCGCCTGTACTTTGGGTCAGGCGATTTCCGCGGGCTCATAGGCGATGATGGATTGAGCCCCGCCCCCCGGGAAATTTCACAGGCCTTTTGGTGACAAGGCGACAGGAAAGTGTGCCATGCCGGAAACGCCGGCGAATCAACACAAAGAAGAGCCCAACTATCATTCCACCGAGCGCGTGGCGGAGCGCCTGGCGACGCCGAAAGAACTAGCGGAGTTTGGAACGATCAGGCCCGATCCGGTGGTCGAAGCGAAAATCCTCGCGCTCCTGGGAGCGGAGTTGACGGAAGAGGAATTGCCGGAAGGGCAGCCGCCAGAAACGAAACAGACTGAGATGGTGATTGAGGTCCGGGAGCCAGCGAATGTGGAAGTGCCGCTCGAACCGCCTGCGGCAAACACGGTAGAGACGGCGAACAATCCCGGCGAAGTCATTCCTGAAAAAACGGAGATCTTTAAGGAGAGCCCTGAAGAAACGCAGGCCGAATCCCGAACGGCGGGATCGGATTTGCTGGTATTTGCGGAGGTGCTGGACCAGCATCGCCAATGGGTGGAGAGCGGGGGTAGCGCGGGCGCACGAGGCGATTTTGCGGGAGCGGACCTGGCGGGAGCTGATCTGACGGGTGTGAATTTACAGGGCGCGCAACTCCAGAAAGTGAATTTGCGCGGCGCGGATCTTTCCATGGCGAATTTGCGCGGGGCGAATCTGGTGGAGGCAGACCTTCGCGAAGCCAATCTGCTGGGAGCGGAATTTTCGGGCGCGAACATGATGGGCGCGAATCTCTATGGCGCGCAGGGGTTGTGGTCCGGGCGGCTGGGTGGAACGAACCTGTTCGACGCGACGCTGCCGGAGGCGGTTTCCGCGCACGACGGCGGCAAAACGATTGCCCAAGCGACGCAGTCGGCGCGCGGGTTTTACCTACTGGTGATCGGACTGTGTCTGGCTACGTGCGTACTGGTGGGGCTGACGACGGATGTGCGGCTGCTGCTGGACCTTTCCGCGACACCGACTTCGCGGATTCCGAATATTCTGCCGTTGCAGGGATTCTATCTGGGGGCGCCGCTGCTGCTGACGGTATTGTTTTTGCGGCTGCAGTTCCTGCTGTTGCGTTTGTGGGGGAGCATAGCAGCGCTGCCCGCGGTGTTTCCGGATGGGCAGACGCCGGAAAAGGATGGACGCTGGTATTTGGTGGGAGCGATCCGGCCGCACTTGCGGTGGTCACGCGATCCACGGTCGCCGATGGCACAGGTGGAAAGCGCGATGGCCCGACTGTTGGTGTACTGGGCCGTGCCGGCCGTCCTGTTTTTCCTGTGGCTGCGTTATCTGGTGATGCAGGACTATCGCGGGACGCTGTTGCACGTGTTCCTGATTGCGCTGGCGAGCGCGGCGGCTTGCGGAACGCCGCGGATTGTGGCGCGGGTGCTGCGGCCGGGCGACTGGAGCGATGAAAGCACGCCGCATTTCCTCAGGGATGTACTCTCGGCATTGCGGGGGCCGTTGGCGGCGGGGCTGGTGCTCTTCCTGCTCTCGTTGGGTGTGATCCGTGGCTTGCCGGCAGACCCGAATATACGGCCCGAAGTGAGCCGGGGTGATCCACGGCGATGGGCGGCCACGGCGTTTCGATCGGTGGGCTTCCGTCCGTACGCGGATATTACCGAGGAGAGCGTCGAAGGGATACCAGTGAAGACAGGGAATGGCGAAGCGGGAACGAGCGATGCGCCGGGGCCACGACTCAACGAGATCAACTTGCGGTTCGCGCGGGGCTATCGGGCCGAGTTTGCAAATGCGCGGATGTGGCGGGCGAATCTGGAAGGCGCAAGCCTCTCGGAAGCGGATTTTCGCGGCGTGAACCTGCGGGAGGGAGTGCTGCGGTCGGCCAATATGGACAAGCTGCAGGCGAGCAGGACGAACCTGGTGTCGGCGGACGCGGAAGGCGCGAACTTTGCCGGCGCGGATTTCCAGAATGCGGATATGTCTTACGCGAACTTGGCAGGAGCGGTGCTGACAACGGCAAATCTTGCGCGGGCGACGCTGTACGCGGTGAATCTGCGGCAGGCGAACCTGCTGCGGGCGGATTTGTCGCATGCGGATCTGCGTGACGCAAGAGCGGAGTTGGCGGTGTTTTCGCTGGCCACGCTGGAACAGACGGACTTATCGGCGGCGAAACTGGCGGGCGCGAACATGACCGGGGCGCAGTTCAAGGGAACCATACTGCTGGAAGCGGACCTTTCGAAGACGGATTTGGGGGGGGCCACGTTCGCCGGGGCAATCCTCCGCCAGGCGCATCTGGATAGCGCGAACCTGGAAGGAGCGGACCTGCGCGGGGCACTGGGACTGGAAGCGAGACAGGTGTGCTCGACGCAAGGTTGGCGCGGCGCGCAGTTGGATGCGGACGTGCACACCGCGACCGAGCAGTTGTGCGGAACGCCGCAGGCAATTCCCAAGCTGTAAGAATCCTGGCAGGCCGCGGGAAAACTTGCCGCCATTAGCGGCCCAACTCATCTTTTCTGCACTCATCCACTAAGATCGTCAGCGGCTGCTGCATTTCGTCCAAGTACTGCCCAAGCTTGTAAAATCCTTCGTGCATTGCCTCGGTGATACCCTTTAGGGAGAACTTAAAACGGACGAGCCCGATATGGTTTGAAAGGCGGTGAGCGATGTCCTCGGAACAGCCCCACGCCAAGCGGGAAATGCCCGCAGCCGAGGCAATAAGTGTCGCGGGAATGGTCAACTATCAGGATGGGGCGGTGGTCAGCCGGGCGCTCATCAATCGTCCGGCGGCAACGATCACGCTGTTCGCCTTCGACGAAGGGCAGGGCTTGAGCGAACATACCGCGCCGTTTGATGCCCTGGCGCAGGTGCTGGAGGGCGAAGCGGAGATCACGGTCTCCGGGAAGCCGTTGGTGACGAAAGCGGGCAGCGCCGTGCTCATGCCGGCCAACCAGCCACATGCGTTGAAAGCGCTGACGCGATTCAAGATGCTGCTGACGATGATCCGCTCGCAAGAACGATAGGAGAATCGCGGGTGACGGTCTGGGGAGGACGGTGTGCCGCGAAGAGAAAAGCGGGTGTCTGGGTGGGGTTGGTGGGTGATTGCTAGAGGGACACTTTTGCAGAGCTGCTTACGATGTAAAAGCGGCGGCAAGCCGCCGCACTCCAAGAGGCTTCACGATCTGATGGTCAGAAATACGGGGTGAATGAAAAAAAGGGGCGCAAATGGTTTGCGCCCCTTTGCAATGCCAGTGGGATGCAGCTTATGGGATCGTGACTTCCTTGCTGAGATACACGTCCTGAATCGAATTCAGGAGCTTGACGCCTTCCGCCATCGGGCGCTGGAAGGCCTTGCGTCCGCTGATTAAGCCGGTGCCGCCGGCGCGCTTGTTGATGACCGCGGTGGCCACGGCTTCCTCGAAGTCGTTGGCACCGGAAGCGCCGCCGCTGTTGATCAAGCCGGCGCGGCCCATGTAGCAGTTGGCCACCTGATAGCGCGTCAGATCGATCGGGTGATCGCTGGTCAAATCGGAATAAATGCGCTTGTCGAACTTGCCATAGCTGGAACCGCCGTTGTTCAGCGCCTGGTAGCCGCCGTTATTTTCCGGGAGCTTCTGCTTGATGATGTCGGCTTGGATGGTTACGCCGAGGTGATTGGCTTGTCCGGTGAGGTCGGCGGAAACATGATAGTCCTTGTCCTTTTTGAAGGCGCTGTTGCGGAGGTAGCACCACAGCACGGTGGCCATGCCCAGTTCGTGAGCCTTGGCGAAGGCCTGGCTGATCTCGACGATCTGGCGAGTGCTCGGGTCGGAGCCGAAATAGATCGTGGCGCCGACGGCGGCCGCGCCCATGTCGTAAGCCTCCTCGACGGTGCCAAAGAGCACCTGGTCGAAACGGTTGGGGTAAGTCAGCAGTTCGTTGTGGTTGATCTTTGCGATGAACGGGATCTTGTGGGCGTACTTGCGCGCAACCGAACCCAGCACGCCGAAGGTCGAAGCGACGGCGTTGCAGCCGCCCTCGATCGCCAATTTCACGATATTCTCGCCATCGAAATAGTCCGGGTTCTTGGCGAAGCTCGCACCGCCGGAATGCTCGATACCCTGATCCACCGGAAGGATCGAAAGATAGCCGGTGCCGTGGAGCCGCCCGTTGAAAAACATGCGGTGAAGATTGTTCAACACGCGGAGATTGCGATCGGATGCCGCGTAGACCCGGTCAATAAAATCGGGGCCGGGAAGATGCAGGCGTTCCTTGGAAATCTTGGGGGACTTGAAGCCCAGGAGGGATTCCGCCTTTGCGCCCAAGAGTTGTTCGATTGCACTTGTAGTTGCTGTTGCCATGATTCTCTCCTCAATTTAGTCGCGAATTCCGGTTGCGAGCAGTGCTCCTGCGGCCTGGTCCACCAGCCAGAGCAGCTTGCCGTGCGCCGGCTGAATCAATTGCGCCGGAAGCTGCTCCGGCTCATAGGGTCCTTCCAAAACCGCTTTCAAGGCCGGAGCCTTGTCTGCACGAGTGACCAGAAAAATTACCCGGTTCGCCTGGTTGATGGCGGGAGCGGTGAGCGTAATGCGCTCCGTATAGAGTTTTCCTACCCAGTTGCGAACCACAATGCGATCGGCCGGAGCGTGTAGAGCTTTCGTACCCGGGAAGAGCGAAAGGGTGTGACCTTCATCACCCATGCCGAGCAGGACCAGATCGAAGCGAGGAAACTCGCCTTTCTCTATTATAAAGTATGCGCGAAGAGCCTGCTCATATTCCAGTGCTGCTTTTTCGGTGTCCGCATACTCACCCTTGATGCGGGTGATGCGCGAGGCCTTCACCAGGGCCTTGGAAAAGAGGGTCTCGTTGGCCATGCGGAAGTTGCTGTCGGCATGATCGGGCGGCACGTGGCGTTCGTCGCCGAAAAAGAAATGAGTCTTTTCCCAGGGAAATTGCGCGCGCAGGCCGGCATCCTCCGCAAGCAAGGAATAAAGGCTCTTGGGCGTGGAGCCGCCGGAAAGCGCAACCGTGAAGGAATCGGATTCAGCGACCGCTTCCGTGGCCGCCTGGACGAACAGCTCTGCGGCGCGGCGCGCGATCGCCGCAGCGTCCGGCAGAATCCGCACTTCGCTTTCGGCGGGGCCGGCCATCAGGGCGTACCTACTTTGTCCTTGTCATGGGATGCGTGGAGGCCGTGCAGGTCAACATCTTCCTCGCCAATGCGGCGCCAGGAGCGGCCGTCGCGTTCGAGAAGTTCTTCCGCTTCGACGGGGCCCCATGACCCGGCGGCGTAATTTGGAAAGCCGCGGGCCGGAAGCGCGCGCCACACATCAATGATTGGCTGGATCACATTCCAGCCAGCCTCGACCATATCCGAGCGCTGAAACAGCGTGGCGTCTCCCGCCATGCAGTCGCGCAACAACCGCTCGTAGCCCGTGCCATGCTCCGCGCCAAAGTAAGTGGCGTAGTCGAAATCCATATTGACCAGACCGAGACGCATCACGGAACCCGGCACCTTCGCGCCGAAGCTGAGCGAAATGCCTTCGTCCGGCTGAATGTGAATGACCAGACGGTTGGTTTCCAGATTGCGCACGGCGGTATTGCGGAACAACACGAACGGCGTGCGCCGGAACTGGATCACGATTTCCGTAGCGCGCATCGCCAGGCGCTTCCCCGTGCGCAGATAGAAGGGCACACCGGCCCAACGCCAGTTGTCGATCAGCAGCTTCAGGGCCACGAATGTTTCCGTGTTCGAATCGTGCGCCACGTCCGGCTCGTTGCGGTAGGCAATCACTTTTTGCCCTTCCGCGTTGCCGTCGGCATATTGGCCGCGCACCATGCAGGTCAGCACGTCTTCTGGACTGAGGGGCTGGACGGCGTGCAGGACTTCAGCCTGCTTGTTGCGCACTTCGTCGGCTTCAAACGAGATGGGCGGTTCCATCGCGGTCATGGTCAAGAGTTGGAACAGGTGATTGGGCACCATATCGCGCAACGCGCCGGCCGTTTCGTAGAAGGCGCCGCGATGCTCGACTCCGACGGTTTCGGCGGCGGTGATCTGCACGTGGTCCACGTAATTGCGGTTCCACAAGGGCTCGATGATGTTGTTGGAAAAACGGAAGACCATGACGTTTTGCACGGTCTCCTTGCCGAGATAATGATCGATGCGGTAGATCTGCTTCTCGCTGAGAACCTTCTTGAGCTCCGCGTTCAACTGGCGCGCGGAGTCCAGGTCATGGCCAAAAGGCTTTTCGACGATGACCCGCGCCCAGTTGCCGTTCTCCTCTTGCGTCAAGCCCGCGGCGCCGAGTTGTTGAACGACCGGAGAAAAGAACCTCGGCGCGACAGCGAGATAGAAGAAGCGGTTCCCAACGATATTGTGCTGCTTTTCCGCGTCCACGATCTGCTGCTTCAGCCGCTGGAACGCCTCCGCATCCTGAAACTCGCCTTTGATGTAGTAGATGCGCTCGGCGAGCCATTCCCACATTTTCAGGTCGATGGCCTCCGGCGCGAATTTCGGAATCTCCTCACCCAGAACCTTGCGGAAAGATTCCGTGGTGTAGTCGTTCATCGCGAATCCCACGATCGCGAATTGCTTGGAAAGCAGATTCTCCTGCGCGAGGTTGATCAGCGCGGGAATGAGTTTGCGCTTGGTCAGATCTCCGGTGGCGCCGAAGATGACCATGACGCACGGCGCGGCCTCGGTGGTGGTGTCCACGTGATTCGTGCTCATCGATGGTTATCCTGTCTGCAGGCCCGCGGCCTTCGGCGGCGCCGCTCAGTGCCCGGATTTCTTTTCGACGTGTCCGCCGAACTGGAACCTCATGGCGGAGAGCACCTTTGCCGCGAAATCGTCTTCGCCGCGCGAAGCAAAGCGCTGGTACAACGATGCCGTCAGCACCGGCGCCGGCGCTGTCGATTCGATCGCCGCAAGAACCGTCCAGCGGCCCTCGCCGGAATCGGAGACCCGGCCGGAGAAGCGCTCCAGCGTGGGCTGATCGAGCAGGGAAATGGCCGTTAGGTCGAGTAGCCAGGAGGCCACAACGCTGCCGCGCCGCCACACCTCGGTGATGTCCGCCAGATTGAAATCGTACTGGTAATGTTCGGGATGGCGCAGCGGCGTGGTTTCCGCATCCGCTTCGCGGTGGGATTTTCCAGCATTGGCATGCTTCAGAATGTTCAGGCCTTCCGCGTAGGCGGCCATCAGCCCATACTCGATGCCGTTGTGCACCATTTTCACGAAATGACCCGCGCCGCAGGGACCGCAATGGAGATAGCCCTCCTCCGCCGTGCCCGCCGCTTTTTCGCGGCCAGGCGTGCGGTCAATCTGCCCGCGGCCGGGCGCCAGCGTCTTGAAAATCGCATCGAGATGCTTTACCACGTCCGTTTCGCCGCCAATCATCTGGCAGTAGCCGCGTCGAGTTCCCAGACGCCGCCGCTGGTGCCCACATCCACATAGTGAATGCCCTTGGCGGAAAGTTCCTTGGCGCGGCGAATGTCGTCAATGTAATAGGAGTTGCCGCCGTCAATCAGGATGTCGTCCTTACTCAGTTTGGGAAGCAGGTCGGCGATCGTGGCATCCACAACCGCGGCAGGCACCATCAGCCAGATGGCGCGCGGCCTCTGCAACTTGGCCACAAACTCGTCGAGGGAAGCGGCACCCGTGGCGCCCTCGCCGGAAAGTTGTTTAACGGAATCGGCGCTGCGATCGTAGACGACGCACTGGTGCCCGCCCTTTTGCAGGCGGCGCACCATGTTCGCACCCATTCTTCCTAGTCCGATCATTCCGAGTTGCATCGTGAGGAGCCTCCGCGAAGTTTTGTCTGAAGGGCCGGTGAATCAGGATAGCGCTTGCTGCACCGCTTTGGCGAGTTTGGCGAGATCGCCCTTCACATTCTTGCCGAGGTGTACTCGCAACGCGCGCCGGCCGCGTTCCGCCAGCACCGCGAAATCGCCGCGGGCTTGCGCCGCCTTGACCACGCCGAAGGTGTACTTCTGTCCGGGCACCGGAAGGTCGGCGGCATCGTCGCAGGTAATTTGCAGGAACACGCCGCTGTTGGGGCCGCCTTTGTAGGCTTGTCCGTGGAGTGCAGGAAGCGCGGGCCAAAGCCGAGGCAGGTGGCCACTTTCTTGGCGTCACGCACCTGGTGACGAATACCCTGCAGCGCGCGCTCATTCTGCGAGTTCATGGTGATGTAGCCGAGCACGGCAAAATAGTCGCCCGTCCCGAGGCGCGACAATTGCGCCCGCAAGACGTCCGCGAGCTTCCAGCCATTTTTCAGCGCGGCGGTATTCTTTTCGTCCGCAAACAGTTTGATGCTGCCCGCTTCAAAAAATGGCGCTTCCGCAGGCAGTTTGCCGTTTGCTTCGTACTCCGTGGTCAGCTTGCGCGTTTCCACCTTGCTGGCTTCCACGTCGGGCTGATTAAACGGGTTGATGCCGAGAATGGAGCCCGCCACCGCTGTGGCGATTTCCCAGCGGAAGAATTCCTGCCCCAGGTCGTATTTGGTGGACAAAACAATGCGCACGACGGGATGGCCGGCCTTCTCGAGCGCGCTCACCGCCGCATCTTGCGCCTTGTTCGTTTCGTTGCCGAGGCGGAGATAGGCGAAGACGCGGTCGTTGCCGTAGGCCGCGGGCTTGGCGAGTTTTTCGCGGTCCACGGGAATGATGCCCTTGCCGATTTTTCCAGTGGATTCGGCGATCAATTGTTCCAGCCAGGCGCCAAGATCAGAAATCCCGGGGAAGTCAGAATGGTGAGTTTGTCGCGGCCGTGATTCGCCGCCACGCCCAGGATCATTCCGAGAACCGCGCCGGGGTTTACATCCGCAGCGCTTCCTGGCCCACAAGCTTTCACCATTTCTTGCGTGGATTTCAGGAATTTGGCGAGGTCCAGGCCCATGCTGGCGCCGGGCACAATGCCGAAATTCGAGAGTGCGGAGTAACGCCCGCCGATGCTGGGAACGCCCGCGAAAATGTGGCGGAAATGATCCGCTTCGGCGACCTGTTGCATCTTGGAGCCGGGATCGGTGACGGCGATGAAGTGGCTGCCCACTTTTTCGGGGCCGACCTTGGCGTTAATTCGTTCAAAAAAGTACTGCTTGAAAATGTTGGGCTCGAGCGTGCTGCCGGATTTGCTGGACACGATGCACAGCGTCTTGCGCAGATCCAGCTTCCTCTCCAGCGCTTTGATCTGGCCGGGGTCGGTGGAATCCAACACATGCAATTCCGGGAAGCCGGGGGTTTTCCCGAAAGTCAGCCGCAGCACTTCGGGGCACAGGCTGGAGCCGCCCATGCCTAGCAGCAACACATGCCGGAACTTGGCCTTCTTTATTTCCTGCGCCAGCTTTCGGAAGGCAGCGAGTTGTGCGATTTGTTCTTGCGTGATGTTCAGCCAGCCGAGCCAATTGCTCTCATCCGTGCCGCTCCAGAGCGAAGCGTCCTTCTTCCAGAGCCGCGCGACCTTGTTGTTGTTTTTCCAGTCCGCAAACGAAGCGTCAACTGCTGCGGACAGTGCTGGCGGCAGTTTGTAGGTAAGTTTGTTCAGGCTCACGCGCGCACCCCGGCGCTTTTTCCCGTGGCATCCAGCAATTGCTTGAACGCATCCGCGAAAAGCTTTACACCGTCGATGAGCAATTTGTCCGTAACTTCCTTCATGGAAATGCCGGCTTTGCCCAGGTTATCCATAGTTTTTGCGGCGCCGGCGACATCCTCGGTCAGGCTTTTGCGCAATTTGCCGTGGTCGCGGAAGGCGTCGAAGGTGGCCGGCGGAATGGTGTCCACCGTATCCGCCCCGATGAGCTCTTCCACGTAGATGACGTCGCGGTATTTCGGGTTCTTCGTGCTCGTGCTGGCCCACAGCAGCCGTTGCGTCTGCGCACCTTTGCCCGCCAGCGCCTTCCAGCGCGGCCCGCCAAAAAGTTCCTCGTACTTCCGATAGGTGAGCTTGGCATTGGCGATGGCAATCTTTCCGCGCACGCTCTCCAGCCGATCCTTCGCTGTGCCGCTAGCCGTTTTTTCCAGTTCGTCCACTTTGGAGTCCACGAGTGTATCAATGCGGCTCACGAAGAAGCTCGCCACGCTGGCGCTGTGGCTGACGTCCAACCCCTTGCTGGCGCGCGCTTCGAGAGCGGCGATAAACGCTTCCGCAACTTTTTCGTAAGCCGATTGCGCGAACAGCAGAGTGATATTGATGTTCAGCCCCTCTTCCAGGAGCTGGCGGACGGCCGGGATGCCATCGGGCGTGGCCGGCACCTTGATCATCAGGTTTTCGCGGCCCACCGCTTTCCACAGCCGCCGCGCCTCTTCCAACGTCCCCTTGGTGTCATTCGCAAGATACGGAGAAACTTCCAGGCTGACGTAGCCGTCGCGGCGCTTGGACTGCTGGTACACCGGCTTGAAAATGTCGCAGGCGCCCTGGACGTCGCGAATGGCGATTCTTTCGTAGAGGCCCTTGGCGTCAAGAGATTTGGCGTCCGGCGCATTGAGAATGTCGGAGTAGAGCGTGCTTCCGGTGATGGACTTCTCAAAAATGGCGGGGTTTGAGGTCATGCCCCGCAACCCATCGTTCTCAATCATCTTCTTCAGCGCGCCGCTGGTGAGCAGGTCGCGGCGGATGTAGTCCATCCAGGGCGATTGCCCGTAGTCCAACAAACCCTTCAGGGGGTTGGTACCGGACTTGCCTCCGACACTAGGAATCGTTGCTGAGGTAGTCATGACGCTTCTCCTTTGTTCGAGGGCCATAAACTTAAATTGTACGACGGGCAGAGCGCGCGGCACGCGCTGGATTTCAGATTTTTAACATCTTATCTTCCAACGCTTTAACCTTCGCCAGGCGCCGCACGTGGCGCTCCTCCCGGGTGAATTGCGCGCCCAGGAAGGCCTTCACCAGGTCTTCCGCCAGCTTGACGCCCACCACGCGCGAACCCAGCACCAGGACATTGATATTGTCGTGCTCTACTCCTTGATGCGCCGAATAGGTGTCGTGGCACATTCCCGCGCGGATGCCCACCAGTTTATTCGCAGCGACGCTGGCGCCCACGCCGCTGCCACAGATCAGCACGCCGCGTTCGGCGCGTCCATCGAGCACGGCGCGGCCCACCGCCTCGGCAAAGTCCGGGTAATCGGATGGTCTTTCGTCATACGCGCCCACGTCGAGCACGTCGTGGCCAAGCGACTTCAACAGGTTGGCCATCTCGTTCTTCAGTTGAAAGCCCGCGTGATCCGATCCGACTACGAGTTTCATCGTTGCCTCACCTGCCCAGGAGTTGTTTCGCCGCTGCCACAACCGCATCAACGTCAAATCCAAAGTGCTTCAGCAGGTCCTTCAGCGGCGCGGATGCCCCAAAGCTGCGCATGCCGATGATCTTGCCCTTGGGGCCGGTGTAGCGCTCCCAGCCAAACACCGAGGCCATCTCCACGGAAACGCGCGCGGTCACGCTCGATGGCAGGACGCTTTCCTTGTACGCCGCATCCTGCTTCTCGAACAGCTCCCACGACGGCAGGCTGACCACGCGAGCCTTGATGCCCTCGGCCTGCAATTTTTCATACGCGCCCACGCACCACTGCAATTCCGTGCCGGTGCCAATCAGGATGACCTCCGGTTTCCCGCCCTCCGCATCCGCCAGCACATAGCCGCCCTTCGCCACGCCCGAAGCAGCTGCATATTTTGTGCGGTCCAACGTGGGCATGGCTTGGCGGCTGAACACAAGTGTTGACGGCCCGTGCGTATGCTGCAGAGCGGCCTTGTACGCCTCGGTCACCTCGTTCGCGTCGCCCGGGCGCAGCACCAGCATGTTCGGCATGGCGCGCAAGGAAGCCAGTTGCTCGACGGGCTGGTGCGTGGGCCCGTCTTCTCCCACGCCGATGGAATCGTGCGTGAAGATGAAGAGCGCCGGAATTTCCATCAGCGCGGCCAGGCGCATGCTGGCGCGCATGTAGTCGCTGAAGTTGAAAAAGGTCGCCGCAAAGGCGCGCAGCCCGCTGAGCGTCATGCCGTTGACCGCCGCGCCCATGCCGTGCTCGCGCACGCCGAAGTGGACGTTGCGCCCCGCGAACTCGTCCGGGAAAAACTCGCCCGCGCCCTCAAAGAGCAGGTTGGTCTTGTTCGATTTCGCTAGATCAGCGGAGCCGCCCACCAGCCAGGGAATGTTTTGAGCCAGGACGTTGAGCACTTTGCCCGAGCTTTCGCGCGTGGCCATGCCTTTCGCGTCCGGCGGAAACACTGGCAGATTCTTGTCCCAACCGGCGGGCAGCTCGCGGCGCTGCATCTTGTTCAGGTGATCGGCCAAATCGGGAAATTGTTTGGCGTAGTCGGCAAAGAGCTTCGCCCACTTCCCGCGCGCATTTGCACCGCGCGCGCCGAGGTGATCCTCAAAATGTTTGTACACGCCGTCGGGCACGAGGAACTTCGCGTCTTCCGGCCAGCCGTAATTCTGTTTTACCAGCTTGACTTCCGCTTCGCCCAGCGGTTCGCCGTGCGCTTCATAGGAATCCTGCTTGTGCGGCGAGCCGTAGCCGATGTGCGAATCCACCACCAGCAGCGTGGGGCGGTCGCTGGTCTTCAGAAATGTTTCGTAACCCCGCGCCAGCTCCAGCAGGTCGTTGGCATCGGCCACGCGCGTGACGTTCCAGCCATACCCGACAAAGCGCGTCATCACGTCTTCGCTGAACGACCAGCTTGCCGGGCCATCCAGCGTCACGCGATTGTGATCGTAGATCCAGCAAAGATTCGATAGCTTGAGGTGGCCTGCAAGCGAAGCCGCTTCGCCGGCCACGCCTTCCATGATGTCGCCGTCGCCGCACACTGCGTACACGCGGAAATTGAACAGCTCAAATCCCGGCCGGTTAAAATTTGCCGCCAGCCATTTTCCGGCAATGGCCATGCCCACGCTGTTGCCCACGCCTTGCCCCAGCGGCCCGGTGGTTGTCTCCACGCCTGTGGTGAGGTGCGATTCCGGGTGGCCGGGTGTCCTGCTGCCCAGTTGGCGAAAGCGCTTGATCTCGTCCAGCGATACGGAAAGCTCTTTCTGGACTTCGCCCCTGGCGTTCACGGCGCGCACACCGGCAAGGTGCAGGGTGGAGTAGAGAAGCATGGAAGCGTGTCCCGCGGAGAGCACGAAGCGGTCGCGATTGGGCCACAGCGGGTCCGTGGGGTCATAATGCAAAAAACTCTGCCACAGCGAATAGACGACCGGGGCCAAGCCCATGGGCGCGCCGGGATGGCCGGAATTGGCCTGCTGCACGGCATCAATGGAGAGTGTCCGGATCGTATTGATGCACAGTTGATCGATGTTTTGCTGGCTCACAGTGTCTCCCTTGCGGATCAGGGGATGACCGCAACGTGGGTTCGGGGGTTAGATACAGCACCCGCAGATAAAGCACACAAATTGTACAGCAAATAAGACTTGGCTGGCTTACGCGGCTGGCGTGCGGGCGAGGCAGAAAACGACCGCGGGTTTGGCCGTCTGAAAGGATGTTCACGTGAAAGTTCTTTCACTCAATTTTAAACCTAGCCCAATAGTCCATTCATCGCGCCCTAATCAGGTTCATGTGGAAATGTAAGGTAGAAGCAGCGCCTGGGGTTTCTGTGACTGTCTCGCTTGCTCCGGAGCTCGGTTCAAGACGAAGAGAAACCAAATCATGTGTCAGGTGTCACTTTGAAAGGCAACGCGGAAAAAGGCGCGCATTACTCCAGCCATCCAGAGGGGCTCGACCGCGTATGCCGCGACCTCCGAAAGTCTCATTTCTGGCCTGCCCGGCCGATTGGCCAACTGCTTATTTGGAAAGTCCAAAGAGATTGCTTTCATGAGGAGAAATTGAAATGAAGAGATTTATTTGCTCGTTCCCGGTATTTCTTGTGTTTGCGATGAGCTTCCTCGCGTCAGGAGCGGGCGCGCAGACTAATCGCGCGACACTTGAGGGCACAGTTACCGATCCCTCGGGAGGAGCCATCAGTGGCGCGAAGATTGCGGTAACAAACGTGGATACCGGCATTACCCAGGAACGCAATACGAACGGGAATGGTTACTATCGTTTTCCAGGCTTGGCCATCGGTGAGTACACCGTCATTGCAGCGGACACCGGCTTCAAGACCAAGGCCGTCGAGGACGTAACAGTGCAGGTAGGCGAGACCCGCACTTTGGATGTGAGATTGGAGATTGGCAGCGCTGGTGAGAAGGTCGAAGTTAAGGCCGAATTGACTCCGGAGGAGCGTAGTTCCGCTGAAGCTTCGACCGTAATTCGCACCGACCAGATTCTGAATCTTCCGAATAACGGGCGGGATTGGGCCAGCTTCACCTTGCTGGCGCCTTTTGCGCAGGATGATGGCGGTGGAGACCAGCGCACCATCCGCTTCGCCGGCCGCGCGCGCGACGATAACAACTTCAATTTCGACGGCGTGGATGCCGGAGGAATTCAGGAACAGGCGCAAAAATCGCAGACGCGCCTGCAAGTCTCACAGGACGCTGTCGCGGAATACCGCGTCAACAGCGCGTTGTACGACGCCGAATACGGTACCCAGGCCGGGGGCCAGATCGACGTGGTTACAAAATCCGGCACCAACGAGTATCACGGGACGGGCTTCGGCTATCTAAGGAACTCCGTCTTTGATGCTCGTAACTTCAACGACTTTGACATCAACGGAAACCCCGGCATTCCTCCTTTCCGCATGGCGCAGTACGGCATGACTCTGGGCGGTCCGATCGCCAAGGAAAAACTCTTCTTTTTCCTGAACTACGAGGGTCTTCGCCAATACCAGGGGACAACTACCCAGGTCTTTGTGCCTTCGGCCAGCATTCAACAAACAATTCTGGCCGCGTCGCCCCAAATGTGTTCCATTCTCCAAGCCTTCCCGTGGCGCAAGTCTACCGGCAGCATTGGAAGCTGCACTGCCAAATTCGCCTACCCGGATGGAGCGTTCGTCAGCATTCCCGCGACATCTCCCTCGACGGCTCCTTCGGATACCGACGAATTCACCAATGTTTCTCCAACCACGGTCCACGAGGATACGTGGCTCGTTCGAATAGACTATAAGATAAACGCGAACACAACTCTCTACGGGCGCGCCCAGCGGGACATCAGCCTGGTTAACGCTCCGAACGGCGCCAGCGTTCCCTTCGATACGGTACGCACGATCAATCACCCGGCCAACTATTTCCTGGCCTTACAGCACGCTTTCACGCCCAGCGTGTTCAACGAAGTCAAGGTGTTTGTCAATCGCTCACCGTTCATCAATCCCCAGGCGAGCCCACTCGACTATTCCGTCAGTTCCAACAATTGGACCGGCATCAACAACATCAACGCGGACCATGAAGTCGGAACCACCTACGGCGTTATCGATAACCTGACCTGGTCTCGCGGGCGCCACACTTTCAAGACGGGTATCGAAATCCGCCGTATCCGCCTGAATCAGGGCAAGACGGCCGACAATCGCCTCGACTTTAGCGATTCCTCAGGCAATTTGGATTCGGGTTTCGTGAACGCGCAAATTTCCTCCTTAAACTACATCGCGCCGTGGTGCTGCCATAAGTATCGGCGAAACATGTTCCTGCCCTACTTTCAGGACGAGTGGAAACTCAATCCTAATCTTACGGTGAATTTAGGGCTTCGTTGGGAATACTACGGTGTCGCGCATGAAGCCGACAATCGCACCACCGTTTTTGACCTCAATCAATTCCACGGTGCCTGCCTTGGCTCTGGCTCCACCAACACTCCTTTCCCCACGCCGATCAACACCCCCGCATGCCCCGCGAACCCCGTCCTGTACAATCCGAATTATCGAAATTTTGACCCGCGTGTGAGCGTTGCTTGGGCTCCCGGTGCGAGGCACGGAAAGACGGTCTTCCGATCCGGCTTTGGCATCTATCACGGCGCCGCGCAAAACGACGATTTGAATGCTGGGCTTGAGAGCGACACCTATCGCATTTCTTTCAAACCCTCAACCCCAGCAGAGGCGGCCCTGCAGCCTGGCTGGCAGCAAGAATTCCCGGATTTGTCGAACCTCGTTGGAGGTTCGACGACGCCGAACCATCCCCGTGGGTTGCAGCGTGAGGGGCGCCGCGATCTATACGCCGAAAGTTGGGGTTTGACGGTCGATAATGAGCTGCCGGCTGGGTTCCTTTTCTCCGCGGCTTATCTGGGCAGCCACGGCGTTCGCTTGTTTTCTCGTGGCGCCGTGAACCTGTGCATCCCAGCGCTCAATAACGGAGGTAACGTCAACACTGGCACTTGCGCGCGCCCGCTCGACCAGTACTATCCTGGCCCGAACGGTCTGACCGACCCGGCCGACACCACGGATCCCTATGGCTCCGTGGATTACAAATCGGACATCGGTTCGAGCAGTTATAACGCCATGGAATTGACACTGGAGCGCCGTTTCGCCAGCGGTTTTTCGTTCCAGACTCGCTATACCTGGTCCCATTCCATTAACGACGGGTCGGTTGGCGGGGGAGAGTCGAATGGTCCCGAAAACGTGAACTGCCTGCAGTGCGACAAAGGTCCCAGCGTCTTCGATATCAGGCACAATATCACTGCGAACGCTGTCTATGAGCTCCCCTTCGGGTCTGGAAAGACCTACCTGAAAGATTCCGGCTTTTTGGGTAAGGTCGTTGGAGGGTGGAGCCTGAGCACGCTCGGTCTTTGGCATACCGGTCATCCCCTTACCGTTACCATGAATCTTAACGGGAACGATACGTTCTTGCTTCCGGACGGCAACGATCAGACCACTCAACGTCCCGATCTCATCCCTGGAGTGCCGTTGACTCTGCCGGGTAGGGGCCACAACGGCGTGCCATTGGTTAACCCCAACGCCTTCCAGGCGCCTCCGATCGATCCGGTAACAGGGTTGTTTACGCACTTCGGTAATGCCGGCAATGGCATCATCCGCGCCCTCAACTCATGGCAGATCGATATGGCTCTGATGAAGGACACGCAGCTTACCGAACGTTTCGGTCTTGAATTCGGTGTACAGTTTTTCAACATCTTCAATCACGTCCAACTCGGTGATGCGAGCACGCTCAGCTTCGACTACAGCCCGGGCGCAACTTCCCCCGGCGGGGTAGTGACGAATTTGTCGACTCCGGGCAGCTTTGGTGTTATCACTACCACCAACAATTTCAACATCAACAATGACAATGCGGCCTCTCCTAACACGGGAACCGGTTTGCCGCGGCAGATTCAATTCATGCTCCGTCTCAAATTTTAGCCACCCCAAAGGGCTGGGGCGCGGGCATAACTTGCCCGTGCTCCGCTCTGTTTTCCGAACTGCCTTCCTGCGCGGTCTTTCAGGCTGGCATTTAGGCCACGTTTAGATTCATCCTGCTATCGTGCGCGTCGTGCCATCGCGCGCATTTCCCGGAGGAAACATGAAAACGAAATTTGCCTGGCTCGGCGCTCTGCTTGGTCTACTGGCCGTCACGGCGCTGGGCGTCGCAGTCAACTACGAACTTGTAAAGAAGGTTGCCGTGCCCGGCACGGGCGGCTGGGACTACGTCACCGTGGACGAAGCGGGGCGCCGCGTGTACATTTCTCACGCCACACAGGTGGATGTGCTGGACGCCGATTCGTTTGCGCTTGTCGGCATGATCCCCGGAACGCCGGGCGTTCACGGCATTGCCGTGGCTTCCGAATTTGGGCGCGGCTACATTTCCGCCGGGCGTGCCGATGCCGTTGTGCCCTTCGATCTGAAGACGCTGAAGCCGCTGCCCGAAATTAAAGTGGGCAAGAAGCCCGACGCCATCATCTTCGAGCCACTTACCAAGCGCATCTACGTCATGAACGGCGGCAGCGATAACATTACCGTGTTGAACGCCGCAGACGGCTCCGTGGCAGGCACCATCGATCTTGGCGGCGGCCCCGAATTCGCGGTGTCCGATGGCAAAGGCAATCTCTACGTCAACCTCGAAGAGCAGAATGAAACGCTGCACATTGATGTGAACGCGCTCAAGGTGAAGGACCGCTGGGCGCTCGCTCCCTGCGCCACGCCCACCAGCCTGGCGCTCGACAACGAGAACCGCCGCCTATTCGTAGGCTGCCGCAGCCACCACTTCGCCGTGTTGAACGCGGACACCGGCAAAATTGTATTCACCGCGCCGATTGGCGAGCGCGTTGACGCTGGCGCATTCGACAGCAAGACGCACCTCGTCTATCTCTCCACGGGCGACGGCAAAGTCTTCGTCTTCCACCAGGACTTTCCCGACAAATATACACTGGCCCAGGAAATCACCACCAAGACAGGCGCCAAGACCATGGGCTTTGATTCCAAGACCGGCAATCTCTTCGTTCCGAGCAGCGAGGATGGCGTCATGCAAGTGTTGGTTTTTTCACCTAAGTCATAAACCGGGAAACTCTTGGCGGTAGAAAGTGACTTTGTCTTGTTGCATCCAATGTTCCAGGAAGTCGACCGCATGAGACGAAGATGCAAATCGGGTCGCAGAATGATCCAGCAACGATCCATGACAGCGATTTTGGCCACCGTGCTTTGGATGGCGGCGTTTCTTGGACCATCGCCTGTTGCCGCTATTCCGCCTCAATTAAAGTACGTCGTTGTTATCAGCCGACACGGGGTGCGCGCTCCAACGTGGAGTTCCGAACGGCTCAAACAGTACTCTACAGGACCGTGGCCCGAATGGGGCGTCCCTGCGGGTTATCTGACCCCACATGGCAGAGTGTTGATGAAGCTCATGGCAACTTTTTATGGGGACTGGCTCACCACCGATGGTCTTTTGAAACGGCCGGGATGCAGTGATGCTGCAAGGATCTATATCTGGGCCGATAAGGACAAGCGCACTTTAGAAACGGGCCAGGCGTTTGCGGAAGCACTACTGCCCACTTGCATGATCCCTGTCCATTCACAGTCGGAAAATGGAAGTGATCCGCTATTCGATCCGGTCTCAGCCGGTCTCGCGAAACCGAACCCCCAAATCGCCGTCGATGCAGTTTGGGACCGTTTGGGACGCCAGCCGCGGCAACTTCTGGAGACACATCGGTCTGCTTTCGAGACACTTCAATATGTACTCACCGGAGGGAAGAGTGCTCCCAAAAACATCCTTGAATCTTCGGCGGAGATCAGCGTTTCCACCGGCGGGAAATCCGTTGAATTGAATGGTCCTCTCGGTACGGCATCGACCCTTGGTGAAAACCTTCTTCTTGAATATGCGAATGACATGGAAGGCGAAGATCTCGGCTGGGGCCGACTCAATGCGGAAAACCTTCTTCGGATTCTCGAACTACACACAGCGTATGCGGATCTAACCAGGCGCACGGGCTACCTCGCCCGCGTACGTGGTTCGAATCTCCTGGCACACGTTCTGCGATCGATGGAGCAGGCTGTGACCGGGCATACGGTATCTGGAGCACTGGGTAACCCTGGAGACGCCGCACTGATCTTGTGTGGCCACGACACGAACTTGTCGAATATCTCTGGTATTCTCGGTCTTTCCTGGCACCTGCCGGGATATCAACCGGATGATACGCCGCCCGGAGGGGCGCTCATCCTCTCGCTATGGCGCGACCCGGATTCTGGGCAATACTTCGTAAGGACACAATTTGTGGCTCAGACGCTTGGGCAAATGCGAAATACCACTCCTTTGGCGGCTGCTTTTCCGCCTGCGATGCAAGAAGTCTCGATGCCTGGCTGTGAGATCGCAGACCAGAGTCGCGGTTGTTCATGGCAGGTTTTCAAGACGACTTTTGAGCACGCAATCGACCCTGAATTTGTCTCGATTGAAGCTGGCGGTAGGGCGATCCCTGAGCATCCTTGATGTGAAATGATCACGTAACGGACACAAAGTGCGAATTAAGTTTATCAGGCGCGCACTCCACGGCATGATCACTTACCTGAGTTCGAGATTGTCACCACGGTGCTCGCGGGGCGATCTTGTCGTCGGTTGCTAAGTAAGAAATGCGGTAGCCCAGAAAGCGGCAATCGACCGCTACTTCAAAGAACGAAACTTACATCTCCAACAAAATCCGAAACGAGCGGGCAATAGGATATGGGGCGAGGAACGTGTGGCGAGTACCTTCCAAGTGCGACAAAATTGCAAGAATCCGCGGTACCGACGAATGGAGAGGTGGCAGTTGTGAAGCTCCATGTCTCCTATCCCCCTCTCACAATTTGAACCTGTCTGGCTTTGGTGTTTCGCATACGCAGAGACTTCGTGAACAATTTCAAGTGTACTTAGGCAGGGTTAACTGTCCATGAATCGCCAAGTCACAAGTATTCAGCTCAGGCAGCGGCGTCAACTCCCGGTAAGTCGGCAAACCGGACATGTGGGGGCTAGTACCCCCTCCGGCGGTAACCCCGTTAACCAGATGAGATGAGAAGGCCGGTCTCCGCGGGATGCGATACGCTCCCAATGTTCGACGTGCATGGAAGGCACTAGGGGGAGACCTCGGCAATGGGCTAGATGTGAGATCTCAACAGGTTGTCCATTCGAGCAAAACCGGAGAAGCTGATTGTGTTCAGCAGTCACCTTCAACCAGAGAGGCCCGAATGGACATCCATAAGAATGCACGACTCACGTTTGTACGTCGAGAGCAGTTGGCGGAACGAGTGATTCTGGAAGGAAACACCTTGAACTCGGCGGCCGCCGAGTTCAAGGTCTGCGCGCGCACCGCCGCCAAGTAGACCCGCCGCTATCGACAGCTAGGACCGGCGGGTTTACCTGACCGTTCTTCTCGTCCGCTGCGGTCCCCACGCCGCACTGCTGACGCTCTGGTTCAGCGAGTCGAACAGCTTCGCCGACAGCGCTTCACCGGCCTGCACATCGCTCAGGCCACGGGCCTGAGCCGTGCCACCGTCAGCCGCGTTCTCCGCCGCCTGGGCTTAAATCGCCAGCGCGACCTCGATCCCGTTGCGCCCGTGATCCGCTACGAGCATCCCGCTCCCGGCGATCTGCTCCATCTCGATATCAAGCATCTGGGCCGCTTTACGGAAATCGCCGTCCGAGCCGACGGACGTCGGCGCGGGAAGCATCATCGGGGGTGGGAGTATCTGCACGTCGCTGTTGACGATCACTCCCGCATCGCCTTCTCCCAGGTCTTGCCCAACTTCACCGGCGCTTCGGCCGTTGCTTTTCTTCACGCTGCCGTGGCCTATTACGCCACCCTGGGCATTCGCATTCGCCGGTTGCTCACCGATAACGGCCGTTGCTATCGCTCGGACGCTTTCCGCGAGGCTTGCTTGCAACTCGGCCTGCGCCATCGCTTCACTCGGCCTTATACTCCCCGCACCAATGGGAAAGCCGAACGCTTCATCCAAACCGCCCTCCGCGAATGGGTCTATGCCTGCGCATATCAAGACTCCGAGCAACGGAACACGCAGATGTCTCCTTGGCTGCATCACTACAACTGGCATCGCCCTCATGCTAGTCTTAACCACGCTCCACCTATCAGCCGCTCCGACTTAGAACAGAACAACCTGTTGAGACTCCACAGTTAGCCCACCGGATGACCTGCGAACGACGCATGGTTCTTTAGCTGGATTTGGCGGGTCTGACGACACGGGTGTAAAATCACGATTTGGAGCACAAAACTGACGGTGCTGTACATTGCGCGTGGTCAGACGGACGATGAATGGAGGAACCGAAATGAATAAAAATGTGTTGCTAAGGGTTCTTTGCATGATCGTCGCGCTTGTGGCGCTCGTTTGGTTGCCAAGGCCCGTCTTTGCCCAGCGCGGCGGCGGTGGTCACGGAGGCGGAGGGGGATTTCATGGCGGTGGAGGAGGGTTCCACGGAGGCGGAGGAGGATTTCATGGAGGCGGAGGAGGGTTCCGCGGTAGCGTAGGGGGATTCCACGGCGGCCGCTCCTATGGCTATGGTGGAGGACGCTACGGCGGCTACAACGGCCGCGGATACTATGGTGGGCGCGGGGGCTATTACGGGTGGCGCGGCAGAGGTTGGGGCTATCCAGGTTATGGTTGGGGTTGGGGACTCGGGCTTGGATTCGGCTGGGGGTGGCCATACTGGTATCCATACGACTACGGCTACAGCCCTTGGTGGGGATACTCGTATCCTTACTACTATCCGTATTGTGCTCCTGGCTACGAATGCCCTTATTACGGGGACGACGATCCTCCGCCATCAGATTCCAGGCCACAAACCAAGAACTACCCGGCGCCTCCTTCGAGACCACCCGCGGCGGCAGGACCTTCGAACTATTCGCCCAGTGATGGTGCGGATGATGAGTCGGGCCGTCCCATTCTTTCAATTGACCGGATAACTGCTACTCCGAGAAACGATCCAGTGGCAGACTCCGCCAGGCAACAAGAGCCGAGCGCTTCCATTGTTTCCGTTGACCGGATAACCGCTACGCCGAGTAGTTATCGCGTCGCGAACCCCACCAAACAACACGATCCGGCGCTCCGCCCCGAAATGCAAAATGCGATGCGAGCATTGCACGAGATGCCACCATTTGCTCGCGAGCGGGAAATCGAAACGGGCCGCTACAGCCACTATTCGCCTCAGGAAAAGGAACTTCTGAGAAGTGTGAACTAAGAGGCGCCTGATCGAGCGCCACCCCAAAAGCGTCGAAGGCAAGCCATTCATAGGACGCAACACTTGCGGGTGTGTCGAGTGCGGACTCAAAAAAAGTACGTTTTCCCCCGAGTGGAAACCTCGCCAGCCGGGTTAGTATCGGCAAGAACACCATCCAATAGTGACAAGGAGTTCCTCCCATGGGCTGCCCTCGTTTCCTGTTTGTCTCCATCTCATTTCTCGGCTTGAGCGTGCTTCTGCTCGGCCTCAGTGGTTGCAGTTCAGGCACGTCCGGAGGACAAACAGGCCCGCCCAGCTACGCACTAACTGCCGCCGCGTTGAGCCCAGGTACAGTCACGGCGGGAAGCGCGGCCACTTCCACAATCATGGTGACTCCGGCAAATGGGTATACGGGCAGCGTCAGCCTTTCGTGCAGCAGCATCAGCGGTGGCACCCCACCTCCTAGTTGCTCCTTCAGCACGTCTCCGGTGATTATCAGCGGCGCCAGTCCAAGCGCTTCCACGCTGATGGTGTCTACTTCGAGCAGCACGCCTGGCGGCACGTACGCCATCACTGTAACCGGAAGCGATGCCAAGAGTTTGGCTCCCAGCAACGGCCCTCAAGCGCTGAGCCTGACAACGGCAGCCGTGATCCAGCACATCGTCGTCATCTTTCAGGAGAACCGCACGCCTGACAATCTTTTCCAGGATCCAGTGCTAATCAAAAACGGCGCGGACATTGCGCAGAGCGGCGTGAACTCTGCGCACCAGACCATCACGCTGAGTCCCATCGACCTGGGCACAGCCGGCTCCAACCCTCAGAATTACGATCTGAGCCACGCCCACTCAGCCTTCGTTTCCATGTATGACGGCGGCAAAATGGACGGGGCGGACCTGATCCCATGTAGTCCCGCCGCCAATTGTCCTCCCAATGCGCATCCCAACCCGCAATTCATGTACGTCAACCCAGCCGACGTGCAACCCTACTTTGCCTTGGCCGAGCAATACACCTTCGGCGATCGCATGTTTCAGACCAACCAGGGCCCCAGCTTTCCCGCGCACCAGTTCATTCTTTCCGGTACTTCGGCGCCCACTGCCACCAGCGATCTATTCGCCTCCGAGAACATGAGCGGTGGAAGCATTGCGGGCTGCATTGCCACAGCAGGGACGACGGTGAAATTAATCACCCCGTTGGGCGTTGAATCATCATCGCAGTACCCCTGCTTCGAACACACAACACTGACCGACTTGCTGAACGGTAAGGGCGTGTCCTGGCGCTATTATGCCCCATCCGCCGGTTCGATCTGGACCGCGCCCGACGCCATCGAGCACATGTGCCAGCAACAGACCATCAACGGCATTCTCACCTGCACGGGTCCGGATTGGGTTGGAAATGTGATCATTCCGCAATCGCAAGTCTTGCAGGACATCGCGAACGGCCAACTTGCGCAAGTGAGTTGGGTCATCCCCGACGGCGCGCAATCCGATCACGCCCAGAGCAACAACGGCAGCGGACCCGCCTGGGTAGCCGCCATCGTCAACGAAATCGGGAATAGCCAATATTGGCCAAACACCGCCATCATCATTACCTGGGACGATTGGGGAGGCTGGTACGATCACGTCGCGCCCAAGGTCGTCAACGACGGCGTTAGTTGGGGATCGGGATATGTCTACGGCTTCCGCGTTCCTCTGATCGTTGTATCACCCTACGCCAAAGCCGCTTACATTTCTCACAGCACGCACGACTTCGGGAGCATCCTCAAATTCATCGAGACCACCTTCAGCCTGCTCTCGCTCGGCTACGCCGACGCTACGGCCGACGACCTTTCCGATTGTTTCAACCTCACCCACACCCCCATCACCTTCCAGAAAATTCCCGCAGCCCTCGATGCGGCCCACTTCATCAACGACAAGAGTGCGCCCACTGACCCCGACGATGAGTAGTGTCCGTTTGCAAGTTGACAGTCAATCTTGCTCGGTTCGATTGCAGCGAGTTGTGTATTGAGCGATTCGGGGCGGCAGGGCAGAGGTTCATTTTCTGAGACTATTGAATGCCGAACGCAAGAACCCGCCCACGAAGACGACCTCGCGCAAGAGTAGACCCAGCTTCTTCGCCACCTTCGTGAGAAGCTCAATGTTGGAGTTCGGCATAGCGAGGTGAGTGTAACCTAGCTTTCAATTCCTCTTCGGCAATTTGCTGTTCGCGCGATCGCCCATCACGAATGGCGTCGACCAGTGCGAGGACTTCGTACAGATAGGGATCCCGCAATGCGGCCTGCGGAACCGTTTTATAAAGAGGCGCGAACGAATATCCCCGCGTCTTTCCCTGAGGGGAAGGCCAAACCGGAGGAGGTTCGTTGCCGGCGGAAATGCGGCCCTTGAGCGGCTCGGCTGCATACCCGGTAGGAACACCTCGCGTGAGCTCACCTCGTTCGGGGGGAAAAGCATACTTCAAGCCGTGAATCAGGAACTCTTCGAGTGCTGATTTGTTGGGTATTTCCGAGGATTCAACCCCACTAACGAGCCGCGCCTGGCGCGCCCGTTGGACAGAGGCGTGGACCTCCGAGGCACTGAGAAAGAGTTCTTCGGCAATTTGGGCATACGGGGGCCGGTTCTCCCTGTACTCCAGGAGTTTTATGAGCACGACCACGTCTTGGGGCTTCAGCTGCACGTTTAGAGTATATATTCGCTATTCGCGAATAGCAAATGGCACGCCAGCAAGGCCCTGCCTAGCGCTCGCGCGAGGGAGCACCCGCCACGACATGCCACTTCAATGAGATGCAAACAGTCCGGTTTGCCACGACGCTTCTGGTTGTGCCCAGAATCGCCAAACCAACTGACACCAGAACTGACACCGGATTTTGCAACAGCAGTCTCCTAGAACGTTTCCGGATTGTTTCCGTGTTGCCAACCAACCGCCAACTGGCCGGCCGATTCTGGGGTTGTCAGCGCAATGGGGAAGTTATGCCAACTACCAACCAATTACTGTTAGGGCTAGGGAGTTGTAGAATTTAGAGCAAAATGGCGGTGAAGCAAGGAGAGCCCCATGAAACCCGACGGCCGAATACTCGTAATGGGGGCAGGGGTCAATGGCTCTGTCTGTGCTGCGGCGCTGCACAGGGCAGGCTCCGATGTCACTGTTCTTGCCCGTGGGAAGCGGCTCGAAGAACTACAGGGGGGTATCGAAATAGAAGACCCGCTCAAAGGCACGCGCACGGTGACGCATGTGCCGGTCGTAGACCGACTGGCGTCTGAAGACATCTATGAATATGTACTCGTCGTCGTTCGCAAGAATCAGGTACGGGATCTTTTGCCCGTTCTCGCTCAAAACCAGTCCCAGTCGGTGGTATTCATGGTTAACACCGCTTCGGGCCCTGATGAGTGGATTGCGGCGCTCGGCGCGAAACGCGTGATGCTAGGCTTTGCCTTCGCCGGGGGCAGGCGCGAGGGCAGCTTAATCCGGGCGATGCGAGCCAGGGGGCAACGCACCCCATTTGGAGAAGCAAATGGTGCGATCACCGAAAGGCTGACCAGGCTGGTCAGCATCCTCAGCCGCGCCGGCCTCAAGGCCAAGGCGATTGCGGACATGCCCGACTGGCTTGTCACACACGCTGCCATGGTCGCCCCTGTGGCGATGTTCGTTCTCAAGCAGGGCTGCGATACCTACGCCCTGGCTCGTTCCCGGAAGGATATGGGAATGCTCACGGATGCACTGCGCGAGACGCTCGCCGTGCTTCGCGCAAACGGCCGCCGCATCGTTCCCCACAGTACAGTTCTCCTCGATGTACTTCCAAGATTTGTCGTGACGAGATTCTTTCGCGCGCTCCTGTCCTCCAGATTTGGCGAAATTGGTGTTGGCTGGCACTGCTCGCAAGCACCGGATGAGATATTCCAACTCGCAAGAGAGCTGAAGGACCTTGTGGAAAAATCCTGCCTCCCAGCTCCCGTTCTCCGCCAACTCTTCGCGACTGTGTAACCGCTGAAGCGTCTTCGAGATCGATGGTCAGCACCAGGTCTTGCCGATGCACGGTTCCTCCACCGGTGCTTCCAGCAGAAATCCAAACTGTTGCCAACAGCCGTTTGAGCTCACTATCTGAATTGGCAAATCAGGATAACTGGCAACCTGGAAGTTGTTGGGACTTTTCTCAGTTTCTTGTTTGCCGACCATACTGACAGAATTGGGACGCCAGCCAAGAGCATCGCGGGTGGGAAGCCGGTTTCTCGGGAGTAGTGCCGGCCAAATCTCGATCGTTCGGCCCTCGCCGGACGTGGCAGACTGTCACGGTGGTGCCGTGCCCCGCCGTGCAAAAAAATCAAGCACGTGCTTGGGCCGGGTGAAGCAAGGAACAAATGTGCTCGTTCCGGTGTCTAAAAGAAGGGGCCAGACTGCGGCAACGCCCCGATTTTCGCAGGTTGATTGCGTTGGTCGCTTCAGCGGCAAATGCCGACGTCTCGGACGAGACGATGAACACTGCGGAGTATTATCCCTATCGAACCGCGGCGGCGAGAGATCTCTGTTTCCGCTACCTCGACGGCCTGGCCGCCAGGCTGTGGCCGATTGTGTCGGAAGAGCGAATGGTCCCGACGACGTTCGGCGCAACATTCGTTCGCGTAAGCGGCCCACCTGCCGCGCCCGCGCTCGTCCTGTTGCACGGCGCGGGGGGAACTTCGCTCATGTGGGCGCCGAATATCGAAGCGCTATCCAGGGAATATCGAACGGTAGCGGTCGACCAGGTCGGAGAGTTTGGCAAGAGCGTTTGCACCAAGCCGGTCCAGTCTCTCCAAGACCTCATCGCGTGGCTGGACGAACTCATCGGGGCGTTGGAAGCGCGAGAGCGGGTCAGTCTTGCTGGCATGTCGTACGGCGGAGCGTTGGCAGCTCAATATGCATTGCATTTTCCAGAGCGCCTCGAGAAGGTGGTCCTCCTCGCGCCTGCTGCAACCGTTCTGCGGCCCCCGGCCGAGTTCTGGATGCGCCTGATCGCGCTCGGTATCGCCAGACAAAGGGGCTTGCGAGCGTTTTTTCGGTGGATCTTTGCGGATATGGCGCGGACGGATCCGCAATGGATTGACTCGACGATCGAGCAGTTGGCGCTGAACATGCGGAGTATCCAGCGGCACAAGCTTCCGATGCCGCCAGTGTTGACCGATGCCGAATGGGGAAGTCTGCGGACCCCCGCATTGTTCCTGGCCGGTGAAAACGAGGTCATTTACTCCGCCGAAAAGGCCGTGCGTCGCCTGAAGCGAGTGGCTCCCCAAGTCACGGCTGAGATAATTCCGGGCGCTGGTCACGATTTGACCTTTGCACAGACGGCGATGGTCAATGAAAGAATCCTTCAGTTTCTGAAAGAGGAGCATGCGCCGTCGAAGGCGCCTGGGGCCTGCGCCGGCTGAAGTGGCTCTTTTCGGTTGGAAGGGCAAATGGCGGGTCGGAATGGGCGCCGAGTCCGGACGTCCGTAGGAAGGCGCGGATCCCTGAGATTGGCGGACGCGAGCCAACTTATCGCGGGAATTCACAAAAGCGCGTAGTCGCCTTTCGGAGATTTGGCCCGGCCTAGTCCGGAGTCGCCCCCGCATGACGGGCAACCCGGAAGTTATCGGTTCGTCCGCCGGATTAGTATCGCTAAACGCGCTTGTATTGACTGGTCTGGCCACCTTCCGGGTGGTCGGTCATGCGGAAGTAGTCCATGTCAAGGTCCCGTCTGTCTCGCACAATTCAGGGCAAGCGGATGCAACTTTATCGGCTGCTTATCGTATTTACCTCCAGGAGGTGTACTCATGCGAACCATTCTGCGAATGCTATTGGTCTGCCTGGTTGTGCCGGCCGCGGTCACACTGGCTCAGGAAAAGCCAGCCGCGCCTGCTCCGGAGAATCCGCTCAGCACGTGGAATAAGATGGCCTACGGAAGGGTGAAGGATATCCTGCTGCGCTCCGCCGAGAAGATGCCGGCGGAAAATTACAGCTTTAAGCCCACGGAGGCGGTCCGGAGCTACGGCCAGATCCTTGGACATGTGGCCGATGCCCAGTATCTGTTTTGTTCGATCTCGCTCGGGGAGAAAAATCCCGCGCTGGACATCGAGCACACCAAAACATCGAAAGCCGATCTCATAGCGGCACTGAATACCGCTTTTGCGTACTGCGACAAGGCCTACGACGGCATGACCGATGCGTCGGCGGTGCAAATGGTGAAGCTCTTCGGCAATGACGCGCCGAGACTCAGCGCGCTCACAGTCAACAACATGCACGATCTGGAACACTACGGCAACCTGGTTACGTACATGCGCCTGAAGAACATCGTTCCTCCCAGCAGCGAGCAGGCGCCGCAGGCACAAGCACAGCCGAAGAAATAGCGGACGTTGGAAGAGTGCAAAGGCGGAAGAGCCAGCCGGGGAGCTCTGGTTCGGAGGGATGTGGAAAGAATCGATGGAACGCTGGTTGAGATTAGAGATGCACTTGCTCACGGCCGAGTGTCCGCTGCGATCCCTGACGACAATTTAAGGCTTCTGAAATTCTCGACCCCTGCGAGAGGGCGCGTTCGCGTAACTTTCAACGAAACGCTATCCTCCGCTTGGTTCACCGCTCAAAAGAGGCGCGTTATTGAGGCGATTCAATCGGTCTACCAAAATGCACTCTAGTGTGGTGTCCCGGAAATAACTGACCAACGCATTTTCCTTTTAGGGGCCAAAGACCCGTTGAGCGGTCGCAAGTTACACTGGAGCTGAAGCACCAGTCTCCAAGAAAGAATTGTAAGGAACTTACGGGACAGCACACTAGGTCATGGGTGAACTGAGGTACTGAACACGCAATCACGACCAACGTTAGGAGAGCGCATATGAGCCATCGCGGGCGGGTGGTCGGCAATTCGGAAACTATCGGCGTTCTGAGAAGCTGAGATTGCAGCGACAACTTCACCTGGACTCGTAAAGCACAACCGTTAACTGAACCATGATCCGGCAGCGCGTGTTGGGACAGATTCCGATTGTCCGACTTACCAGTTCGCCTGTGGCCGCCAGGCAGGATGACTGGTGATCAGGTGATTTCCCGACATCTATTCGGCTGAAAAAACAGTAGCTGGAGTGATTCTCTCTCACTCCCACTGGACGCACTCACACGGTCAGGTCAACAATGATGTCCGCAAGGTGGGCCACTACATCAATTCTTCGATGAACGTGCGGGCCACATCGGGTGGCACTCTCGGGTCACGATGGACAAGCGGTCCATCGTTCAACACTGGCTCGGCCGCGTGCAGCGAGGGGACATCGGTGCGCTCAAAGAATCTTCCGATGGGAATCTCCTCTCCCCAGAGCAAAGATCTTTTTATTGCGGCTGTCCAAACGGAAGGATCGTATGCGGGGTCGTCTTCAAGTTTTTTCACCCGCGGCCGGAACCACTGGTAGGTATTGTCGTGATTATAGGTGACGCAGGGACTAAAAACGTCCAGGAACGAGAAACCCTTGTGTTCGATCCCGCGTTTAATCAGCTCCGTGAGATGCTTCTGATCAGCGCTATAACCCCGAGCGACAAAGGTGGCGCCGGCAGCCAGAGCCAATAAGATCGGATTGACTGGAGCTTCGATATTGCCAAACGGCATGCTCTTCGTCTTCATACCAATGCGGCTGGTGGGCGAGGTCTGGCCCGTGGTTAGGCCGTAAATCTGATTGTCCATGACGATATACAGCAAATCGACATTACGGCGCATCGAGTGGACGAAATGGTTTCCGCCGATTCCGAAGCCGTCCCCGTCTCCGCCTGTCACCAACACCGTCAGTTCGTGATTGGCGAGCTTCAGACCCGTGGCCACCGCGAGGGCCCGGCCGTGCAGGGTGTGCATGCCATAGGTGTTTATGAAGCCAGGCAGATTGGAGGAACACCCGATCCCACTGATGGCGACAACCTTGTGATTGGGGATTTGCAGTTCGACGAGGGCCTTCTGAAGTGCCGAAAGGACGCCAAAATCGCCACATCCGGGGCACCAGTCGGGATCGACTTTGCCCTCTAGATCAGCAAGTGTGAGTGGACTGCTACGCTGTGCCGTGGTGGCCATCTGCGTTACCCTTTCAAACCGTGATCTCGTGCATAGGAACAGAGAGGTTCGTTCTCCCGGAAAGCTGTTCTTTCACTGCTTCCACAATGTGGTGTGGCATGAAGGGCTCGCCGTCGTACTTGCGAATGTGGCCGTTGGGCACAAAGCTGGTTTCGCTGCGCAGGTAGCGAGCAAACTGACCGGAGTAATTGTTCTCGACGATGATGGTGTGCCGCGAATCCTTAAGGATTTCGAGAATCGCATCGCCATGGAGTGGCACGAGCCAGCGAATCTGGAGTTGATTGGCAGAAATGCCCTGCTCCGTGAGAATCTCGCAGGCTTCCTCGATCACGCCCTTCGTCGAACCCCAACCAATCAAGGTCACGCCGGCATCGCGCGGGCCGGACAGCAGAGGCGGCGGAACGGCGGCCTCAATACGGGCCACCTTTCGCATGCGCTTTTCCATCATCTCGCGGCGCTTGATCGGATTGGTGAACTCGTCGCTGATCAGTATGCCGTCTTCCATGTGTTCGTCGGTGGCCACCGTGTGGACGTGTCCAGGAACGCCGGGAACTGCTCTCGGGGAAACGCCGCTCTCCGTGATCTTGTAACGTTTGTAAGAACCGTTCGCGGGAACCACGGAAGATGTTCCGTTTTGGGTGGTGATGAGCTCGCCCCGGTCGATAGGCGGGTTGAAATCCAGGTCTTTCGGGTGCACGCTCAGCCTGCCTTCGGACAACAGGAGATCGCAGAGCACGAGGCCGGGGCACTGAAAGCGGTCCGCAAGGTTGTGTATCTCGGGGATGAGCTTGAAGCAATCGCCGATGTCCAGCGGCGCTGCGATCACTCGGGGATAATCGCCGAAAGCAGCGCCCAGCATTTGCCACAGGTCGCCCTGTTCGGTCTTTGTCGGCACCCCGGTGGAAGGGCCCGCGCGCTGACAGTTGATCACCACGACCGGGGTTTCCATCATCGCGGACATGCCCAGCCCCTCGCTCATCAGCGCAAAGCCGCCACCCGACGTAGCGCACATGGAGCGGACCCCGGCATGAGCCGCACCAATCGCCATATTGACTACAGCAATCTCGTCCTCGACTTGCCGAACTATGATGCCAGCTTTGCGCGCGTGCGCCGCCATCCAATGCAGAACACCGGTCGCAGGGCTCATGGGGTAGGCACAGTAATACTTCACGCCGGCGGCGGCACCACCCATCGCCATCGCAATATTTCCGCTCAGAATGGCGTAGCGATTCTCCGTACTCGGGAGCGGATTGGGAAAAGCCGTGAAGCGCGCGGCTGCAAAGTCGTAGCCAGCGCGCGCCACACTCACGTTCTCTGCCACCACCGCCTCGCCCTTTTTCTTGAACTGTTCTCGGAGGACGTCTTCTAATGCCTGGAATCCGATTCCCATCATGTGGAGGCCGGCACCGATCGCAATGGTGTTCTGTGCGACCTTGTTTCGAGTGATGTCCGCTAATTCGGAAACCGGAAGCGGGCAGAGTTGCACACCCTTGGCGGCTGGCCCCGGCTTGACCGTGTCCGCATTGTAGAGACACGCAGCGCCGGAAGTGAGCAGCTTCAGGTGCCGGTCCATGCTGTCCTGATTGAGCGGGATGAGCAGATCAATCCGGTCACCCATATTGGTGACTTTTTCCGGGCCAGTGCGAATCGTCAGGAAAGTATGACCGCCCCGAATTATGGATTGGTAGGCGTTGTAGGCATTCAGATTTAGACCTCGCCGGCTGAAAATTTTTGCGAAGATGTCGCCCGGCGTAGCCACACCCTGCCCGGCCGCTCCTCCAATCCCGATAGCGAAGGTTTGCTTCATACACCCTCCCTAGCCGCGAGCGAGCCGGCCTCGTCGAGCCAGGATTGGGACCAGGCTCAATTGAAAAAGCGAATTCCCGTGAGAGAAACTGCTCATCGGAACTTCCTTTTTGGCTGTCCGGAGAGGGGAGTATACACCCAATCCACGTGCATGCGACGAATTCGTCCGGGCCGCGTCGGCTTCGTGTAGCCGGCATCGTGTCCTGCGGCTCAAACCTAATCAATGTCTCGATTTAGCTCTATCTCGGCGGGGAAATATACGATTCCAGCAGGTCCGCGCGTGCCTTGTTGTCATCCGCCATCACCCGCAACAAGTCGCTCACGGATAGCATTCCTTGGAACCGATCCTGTGCGTCCAGTACCAATAAATGATAGACGCCGTTTTGCTCCATGGCCCGCAAGCTCTCTTCAAACGTCATTTCCGGGGTCACCGTCAACAGTTTCCGGCTCATGATCTCAGACACTTTCATCCACGCCGAAGATTTATTCTCCGCAGCGACCTTGTCCGAAATATCGCTTTGCGAGACGACGCCAGTCAACTTCCCCCCGGCATCCACGACGCCAACGGACCGCACCTGTTTCTCGCGCAGGTATTGTGCGGCCTCCATGACGCTTTTCTCTTCCGAAATCGAATAAACTTCTTTGCGGGACCCGATCAGATCCGAAACTCTCATAGGACCTCCGGGGAACAATTTTCGGGCTATCCTAGCTCCCCGCCAATCCCGATTGCAATGGAATTAGTGGGGGTCCAACGGACTGGTCGTGCTCGTCCGGGTGCGCCAAGTTTCAGGCCCCGGCGGCGGACGCCATGCGTGAGGCGACCGGAGCAGTATTGACCAAAGCGAGCAACTCCCGTGTGGTCCGCAACCCTTACCTTAGGATTACTTCAGGGTTGCCCGCGACAGGACCAGAATCGTGACCGCTCCCTACCTCGTCGTGAGTGCTATCGCCTGTTTTCGACTATTGACGGACCAAACCGCTAGAATCTCGTTGGCTCGTGTCACCCTATGGACCCGCAACTTCAATCGCCGCCAGACAGCAGCGGTGTTCCTGCCGAAGTTAGCGGATGGTTGCTGGCTCTATGCTTGATTCTCACCATCGTTTTTCCAGCAACGAGTCTCTATCGCATCATCTCGCATACCATTCCGACCGTCATCGCTGCTCACACTCTCAATCGGATACTTCTATTGAGTGTTTATTCTATTCTGTTCAGCGCCCTGGCGGTCTTGAGTTTCGTGGCTGGGCTGAGATTGTGGCTTGTTAAGCCCCATGCCGTCGGCTTTGCGCGGCGATTCCTTCTGACGTACTTGATTACGAACGCTGCCTATTTTGTTTTCTGGATCGCAGTTATTCGACCTACAAAGCAGGTTGCTTACGCTGAGATGGGGTGGTATCACCTCGTGGGTCCGGCGGCGTTCGTTTACCTTTGGCACACATATTTGGAACACTCCAAGCGCGTGCGCTACACCTATCCTGTGCCATAGGCGGGTCGGTGAGCGTAACATCGCGATTACACTCATTGACCCCCAGGCCGGTTTTGAGTCTTTGATCGGAAGCCGTTCTTCGCACCCTTCGAACACCGGGAAGGGTGGGGCAGCTTGCAGGGACACTGGCGAGAATCCTTTTGAAGATCGGAATCTAGTTCCGCTTCTGAGCCGTGGTCTTCTTTGGCGCGGCCGCTGGCACGGCGTATTGGCCTTCCATATTCACCACTCCACCAGTCTCGTCCTCCGACGCCGTGTACGTGCCCTTGCCCCTAATCCCCTCCAGCTTTCCAGTTCCGCCCGTGAACGCCCAGGTGCCTTTGACGCTCTCAATCACACTTTTCGGCTTCCCGTCTTTCACGACGACCCAATCGAAGCTGAGAAAGAACTTATCGCCGTTCTCCATATTGCCGACGTAAGTTCCACGGGTTGAGGCTCGAGTGGGGCTGTTTTCTGAGAACGCAACGTAGGTTCCATCCTTCGATTTTTCACCCAGCATTTCCATCGGAGTCGACCACGGGCAAGTATTTTTCTCCAATGTCAACCTGTGTCCGGCCTGATCCCCAGCTTCCACCGTGCCGACCACCTCCGGCTTCGGGCATTGCATCTTGCCGGCAACCTTGGTCTGCGCCGCAACCGCCGATCCAAACAACAACGACAGACCCACCATGCTCACAATGCGTAGTTTCATCGACCCTCCCTCAAGATGTACCGACATTTCTATTTGCCTTCCCGGCCCGAAACAATGAACGTGAAAAGAATCAACGCCAGAATGTTGATGCGTCTCACGCTTGCCTACATGAAATAAGCTCCTGATGAAGGCCCAATTCGGAAAAGAAGTTCGGCGTCACTTGCCTCAGGGGACGCTACGTCTCAACTGACGGGGACTGCTCCTCGGAGAGGCGGGACTTGCTCATGCGAGCATAAATGACCGCATTCTGTCAGTGAGTCGGGTCACATCTTTGATGTGCGGTGATCGCCAAGAGCCACAGCGCAGAGCCTGATCAGGCCTTAGCTGTTGCAAAATCGCCATAGCGCTCACAGCCCCAGAGACGGCTCGCCACCAGGCGGATAGTCGGCAACCCGGATTGCGACCTGAAAGCTGTTGGAATGATTGTCTGGCAAGGAGGAAATCGATCAGACCGTGCGTCCCATCGCACGTAGCCTACGAGGTTGGAGCGGCGAGGCAACAGACCGTTCGAAGCCCTCGGACAATGGACCCACATTCGCAAGAATGGCACCGAAACCGCGAGGCCACGGTGTATCTGCCAGCA
>CAVZMC010000070.1:0-6724 GCA_963776125.1 uncultured Acidobacteriaceae bacterium | reverse complement strand
GTTCCTGCAGTTGCTCGGGGCTAGGTTCGGTGAATTGCTTGGCAACCGTTACCGCGATGGTGGGATAGCGAGCCCGCCGCACTGCAATCCCGCGCTCAAACGCGAGCTCCTTGGCGCTCGCCGTCGCGCCTTTCAGTTGCAGCCCATAACTTCCAGGCGCAGTTTCCAGGCTCACGCCGGCAAGGCCGTACCAAAGCTTGCTCTTCGGGTCGAAGAAAAAGGACACATCGTGGCCAAGCCATTGTCCGGAAAGCGAATCAAGGCGCAGCGGCGGCGTGATCCGAAAAACAACCGGCGCCCCGTTCACCAGCGGCGTGGGCTGCCAGGATACGGTCCAGGGGGATGGAACTCGGTTCTTGGCCGCGCCATAGGCTGCCAAGGGATAGAAGGCTGCGAGAGCCAGCAAGATGAATAGGCATTGCACATACTTGCGATGAACCAATGTGTTGTTTGGAGATAGCTCGCGGCTCACCAGAACAGCCTAGCACCGCCGCGAGGCCGCGAGCTACAATCCGCAGCGTGCGAACCTGGACGTTCATCCTTGTCATGGGGCTGGCGGCATGCTGTTCTGCGTCCGCACAGGCGCTTCCATCTGGAGTGAAAGCGGATCGCGTGGTGGTAGTGAAGAGCCAACGAACCCTCACTCTGATGAGCCGGGGAAGAATTCTCAAGGCCTACAGAGTCGCACTCGGAGGGAATCCTGTTGGCCCCAAGGAACGGCAAAGGGATCACAAGACTCCGGAGGGAATTTACACCCTGGATCGTAGGAATGCTCACAGCCAGTTCTACCATTCGATTCACATCTCGTACCCGGACGCGCAGGACCGTGTTCGCGCCGCCAAGCTCGGCGTCCCTCCTGGAGGCGACGTCTACGTCCATGGATTGCCGAACGGATATGGCTGGATAGGCAGCAGCCACCGCCTCAAGGACTGGACGGACGGCTGCATCGCTGTGACGAATGAAGAGATGGATGAGATCTGGCGTGCGGTGCCGGACGGCACGGTCATTGAGATCAAGCCGTAGCCTGGAGATACGACGCGTTCGAAGCGAGTTTTGGTGGACCTGGCCGGGATCGAACCGGCGACCTCTTCCATGCCATGGAAGCGCGCTCCCAGCTGCGCCACAGGCCCACTTGTTGGGGGAGGACAGATTCTGGCTACGGCAGAATCAATTCTCGCTTACCCATAAGCGTTAGTCAAACTCGCGCTTGGCTTTAGGTTCCTGTAGCGCCAGCGTTTCGCCGGCTGTGGTGGGGGCGTCTCGCCCGCACCGCGAGGGCAGGGTCTATGGCGGGCGGGGGCGCCCAGCCCTTGCGACTCCGCTCAGGGCAGGCCCCCAGGCGCCGAGACGGTGGCGCTAAAATCAATGCAAGCACTTACACCGGGACTCATAGACTTAGCTCTTAAGTATGACTCGCCGCAGCGAAATCAAGACAGCACGACGCTCTCCAGAATGGCCCGCAGTGGCGCTACAATGCTCCAGGGTCGACGCGTCGAGATTTGGACAAAAAGCCCCATCCTCGGACGCTAGAATCGCGCCCAAAGCCTTTATCGTCGATTATTATCTTTTAGATATACCTAGAAAATGTCTCACAATGACACTACTCTGAAGTCCGCCTGAGTCTGCGCACGGCCACCCCTCCGCTGGCCACGGCATTCTGCAGCGCCAGCAGTTCTTTCAGCACGCCACGCAACTTGTGGGAATCGAGCGCGTTCGCGCCATCGGATTTGGCTTCGGCAGGTTTGTCGTGCACTTCCATGAAGATTCCATCGACGCCCGCCGCTACCGCCGCGCGCGCCAGCACCGGGATGAACTCCGGCTGTCCTCCGCTGCTGGCGGGCTGGTCTTCGTCCCCGTGCGAAGCGGAAGGCAATTGCACGGAATGAGTGGCGTCAAATACCACGGGCACGAACTTGCGCATGATGGCCAGGGAGCGCATATCCACCACTAGGTTGTTGTAGCCAAAGCTCGAGCCGCGCTCGGTGACGAACACGCGATCGTTGCCGGCGGTGCGACACTTCTCGACCGCGTGCCGCATGTCCCAGGGCGAAACGAACTGGCCTTTCTTGATGTTCACCACGCGCTCGGTCATGGCTGCGGCCACTACCAAGTCGGTTTGGCGGCAGAGGAACGCCGGAATCTGCAGAATGTCCGCAACTTCGGCAACTTTGGGGACGTCGGCAACTTCGTGTACGTCGGTCAGCACGGGCACGTGGACTTCGGCTTTCACTTTCTTCAGGATGCGCAGGCCTGCGGTCAGCCCCGGCCCGCGGAAACTACGGATGGAAGTGCGGTTGGCTTTGTCGTAAGAGGCTTTGAAAATAAACGGAATATTCAGCGAACGAGTTACTCCCTTGATGATCTCGGCCATGCGGATGGCGTGGGCTTCGCTCTCGATGACGCATGGCCCGGCAATGAGAAACAGCTTGCCCGAGCCGATGCGCACATCGTTGATTTGGAAAGAAACGCTCATGAATTAAACACAGGGGCAGGGTAGCACAGAGGAACCCACCGCAGCCTCCGGATGTTCCTCTGGGGCAAAAGCTTTTACCGGCTCGAAACTTTTTGCGGCCGGTGAAACATCTCCAGTTCCGCGGCAGCCTTGTTCGCCAGCCGTTTCTGTCCATGCTCGTAAGCCGCGCCGACGAACGCCCGGAACAGCGGATGCGGCTCGAGCGGCTTGGACTTGAACTCGGGATGAAATTGGCAACCGATAAAATGCGGATGGTCGGGAAGTTCGACCATTTCCACGTAAGTCCCGTCGGGAGTCGAGCCGGAAATCCGCAAGCCAGCCGCGGTCATAACTTCTTCGTATTCGCGATTGAATTCATAACGATGGCGATGGCGTTCGCTGATTTCCAGCTTTTCGTAGATGCGGTGGGCCAGCGTTCCTGGCTCGATTTTGCAAGGCCACGCCCCAAGCCGCATGGTGCCGCCAAGTTCTTCCACGCCGCGCAGTTCGCGCAACTTGTAGATCACGCGGTGCGGCGTCGCCGGATCGAATTCGCTGGAGTTCGCATCTGCGAGCCCGCACACGTTGCGGGCGAATTCGATGCAGGCGGTCTGCATGCCCAGGCAAATGCCAAAGTAAGGGACCTTTTTCTCGCGGGCGTAGCGGATGGCGATCAGCATGCCTTCAATGCCGCGCTTGCCGAAGCCGCCGGGGACGAGCAGGCCATCGTAGTCGGCGAGTTGCTCTTCGTAAGTGCGGTCGCCGGTTTCCAGGCCCTCGGCTTCCACCCAATTCAGTTGCAGCTTCAGATTGTGGGCGAGCGCGCCGTGGACCAGCGCTTCTTTCAGCGATTTGTAGGAATCTTCATATTCCACGTACTTGCCGACAATGCCAATTGTGACCTCGGCCTTCGGGTTGTAAACGCGGTGCACAATGTCTTCCCAGTGCGACATGTCGCGATCTTTGGCTTCCATGTGCAGGTGTTTCAGCACCAGCGTGTCCACGCCCTCATTGCCGAACACCAGCGGCACTTCGTAGACGGAAGCCACGTCTTTGGCGGTGATCACGGCTTCTTCGCTGACGTTGCAGAACAGCGCGATCTTGGACTTTATGTCTTTGGAAAGAAAGCGATCGGTGCGGCAAAGCAGGATGTCGGGCTGAATTCCGATACTGAGTAATTCTTTCACCGAGTGCTGGGTTGGCTTGGTCTTTAGCTCCTGCGCGGCGGCGATGAAGGGAACGAGCGTCACATGCATGAACAGAGTGTGCTCGCGGCCCAGTTCCTGGCGCATCTGGCGGATGGCTTCCATGAAGGGCAGAGATTCGATATCGCCGACGGTGCCGCCGATTTCGACGATGGCTACGTCCACTTCCTGGGCGACTTTCTTCATGGCGGCTTTGATTTCGTTGGTCACGTGCGGAATTACCTGCACGGTTTTGCCCAGGTAGTCGCCGCGGCGTTCTTTGGCGATGATCTGCTCGTAGATACGGCCGGTGGTCCAGTTATTGTCGCGGGAAAGTTTGGCGTGGGTGAAGCGCTCGTAGTGGCCGAGATCGAGATCGGTTTCGGCGCCGTCGTCGGTGACAAAAACCTCGCCGTGCTGAAACGGGGACATGGTGCCGGGGTCGACGTTCAGGTAGGGATCGAACTTCATGAGGTTGACTTTGAGGCCGCGGCTTTCGAGCAGACAGCCGATGGAAGCTGCCGCTAGGCCTTTGCCCAAAGAAGACACAACGCCGCCGGTCACAAAGATGTACTTTGCCGACATCGGTTCCTCGCTCTAAATTGTCTTGAAATTTCGTGCAGGTTGGGGTGCACAATTGATTATGCCAGAAAAGATTGTGAAAGGAAATGCGGAAATCGGGGGCGGAGGGTTAGCTCTCGGCTGTCAGCTTTCAGTTCTCGGTTTTCGGTTCTTGGACGTCTTCATTTGTCAGAAGGATTAAGCCGGCAGCGGCTAAAGCCGTTCTGAAAATAGACCAACTATCCGCGGCGGTGAACCGCTGCGCCACCCAAAATCAGTGATCCGCGCGAGTTTTTTCGCTCTGCCGGGCTCGATTGACGCCGCTGCCTTATTCCAACATCCGCGCTACGACGGCCTGGACGTGAATTTTTGTAGTGTCGAAGAGCGGAATACTGCCGGCCGTGTGGTCCTGGAAGAGCAGCGACAACTCCGTGCCGCCCAGGATCACGCCGTCGATTTGGTCGCGGTCTTGCATGCCTTGCATGATCTTCAATAGCTGCTGCCTAGTTTCCGGGACCACTACGCCGTTCAGCAGTTCGCCCATGTATTTTTCGTGAATGTAGTCCTGCTCGCTTTGGGCCGGAGGGACGATGGCCAAGCCGGATGGCGCGAACACTTTCGGATAGAAATCGGCTTGCATGGTGTAACGGGTGCCGAACAGTCCCAGGCGCTTGCAGCCGGCCTGCTTGGCGGCGGCGCAAGCAGTTTGCACAATGCTGATGAGCGGGATTGGGGAAAGCTGCTCAACCTGGTCGAATACGATATGCCACGTGTTGGCGCCGATGAAGGCAAAAGTCGCGCCGGCGGCGGCCAAGGAGCGGATGGCATGCAGCATATAATCGGCGATGCCGGCGAGGTCGCTCGCCGCCAGCAGGACCAGCATGCGCTGGAGGTCGATGCTGCTGAGGAGGAGGTGGGGATAGCTGGCATGCTGCTTGGCCTTGCGGTATGCGGCGATGATCTGCTGGTAGTAGATGACGGTGGATTCGGGGCCTAGGCCGCCGACCATGCCGGGGAGTTCGCGGTTCATGCTTCATCATACCTCTGTGACGGCGCGGTCGTTGTTGACCGTGTTCGCTACGCGTTAGATGCCTCACCCGGCTGAATTGCGCGCTTCGGGATGACGGTTCAATTGTCAAAATGGCAGGTTCACGGAAAGAGAAAATGGCGAATAATTCCGGTCCGGGTTCATAATTAGGGCATGGCGCGTAGGAGTTCCGCATGCCGGTTCTCGCTTTATGTCCTCGCTTGGGTGATGGCGTTTCTGTTTTTTCTGGGCGCTGCGTCCGCACAGGAACTTTCCAAACGTCTGATCCTGACGGACGGGTCGTATCAGCTGGCGACGAAATGGGAAGTGAAGGGCGACCGGGTGCGCTACTTCAGCGCGGAGCGCGGGGAGTGGGAGGAAGTGCCTAAGTCGATGGTGGACTGGGCGGCCACGGACAAATATGAGAAGGATCGGCAGAACGGCGTGCCTTTGCCGGGGGCGGCGGAAGTCGACAAGGAACTGGCGGCCGAGCGCCGAGCCGAGGAGGCCAGGCGGCCGGAAGTCGCTCCCGGCCTGCACTTGCCGGAGGATGGCGGGGTCTTAATGTTGGATTCCTACGAGAATCAGCCGCAGCTGGTGGAACTGCAGCAGCATGGCAGTGAGATCAAGCAGGATAGAAAAGGAAATGTCATGCGGGCGGCCATCAATCCGATGGCCGGCGTCAAGCAGAATATTGAGGTGCCGGGGTCGCATGCGCAAGTCCAGGCGCACATCGCTGTGCCGGCGATCTACCTTAAACTTGAGCCGCTGGATCCAAGTGATGCCGCCGCGAACGCCGATCCTTCCGACCGCTTTCATATCGTGCACATGCAAAGCAAAGCGGACAAACGCATGGTGGGCGACATCAAGGTTTCCATCTACGGCAAGGCCAAAGAGGAGCAAAAGCTTGTTCCCACCAGCATGGTGGACCTTACCGGAGGGTGGATCAAGATCACTCCGTCGGTCGAGCTGGAGACGGGCGAGTATGCGGTGGTGGAGATGCTGGGCAAGGAAGGCCTTAATTCCTACGTCTGGGATTTTGGAGTGAATCCGTCGGCGCGCGCCAACGCGGATGTGACCAAGCCGGAGGCTCCTGCCGCGGCGCCGTCGCCAAGTGCAGCGCCGGAGTTGAAGAAGCAGCCTTAGCGTGAATCTGTTCTTGTTTTGGATGGGGCGGGCCTTGCTCGGGCAGTGGGGGCGGGACGCCCCCACGACAGCCGGCGAGTCGTCGGCGCTACCAAAGACGTCCAGCACGATTGACCGTGGTTTGCATGGGCGGCTACACTAGCGCCGGAATTCATTTCCAATTTCGTGCATAAAAAAGAGGAGAATTTTGAAGAGCTATCGTTCACCTCGCGCTCTGAGTTCTGAAATTGAGCGCCTGCTTGCCGGTAACCGCGCGTCATTTCACCAATCTCCGCTGGAAAAAGTTAGCGAATTGCTTTCTACCGGCCGTCACTACACCTGGGTGGGGATTTATCTGACGGTGGGGAAGACGGC
>CAVZMC010000069.1:0-8740 GCA_963776125.1 uncultured Acidobacteriaceae bacterium | reverse complement strand
CGCTCCATTGTGGTGCTGGCCAAGGAGAAATACGGATTGCGGGGACGGGACCTTGCCTCTCATGAGGCGAAGTTCGTGCCTTTTACCGCGCAAACCCGCATGTCGGGCGTGGACCTGAATGGCTTTGAGATTCGCAAAGGCGCGGCCGAGGCCATCGAGAACTACGTGCTGCAAAACTCGGGCAAGATGCCGGCGGAAGTGAAGGCCATTGTCGAGCAGATTTCGCGCGGCGGAGGCACGCCGCTGGTGGTCGCGGAAAAAAGCCGGGGCGCGATGGGCGTGATCGAGCTGAAAGATATTGTGAAGGGCGGCATGCGGCAGCGCTTCGATCAGTTGCGCGCCATGGGAATCAAGACGGTGATGATTACCGGCGACAATCCGTTGACCGCGGCGGCCATCGCCAACGAAGCGGGGGTTGACGATTTCCTGGCGCAGGCGACGCCTAAGGAGAAAATGGATTTGATCCGCCGCGAACAAGGCCAGGGCAAGCTGGTGGCGATGACCGGCGACGGCACCAACGACGCGCCCGCGCTGGCGCAGGCCGACGTGGGCGTGGCTATGAACACCGGCACGCAGGCGGCGAAGGAAGCCGGCAACATGGTGGACCTCGACTCCAACCCAACCAAGCTCATCGAAATCGTGGAAATCGGCAAGCAGTTGCTGATGACGCGCGGCGCGCTGACCACTTTCTCCATCGCCAACGACGTGGCCAAGTACTTCGCCATTATTCCAGCGATGTTCGCCGCGACCTTCCCGGTGCTGAACGCGCTGAATATCATGCATTTGAAGACGCCGGAGTCGGCCATTTTGTCGGCGGTGATTTTTAACGCGCTCATCATCGTGGCGCTGATTCCGCTGGCGCTGCGCGGGGTGAAATACCGTCCCATGGGCGCGGCCCTGCTGCTGCGGAACAATCTTTTGCTCTACGGCGTGGGTGGAATCATCATCCCCTTCATCGGCATCAAGCTGATCGATATGGTCATCACGCGCGTTGGACTGGCGTAAGAGGAACGTATGAAAAAGAACTTGCTCATCGCAGTGCTCATGACCCTGGCCACCACCGTTCTGTTCGGGCTGGTTTATCCGCTGGTGGTCACCGGGCTGGCGCAGTTGTTCATGAAAGACAAAGCCAACGGCCAACTGATCGTGCAGAACGGGACGGTCATCGCTTCGCGGATTATCGGACAACCTTTCGTCGGCCCGGGCTATTTCCATTCGCGGCCTTCCGCGGCGGGCACGGGATATGACCCGACGGCCTCTGGCGCATCCAATCTTGGGCCCACGAATCATGCGTTGATGGACCGCGTGGCGGCTTCGGTGACGGCGGCGAAAGCGGAGAACCCGACGGCGCCGGTTCCCGTCGATCTGGTCACGACCTCCGGGTCTGGGCTCGATCCCGATATCACTCCCGCGGCGGCTGAATTTCAGGTGCCGCGCGTGGCCCGCGAACGGAGTCTCAGCGAAGACGACGTTCGGCGTCTGGTGTCGGAAAATACGCAGGGGCGCCAGTGGGGATTCTTGGGAGAGGCGCGGGTGAACGTGGTGGGGCTGAATCTGGCGCTGGATGAGAAGAGCCCGCGGCGGTAGCAGTCGCGTCTTCGACCTAGCTGCTCAAGCTAAACCACGAAGGACACGAAGTCTCACGAAGGAAAATGAAGCCGTAGCCTTCGTGACACTTCGTGTCCTTCGTGGTTTAGGCCTTTTCTACTCTTCCTGGAATGGCTAGTTCTCGTTGACAGTCCCGGCGCGGGTCCGGTAGCCTAAAGAGGCTAAGGAGACTCAATGGCGCGCTGCCAGAACAAAGGATGGGCGAAGTGCATGTGCTTGTGTTGTTGTACGCCCACATTTGGCGCGTGGAGGATTTGAACTAAGGCTATTATTCGAGCTTATTCAAAAGGCCCACTCGCCGAGGAGGCAAGCGGGCCTTTCTATTTTTTGAAATGTTTTTCAGACTATGAAAGCTTCCAACACACTTTGGAAAGAGCGCCTCGCGGGAAAGTTGCCGGAACCTTTGGCGCGTGAGATTGACAGCTTCGAAACCGACATTGCCCTGCGAAAACAGGGCAAGATGGACGAGAAGCTCTTCGCCGAAACTCGCCTGCGCCGCGGCGCCTACGGCCAGCGCTACGACAATGGCCAGCGCCACGACGGAAAGAAAGTTCAGCAGATGACGTACCCGTCAGGCGATTTGACCAAAGGCCCCATGACGCTTTGGGACGCGCCGGGGATGCAGCGCATCAAGATTCCGGGCGGCGGCCTCAATGCCGCGCAGCTGGAGACGCTGGCCGAGTTGGCCGAGGAATATTCCGACGGCATTGCGCACGTGACCACGCGGCAGGACTTCCAGCTCCACTATGTTCACATTGATGACACGCCCAGCGTGATGCGGCGGCTTGCGGCTGCGGGCATCACGACGCGCGAGGCTTGCGGAAACACCGTCCGCAACGTTACCGCTTGTCCCTACGCCGGAGTTTGCCAGGACGAAACCTTCGACGTCACGCCGTATTCGCGTGCTCTTTCGAGATTCCTGTTGGGCCATCCTGACACCCAGAACTTTGGCCGGAAATTCAAGCCGTCGTTCAGCGGTTGTTCGCAGCATGCTTGCGGACTGGCCAGCATGCACGACGTTGGGTTGATCGCCAAGCGGCGAGGCGAAAACGGCGAGGGAGAAATCGGCTTTGAAATGTATGTCGGGGGCGGGCTGGGCGCGGTTCCCTATCAGGCAAAACTGTTCGACGCTTTTATTGCTCCGGAGGAATTGCTGCCGCTCACCCAGGCTATCGGGCGGGTTTTCGCGCGGCTGGGCGAGAAAAAGAATCGCAGCCGGGCCCGGCTCAAATTCTTGATTCAGGATTTGGGGATCGAGAAGTTCAGAGAAATCGTTCTGGAAGAGCGCAAGAGTCTTCCCTTCGACCCTCGCTGGACCGGCTATATAGAGGACGCCCTGCAATCGCAGGAGTCGGCGCTGCGGCCGGGCGGAGAGTTGCCGCCTCTGGTTTCCATCACAACTTCGGAGGGCTTTGCGCGCTGGTTGGAGAGCAACACCCGCCCACAGAAACAATCCGGGTATGTGACCGCGATGGTCACGCTTCCCTTGGGCGACATTACCGCCAATCAACTACGTTCGCTGGCCGACATCGTTCGCCGCTTTACCAGAGAGACCATTCGCACCACGGTGGAACAGAACTTCGCGATTCGCTGGGTGAGCCGGAGCGATTTGCCGGAACTTTACAAGGCACTGGAAGCCGCCGGCCTGGGCGATCCGGGAGCGGGCGCCATTGTGGATGTGATTGCCTGCCCGGGCACCGACACTTGCAAGCTGGGCATCTCGTCTTCGCGCGGTCTGGCCGGCGAACTGCGCACCCGCTTGGCCGAAAAAAGTTTGCAGATGGACGAAGCGGTGCGCAATCTGCACATCAAGATCAGCGGATGCTTCAACAGCTGCGGGCAGCATCACGTGGCCGACCTCGGCTTTTACGGCGTGAGCCGCAAGCTGGGAGGCTACGCCGTGCCCCACTTCCAGGTCGTCCTGGGCGGGGAATGGGAGCACAACGGGGGCTCGTATGGGCTGCCGGTCGTCGCCGTTCCGTCGAAGAATATTCCGCAGGTGGTCACGCGCCTCACCGAACGCTACGTGGCCGAGCGCAAGCAGGGTGAAAGCTTCAAAGACTTCACCAAGCGTACTGGCAAAGCCGAGTTGAAGAAAATGCTGGACGACCTTACGCGCCCGCCGGCGAACGATCGTTCCTTCTTTTCCGATTGGGGAGACCCTCGCGAATACGGCCTGGGAGATATGGGCACCGGCGAATGCGCCGGAGAAGTGGTCTCGCCGTTTGATTTTGAGATGGGCGCCGCCGAGCGGGAACTGTTTGAAGGCCAGTTGGCCTATGAGGCGGGGCAGATCGAGGAAGCGGGCAAGAAGGCTTACCACTCCATGCTGCTGGGGGCTAAGGCGCTGGTGAAGATTCAGAACCCCAACGTGTCCGACGATCCCAATCAGATTGTCTCGGAATTCCGCACCCGGTTCTTCGACACACAGCTGTTTTGGGACCCTTTTGCTGGGGGCAAATTCGCGCAATACTTCTTCGACGCTCACCAAAAAGCGGGAACGCCCTATACGGCGGACTCCAGCCGCTATTTGCTGGATGAGGCGCAGCTCTTCATCGACGCCGCGCATAGTTGCAACCACAAGATGATGACGGCGATCAGCGTCTAAAGCCGGAAATTTGGATAGTGGGCCGGTGGAAACCATAAACCACGAAGGACACGAAGCTCACGAAGGAAAACGCCAAACTTGAGCCTTCGTGATGCTTCGTGTCCTTGGTGCTTATAGGTTTTGTTTCTTGTCGCGACGAGTACGGGAGTTCATGGACATTCAGCACGTCAACGCGAAGTTGCTTTTGACAAACGGCGGCGCCCTCGACCTCGAGCCGTTGATTCCTATCTTTCATGGCTGGATTCAAGACAAAATCTTCGAGGAGCGCTTGCTGGATATCGCCGACTACCGGCATGTCCACGATGGGCCGGGAGTAATCCTAATCGGCCTGGAGGGCGATTACAGCGTCGACAATACCGACGGCCGCCTGGGGGTGCGCTACAACCGCAAGGCCGCGCTCGAAGGGAGCAATCGCGATCGCCTGAAACAGGCGGTGCGCGCGGCCCTTCGCGCTTGCCAGCGTTTGGAAGCCGAGCCGGGCTTGGGCGGGAAACTTCGCTTCGACGGCCACGAAGTGGAAGTGTTCGTCAACGACCGCATCCTGGCTCCGAATCGCGAGCAGACGCGTGCGGCGTTGCATCCCGATTTCCAGAGCTTCGCTCAGGAACTATTTGGCGGAACCGAATATTCTTTGTCGTACGAGGGAGAACCGCGACGACTGTTCAGGGTATCGCTGAAATCCTCGCAGGCGTTCTCCGTAGCGGATTTGCTTGGGAACTTGTCGTAGAACTTTCTCATTCTGAGGCAGATCCGTCGCCGAAGGATGCGTGCGTTTTGCCGCGAGTGCGAGGAAGCGGCAGTTCTCGCAACGCGAGGACTGCAACTTCCTCGCTTCGCTCTGGTGACCATCAGGGACGTATTGGTGGCACTGCTGAAGCGATGCCCCGATACGAAACAAAAGCAACTCGAACTACGCCGCGGTCTTCTCGATCGGCGCGCCCACCAGGTTGCCCCACTCGGTCCAGGAGCCGTCATAGTTCTTGACGTCCTTGTAGCCGAGCAAGTACTTCAAGGCGAACCAAGTGTGCGAACTGCGCTCGCCGATGCGGCAATAGGCGATTACTTCCCCGCTGCCATTGACGCCCTTCGATTCGTAAAGCTGTTTCAGCGCGTCGTTGGACTTGAAAGTGCCGTCTTCGTTCGCCGCCTGCGCCCAGGGGATGTTGGCCGCGCCCGGAATGTGGCCGCCGCGCTGTGCGGTTTCGGTCATTCCCGGAGGCGCGAGAATCTTTCCGGTGAACTCGTCCACCGAACGCACATCCACAAGCTTTGAGCGATTTCTATTCTCCAGCGCGGCGAAGATTTGTTCCTTACGCGCGCGGATGGACTCGTCCGGCCCGGTCGCGCGATAAGTGGCCGACGCTACTTTGGCGGCATCCGAGGTCAGTGGCCGGTTCTCCGCGACCCACTTCTTGCGTCCGCCATTGATCAGGCGAGCATCCTTGTGGCCGTAATACTTCAATTGCCAGAAGGCGTAGGCGGCGAACCAGTTGTTATTGTCGCCGTACAATAAGATAGTTGTGTCGTTCGATACTCCCGACTCTCCCAGCAGTTCTTCCAAGGCGGCCTTGCCGATCAGGTCGCGGCGCACGTTGTCCTGCAGTTGGGTCTGCCAATTCCATCCCACCGCGCCGGGAATATGGCCCTGGTCATAGGCGGTGGTGTCCACGTCCACTTCAATGAGGCGGACCTTGGGATCGTTCAAATGCTCCGCCGCCCATTCGGTCGAAACCAGCACTTCCGGATGCGTATATTCAGACATTTATTTTCCTCCTCCAAAATTTCGATTGTTTCAACTTGATTGTCTCGACTGTCGTTAATCGGCCAAAGAAAAAAACCCACCGCTCAAATGCCTCTGGCGGTGGGTTTCTAAATCCGAGCTAGGATCGGCTTTCACATACCTAGCCTGCCCGTGCCAGAGGACAGGTGTAACAACACGTACAACAGCCGTCCCCGGCGGCTTTCTGGCAGCATGAAATCATAAGAAAAGATTACTCCCGAACGGAGTGGAGCGCAATGGCGCGAGTCGTCTCGTGGAGGCGTCACACGACGGGCCGCAATTCGCCGTCCACGGATTCATACTCGATGCGCAACAACCAATCGAAGTGGAATTTCTCCGCGGCCAGCCACTTTTCCAATTCTTCACGCGCCGGCGCCTCAAATTCGATGAGCATTTTCCCTTCCTGCATGTTGACCAGCACCCGGCGCGCCGTAACGGCGGTAGCGCTATGAACCCGCCGCACCAGTTCGGCGGCGCCCTGGCGCGTTAAACAAGCCAGGGTGTGTTGCGAGGTGTAACGTGGCATTCGGACTCCTGTCGTCCCAGAATAACCGCAGACGGGAGATTAAAGATTAGTGCAGAATGGGATTTCGCGGTTGGTTCTGGTGCGCAACCGGCGGAGATAAGCACGCAAACAAAAACGGCTGGCAGCTGATGCCAACCGTTTTCCTTTTTTCTGCCAAGCGATCAAACTAGTTACCGGCGTCCGCCTCCGTGGAAACCGCCGCCATGGAACCCACCACCACCCCGCGCGAAGCCTCCACGGAAGCCGCCACCAACTGGTCCGCGGGCAAAACCGCCGCGATACCCGTATCCGCCGCGAGCAAAGCCGCCATAGCCGGGACGGCCGTAAAAGCCTCGGCCGTACGCGGGTCCATACCCTCCGCGCCCGTAAAAGCCGCGCCCATAGAAACCGCGTCCATAGAAACCGTGATACCACGGACCGGCGCCGATAAAGATGCCCCCAGAGAACCACGCGGGCCCGTAGTAGCCGTAAGGCGCACACGCATAGGGATAGTAACCGTAATAGCCATAGGCACATGCCGGCGCGGGTCCGACGTATCCCGGACCAACCCCAACTCCTACCACAACTCCAGCGCGGGCGAAAGCCGCGGGCAGAACCAGCACACTCAGCAAAGCGAGATATCGTAGATAGCGCATTTTTGGCCCTCCTTTCAGATCGCGATTCCGGTACGAACTGAAACCGAATCTGAAGGTCGTTCGGGCAATTTGCACTGCTGTGAAAATGCCCACCTATATAAACCTCAGAATGAGCAAAAAGTTGCGGTCGCTCCAGGGATGTTCTTTACGCCGGCCTTCCAGCTTGGTTGTTGTCTAGACTTGCAGCAGGAAGGGTCTTGGTAGCGCTACCGGGAATCGAACCCGGGTTTGAAGATTGAGAATCTTACTACCTAGCTAACGCCGTCAATGAGTTACGGCCTGTTGCGACCATTCTGTATACCACCCTGTATACCACGGCACGCTAACAAAGCACCCTACTGGATGGCTTCGCTTGCTTCTGGAAACGCGGCTGCGATTCCTTCCGCAACGTTGCGCGTCTGGTATTCCACGAACTTCCCAAACCCAGCAGCGACATGTGTCTCTGTGACATGGACATAGTAGCGGGCGGCCACGGCGGGCGAACTGTGGCCCATGAGCCGGGCAAGGCTGTAGCGATCCATGCCAGACTGCGCAGCCCGCGTCCCAAACGTATGACGCCAGCAGTAAAACTCAAAAGACTCCAACTTGGCGTTTCGGACCGCATCCTCGTGCGGATGCTGTAGCGAAACGATGTGTCCCGAATTGCCATCTCCGGGGAACACATAGTCGGATTGCTTCGGCTTCGGCTTCGGCTTCGGCTTCGGCTCCGCCTCTGCCTCTTTCTTTCGCCGCCGTAGAACCTCCGCCGCACGAGGCGTAAGTGGAACGCTTCGCCGTGTGGCATCGCTCTTGCCCTGGCGAACGTGGATCACTCCATGCGGAGATTCAGGACGCGCCGTCAAATCCACGTCAGACCATTTCAGCGAGAAGAGTTCGCTGTTCGGGCGCACCCCGGTATCCACCGCCAGAGTCGTTGCATCGCGGAGATTGCCGGAAGCCTTCGCCAAGTACAGCTTCCTCCGTGAAACTCAGCACGCGGGAGCGGCCCTTGGGTTGCGGCAGTTCGTGAACGGCGGGCGAGTGCTCCAACCTGCCCCACTCAACGACCAGATGGAGAACGCGGCGCAACGTGCGTAAATCCCCGTTCACGGTCACGATGGAGTTCTCCGCCACTTCTTGCCGGTGACGGGCGTAGCGGCAACAGCGAGAGCGATTGAGGCAACACCGGCTTCGAGAACTGAAGCGTGAGGTCTGCACCCTGGTGCACAAACACCGTGCTCGCACAGAAGCAGAGATGAAGTCGCTCATGCCAGCTGAGCTGCCGCCAGGAGAGCAAAGCCCCAAAACCAGAGTTTCGACCTGCCCCGGCCCGGTACTTGCCCTCGCCCTTTTGTGTGCGGAGGGCTGACGGCACAAGAAAGACATTGGCGACAATCCCCACTTCTACCTGCCAACCAGGTGCGAGTTCTTTGAGCGGATTCTTGCTTCGAGCAAAGGTTATCCTGCGGTCGCCGCAAGAACTGGCGCCGACGAAGTAATCGGGTTCGGGCGCTTCGCGGGCTTTCTCTTGCGCTTCAAGCGCGTCGATAACTTGGGAGCCTACAGCATCCCGTCGGAGACCGGCCTTTTCATCCCATCTGTCA